>CATOOF010000004.1 GCA_951801825.1 uncultured Alphaproteobacteria bacterium | reverse complement strand
TGATTGCATCGCAATCAATTTTTTTTGAGCGGAAAATTGGACAAAAATACGTATCGTCCAAATCCAAACATGTACGTATTCATATAAAATTCAAACGCAGGCATAAAAAAACTATTTTTATAAAATATAATAATGTGATAAGATTAAATGAATGGTGAAGGGATTTTTAATGAAAAGATTAGGAATTAGTACGCTTATATTGGTTGGAATATTGTCTAGCAGCCATGCTGCTGTTCCTCAACAGCGACGCGGTACTTCAAATACCAGCGCGGCCCCCGCCCAAGGCGCATCTAATTCTGCACGCAGTGCTGTATCCGCTCGCAGTGCAACAAGAACGGCCGCCCCGGCATCTGCCGCGCGCTCGGCCACGGCGGGCCGTACAACGGTGGCCCGCGGCGGGGCGGCGTCATCTGGTACGGCGACAACCGCGGCACGCAGTGCAACCGTTGCGGCACGCGCGGGCGCCACACAAAAGGTTATTGGTACCGGCACCAAGGTCGCCACGGCCACAAAAAATATTGTTGTAAGCGAGGCCTGCCAGCAAAAATACGATGGCTGTATGGACTCTTTCTGCATGATTGACAACGCCAGTGGCGGCCGCTGTATCTGCAGTGATCGTAATTCAGAATTAGACAGCATCCTGGCAGAAATAGAAAAATTAGATCAGCGTAGCTATCAAATGGCAACGGTGGGTGTTGAAAAAATCGAAATGGGCAGTGATGCCGAACAGGCAATTGCAAACGCAAATGCTGTGGCCCAGTCATTAATTGATGGCACCCAGGAAGAAAAAAAGAGCACCCGTCGCAAACTGGATTTATCCTTATGGAATACACAGATTGACTTTGATGACGAAGAAAATATTTTCTCAGACAGCACTGTTAATGCAATAGAGGGCAAGGAAGGCGATGCGTTACATCGCGCCGCCAGTGACCTGTGTGTGGCACAAATGCCTGAATGTTCTGCGGAACACTCCATGCTACAAATGATGTATGCCCAGCGTATAAAATCTGATTGCACGGCATATGAAAACAGTCTGAAACAACAGAAAAACTCCAGCCAGCAGAAGTTACTGGCGGCAGAAAAAGCATTGCGTGACGCCGCCTTAGACCAACTTCGTACCGCAAACAAATACGATCTGGGACAATGTACGGTTGAATTTAAAAAGTGCATGATAACAACCGGCGGCTGTGGTGACGATTTTGCTCAATGCGCATCTGTTGCCGCATTCGACAGCACAAACGTACGCCAGAGCACATCGAAAAAAGCCAAAAATTATACCATTAAAGGAACCGCCACAAACATTGAAATTTCAGCATCAACATACGATACGCTTGAGGCCAAAAAGCCTTTGTGTATGAACGTAACCAATTCCTGTGTCGCGGTAAAAGACCAGGTATGGGATACTTTCCTGCGCGAGGTTGCTCCACAGATAAAATCTGCAGAACTTATCGCGGAAGACAGTGCGCGCCAGAACTGTATCGGGTCTATATCGTCATGTTTCCAAAAGGCGTGTAAAGATACAATGGATCCCAATGATCCCGATGGCTCATATGACATGTGTCTGACGCGGCCTGCGACGATGCTGAATGTATGTAAGGTTCCGTTAAATGCCTGCGGTATAGACGCATC
>CATOOF010000003.1 GCA_951801825.1 uncultured Alphaproteobacteria bacterium | reverse complement strand
GCGTAGTAGCACTTTTACAAGTTTTGATAATAGACATACATGCATTGATGGCCGCATCTGAATATGTCGTTCCTGTGTTGGTGCTGTTGTTCAAACCGCTATAATTATAGTTGTTCTGGGACAAACATGAGGCTACATCCGATATACAGCTGTCTGCATACGACGCCAATACTGTATCTTGCTGGGCTTTTATCTGTATCATCGTGCGCTGCAGATACTGCTTTATTACATCGTTGTCAAAATCAAACGTCTTGCCGGTATTCTTGCCTGTATATGTCAGGTCCTGACACTTGTTCAGTACACTTGAGCACATACCATAGTTTTTACCGTCTTCTACATAACCTATCTTACCTCGCAGATATTCTATCATCTTCGTCGTGTTAGATGCTGGTTTCCCTGTCGAGGAGGTTAACTCTGTTTCTATGTATTCGCCAACACTGCCATTGTTATACCAGGCGTTCTTTGTCGTATTGTCAGCGCTGTAATCCCATACGCTGTATAATGTGTTTGCGGCGGCCGCATTGTTGGTATAATTACCACCAGAAACACCTGGTGTGCTGCCAACAACAACTTCGCCATTTACAATCCATTTTCCGGTTGGGTCAAGGCAGTTTTCATAGTCGCTGCCGCATACGAATTCGTCCTGCATGCATGTATCGAGTGCATTAATACAACCGCGCAGGTCATAGGCATTCTTTTGTTGTGCAACCATCAGACGGGCTTTTTGCAATACGCTTTTTGCATTGCGTACTGTCGATGCCATCTGTGTATTTGTCTCGGTCAGGCTACGTTCATACTGGATGCACTGCTTATCTATTTCCAAATCATATGAATTTGTTATCAGCGATATGTCCACACCCTGGGCCGAGCATGTATTTAATACTGCGGCCTTGCAACGGGCGGTCGCCGTTTTATAAAGCTGTTCGCCGCGCTGATTGCTGATACTGCTGGTGTTGGCGGTGTTGCCGAACATCGAAGACAGGTCAAATCCAGTACTGGAAATGGAAAAGTCCAACAAGCCCGACAAATCCAGGCTCAGGCCGGTATCTGTCGTTGATGCATTGCCGCTTTTTACGTCCACAATCAAATTCTTGATGCGGTCCAAATCGTTCTTTAACTGGCTGGTGTCATTTGCATTTTGCATTTTTAACTCAGCCTCGGTCTGGTTAAACAGGGTTTCAATTTCATCCCCCGTCAGGCCGATATACTGAATCTTTTGTGCGACATCCTGCAAGTCTTCGGTCGCCTTTTTCAGCGCATTTTCTGTATTTGCATAATTTTTCAGATTAACACTGCAACTGCACCGGCCCTGGTTATCGTCCAGCACATTACAGAAGTTATCCATACACTGGGTATATTGTGCCTTGCAGAAATCGGTTACCTGGGCCAATTCGTCCATGTCGGTCGTTGTTGTGGCCGTGCTGGTCGTTGTTGCGGATGTGTCCGTGGTACCGGTTCCCGCCATGCGGATTGTCGGAACGCGGCTGGTAACGCCACTGGTCCGAACACCAACGCGGCCAGTATATAGCGGCTTGTTCACAGTGTCTGTCTGAACAATCGAAGAATTAGTCGCGGCGCGTGCCGTTGTAGATGTTGTTGTTGCGCGGCGCGGTGTTACACCGGATGTGGTGTTTGTTGCGGGTGTGGCGCGTGATACTGTTGCACGTGCCGTTGCCGCGCGTGATGCGCCCGCCGATGTTGTTGTTGTACGTGCCGTTGATGCATTTCGTGTGGTTGTTCCGCGTGATGTTACCGTGCGTGTTGGTGCAACAGATTTTGCCCCCGATGCCGGCACCGCACGTGATGCGGTACGTCCTGTTGTGTTACGCGGGCTGGGGGTGGTTGGTAAAACCGGTGTTGTCTGAACATCGGTTTCAACATTTTCTTCGACGACTGCCGCATTATCAGCATCATCCAGCTCCACATCCGAATACTCGATTGCGTCGTCGTAATAAATCGGCGCAACCTCTGCAAATGCGGGCAAAACCAGCAATCCACTAAGCACGGCAATCAGTCTTTTCATGCGAAATATTCCCTTCTATAATATTTAATTTTATCATAATGGCGCATGTCTTGCAAACGAAAAAAGCGCTTTTGACTTGTAAAAATAAGTTGTTGTATACTATAATCGTGTCCAAGTTCATTCAAAAGGATTTCGAATTGGGAATATTAAAAAAAGCTTCGATGTTTATGCTGGCGTTGCCTCTTGTTGGTTGTACGACGGTGCCGACAACCACGCATGACAGTCGTTTGGCCGGATATGTGCCAAAAATAACGGCCGCAGATTTTAATTATAATCCAATGGAGACGCCAATTGCTCGCTGTTATTCGGACGAGCTGACGGCAAAAACAGGGGTCAGTGGTGCCACCCTTATAGAAGACGGGCTATCGGCGTTTGTCATTCGTGCGGCATTTGCACGCATGGCGACAAAGACCATTGATTTGCAGACATATATTTATAGTAATGATTTTTCGTCAAAGGTTTTGATTGCAGAGCTGAAAAATGCCGCTGATCGCGGTGTCAAGATTCGCATTTTGCTCGACGATTACGGGACCAAGTCTGATATTGTGGACGTAATGCTGCTGAACCAGCATCCTAATATAGAGGTAAAGGTGTTCAATACTGTATCAAATCGTGCCCGTTTCTTGTATTATCCCCAGTTTTTATTAGATTTTAATCGCCTTAACTCGCGTATGCATAACAAACTGTTTATTGTTGACAACGTTGCCTATATAACAGGCGGCCGCAACGTGGGCAGTAATTATTTCTATCCGGAAACGGCATCTAATTTCTCGGATACGGACGTATTGTTCTTGGGGGATATGACACGTTATGCCACAAACAGCTTTAATGAATACTGGGACCATCATCTGTCTATTCCGGCGTCGGTATTTCCAAAGGCAAAATCCAAAAAGGCCATGCGCCAGCTGGAACGTGGATTGGAGGAATACAGTGAAAACAGCGCCAAGGCGGTAAAGGACTATAATTCGATAATAAATTTGGCGATGCGTGAATATCGCTCTAAAAAGTTTGATTTTAGCTGGGGGCGCGGGAAATTCTTGGCCGATCCGCCTGAAAAGGTTGAAATGACCATGCGTGAAAAAGAACAGTATCGTGGTGATATTATCACGGCGCTACAGAAATTATGGGACCAGACCCAGAAAGAGGTATATCTGTCTGCGGCATATTTTGTCCCGGGCCAGGGCGGCCTGGAGCATATGATGCGAGAAGAAAACTCGGGCGTGCATTTGACCATTGTTACAAATTCGCTGGCATCTACTAATGCACCAACGGTTTATGCCAAATGGGAAAAATACCGCAAACATTTGATAGAATCGGGCGCGGATGTTTACGAGTTCATGCTGTCGGCAGAAAATCTGCGTGGCAAGGAACATGACCGCGAGCGTAAACAGTCCAGTTTTTCGGTTCTACATAGCAAGACAATTGTATTTGATGACGATATTTCCTGGATTGGCAGTTTTAACCTGGACCCGCGCAGTGCATATTTTAATACCGAGAATGTGGCAATATTTGAAAGTCGCGATTTTGCAAAAAAGCTGCGGGATATGATTATCAGCGATACTGTTACATCATGGCGTGTCACACTGCACGACGGCCAGCCGCGTTGGACCGGGTGGCGCACCGGGGATAGTGCCCCGAAAACATATCGGCGTAGCCCTGATACCAGTATATTCCGTCGCATATGGAAATCATTGTGCGGTTTGGTTCCGGAAAAGTTTGTGTAAACAATAAACGCGCCGATGGCGCGTTTTATTTTGCTGATGTCGACTTCTTTTTTCGCGGGGCGCACTTATAGGCGTTTTTATCCGCAATAGACAGCGCAATTGCAACAGCTTGTTTATGTGGGCGCCCGGCGCGGCTTTCGGTTCGGATGTTTTCAGAAATAGCGCGTCGACTGCATCCTTTTATCAGTGGCATCTTGGTCCTCCTTGGGTATGCTGTTATGATACCATGCATGCGGTTTTTCACGCACAGGGAAGAAATCCGCTTAATTATGTGCCATTAAATGCAGTGCTATGCTGATTATAAATATAACAGTAATTGCCCCCAGAATAATTTTTTGGGTTTTATGGCCGCGCGAACCGTGACAGTGGTTGCATTCACACCGACAGTCACGCATAACCAGATACCATGACAATAACAACATCGCACCGGATATTACGAATACCCACGGTTCCATCCAATGCGGAATAAGATGAAAGTGTGCGGCGTCGGGCGCAATCAGCCCTATGATAGAAAGGGCAATGGGCAGCCCGCAACAAAATATATGCGGCAGTATTGTGGCAATTAAACTAATTTTTACAGCTTTATTTTTCATGATGGACCTGATTTTACACAAAAAAATAATTAATGACAATAAGAATATATAAAAAAGTTGACATAAATAATTTTTTGTGCCATTTTGCCCCGCATGTCAGAAGATAAAAAATTATTACATAGTTCAAGTTCTTTTTACAAAGACAAAGAGCCGGCTTTTGTTTTTACAAATGAAAATGTTGCCGCGTATCTGTCGCGCATTGGTAATTTGTCAGGAAAAAGCGTATTAAGTGTTGCCGCATCCGGCGATCATGCATTCCAGGCGTACTCTTATGGTGCGTCTTATGTTGATACGTTTGATATCAACTCTGACCAGGCATTGATTCTGGAGCTAAAGACCAAGATGATACGTGGCCTGTCATATGATAATTTTATGGATTATTTTTTCTCTCCGACGGATATTTTTAATCCCAAGATAATTAATGGCGTATTTCACAGTCTTTCAAGAAGTCTGCAGCTTTATATACTGAAAAATTATATGACCAAAAACATGTTCCGCGATTATTCAAAAAAAACGGTTGAATGGGTTTCTTATTTGCATGACAGACACATGTTTGACATGCTGAAGAACAAATTGCCTGCGTCGCTGAATTTTGTTCATACAGATATATCGGGGCTTAGTGCCAGTATGAATAAAAAATATGATTTGATATTGTTGTCTAATATATGTCAGGCCATGTATCCCGACAAATACAGCTATTACGAAATATATACCCAGTTTTATAACAATGTTCTGCGGCCGTTGGCCGACAAGAATTTAAATCCCGGCGGTATGATATGTTTTGACTATATATTTAGCCTGTCAAAGGCTGAAAATGTTGTGCTTGGCAATATTCTGTCGGGTGATATATTGCGGGTGCCACGTTGTCCGGGACATGATATGGCTATACGCCAGATTCCGTCGGTTGTTGATTCCGCCATTAGTGATATTGTTGTAACAATGTCTAAAACGAGATAGGCGAGTGGCGTCCCCACCAGGACTCGAACCTGGATTTAATTCTTAGGAGGAATTTGTTCTATCCTGTTGAACTATGGGGACATACAGAAGTATTTTATCCTCAGATTTTAATATTGCAAGTTGTAATAATGGCTTGTATAATGTCCCGGAAAAAAAGGAAAGGGACATGGGAAGCAGACTGATTGGATACGGGTCTTATTTGCCCGAAAAGGTCATGACCAATCAAGATTTTGAAAAAATTATGGATACCACGGACGAGTGGATTGTTCAGCGTACCGGCATGCGCAGTCGTCATTTTGCCGCAGAAAACGAAACAGTTGTCGATATTGCCGCGGCCGCCGCGCAACGTGCGCTGGATAATGCCGGACTGGGGGTTGATGATATAGATATGGTTGTCGTTGCAACCACATCGTCGGAATTGGATTTTCCATCTGTCGGCGTCCAGGTGCTGGGGCGTCTGGGGGCCACAAAAAGCCAGCCGGCATTTGATGTTCGCGGTGCATGTACGGGATATATTTATGCATTGCATTGCGCGCGCGCCTTTTTTGCGGCCGGTATGCATCGTCGCATAATGTTGATTGGTGCAGAAAAAATGACGCGCTTTTTGAATTTTGATGACCGCAGCACTGCCGTTTTGTTTGGCGATGGCGCCGGTGCAATGATTTTTGAGCAGTCTTCGTCTGGATATTCCGGAATAATTGACACGGTTGTTATGGCAGACGGCCGTGAATTTGATATGTTGCATGGCACGCCTGATCACAAGATTTCCATGAATGGGCCGGAAACATATAAAAAAGCCGTTACTTTAATGCCAGATGCCGCCAATTATATAATGGAGCATGCCGGCATTACCGCAGACAATGTCGATTGGATTATTCCGCATCAGGCAAACCTGCGCATTATCCAAAGCGGTGCCCAGCGATTGGGTTTCCCGCTGGAAAAGATAGTTGTTACGGTTGATAAACATGCCAATACCAGTGGTGCGTCCGGCGTTTTGGCGATGGCGTATGCGCTGGATAATGGAATAATCAAAAAAGGTCAATTAATATTATATCCCGCATTTGGCAGTGGTCTGACCTGGGGTGCGGCATTGATAAGGATTTAAAAATGGCAACAGTTACAAGAATAGATTTTGCAAACAGATTGCGCGAACGTTTCGGTTTGACGACCGCGGACGCATATAAAATGGTTGATTTGATTTTCGATGAGATAGAACAGTCGCTGATTAATGACGAAGAGGTTAAGTTTGCAGGTTTTGGCAGTTTTAAGATTCTGCAAAAGGCCGAACGCGCCGGTCGTAATCCAAAAACGGGCGAACCGGCGGTAATATCAGCCCGCCGTGTGGCGACATTCCGCCCGTGTACGGAATTTAGAAAGCGTGTTGCAAAACAGTCCTAATATAAAACGCCCGCCGTATGGCAGGCGTTTTTTTCCTTATACCAGATGCGCCTCTTGTAGCAATTGCTCTAGATACGTGCCGCTGATTTTCTTTAGGCCCTGTTTTCCCAGTACCTTTAACAGCCATGGCATGTCGATATCACGCAGTGGCTTGCGGTCGTTTAGGTAATAAATACTGCGCAACAGTACGCGTACATCGAAACCTGAATCAAATACTTCCGGAACGCCGCGGTCTATGTTCAGCAGGGTGTACACCGCCTCCATTGCGGTACGAACGGAATATTCTGTTGTGAAAACGGTGTCGCGCGCCGTTTCGGCATAGTTTCCAATAAAAGCCAGATTCACAGACCCGTCGGGTACTACTTTTGGACGGTCGCCGATTGCACGTGGCATAAAGTATGTGGATATGAACGGCATGTGTGCCGGCACGGTGTTGGCGCTGTTGTGGGCGATGTCTTCGATTTCTGTTTTTGGCACTCCCATATGGTATAGTAATTCTGCACACAGTTCGGCGCCTGTACATTCGGTAATTTTCTTTTTCACATAATTACCCTTGGTGTCGGACAGTAATCCATATGTCCAGACAATAATCTCGTTCTTTTTCTGTTTGCGGAAATGCGGCTGGCGCGAAATACTGAAACCGTATAGCCAGTTGGAATCCTTTATCGTAACGGGACCGCTGCTGACGATGCTGCCGCTGTGCGGATTCTTTTTACAGATTTTTTCAATATATGGAACGATGCGGTCGTCCTTGAACGTTATTGTCGCGGATATGACCCAGTTCGCCGCCGGTATGTTTTCGCAGAATTTTTCCGGACGCCCGAATGCCGGATTCTGTTCGGCTATGTTTTTCCATAGCGTCCAGCTGCCCCCGATTCCGGCGGGCAGGGGTGCCGGTGAATCGTTCGTGCCGTATGTTGTAGATTCTGTTATCGACCCATTGGTTACAAATACCAAATCATCGGGGCTCAGGTCGATTTTCTTTGTATGGCCGTGCGATTCCATTTGTAACTGGGTGGCCATGATTTTTCCTTTTGCGGATTTGGTTATTACGTTTGTTACACGGGTGTCGTAATGGAATTTTACGCCGCGTGTATCCAGATAGCTAACCAGTGGCGTAATCAATGATTCATACTGGTTGTATTTTGTGAATTTCAGTGCCGACATATCCGCCAGTGTTCCAACATGGTGTACAAATCGCAGGATATATCGCCGCATTTCCATTGCCGATGACCAGCGCTCAAATGCAAACATAGTCGCCCAGTACAGCCAGAAATTGGATTCAAAAAATTCTTCGCTGAAAACTTCGTTTATCTGAACGTCATTTAAGTCTTCTTCGCGCATCAGCGCCAGGTCAATAAGTTCTTTGATTGCGCCCTGGGTCAGGGTCAGCTTGCCATCCGTTGGCAGGCGTTTGCCTCGGCGCTCTATAACGCGTGTATGTGAAAAACTGGGGTCGGCTTTGTTCAGCCAGTAAAATTCATCCAATACAGATACATCGGCGTTTTCCAATGACGGAATAGAGCGGAACAGGTCCCATAATGTTTCAAAATGTGCCTCCATTTCGCGTCCGCCGCGGATTATATAGCCGCGCTCTGGGTTGTATATCCCGTCCATACTGCCCCCGGCCAGATCCAGTTCTTCAAATATATGAATTTTATTACCGCGCATCCGGCCGTCGCGTATTAAAAATACCGCCGCCGCCAGACCAGCCAATCCACCACCAATTATATATGCTGATTTTTTATCCACCCCCGCCGGTTTCAGCGGGTTTGCAAATGCCTCATAATTACCGTTGCTAAGATACATCTTTTTGTGCTCCCTTGCTTTTCATATATTTCCAAGAATAATCTGTGACGGCCCGGGTTTGTAATAGGAGCCTTTTCGCAAATCAATTATTTGACAGATGTACTGATTTGTTTTTATAATGTGCCTATGAAATCTATTTTTCTATCTTTGCTGGTATTGGTAATATTAGGCGGATGTGGGGTTAAATCCAACCTGTCACAGCCGGGCGATACATTCCCGCGTAATTATCCGGTATATTAAAAAAAAGATAGGGCATATGGCGACTACGAAGTGCCGCCATACCGCTGAAAAAAAGATAGGGCATATGGCGA
>CATOOF010000002.1 GCA_951801825.1 uncultured Alphaproteobacteria bacterium | reverse complement strand
AAAAAAAGATAGGGCATATGGCGACTACGAAGTGCCGCCATACCGCTGAAAAAAAGATAGGGCATATGGCGAAATTGGTAGACGCGCTGGATTTAGGTTCCAGTGGAGCAATCCATCAGAGTTCGAGTCTCTGTATGCCCACCAGATTCCATTATATTTTCTATTTTGCGTCCAGTGGTGTACGCATTGTTTGAAAACTGCGGTCGATTGTTACCTGGCGTTGTGCTACAGTTTGGCCGGAACTATTGATGGCTTCTAATAAATACGTCCCGTATTTTATGCCGTCAAAAATAAATGCCCCGTCTGAATCTGTTCTTTTGACCGCGACAATTGTTCCATCAAAGTCTTTGATGTAAATCGTATATTTTCGGCCATTACCTGATGCGGACATGTATCCTTCGATGCCGCCAAGGCGACTGAACGGGATTTCAACCGGACGAACCACGCCGAGTCTCAGGACCAGTTTTTTTGTATTCCATTCCGGCACCAGCGCAAAATCCGAAACATCTTGTTCATCAACCGACATGATTGCTTTTTGGTACGGTTCGATATTGGTTATCAAAACTTCGCCATTTGCGTCTGTTCGGATAGGTGCCTCGCGGCCGGTTACAAATACTGCTGCATTTGGAACAGGGGCGCCTGCTTCATCAACGGCGCGTGCATAAATTGTTCCATAATTCATTATTTGATTTTCTGCATTTGTAAACAGCTTGTTTTGGCCCGGTATTTTTCCAATGCTTATGTTATATGTTAGCCCCAGTGATAAATTTCTGTCTGTATCCGATGACATATTGAACGTCAGGCCGCCAAATCGAAACAGGCGACCAATGCTGATGCCGAATACGTCAAGGTCGGGGCCCGACATATAATTTTAGCGGCAAGCATGATTCCATGTTCCTTGGACATATGTGTTTTTATCTCATCTGTATTCGGCAAAAGCCCCGTAATCGTGCAAATACTGGGATGGATTGGTTTGATATTGCATATGGCCGTTTATACGCATTCTGCCATATGTTGCCTGGAATAGTCCGTTGATGTAATTTTCTGATGAAAAATCATTGTCTTTCCATGTGTTTTCAATAGTAATGTTGTAATAGCGCATAAAATTTGGAGACAGGCGTGCATTAATTTCCCTGTATGTGTTTCCCGACTGATTTTCCCGATGAGTATATGCAATATAATACGGAATTTTATCCATGGCAGGGCCCCCGTCAGTCGGCCTTCAAACAGGTTGCGCAGATATTCGTCTATATAGTATGAAATAGGGCTTTCGGTATCGCCGTAATACTCATACCGCGTAAACAGTGTTCCGATATATACATCGCCCTGGGTATCAAAATGGTGGCCGATTGCGTTTTTGTTCATATTGTATGTTGTATTGTACTGCATCGATACACCGTTAAGCGACAATTGGGCGCCCAGTGTTGAAAATTGCGATGTTTGCTGTGAATTTGGTTTTTGTGCGCTGGCCAGGCCCCCAATAAGCGAAAGTCTGTCTGTAACCCCATAATAAAACATGGAGTTGGCGGTAATTTTATCCGACCGCGGGCCGATGTCATATTTGTCGTTAATTACAAAATTGTTTGCCTGTTGTGCGCTGATGTCATATCCAAACTGGCCAGCTTTGACGGGTGATGTTCCAGAGTAATAGCGTCGCTATTCTTCGCGAACTTCGCCATATGGGCCGTATAGAACCACCTTGAAATCGTTTAAGCCGTAATTAACGGGTATATTTTTAAATTCGTATCGGCCGTCAATGCCAGACTGGCGAAATCCTATCAGCTGGTTGTTCAGATGCAGCTCTGCGTTCCAGCCGGCGGCCATAGGGCCTGTGATATCAATTGTCTTATCAGCGGATATGACCAAATCTTTGAACGAGCTTAGTAATATCCCGCGCCCGGCAACGCCGTTATAAAACAGGTTGTTTCCCGCACTGACAATATCGCCGGCCTGAAATCGTACCAGGTTCAATAAACGTGGCGATGGTTCCAGCATTGTGCGGCCCGCCGTGATTCTGGCGCCGGGCTGCGAAAGATGGTTTTTACCATAATCGTCGCCAAAAACGGTAACCTGGGTGTCCAGGCCGGCATAATATGCGGTCCCTGATGGGGCGACCGTGGCGGTTGAGTTTGTGTTGATTGTGCTGTTCAGACTGACCGTGGCGGAACCCGATGTTGTGGTTGGTATCAGGGTTCCAAACGACAAATTTTTTGTCGCGGTAAATGTTGCAGCTGATGCGCATATCGGCATCAGCCACAAAATTGCCAAAATACCCCGACAAATTATCAATAGTTAACCGTTACCGTATATGTACCATTATATGTTCTGGCCGCCTGATTGGCGCCTACATTTAAATTTGCCCCAACGTTCAAGGCCAGTTTGCCACTGGTATCGGTGGTGTTGCTGGCGGTGGTGCTGTTTGATGTAAAGGTGTCGATTGTCATAGAATTTGAACCGTTTGTGACACTTCCGTTCGAGAATGTAATATTAAGAGCAGTCGATGGCTGGGCCGTAATATCAAATTTTCCGGCCGCTGGTGTGCCGTATGTGCCCATGTTGCTGATGAAACCACACCCGCCGGTGTCAGTGTTACAACGCCCGCAGTTGCGGCCGGCGTAACAGTGCCAAAATTCATCTGCTGGGTTTGGGTTGCGGTAATGGCGGCTTGGATTTGTACACTGGCATTACCGGTGACTGTAACCGCGTTTACTATCCCTGGAATGGCAAGGGCCGTGGCCGCGGCGAAAAATATATTTTTTATGATTTATCCTTTCTGTTCCCTGCTTATAAAAGTATGTGATTTTGCATATAATATCTATTTGATGCTTTTCCTAAGCCATGCGGGAAAAAAGACTTGATTTTCAATAATATTTATCTCATAATTCGTGGCAGAATAATAAAAGGCATAATAAAATGGCATCTAAGAAAGGCAATAAAGAAGTTGTACAGCTGCGTAACAATGAAACTGGCTGTTTCTATATAACAACTAAAAACACAAAGTCTGAGAATACTGCAGGCAAGATGAAGTTCCGTAAATACGACAAAAAAGTGCGTAAGCATGTTATCATGACAGAGGCAAAGGTTTCGCACTAAGTCTTTTTGGAACTCTGAAAAGTTTTACGGTGGGCGCTTGTCCGCCGTATTTTTTATATAACAAAATAAAAAAACGCCGCCGGGTTGCCCCGGCGGTGTTTCGAATGCCCCGAAAGGAAGGAAAGGAGAAAAAGAAATGGGCATTCTAAAAAGTGTTTTCAGGGTCCAAGGTCCAGAGGAGAGAGAATGTAGGAGGGAGTCTGAATCCCTGGGCCCTGCGGAAGCCTTGCGGCACCCGGTCATTGGTTTGGTTCCTTTGACGAATCGAAATGTAATACATTTTTTCTTGTTTGTCAAGAGTTTTGTCAAAAATAATTTTTGTGTATGTTTTTTTGCCTTTAATAATAGTTTTTTCAGCAAAATCCTAGGAAAAGCTACTTGTTGTAAGAACAGGCTAATTTTCATAAAATTTTTTTGAATTAGTACTCGGTCCTCAGCCATCATCAGGGGGATGATACTAATATAACAGGAGATGGAAAATGACACACGAAGATGTTTGGCGCGCAATAGAGCGCTTTGCCATGGCTCATAATATGTCTTGTTCAGGCCTGGCAAAATGCAGTGGATTGGACCCCACGACTTTCAATAAGAGCAAGCGTTGGTCCAAGGAAGGACAACCACGGTGGCCTTCTACCAACAGCATATCTAAAATTTTATCATCAACCGGGTCGAAAATACAGGATTTTACCAAGTATATCGATCAAGAGCCCGAGCGGTGACAAATTTTAACAGGTTCTGACGCCCGGTCGCCATATATAATGTATGGCGGCCTTTTTTTATAGACACGGCCCCGTCGGGCGTTTATTCTATATAATATGTTAAAAGGTATCGGTATATATACGTCTGATACGCTGTGGCGTCAAATCCTGGGCGATTTGGGGGCAACCATTTTGGATGCACCAAATGCGTCTGATGTTAATTTTGATTTGTTAAATATTCCTAAAAACGTGACGGTAATGGAATTAAAGTCTATTATTTTGGGAATTGTGGATAATACCGATATAATCAGGAAAATATTTGGCACAAATGTATTGTTGCCGCGAATACAGGAACAGATTGTAACTCTGCTCTATAAAACAGGCGGCATGCGTTCGGCCGATATAAAAAATGCGCTGGGGTATTCACCCAGTGCCGCAACCCATACTGTCGATACCGCAATATATCAGTTGCGTCGTATATATGGTCGCGATTTTATAATAAACGACAACGGGATATATCGTCTTGGCAAACTATAAACTGCTGTTTTTCGGAAAAATCCCCAGTACGCAGTCATATGCGCATGATTTGATTGCACGTCGTGGTGCCGCCGATCATACGGCGGTGGTGGCCGCCGCACAAAGTGCGGGGCGTGGACGGTATCGGCGCACATGGGTTTCTCATCATGGTAATTTGTATGTCAGCTTTATTTTTGACGCCCCGCGTCGCGATGCCCGTCGCTCGTATGCGGTTGCGGTTGCCGTCGCCGAAAGCCTTATATCTCTTGGGGTGGATGCCCAGATAAAATGGCCCAACGACATAATGGTAAAGGGCAGAAAAATAAGCGGGATTCTAATAGAATATAACAATGATTTTGTCGTTGTGGGAATCGGTGTAAACATAAAGTCTAACCCCACTGTTTCCGCATCATATAAAACAACGCGGCTGGGGCGGTATTGTTCGGCCAGTGCGATGGATGTGCTGGGGCTGATTATGAAAAATTTGGATATATGGCGCAGTGCTGATTTTGAAAAAGTGCGCACACGCTGGATGGCGCTGGCGATGGGAATTAATAAAATGGTGGAATATCGTGGCGAAAGTGTCCAACTGCTGGGGATAAACGTGCAGGGTGCACTGATGTTGCGTCGCGGGAACGAAGATATTCTGGGGTATGGGGATGAAATTACAATTAATGAAAAATAATGTATTGACTTATTATGCAATTTGTGATAATATATAATGCATAAACAGTAAAGATTTTGCCCGCAACTTGTTGCGGATTTTTTTGTTTATTTTTGGCCCGGCGATTCGCGCGGGCTGTTTTTTTATAAAAGTAAAAACGAGGGTAGCGAATGCAGTTAAGTGTTATAAACAATCCGGATCCGTCACACATTGAAAGATATGAAATTGCGCGTGCTGTATTCGCGGAAACCGGTGGCAGGTCACTGCGCAGCGTAGAGGCACTGACATCAATGATTGCCAATGCGGCCCGTGCGGCCGACTGTCGGGCTGTTGATATCGTTCGAAACGCACAAATTTTTACATCGCGTGATAAAGCATCGCCAAATAATCATCTATGGGGGGTGTTTGCAGACAATGCCGGTTTTCAGATGTGTCTGCGTGTGGCGCAAAAAATGTTGAACGGCGGTCTGGGGGATTTGTGCTGTGGTGCAACAAGGTTTCATAACGACACATGTATTCCTGAATGGGCGATGTCGCGCGGGTATATATCAGAGGTTGACGGTCTTTTATTCTATCTATAACAAAACATAAAGGAGGGGGCGCAATGATTGAAAAAATCATTCGCGGCGGTTTCCTGCGCGATAGGCGGACGCATATAATTTCAGCTGTGGGAATTTTATCGGCCGTTGCCGCATATCTGGTCGGCGACAGTGACTTGTTCACAATGCTGCAGGCGGTCTTTACATTGGGCGGAATTTATTTTCTGCATAAATCAAATAAAACAAAAGGAAAAAAACATGGACAAGATTCCTGAAAAATTTCTGAACAAGGATGGCACGGTCAATACTGATGCGCTGATAAAATCTTATGCGGAACTGGAAAAGAAAATTGGTGCGATGGTATCGGTGCCGACAGATGACTGCGATGATGAAACCCGTGCAAAATTTAATCATGCAATCGGTGTTCCAGACAGTGCGTCGCAATACCCTGTATCGGAAGTGTTTGATGACGAAACAATTCGTGAACGGTTTCATGAAATCGGATTGACATCTGGCCAGGTTGAAAAAATTTATAAGATGGCAGAAGAATTTTTATCACCCGTATTGTCTGATTTGTTTTCAATGCAAAACGATGCGCGTGCAGATATGGAATTAAAAAATTTTTTTGGCGGCACAGAAAAAATGATGGATGCACTGCGTGCAATAAATGATTTTGGTACGCGCTTTTTGCCTGCTGATGCGTTTGATGCATTGTGCGCTACGCCCCAGGGAATTCAAGGGCTGTATCGAATGATGCAATCGATGGAGCCCAGCGTGCAAACAGAAAAAAATACGCCGGAAAATTTTTCTGATTCTGATTTGCGACGCATGATGCGTGATCCAAAATATTGGCGTGACGCAGATCCAGAATACGTTCGCAAGATAGAAAATGGATTTAAAAAACTGTATTCATAGAAAAAATTGCACTTTCTCCTTTACTATGTTTTTAGTTTCAGATAAAATATAAACTAAGAACAAAAAAATTTGTTCTATCCAAAAAATAAAAGGAGAGACGAATGGCATTATTTTCTTTGAAGAAAAAAGTAGCGGCGAAACCTGCCGCGAAACCGGCGGCAAAACCTGCTGCTAAAAAAACGGCTGCGAAACCTGCGGCAAAGAAAACAGTTGCAAAACCGGCTGCAAAGAAAGTAGCGGCGAAGCCGGCGGCGAAAAAACCGGTTGCAAAAAAAGCAGTTGCAAAACCGGCCGCAAAGAAAGTAGCGGCGAAACCGGCGGCGAAAAAACCGGTTGCAAAAAAAGCAGTTGCAAAACCGGCCGCAAAGAAAGTAGCGGCGAAACCGGCGGTGAAAAAACCGGTTGCGAAAAAAGCAGTTGCAAAACCGGCGGCGAAAAAGCCGTGTGCAAAAAAGCCTTGCGCTAAGAAAAAATAATATTACCCCGCATCTGCGGGGATTTTTATTTTATGCCCGTATACATCGGGCGTTTTTTATGTAAAGTTTCAGTCGGATGTATATTCAAATATATTTGTCCGACTGAATCTTTACACGGATAATCCGATACCGGACCCGCGTATTTTGTCAGGCGGCGCATTTTATATGCATAACCGTTCTGGCAAAATTATAAACCGACACGCACATAGCGTGTCTTTTGTTTATTTATAGCATAAAGGAAAATTAATGTCTGTTTCCATAGATAATGTCTTCGTGAAACAATTCGAAGCGGATGTTCATTTGGCATACCAGCAGATGGGCACCAAACTGCGTTCGACCGTTCGCAGCAAATCCGGCGTTATAGGCGCCAGCACAACATTTCAGAAGGTTGGCCGCGGTACCGCCAGCACAAAATCCCGTCATGGTATTGTACCGGTTATGAACTTAAATCATGAGCCGGTTGAATGTATCCTGCAGGATTATTATGCGGGCGACTGGGTTGATGCATTGGATGAATTGAAAACAAATGTTGACGAACGCCGTGTTGTTGCGTCCGCAGGTGCCTATGCATTGGGCCGTAAAACGGATGAACTTATTATTAATGCGATGAATCAGTCGACTGCGTCGGTGGGCGATTATTCCAACGGTCTGGGCAAGGACCTTATCTTGTCCGCATTAGAGGTCTTGAATACAAATGATGTTCCCGATGATGGCCGTCGCTTTGCGGTTGTAGGTGTTCATCAGTGGAATGAACTGTTGGCAATGGAAGAGTTTGTATCTGCCGATTATGTTGGCGATACGCCATTGGCAAACGGTGCCGAAGCGCGCAAGTGGCTGGGGATTACATGGGTTCTGCATAACGGCCTGCCGGTAACGGGCATGAACCGCGATTGCTTTATATATCATGCATCCAGTGTTGGTCATGCCTGCGGCCAAGAGGTCAAAACAGATATTTCATGGCATGGCGAACGTGCCGCCCACTTTATCAGCAACAGCATGTCCCAGGGCGCTGTCTTGATTGATGCGGCCGGAATCGTACGCGTTAAATGCAGTGAAGCGCCTGTTGCAGAATCGACGGCTGGTGCAAAATAAAAATAGCAAAAGGATATAAGAAATGGCATTTCAAAACAAAAACCTGTCGGTAATAGCATATGCGAATGGATTCACGCTGTGGCATTATGCGGCGGCGGAAAAGATGGATACTATCAGTGCCGCTGGATATTTCGATAGCGTAAAGACACTGATGAATGTTGGAGACGTTATAATTATTAACGGGTCTGATAACACCGCGTTTAAAAAGGTAAGTGCAAACGAGACAAATGTCACGTTGGCGCCGCTGTCATAAATTCTGTCGGGTCGGTAATGCCGACCCGAATTTAATAAAAATAAAAGGGGCGTTTTATGCTTACAAAAATAGATTTGTGTTCCATGGCACTATTGAAACTGGGCGAAGCGCCCATCCAATCGCTGACCGATGATACGGCGGCATCGCGTTTGTCGCGGACATTGTTTGATCCGGTGATGGATGCGTTGCTGGCGTCGCATGTTTGGCGTTTTGCATGTCGCTCGTTTGATTTGACGCGCAACACCGATGGAGACTTTTTAATCCCGGCTGATTGTCTGCGCGTTGTGAAAACGCACGGCGATATTCGCGGCAACAAGATTTTGTGCCCTGGGGCGGATACATTGTCTATTGTTGGGATGGTGCGTGTGGCGCCGGAATCATATCCTGGATATTTTGCATCACTGGCGGCAACCAGACTGGCTATGGAATTTTGTATCCCGCTGTTGGGTGAACAGAGTGTTTTCAGAATGCTGGCGGCACTGTATGAAACAGAATTGCAGTCTGCAAAATTTATCGACAGTACGACGTCGTCTGCCCAGGCAATAGATAATTTTTCATTAATCAGCAGCCGTTTTTAATACGACAGAGGTATAGAGATGGGAGAATTTGTAAAAACACAAAACTCGTTCGCCAGCGGCCAGGTTGATTCTGAATTCTTTGCTCGCGACGATATAAACGGCCTGGCCCAGTTGGAAAACATGGATGTTATTGCCGGTGGCGGATTGACGCGTCGCCGGGGGCTGGCATCGGTGGCGTCACTGCGTTCGTCGGCGCGCTTGATACCGTTTTCCGTATCCGAGACAGAGGATTATCTGTTGGCGCTGACAGACGGGCATATACTGGTCTATTCGAATGGCAGTTTGATTCGTGATTTGTTGTCGCCGTGGGATACCGCGGCGCATGCGCGTCTGCAGTACGCCCAGCGATTTGGTACGATGATATTTGTACATCCCGATTACGAGCCGCGCGTTCTACAGAAAACGGAAAACGGTTTTTCACTGACCCGGTTCGGATTTGCCCGCAATGATTCCGATATGACCATCAGTGTTCCGTTTATGAAGTTTGACGACGCCGCAGATATAAAAATCACAGTAACTCAAAATGCCGCGGGTAACAATTATGCCACGTTTACCACGAACAGTGCTTTTTGGAACACGGGCCATGTAAACGGGCGTTTGACCCTGTTGGGACGCCAGTGGGTCATTACCCAGTATGTCAGTCCAACTGTTGTCACGGCATATACGAACGGGCCATATACATTGCCTTCGTCGGCGATTTCAGACTGGACCGAGGCCGTATTCAGCAATACCCGCGGATGGCCATGCAGTATTTCTTTCCACCAGGACAGATTGGTGTTTGGGGGATCGCGTGATTGGCCGGCGGGTGTATGGATGTCCCAGGTTGGTCGACATAATAACTTTAATGTGGGTACCGGCCTGGATGACGAGGCGATATTTATAACCCTGTTGTCACAACAGCGCCAGCAAATCTGTACCGTTGTCAGCAGTGATAATCTGCAAATCCTGACATCGGTTGGCGAATGGGCAATATCGAGCAAGCCGCTGACCCCGTCTGCGGTTGATATAAAGCAACATACCGCCGTCGGCAGCGTGTCTGCACGATATCTGCCGCCGCAAAAAGTTGAGGGCGCAACCGTATTTATTTCCGCCACCAAGAAAGACATTCGTGAACTAACATTGGATGAACTGGGCGAGCATTATAACGCAAATGATTTATGTGCACTGTCGAAAAGCTTGATGCAAGATCCGCTGGACATTGCCTATAACGGCACCGCACATCAGCTGTTTGTGGTAATGGCGTCGGGCGATATGGCCGTGCTGAATAAAAATTCTGCATTGGGTATATCTGCATGGGGCGTTTATAAAACACAGGGCTTGTTTAAATCCGTGGCCGTGGTCGGCGATGAAACATATGTTGTTACCATGCGCGGCGATTCCTATTTTCTGGAAAAATTTTCTGATACAGCAATGGTTGACGCAGGAAAATATGGTTTTTCTTTTTCTGCCGCGGCACTGCCATTGCGTGCAGGGGGGCACAATCCGAAAAAAATAAGAATCAGAAAAATAGGCGCACGCGTTTTGGACACCAAATCGTTGTTTATAAACGGTTCGCGTGTGTCATTGCCAAATTCTATTTATGAAGATGATTCGCCCGGTTTCAGTGGCGACGTATTTATGAATGTATTGGGAACACGCAGTGATACGTTATCGCCAATGTGGCGCCTGCATGGTTCTGATGCGATGCCGGTTACTGTTTTATCGGTAACGATGCATGGCTGGTATTCAATTTAATTACACATATAACAAGGAGAAAAACAATGGGACAAGTTGTATCTGACGTTACAGAGATTTTGGATTATAAAAAAGCTAAGAAAGAAGCAAAAAGCGAAAGAAAGAAAATATTAGAGCAGATGGCCGCAGACGAGCGGGCGAAAAACAACCTGGTAAAAAAGGCGCTGGCGTCCCAGCGTGCGAAATATGGGGCCTCTGGAATGTCTGGTGCGGGGCGTGGCATGACCGAAGAGGCCGTGCTAAAACGTCTGCGGGATGAGGCCGAACAGCCCTATCGTGAAAAGCGTCAAAGCAGTCTTGAAAAACTGAAAAAGGCACATGCTAAAAAGCCGAACCTGGTAAAGTCGCTGTTATCCCGGTTTGACCAGCTGGTGGGATAGGCATAGGGGGCAAAAATGCATAAGATTAGCTATACCGGCGACGGTGTAACAACGGAATTTTTATTCGCATTTCCGTTTTTCCAGGAATCGGATATCCGTGTTGCATTGGACGATAGGGGGCTTGGCGATACAGAATACGGCGTATATCCAAACGAGGATTTGACAGGCGGTACTGTAATATTCCCGGCACCGCCCGCGGATGGAACGCATATAGATATATTTCGCCAGGTTACATTGTCGCGTGTAATTGATTACCAGCCCACGGCCAGAATAGATCCCGAAGATTTAAATACGGATTTTAATTTTCTGCTGGCCGCACTGCGTGATGTCCGCCAGATTGATGTAGATTTGGCGCAATGGCAAAACACGCACGACAACGTAAAGGATTTTTTGGAATATACAAACAATCTGGTAAAAGACAAACTGGGCGGCGGGGGCGTACTGGGGATATATAACAATCTGGTGTCGGTATTGGCCGGGGCATTGCCACTGTTGATAAACGATTACGGCTATATTACCGACAGTGCACCAAACGAAAATCGTGATGATTACGGAGTTTTATAAGTTTTTAGACCAATGGAACGAGTTGTTGGGCCATTCTACGCCGCGCCATCACCGCGATATAATGCGTTTTTTAGTAGATGTGTGGCAGCATGAACCACATCGCGGCCTTTTAATGGCATTCAGACATTCGGGTAAATCAACTGTTGTTGGAATTTTTGCCGCCTGTGTTCTGTATCTGCATCCTGAAACGAGAATTCTGATATTGTCGGCGGAAACAACGCTGGCATCGCGAATGGTGGCACATATCAGGCATATATTGGAAAATCACCCCAGGTGTGCTTCATTGGTGCCCACAAATAAAAAAGAGTGGGCGGCCGGGCGTATAACAGTTAATCGGCCGATTGGCATCCGAGAGCCATCTGTGATATGCCAGGGTGTTTATGGTAATATAACAGGATTGCGTTCTGATTTGATAATTTGCGACGATGTAGAGGTTCCCAATACCAGCAACACCCCGCGAAAGCGCGCCGAACTGCGCGAGCGCCTGCGTGAACTTGATTTTATTCTGTCCCCGACTGGTGCTATTTTATATGTTGGCACACCGCACGCCATAGATACGATTTATAACACGGCGGCTGATGCGGCCTCTGATGATACAGCGTCTGCTGTCGCGGTCTGAGATGGATTGGGTTTTACGCTACTGACAAACGTGCGCAGTTTTCCCAACAGTTCTGTTCCGGCATCGCCAAACATTGGCAGGTATGTTTCGTATTCTGGCATGTCAACCTGCAGCTGGGCGCGAACGCGATCTGATATCGGTGTATTCAATATTTCTGTTGCCGTATTCCATAGGTGGTATGCACGATATGTTTGTGCAATGGTGTCCCATTTTTTTTGCAATGGGGTATTGCCCGCCAATGCGGCGCGAATTGCAACAACCCATTCCGGGCCATACTTTTTTATAACCGGCGATTGGGTCAGTCGTTCCAATCCCGCCTGATCTGGGGTAAATTCGGATATTAGGCTCTCTAATTCGCGCCAGCCTGATGCATCCATAGGGGCGGCGGTGATGCTTTCGCTCATTGCGCCGCCGTATGGCAACAGTTCCCGCTCAATCGAATTCATTGGTGTTTTTCCACTGCGCAGGTTTTCAATATGCCGTACCAGACTGCGTCCGGTGGGCAATTCACGCAGTGCCGCGATAACGTCTGCGGTTGCCTCTGCAACGAATACCTGATTCACAGCGGCCCATCCGCCAACAATCACGTGTTCCTGGCGATACAGATTCAGCAGTTTTTGTGCAACGATACTGGATTTTACGTTCAACATGATGTCCCCTCCATCTACGGCATAATATTGGGCGCTATTATTCCATTACAATCATAATAACCTTGTGAATGGATTTACCTGAAACTTTTTCTTCTGGGGTCGTTACCTGGCCGTATATACGTCCTTTGGTATCTGTGCGTACGACCGCGACCTGGGCGGTGGCGGCAGTATCCGCATCCAGTGTTGCAAAATCAGCATCTAAAAACACGGCTAAATCACCCGGCGCCGGTTTTGCAGACGCATCGGCAAATATATATGATTTTTCAGGTATAAAACCGCCCAATCGTTTGGAATTTGGCATAACGGCGTAAATACCCGGCCGTGCCTCCAGCGTCATTGGGGCGACAATCATTGTTTTGTCCGACTTTTTGAATGCAATGGATTTTCCCGCCGGCATACCAAACACCGGAACCAGTTTTTTTCGTGCACTGTCATATAGTTTTGCACCGTACAAACCGCCATGCATATCGATTCCCGACAGCGGGCTGCCAGGGATAAGGACGGATTTTACACGTTCCTTTACCTTGCTGATTTGTTTGTTCAGTTCGCCGGATTTGTATAATTTTGCAATCTCGTCAAACAGGGATTCGACACTGTGGGCGAATGATTTGGCCAGCGGTTCTATTTCATTTTCATAGATTTCGCGCTGTCCCACCTCTATCTTGTGATATACCGACAGCGTCATTCCGGCATCTTTTGCCGCCTGGGCAATAGTCTTGCCGGTCTGCTGGCGAATTTTGCGAACCCCGCTGCCGAAAACTTTTAGTCCGCTGTTTTCGTTATCATTCAGACGGCGCTTAATCTCATTCTGCCACTGGCCGGCGACATCATCCGATTCCTTGATAAAAATATCGGACAGTTTGCACCCCAGTATGTTGCATATATTAAGCAACTGTTTTTGATTCAGTCGACGTACACCTTTTTCGATTTTGGAAACGGCAGATAAAGATAAATTTGCACGCCGTGCCAGTTCAGTCATTTTCATACCGGCCGCCAAACGAATGTTGCGTATATTATTGGGAAATATGATTTCTTCCTGGGCCATTGCGAACTCCTTGATAATCTTGACAAAATATTAGTCAATTTTACAGCCCAAGGCAAGCGAATAATTACAGTGGCATATCGTCTGGGATGGCACTGGCGTCAAATTTTATGTCGTCAAATTCCCCGGTGTTTGTCGCAGAGGCTACAGACGGTGTGTCTGCAAACGGGCTGTCCCCGCGGGCATCTGCCTCTTCCAGGTTGTCAAACAGGCTGTAATCGCCAAGGAATGCCAGCTGAACGGTTTCGGGGCGACCGTGTCGGTTTTTACCGATAATAACTTCTGCCTTGCCGCGGGCGCGCTCCAGGCGTCGTTGCCAGTTTTCAATCTGGTTTTCGCTGGTTGTGTTAGACAGGCGCTGTGACGGGTCGCGGTTCTGCAGATAGTATTCTTCGCGGTATGTGAACATAACAATATCAGCGTCCTGCTCAATAGAACCAGATTCACGCAGGTCGGACAGCATGGGGCGTTTGTCATCACGGGATTCAACGCTACGTGACAGCTGGGACAGGGCAATTACGGGAACATCCATTTCCTTGGCCAGCATTTTCAGGCCGCGGGTAATTTCGGACAGTTCTTGTACACGGTTTTCGTTTCGTTTTCCGCCCGGTGATGTCATCAGCTGCAGATAGTCGATTACGATTAATGCAATTCCGCCATGCTTTCGTGCCAGGCGCCGTGCCCGCGTGCGCATCATTGGTACCGACATGCCCGGCGTGTCGTCTATGTGCAGTGGCACGCGCCCGATTGCATTGGAATATTGTGACATTTTCAGAAAGTCTTCATCGGTCAGATTACCTTCGCGCATTGCGGATGCGGGAACCTTTGACTGGGATGACAGCACACGCGCCGCCAGCTGGGATTTGGACATTTCAAGACTAAAGAATACGACCGCGCCCTTGTACTTTTCATTGGCGCGTCCCGCCAGAATCGCGTTTGCAGAATTAAATGCGATATTCATCGCCAGTGTGGTTTTTCCCATGGCAGGTCGACCCGCGATAATAATCAAATCGGAATGATGCAGGCCACTGATTGATTTGTCCAGCGCATTTAGTCCTGTGGTCAAACCCGACAGCATCCCGTCGGCCTTGTATGCGATTTCAGCCTCTCGCAGGGCCTCTGTCAATGCGTCTGCAATTGATGCCGGCTCATGCTCGGTATCGCCCAGTGTCGACAAATCAAACAGTTTTTGTTCTGCAATTTCAATCTGGCGCGAAACAGGATTGTCCAGGTCTTCGACAAATGCGGCATCTGTTATTCCCTGGCCTATGTTGATAAGGTCGCGGCGCACTGCGTTTTCATAAACGATGCGGCCGTATTGATCCACATTTACAACCGTGGCCCCGGCCCCGGCCAGTTGTGTTAAATAATCAACCCCGCCGACAGATTCCAGTGTTCCCTGCTGGTCCAGATAGTTTTTTGCCGTGATAATATCAAATGGTATTCCGGCGGCAAACTGACGCTGGGCCAGTTTGAATATTTCCTGGTGTGCGGGGTGTGCAAAATGTTCCGGGCGTAAAAATTCCGATACGCGTTCCAGTGCGCGGTTGTTCATCAATACCGCGGCCAAGACCGCCTGTTCGGCCTCCAGATTTGTCGGTAATGTTTTAGGGGTAAAGTCCATGTCAAACATAGTATATAAAAATTTTGCCATTTCCACACCTTTTTTAAAGGGATATCAAGAATTAAAGATACCGGTTATAGATTCTGGCGGAAATCCGGCATGGCCGGAACTTTTTCCGGTCGAGCGCATAAATGAAATGCGCAGCACGGTCGGGCACCGTCATTTCCAATCCCAGATGATGCTGACGTGTGCGGGCCTGGACAAAAGCCGCCTGGACCCTGGTGCTCTGCGCTTTTATGATTCGGAATTTGATCCCGGAACCGCCCGCATAGGTTCGGACCCGGTTACCGGGGCCGCGTTATATTGGGACCCGTCGTCCGGCCGCCAGAAATCCGACGGCAGTGTATGCGTGTTGATTTTTCGTGATGACACTGCGCGGCGTGCATTTATCCATGATGCGTTATATCTGCGCGTTGGGGATGATGAAACGCATCCTTTGGCGCGACAGTGTGACATGGTTCTAGATTTCATGGGGGCGCGTCTGGTTCGACGCATTGCGATTGAAACCAACGGCATAGGAAACGCACTGCCTGAAATTATGCGTGATGTGGCGGCGCGTCGCGGGGCCAATGTATTTGTTCAAAAGATAGTCAACAACCACAACAAGGAAACGAGAATTTTGGACGCAATAGAGCCCCTGTTGTCGACTGGGCGTCTGTATGCGCATTCACGTATTCGTCAAACGCCGTTGATTTCGGAAATGCTGGGGTGGAGTCCGGTTGGTGCCTTTGCACATGACGACGGGCTGGATGCGGTGGCCGGTGCGCTGATGATGCGGCCGTATGTTGTCCGCCCCCAGTCCGGCGCCGTGCGCACATTTTCCGCAAACACCGATTTTCAGATTTAGTTTGCTGCATGCAACAACAAATAAAAAGGAGTAATGTTATGCAAAACAATATCAAGCAATTAGAAAAAATGTACCGTCGTGCGCTGGATGCGCGTACGCCGTGGATAAATCGCTGGGACGCATGTCGCCGGTATACCATGCCATGCGATGATGCGGACGCTGCAACGCTGTTTGATGCGACGGCATCTGACGCGGCGGATAACCTGGCGGCGGCGATGTATTCGCTGTTGACGCCGCCGGAATCAGCCTGGATAGATTTGATTCCGGAAAGTGACGCCGCTCCCGATGCTGCGCCGGCTGTTTCGGCATTGCGTGCAAATTTGAACGATTCCAACTTTTACACCACAATTCATCAGTGTTATATGGATTTGGTAACGATGGGCACGGCGTGTCTGTTTATGGCGGAGCAGCCAATTGGCGCAGCCTCTGCGTTTTCATTCAGTGCGATTCCAATATATGATATCGCGTTACTGGGCGATGTGGTGTTTCATACGACATCTATGCCGGCATCTGATGTGATAGAGCGTTATCCGTCATGGACCCCGCCGGTTGATATCCGGGATTCTATAAAACGCAATCCCGACATGCCACTGCGTCTTATTCAGTGCCTAAATGGCACGGAATTCACAGCATGGCTGGATGCGGGGGGCGATATTGAAAATAATATTGTGTCGCGCGGAACATTTGAAACGAATCCCTATATCATCTTTCGCTGGAGTCTGGCCAGCGGCGAGCAATATGGCCGCGGCCCGGTATTACGTGCATTGCCGGATATAAAAACTGCGAACAAGGTGGTGGAACTGGTTCTAAAAAATGCGACAATTGCGGTTTCTGGCATCTGGCAGGCGGACGATGATGGTGTAATTAACCTGGCGAATATAAACCTGACGCCCGGGGCGATTATCCCAAAGGCCGTCGGCAGCAGTGGTCTGACCCCATTGGCATCTGGCGCGGATTTTGACGTGTCACAGATAATATTGAAAGATTTGCGCGAACGCATTCGTCATGCAATGCTGGCGGATCGTTTGGGACTGTTGTCGGAAAAGGAAATGACCGCGACAGAAATATTGGCGCGTAATGCCGACATGGTTCGAATTCTGGGGGCGACATATGGGCGCTTGCTGCATGAATTTATCCGTCCGTTGGTGGAACGCGGTCTGCAGATATTGTCGCGTCGCGGCACTATCGAGCGCATAAAGCTGCACGGTGACGCCGAGTTAAAATATCTGGCGCCGATTGTAAAGATGGCGGCGTCTGAATCCACATTGATACAGGAGTAGAGTCATGGAAGACATTGAACAAAATTATGTGCGCTGTTTTTCCACCAGCGCCGGTATCGCGGTTTTAAAGCATCTGCGCAAAATTACAATAGAGCGCACCTTGGGGCCGGGTTCATCGGATGCAGAGCTGCGCGGCCTAGAGGCCCAGCGTGCCCTGGTTCACCAGATGGAAAACATGACCCAGCGGGGGAAAAAATGACATGAAAAATGAAAATGGTATAATGAGTATCGTAGACACTCTGCGTGCAGGCTGGTTTTTAATCGCGTTTATTGCGGGAATGATATACTGGGTTGCACGCCAAGATTCGTCATTGGCTGAAATAGAGCGTAACGAGCATCGCATAACATCACTGGAAAACCGGACTACAATACTGGAAAGCGGCATAGGTCAGCTTCAGATGAAAATTGACGGTATAAAGGAAGATGTTACCATGATAAAATCAGCGGTTATAAAATAGCCGCTGATTTTTTTATTATTGAATAATGGGGCGCTTTCTACTAACTTTATCAGTGTATGAAGAAAGAACTGTTCGATTTTCTAAACACTGATTTACAGTTTGTAAAGGGTGTCGGGCCAAAGGTGGCCGCGCGTTTTGCAGACGTTGTCGGTGGTCGGCGCGTGCTGGATTTTCTGTTGCATCGTCCGTCCGCCGTCCGTCCGCGCACGGTTACCGAATATGTTGCGGATGCAACGCCCGGTGTGACGGTTACAATTGAATTGTTAATAAAATCCGTCCGCCCGGGGCGCAGTTTTCGCGGTCGCCGCGTCCCGACCCAGATTGTCTGCGCCGATCATGCCGGGGCGGCGGTGTTGATACAATTCTTTAACTCTAATTTTTTGGATTACTGGCTAAAAAAAATGCCGGTTGGCACATGGCGAATATTCAGCGGGAAATTAGAACGCACCGGCACTCGTAACATTATAAATCACCCAGAATTTATAGAAGAACCGGAAAATATTTCAAAAATTCCTGCAATTCAGGTAATTTATCCCGCGGGTGAAGGATTGACCCAGAAAACATTTACCGCCGTCCGTGATCAGATTTTTGCGGCTCTGCCTGACCGGCTGGCGGGCGTGGATGAAAATACATGCGAATTTTTTGACGCCCTGCGTGCAATTCATTTCCCCACTGGGGCGGATGACTTGCTGCCCAATGCTACGCCTATGGCAAAGCTGGCTTATTATGAATTACTGGCGCACCAGTCGGCCATCGCAATCAGTCGTCGAACACGTATGGATGCACGCAATGCGCGTCCGGTGCGCCCGCAAAAATACAATTTGATGGAACAGTTTTATAGCGCGTTGCCGTTTGCATTGACCGGTGCACAAAACCGCGTGCTGGATGAAATTTTTTCAGATATGTCGCGCAGTATGCCCATGATGCGTCTGGTCCAGGGCGATGTCGGCAGCGGCAAAACCATTGTGGCCCTGGCGGCGGCTGTTTGGATGGCGCAACGTGGTGGGCAAACCGCACTGTTGGCGCCGACCGATACCCTGGCACAGCAGCATTATGCAAAACTTAAACCGCTGTGTGATAAAATAGGAATTGTATGCGATATTTTAACCGGCCGTGACAAGGGTGCATTGCGTCGGGAAAAGTTAATATCGTTACGTTCTGGGCGTACGCGGGTTGTGGTGGGCACGCATGCGCTTTTTTCCGATGATGTGGAATACAAAGATTTGGGGCTGGTTATAATTGATGAACAGCATCGGTTTGGCGTGGCCCAGCGCGAGGCATTGCGTTCCAAGGGACGGCATCCTGATTTATTGGCACTGTCGGCGACGCCGATTCCGCGTACTTTGTCAATGACGATGTACGGCGATATGGATGTGTCGATTATAAATGAAAAACCTGCCGGTCGCCTGCCGATAAAGACATCTAAAATACCGATGTCGCGATATGGTGAACTGGTCGCGCATTTGGCACCGCAAATTAATGCCGGCGCCAAGGTTTTTTGGGTCTGCCCATTGGTAGAGGAGGGTGAAGAGTCAAACATGACCGCCGCGGCATCGCGACACGACGATTTATCCAAACATTTTTCTGGTGTCGGCCTGGTTCACGGCCAGATGGATAAAAAGAAACGTGATGAGGTTATGGCGAAATTTGCCGATGATGACTCGGATATGAGAATATTGGTTGCCACCACGGTAATAGAGGTTGGCATTGATGTCCCGCGTGCCACGATAATAGTAATAGAAAATGCCGAGCGTTTTGGCCTGGCGGCGCTGCATCAGCTGCGCGGGCGTGTCGGGCGCGGTAATCGCCAGTCTTATTGCATCCTGTTATTTGGCCGTAATTTAAGCGATGATGGCATGCGTCGTTTGGATGTATTGTGCGAGACCGATGATGGATTTGCAATCGCCGAGCAAGATTTGATGATGCGTGGTGTTGGCGAACTGATGGGAACGCGGCAGAGTGGATGGATTCAGTATCATTTTGTAGACTATCGCATGCATCGTGACTTGTTCCGTCTTGCGTCGCGTGCGGCGATGGAAATGCCGGCGTCGGATGCCTGGACGCGCGATTTAATGTATATTTTTGACCGCGGGGACAGTATCAGTGCGTAAAATACTTGCCTTTTTTCTGTGTGTTGTTGTCTGCAGTGCGGCCCGTGGCGCAACATTGATTAACGATACTGAAACACAACGCCTGCTAACCGCGTTGGTGGAACCTGTTGCCACGGCGGCGAATATATCGCCCGGCCGTTTAAAAATCCATATTGTTCACGACCAGGATTTTAATGCATTCGTATCCGGTGGCGAAGATGTGTACATATATACCGGATTACTTACTGAAATAAAATCGCCGGCGGCGCTCCAGGCGGTTGTGGCGCACGAATTGGGGCATACTATCGGTGGCCACATGGTCCAAATGAGCGAGCGCATGGCCGCTGAAATGCGCCGTGCATTGCTGATTCAGGCATTGGGAATTGGTTTGATGGCGGCGGGTGGGGAACCGTCGCTGGGGGCGGGGGTGCTGGCCGGTGCCGGCGGTGTTGCCACCCAGGGCATGCTGTCATTTTCGCGTGACGAAGAGCGTATGGCAGACAATCTGGGGCTGGATTTAATGCGGCGTGCAAACCAAGACCCGGCGGCGTTTGTTCAGGTTTTTGAACAAATGCGTGATATTACCGGTGCCGCGGAAAGCAAAATAAATCCAAATCGTGTCAATCATCCATTAACGGCCGAACGTTTGAAAAACGTTCGTGAATATATTGCCGCGCACCCGGGCAAATATGAATCTGTAAATAAAAAGTATTCTGCCGAATACGAGCACATGCGGGCCAAACTGGTGGGGTATCTGGATACGCCCGGGCGGATTGATGCACGTTACCCGGCGTCGGATAAATCGGATGCGTCGCTTTATGCGCGTGCAATATCCGATATGCGCCGCGGCCGTTATGATTCCGCACGTGCCACGGTAAAAACGCTGACGGGACGCCGGCCTCGCAACGGGTATTTTTATGAACTGTTGGGCGATATAGAATTTGCGGCCGGAAATTACGACGGGGCCGTCAATGCGTACGAAAATGCATTGCGTCATGTACAAAACGCCCCCCAGATTCAGACGGCATTGGCGCTTGTCCTGACCGAGCGTGCTGCCCCCGGCGATGACGATCGGGCCCGGGAGTTATGCCTGCGTGCCAATTTGACGTCGCCGGCGGCGTTGACGTATTGGGTGCTGGCCCGCAGTTATGGTTCGGATGCGCGTGCAAACTGGGCCATGGCGGAATATTATTCGCTGATGGGTAATGATAAGAAAGCGCGCGGCTATGCAAAGCGTGCACAAAAATCATTACCTCATGACTCGCCAGAGTTTATAAAATCCGGTGATATACTAAGAAAAAAATAAACAGCTCTTTTTATTCCAGAACCTGTTTCTGCAGATTGATAAGTGAGGCGCATGCCTCGGCGGCCATGTCCATCATCGCGCCCAGTTGTTCGCGTGTAAACGGGTGCTGTTCGCCGGTTGCCTGAATCTCTACAAATTTGCCGCCGTCTGCGATAACAAAATTTGAATCCAGTTCTGCCACGCAGTCTTCATCGTAATCCAAATCCAAAATCAATTCATTGTTCCATACACCCGCGCTGATTGCGGCAACGTGGTCGCGTATAGGGTTGTCGTGTATGCGTCCCCGCGCCATCAGCCAGCGTACAGCCATTGCCATTGCAACAAATCCGCCGGTAATTGATGCGCATCTTGTTCCGCCGTCGCCCTGGATAACATCGCAATCAATATTAATGGTATGACGCCCCAGAACATCCATATCAATCACACTGCGCAGTGCACGGCCAATCAGGCGTGAGATTTCCGCGCTGCGATGGTCTTTTGTCATCTGCTCGTGTCCCTTTCGCGTTGCGTTGGCGCGCGGCAGCATAGAATATTCCGCCGTAACCCATCCGCCGGTCTTGTTCTGCTGGCGCTTCCACAGGGGCTGATTTAAATCAACCGATGCCGTGCACAGTACATGTGTTCCGCCCATTTTTATCAGACAAGAACCCTCGGCCCATTTATTTACTCCTGTTTCCATTGAAACTGGGCGCATTTGATTGGGTTTTCGCATAGAGGGACGCATCATATTAATTCCTTTTTTATTTTCACGTCAGTATACTGCCCGCCCATACGATTGCAATCGAAAAAATCAAATATAGCAGTCGCTTTCCAGAATAAAACAGCCCGTCGCATCACAGTATCTGCATGCCATGTCATTAATGCTTGCATAAACACGGCACGAATAAAGCTCGTTTTCGCCATTTTCATTTCCATATCCACATCCTGAACTTGCGCTGCCTATTATGCTGGTTTCGGTTGGTTCGCACGTGCCGCCGTCTTTGTCAAAGCCGATATCACATGTTCCAATCCACATGCTGGCGCTGGGTTCCGGACAGTGCTCACATTCACGGCCGTCTAAATAATAGTCGTTGTCACAATCCAGTGCAGTCGCTGGGACCGTGGTAATCGCCACCAATATAATACCAAATCCAAAAATCTTTCCGATATGTTTCATGTTTTTTCCTGTTCTATATGCCATACAAAACGAACGTTTGGATTCGGCACTTTTTGCCGTTGACAGGTCCCCAATTCCTGCGATAACATGAGTTGAAAACACGGACAAGGAAAACGTTCCTTTTGATTGACACAGTGTTTTTATTTGTAACTGGCTGTTTATAGTTGTAAAATTTGGGTTTGCATTTTATGCCGTATATTGATACCATACCCCCCACAGAAGGATTAATATGTCAATAAAAGTCAAGCGACTGTTTAAAAAGCTTATCAGTTATTCGGGAATATTTTTCTTTATATTGGCGGCTGGCATGCTGTACTGGCAGCTGCGCAATTATAGCCTGCGCGATATTTTAAACGCGGTGCTTAACATTCCGTTGCCAAATCTGGCGCTGGCCGGGCTGGCATGTGTGGCGGGTTATTTTGCGCTGGCGCTGTATGATTATCTGGCGCTGAATTATGTCGGCGAAAATAAAAAGGTGTCATGGTGGAAATGGATGCTGGCCGGGATGCTGGGGTTTGCAATCAGTAATAATGCCGGTCATGCCGTGGTCAGTGGCGGCGCCATCAGATATCGTCTCTATACCCGCTGGCGGATTCGCGGTGGCGATATTTTAAAGATGCTGACCATATCTGGTTTTACATATTTTTTAGGCAGTGCATCAATTGTAATAATAGGTTACTTTTTAATCCCGCACGATATTCTGGGGGCGGCCCCCGGTGCCCGTTTTGGTATAAATATGCTGTTTGCATTCTGCCTGGCGGCGGTTCTGTCATATTTTGCGGTAACGATAATCTTTCGTAAAAAGAGTGTAAAAATCGGCCAGATAAAGTTTCAGGTCCCCAGTACTAAAATGGCGGTAACGCAAATGTTGCTGGGGATGACGGACAGTGTTTTGGCGGGCCTGGTTTTGTATTTTTGCCTGATACCGTTTGTTAACATCCCGTTTGGTGTATTTATTGGTCTATTTGTAATTGCCCAAACCATGGGTGTATTCAGCCAGGTTCCCGGCGGCATCGGTGTTTTTGAAACAATTTTCCTGATAGCATTGCCAAATACCGTTGACAAGGCGGACATTTTCGGTGCGCTGTTGGCGTATCGTGTAATTTATTTTGTTTTGCCTCTTATCGGCGTTGGCAGTTTATTTTTTATATACGAACGCTGGCTGCGCTCCCAGATGCAGCGCTGGAAAGAGCAGGTCCGGCAAAAAATTCCTGTACTGCCCCGTCCGCGTCGCCGGAAATAAAATACCTTGCCAATATGTCGGGCGTTATGCTATGTTATATGTGCTCGTATGACATGGGGTAAATAATTTGCTGTTTATACTGTCAATATTTTCCTTAATTCGCAATGCGCTGATGGGTATTGTTGCGCCATTCCTTGGCATGGGCTGGACCGCCCCACGGGAACGGATTATTTCCATATCGTACGCGCCTGAAACCAAAGGATTATTATATGTCAAAGAAAATATATGTGGACGCAGTCCACCCGGAGGAAACGCGTGTTGTTGTGTTGGATACTGCAACGAATCGCGTTTCTGATTTTGACGTTGAAACAACGACAAAGCCTCAGATAAAAGGGAACATTTATCTGGCAAAGGTAATTCGCGTTGAACCGTCTCTTCAGGCGGCGTTTGTGGATTACGGTTCTGGCAAGAACGGATTTTTGCCGTTTTCTGAAATTCACCCTGATTATTATCAGGTAACCGCCGAACAAAAGAAAAAGCTGTTGGAACTGGCGCATGCCAATATTGTCGACGACGACGACGACCCGGATGACGAAGGGGACGAGGTTGCCGAATACGACGACCACAGTGCGGGCGAAGACAACAAGGAATTTGTAAAGCGCGCCCGTGAATTCAAGATTCAAGATGTTATCAAACCAAAGCAGATTTTGCTGGTCCAGGGCGTAAAGGAAGAGCGCGGCCAAAAAGGCGCATCAATGACAACGTACCTGTCACTGGCGGGGCGATTTGCGGTTTTGATGCCAAACTCGCGTAAGCGCAACAGCTATGGCATATCGAAAAAGATTTCGGACAAGTCTGAACGTGCACGTCTGCGTGAAATTCTGCACGGGTTAAAGATTCCGAAAGGCATGACGGTTGTTCTGCGTACGGCGGCGTTTGGTGCCGCCCCGGCCGATATTGCGGCTGATTATGATTATCTGGTTAATCTGTGGAATGAAATCCGCAAAACGACACTGGAATCGGTTGCGCCGGTAACCATTCATACCGAAGATTCACTGTTGCGTCGCATCGTTCGCGATTTTCTGGCTGACAAGGATGATGTCCTGATTATTCAGGGCGAAGAGGCATTTGATGCCGCAAAACAGTATTTCCAGCAGATGTACGGTCGTGCGCCGAAAAAGCAGCTGGTTAATTACAAGGATGCGGCCGTTCCATTAATGGTAAAGGCCGGCGTTGAAAAACAGCTCGAGGGCCTGCACGGACCCTATGTACAGCTGGCGTCTGGGGGCTCGCTGGTAATTAACCAGACAGAGGCGATGGTTACAATCGATGTTAACTCTGCCCGTGCGATAAAGGAAAAAGATATCGAACAAACGGCCCTGAACACGAACTTGGAGGCGGCAGAGGAAATCGCATTGCAGTTGCGCCTGCGCGACCTGGCCGGTATTGTTGCGATTGACTTTATTGATATGGAGGAAGAAAAGAACAACCGCAAACTGGAACTGAAAATGCGAGAGGTTATGAAGCGTGACCGTGCACGAACCCAGGTTGCAAAAATCAATAACTTTGGTGTTTTGATGCTTTCGCGCCAGCGCCTGCGCAGCAGCTTTATGGAATCGTCATACGTTGCGTGCCCGCATTGCATGGGTGCGGGCGTTGTGCCAAGCATCCAGACGGCGGCGATTATCATGTTCCGTCACTTACAGGAAAAACTGTTGGCAAAATCGGCCCAGAAAATCATTATGACGGTACCGACAGATGTCGCAATTTATCTGCTGAATCATAAGCGCGCGGAACTGGCCGCGATGGAGGCAAAGTTTGACACAGAAATCGTAATTGTGGGCGATGACAGTATGATGAATATTGACCAGTATTCTATACAGCGCGTTGCGCCGGAACAGAACAAGACCGATGATTTGCTGACCGCGCACGAGCCGTCCACCGACGCAAAAAAGAAAAACGCACAGCATGCGGACGCGAAAAAGACAACAATGAATGCGCCGCGTCGTCGCCGTAAAAAGCAGCCGGAAAAGAAAAAGACCATCTGGCAGAAACTGGTTGGTTAATATATCCGCAAAAAACAAAAATCCCCCGTGTTTGGGGGATTTTTTTATAACCATTAAAAAATCCGTCCAATGGCGGCTTTTTAAAATGGGGCGGATGACCGGATTGTAAATTACCGTCGCTTATCGCGCCGGGGCCCTTTCGGCTTGTAAGGCTCAAACATTGCGTTGCATGTTTTCGCCAACTTCGCACACGAACCGTACCGGTTCTCATCTCGGTCCCGCATGCCCATTAAAAAATCCGCCTAATGGCGGCTTTTTAAAATGGGGCGGATGACCGGATTCGAACCGGCGACAACTGGTACCACAAACCAGTGCTCTAACCAACTGAGCTACATCCGCCATACTCCAAACAGGATGTTTATCCTATTTAAAATATTGGTGGAGCTGATCGGACTCGAACCGACGACCCCTTGCATGCCATGCAAGTGCTCTACCAACTGAGCTACAACCCCATGCGAACGCTTATTCTATATTTCTTCTTGCCAAATGTCAAATCAATTTGCTACGATTTTTAAACATAAGGAGATTTTACATGGATTATACCGCCCTAAAGGCCGAAGTTGAACAGAAAACAGCACAAACAATCGAAGTTTTAAAGAATGAGTTTGCAGGATTGCGCACGGGACGTGCGTCTGTGCATTTGCTTGACGGTGTCCGCGTACCTGTATACGGTTCAGAAATGCCCCTGAACCAGGTCGCGACTGTTTCTGCACCCGACACCCAGACATTGTCTGTGACTGTGTGGGATGCGACAAACGCACCTGCTGTTGAAAAGGCAATACGTGATTCCGGTTTGGGGCTGAACCCGATGACGGCGGGTGGTGTTATACGTCTTAATCTGCCGCCGCTGACCGAAGAGCGCCGCAAGGAACTGGTCAAGGTTTCCGGAAAATACGCCGAAGAGGCCAAGATTTCCATGCGCAACATCCGCCAGGATGCAATGGGTAAAATAAAGCGTGCCGTCACGGACAAGGAAATTTCAGAAGACGACCAGCGTAAGTTTGAAGACGATCTGCAGAAAGTGTTTGAGCGTCGCGGTACCGAGGTTGACACCCTGGCCAAGCAGAAAGAAGCAGATATTTTGTCCGTATAACATATTTAATGCCGGGAAACGTGATGTTTAAGCTATTTAAAAAGAAACAATCGCAAACGACCGATGCGCCTGTGCGCGTGCCGGCGCATATCGCTTTTATATGTGACGGAAACCGCCGCTGGGCCGAGAATCGTGGTCTGCCGCCGTTGATGGGGCATCGGGCCGGGATTTCTAATTTTGAAACCCTGGTTGATTGGTATATGGCGCGTGGTGTATCAACTGTTACGTTCTTTATCTTTTCCACGGAAAACTGGAACCGTTCCGATGAAGAGGTTAATTTCCTGATGGAGCTTTTTTATGCGGAACTGAAAAAGAACATGGCGCATGCGTTAAAGAAAAATTTGCGTTATCGCATTGTCGGCAGTCGCGACAGACTGCCTAAAAAGCTGGCTGATTTATGCAACCAGCTAGAAGAGACGTCGGCCGAAAACACCGGTGGTACGGTTGTGTTTGCGCTGAATTACGGTGGCCAGGCGGAAATTATCGATGCTGTCAATGCCGCGATTGCTGACGGCAATCGGGTGGATTGTGAAACATTCGAAACATATCTGGATACGGGCGACCTGTTGCCGATTGATTTGATGGTGCGCACCAGCAATGAATTCAGAATATCTAATTTCCTGCTGTGGAAATTGGCATATGCAGAACTGTTGTTCATGCCCCAGCATTGGCCGGATTTGGTTGGTGATGAAAATTTATGGCAGTATACTCTGGATGAATATGCACGACGCGATCGTCGCTTTGGCGGTGGGAAAAAGGCGGATTATGCCGGCAGAAAAAAGGTGAAATAATATGTCAAACACGATGCAGAGAATAATTGTTGGCGGCGGCCTGGCATTGATTGCGGTGCTGGCGGCGGTGGCGGAATATTTCGGATTTGCGGCGGTCCGCTATCTGGGGATATTGCTGGTGCTGGCGATGATTGTGGAAATGATTGCAATGATGTCGCGTAATCGGGCCCAGCTTTCTCAAAATCATAACTGGATTGCATGTGGTGTGTTTTTTGCATGGTTGTTTGTGATGCTGGCGGCGATAAATTCTGTCGGTGCGCGTCCGTGGATTATTTTGTTGTTGCTGCTGATTATATCTGCGGCCGACATCGGTGCATGGTTTTTTGGCCGTCTGTTGGGTGGGGACAAGATGTGGGAGCGCCTGTCCGCGAATAAAACCTGGGCGGGCCAGATTGCAGGCATAGTATGCGGAACCAGTGTTGCGATTATGTACGGCCTGTTGGGTACGGATACATTCATGCCCCAGCTGATGTGGATTGGTATCAGTGTTGCATTACTGTCGCAATATGGCGATCTGACGGCCAGCTGGATAAAGCGTCGCATGGGCATCAAAGATTTCGGCAATACGTTGCCGGGGCATGGCGGTCTGCTGGACCGTTTTGATGGCTGGATTTACGTTTTGCCTATAATTTGGCTGGTTATGATGTAGATTTGATACTTGTAAAGAAAGGGAAGGGTAAGATATGCATACTTTATTAACCATTGTCGCATTGCTGATAGTATTGGGCGTGGTTGTGTTTGTTCACGAACTGGGGCACTTTTTGGCCGCACGCTGGGCGGGTGTTCGCGTGGATACATTTTCTATCGGATTTGGGCCGGCTGTTTTAAAGTGGCATGACCGCCGCGGTACGACATGGAAACTGGCGTGCCTGCCGCTGGGGGGGTATGTATCTATATACGGCCAAGAGGACATGTTTAACCGCAAAAAGTATGAAGAACTGCCCGCGGCCAAGAAAAAGGGGCACTATTTGTCGGCCCCCGCATGGAAACAGTTTATAATTATTGCCGCCGGTGTTACCATGAACTTTATTCTTGCATGGGTTATATATTCGGCGTTGTTTATGTTCCAGCCGAAAAATGTTCAGTTGCCGGTTATAGGCCAGGTAATTCAGGAATCTGTCGCGTTTAATGCAGGTGTAAAGCCCGGTGATGTTGTTATTCGTATTGATGAAGAAAAAATCACAAACTGGGGCGAACTGATTATCGCAAAGGAAATTGCATCAAACCGCGATGCAAATGTTTTGCTGGTACGTGGCGACAAACTGGTCCAGGTAAAGCTGGGGCCGGCCGAGCGCTGGGGGCTTATTGCCGACGGCAGCAAGACCGAGTTCCGGAAAAAAGGCTTTTTCGGTGCGATTTATTCCGGTGCACGCGAAACCTATCACCAGTCCAAGACACTGTTGGTTGTTCTTAAACAGATTGTAACGGGCGAACGCTCTTCAAAACAGCTGGGGTCGTTTATCACAATCGCAGAGGTTTCCGGCCAGGCAATGGCAATGGGATTTTTTGCACTGCTGTCCATTATTGCGCTGTTGTCGGTAAACCTGGGTGTTATAAACCTGTTGCCGTTACCGGTACTCGATGGTGGATATTTGCTGATATTGATAATAGAGGCCATTACACGTCGCAAATTGGTTGGGCGCGGTATGGAATATGCAATTATCGCAGGATGGGTGTTGATATTTGGCCTGTTTATACTTACCATGTGGAACGACCTGGCACGGGTATTTGGATTGAACTGATATGAATAACACAAAAAAATTATTATTTGCAACCATTGCCTCCGTTGCGGTGTTACCGGCGGCGGCGGAAACGGTGCGTCGCATTGATGTTAACGGAAACCAGCGTATGGATGCCGAATCTGTTCGCATTCTGGCCGATGTCAAGGTTGGTGACAATGTCACGGCCGAGCGCGCAAACCAAATCGCTAAAAAATTACAGGAAAGCGGCTATTTTTCTAAGATAAACGTGCGCATGTCCGGCGACGTTCTGAAAATTGACATTTCCGAATCGCCGATTGTAAACCAGGTAACGGTTGAGGGTAATGATGAAATTTCGGCCGATGACCTAAAAAAAGAAGTTCGTACAAAAGAGCGCGTATCGTATGACGAATCTGTAATCGGTGGCGATGTTCAGCGCATGTTGACCCTGTATCAGCGCAAGGGTTATTTTGGCACGAAAATCAATCCTAAAAAAATTGCATTGGACGATAATCGTGTAAATATCGTATACGAAATTACAGAGGGGCACCCAACATATATCCGCGACATAAAGTTTGAGGGGAACAAAAAGTTCCGTTCAAAAGATTTGCGCGGGGAAATTCTGTCACGCGAACATGCTTGGTGGCGTCTGATGACCCAGTTTGATGTTTTCGATGAAGACCGCATCATGTACGACCAGCAGATGCTGCGCCAGTTTTATCTGCGTAACGGATATGTTGATTTCCAGGTAAAAAGTGCGAACGGCGTGTTCACACCTGACCGCGAATATTATTCTGTGACATTTGTCGTGGACGAGGGGCCGCAATATAAAATCGGCGATGTAAAGATTGATAACCCGTTCCCGGATGTTCCGGATGATGCATTGCGCCGGGCTTTAAAAATATCACGCCGCCAGGTTTATAACATAGACAAGGTTGAAGAATCAATCGCATCCCTGCGTGGTGTTATTGCAGATTACGGATATGCCTTTATCACGGTAGAGCCGGAACCCGTCAAACACGACGACACCCGTACAATTGATATGGTGTTTAAGATTCAAAAGACCAACCGCATATATTTAAATTCTATAAATATTCTGGGCAATGTCCGCACATTTGACAGCGTTATAGAGCAGTCGTTGCCGATGCGTGCCGGCGATCCATTTTCCCTGCAGGATATCGAGACCGGTCGCCAGAATCTGATGCGTACCAGATATTTCAAAGAGGTTCAGATGGTCCCAAGCCGCATTGCGGATGCAAACATGATGAACCTGGATGTAAAAGTCGAAGAACAGCCCACCGGCGAACTATCTGGTGGTTTTGGCTGGTCGAACATAAACGGCTTTATGGTTGATGCCGGCATTACGGAAAGCAATTTCATGGGCCGCGGCCAGGTTGTTCAGCTGCGCGGTTCCCTGGCGGAATATCAAAAGCAGGCATTGTTCAGCTTTACCGAGCCATATCTGTTTGGCCGTGCCTTGTCTGCAGGTTTTGATGTATCGTATACGATGTATAATTATTCATCCCTGGGCAGCTTGGGCTATGACCGTGACTCTTTTGCGGTAACTGGACGCATGGGATGGAAACTGACCGATCATTGGTTTCAGACCTTGCGCCTGTCTGCGTCATTCGACCAGAACTATGATATTCAGTTGTCCGGATGGCACGATGCCAACCTGTACACTTTGGGGACAAATTTCCGTTATCACAATCTGGATACTAATTTCCAACAGAACACACATACCGGCGTTGTTGGAAACATAGGGATTGCATACACCGGGTTCGGCGGTACCGAAACATTCATGAGATACAGTGGCGACATTACCGCAATGGTAAAGTTCTTTTCAGACCGCTGGCAGTTGCGCTCCAGTCTGGATTTTGGCCTGATTCAGCCACTAGATGGTGATTATGTATCGCGTGTTTACCGCTATTTCCTGGGTGGCGAAACCTTGCGCGGGTTTGACGTTGCGGGTGTGGGGTCGCGAAACTGGGCGTATTCCACATACTCGCTGGGGGGGATGTGGAAACTTAACGGTTCGACCCAGTTGAACTTTCCCATATTTATTCCCGATGAATACCAGATAAAGGGATTTGTGTTTATGGATTATGGTATTCTGGGCAAGCCGCCTAAGGCAGAGGATTATTATCCCCAGAATATGCATTCCCCGGAATATGCAAACCATATAGACGATGATTTGCGTACGTCGGCGGGTGTCGGTATTTATTGGAATACGCCAATGGGCCCGATGAATTTCAGCTGGGGCTGGCCGCTGAAAATGAACAAGTACGACCGAGAACAGCGTTTCCTGTTGTCGTTTGAAACCCAGTTCTAATCACGGCAAATAAAACACGGGGCATACGCCCCGTGTTTTTGTATTATTTAACTTTCACACATCTTTTTTTTGCGGCCTCAAATATAATACGTGCAAACTCCATATACTGGCTTTGGACATTTTCAAACGAATGATTAGCGCCCTGGATTGATATAACCTGCTTGTTTGGTACCGCCAATCCTTGGAAAATACGCATGTTTTGATTATAATCGGCCATATTGTCGTTGGTGCCCAGTACAAAGTTAAGGCGCAGATGCTTAACAAAAAAAGAAACAATTCGCGCCAGCTCTTCAAAATTCGGCTTGGTGTTCCATATTGGGGGCAGTGGAATGGTCAGATTATGCAGGCATGTTGGAATATTGAACTTGTGATGTTCGATTTCCCGCATCTGTGTTGTAACCTTGTGTGTCAGTGCCTCCCATGCAGAACCGGACGGATCGCGCCGGTAAAGCTTTTCCCGCAGTGAAAGTACCTTTGGCGGTGCCAGAAAATAAGGATTGTTAAGGACCAGCTCATCAAAAAAGTAGCGCACATCAAGCGAATCAATCATCAAATCAGACAGTGCCCGGCATGATATGGAATGTACCCATCCAATGTTATAGTCTTTGTTAATTGAATTCATGTTTCTGCAAAAACGCAACCCCATGTCCAGTGCTCTTTTTTGACGGTCCAGTGTCATAGTGTTCAGCTCTTTGACCGGGCCCGCGGTTGCAGACAAATCAACACCCTCTAATGCGACGACATCAAACCCGTTTTGCAGGGCGTATTGCATCGGCAGTTTCAGACATGGTTCAACCGGACTGCCACCGTATCCGTGAATTAAATAGACACAGCCAAATTTTTGGCTGTGGTCGCACGGTCCGTGCGACCAATAAATATTTGTGAGTGGACGATTGTTTTCATCTGTTAATTGATGAAAGTTTGTAAAAAAAGCTTTTGATATGTTATAATTTTGCTCTTCCGCCATTGGGTTACTCTTTTAATTCAAACGATATAGTACTATTTGTATGTGTTTTGTCAAACTATATATCATATATATTATTCTTTTGGCCTTGACGCAGGATGCCTAATTTTCTTATAATTCTTTTGAAGGCAAACCCGCATAGGAAAGGGGGAAAAGACATGAAGAAAATAATTTTAGGCTTGTTTATAGCTGTTGCACTGGCCGGCTGTGGCCAGGTGTATGACCGTGAACCCGTGGGCGTTGGTTATGACAATAACGAACTAAAGCTTAGTCCGTGTGCCTGCATCATGGTATACCAGGCATAACAACCCGGTCATATAACGGGGGGGGGAGTGGCATTGGATTATCCAGGAAATTTTAATACACCTGCATTTCCAGCGGGAAGACGCATCGCCGTTTCCCGCTTTTTGGGCATTGGAATCCTGGGGGCTTTTTTTGTAATCATATGTGTATGCGGCCTGTTATTGTGGGGCGTTCGGTCAATGCGCCTGGATCCGTTTCTGATATCTGTGGATGGCATTACCGGCACATGGCAGGTTATAGGGCGCAGTGTTACGCGAGCAAAGGCCGTTTCAATCAGTGAAACCGTTCAACAGGCGGTTGTAGGCAATTTTTTTCAAAGTTGGTTTTATATATCGAATATTGGTGACGAAAACAATGCATTGTGGCGCCAGTGTGCGGCGCAAGAATGCACCGGGGCAGAAACCATGGCGTATGGCGAACGGCATTGTGCCATATCTTGTGCCGCCCAGGACCGGTTGTATGACAGATTTATAGAAGATGTTATGCCGACATACCATATGCGGGCAATGGCGGGTGAAACATGGAATGTTATCACGGATTCCATCCAGATTACCCGACTGGGGGGCGGCGATATAACAAAAGGTGGCGTATGGCGGGTCCAGGCATCTGTTTGGTCCAATATTAATGCGACGTTTAATGTTGTTGCATTTGTTCGCGTCGCCCGCCAGATCGGCAAATATCCGATGACAATGGGATATTACGTATCGGATTTTAACGCGTACAGAATACAATGATAAGAAAGATAGTGCTGTTTTTTATAGGTTTGCTTATTGTTGCGCTGATGCTGGGGGCGATTGCGGGCGCGGGTGCCATATATGATGCCGCCCGTAATATAAAGATAGAAACATATTTTTTCCAACCTAATAACCTGTCGTTCCAGCGGGTTGGCGTTCCCGCCACGGTTGCGGATTTGGGCCCGGATAATCTGCGCCAGCGTTTGGTTGAAAAATATATTTCGGAATATTTTTATGTAATTCCAGATATCGCCAATGTAGAGGCGCGGATGCAGTCTGACTCGCCGTTGGCACGTACATCTACATCTGATGTTTTCAGCCAGTGGCAGGAACTAGAGGGGAACCGTATTATGGAACTGGCCCAGCAGGGGGCGTTTAGAACTGTCCGTCTGGTTGATAAAATATACAAGCCCAAAGACAGCGATTTCTGGACGGTTGAGTACGAGATGAAAACCTGGTATCGTCCAAATGATATGGCGGAAGAGCCTGTGATTACCCGTGATGTTTTGTATATGGGCCTGGCGGACCAGTATATGATGGATTTTCGTAAAAATCTGGATGTTACGCGCTCTTTAGAAGAGGGGTACGATCCGGCGGCCATATTTAGATTTGGTGTAACGGCAATAGGCAGACAACAGGATTAAAACGATGAAGCGATTGGTATTTTTCATATGGTTTATCAGTGCCCTGCACATAATGCCGGCATACTGTGATGATAGTGTGTTTTTGGATTATGCCATCGAAGACAGCGGCCCGGCGGATATTACCGCCGCCCCGGTTTCTATTAATGCGGGTTCTGACACGGCAAATGTTTCTACGTTTGATATTGCCGGAATTATGCTGGGGATGCCGTTTGAAGATGTACAAACCCTGTTCTTCCGTGGGGGCGGCCTGTATACGCCGCGCGACAAAAACAGCATAATATACACCATACATCCGGATTGGAAATATAATCTGGACTATGAATGCCGCCAGCAGAATGTTTTCGTCCCCTCGGAACTGGAAAGCTGTATCCGCAGCCTGGCGCGTCATCGCGGATTAATGTATGCATCAGAACTGCATTTGGTGCGCGCGAATACGGGCGAAACAATAACGGTTTATTTTACCAGTAATGCAACCGATAACCTGGTCTGGCGTGTTGTATATAAAAACGATGTGGACGAGTTAGAGGGCATGGCCGAAAAGTTTGAAAATCAGCGCCAGAAAAAAATTCTGGCCTTTTGGCAGAACGTTCTTGATAAATATGGGGCGCCCAATTCTGGCACTGATAAATGGATAACAACATCCAATGCCTATGACCCGATGATGACGGCTTATTATGGTGCGCTGGATTTGGTGGACCAGGGGCGCAATGCAACCGACCAGGCAAAAAATGTAAACGATGCCCGTGAAAACTTCAAAGCAAAACCTTATGCGTTTTAAGCGCAGTACGTATCAGACGGGCCTGTGGGCGGAATGGCGGGCACGTTGGTTTTTGCGCCTGCATGGATTTCGCATACTGGCATCAAGATATAAAACCGGGCGCTATACCGGTCGGGCGGAAATAGATATAATAGCCCGTCGTGGCAATCTAATAATTTTTGTTGAGGTAAAATCACGTAAAAATTTGTCCGCGGCATGGGATGCGATAACTCCGGCCCAGATTATGCGTTTGCGTTCCGCGGCCGAATGCTATATTGCGCGTACACATTTCCGCGGTAATGCTCGCTTTGATGTTATAATTGTAACCGGTTTGCGTCATATATGGGCACGCGGCGCTATATAAAAAACTTGAAAACGGACACATTTCCTATTATAATAATCCTGCTTTTTGAAGAAAAAGGAGAAGTGAAATGAAAAAAGTAATGTTGGCGCTGTTCGCCGTTATGACATTGGCTGCTTGCACTGGTTCTTACAAGTCTGGCAACTGTGAATATGATTTCTTGTTGCACAAGGATATCTCTATTTCCAAGATTATCGGCAATGCGACTGGTGGTTGCTAATTGACCGGGGCGCCTTTGGCGCCTTTTTTTAGGTTGATTATTTTGCATTTTTTTGTTATAATGCAAATAATCATGATCGCGATTTTTTCGCGGTCTTTTTTTAATCCCCGGCAATGCCGGTTTTTTTTATTAGAAAGGAAAAAATATGTCAAAACAAATAAAAATTCGCCGCGGTACAGCGGCCGAGTATGAAACGTTCGTCGGTGCCGAGGGCGAAATAACAATGGATACAACAAACAAGACATTGCGCGTGCACGACGGCGTTACCCCTGGTGGAACAATATTGGCAAAACAGGGCGAAGGTATGCCCGCAAATTCTGATTATGTTATCGGATTTCAGACTCCGTCATCATCTAATAATTATACCTGGTATCGTAAGTATAAATCCGGCTGGATTGAGCAGGGTGGTGTATGTACCCCATCAGGCAATGGTGACTTTTCCATAACATTACCAAAAGTGATGCAATCCAGTAATTATCACTTTACTGCAACGTTTATCGTATCTTCAACCGGTATAACGGAAAATATTGTTTTGGGTATTCGCCAGTATAATACCAGTACAAAAGAAAAAATCTATGGCCGTGTTACCGGCATTCACAGTACATGGAATGGAACCGGAGCATGGCCGTTTAACTGGATTGTTGCCGGAATGGTCCAGTAAAAAATACCACATTGTATTTTTACAATGTGGTATATGTTTTTTAGTATTTTGTTATAAAAATGGTAATGAAATCAAATAGTCGCCATACTTTCTTTTTCCCGGCATTTTTTACTTTATAGCTTAATATGGGAATTATGTTAAACAACATGAATTGTGTCTTCTTATTGTGATGACGTATGCGCATCAGGGGTAAAAATCCGAATAGACGCACGCTGCTAATTTTAGATTTTGATATGTTGGTGCCCAGCATTGATTTAATCACGTTTTGGGCATAATCGGCGCTTTTTAGCTGATATTGGCGCTCGAACCAGGTTAAATAAGGGGTCATGGCGGCCACGGCCCAGAATTCTGCACTGTTTTTAATTTTAATGTTTTTTATCCAAAATCTATCTGTTACCCATGGCTTGCATCCTGATTCAAAGTGCCGTATAACAATGTTTTTATACTCGGTATTTATCTGTTCACGCAACTGTGGGTCATCGGTATAGAGTGTGCGTTCCAGCACCAGCCCCATCATATTAAAGCGCCACGGCAGCTCAAGATAGTTATAGTCTGCATACTTGTTTAACAAATCCTGGTCGCCATACAAAATTGCGTCTGCATACTTGTTTGCAATTTGTGCCAGTCGGTCTAGAAATTTTTCCTGATGCAGTTTCTTTGGGTTCATCAGCAGCACGCCGGAATTAAAGTATTTGTGGTTTGGATTAATTTCCATATCACTGCGCCATGTTTTAGGCAGTGCGGCATATTCTCCCTCTGGAATGGCGCCAATTGCATAATCTCCCAAATGAATATCATACAAATTGCCGATATCACCCATGGCGACGATATCAACATCCAGATATATCATTTTATCTAAGTTCGGAAATAAATCCGGGATAAACAGCCGCGAATATGCATCTGCGGAAATGCGCTCAAAAACGAACAGTTTTTTGGCAAAATTATCCAGTAATTGTTTTTCTATGCTTATATATTCTATTTCAAAATTATCAAATTTCTGATGCAACGTTGCAATCAAGTGCTTATTCAAATCGCTGATGTTTGTTTCCAGGCACCAAAATTTCACCCGGCGCGTCGTGTTAAGACAAATGGATGCAATCGTTGTTGCGACCAACGGTGCAAAATTATTATCACTGGCAATACAAATGTTTATTATCTCATTATTTGTTTTCATTTTGACTTTACCTTTATTATTGGAATGTATAACACCGCCAGGCGTATGCTGTGGCGTCCTCGTTTTATTTTTAGAAGTTCTATGCCACAAAATCTCAGTAATGTTGTATTTTCGCTTTTATGTAGCTGAATAATCGGCAGGCATCCAAATATAAACAATTTATATTTATTTGTTTTAGGAACGGACAATGGGATGCTTTTCGCAGCAACCTGGGGCCGCAGTTCTTGGAAATGCCGTACCAGACCGTCCACATCGTGTGATTGAATATGCTCGACCGCATTCGTCCCCAGAGTCTTAAGGCCTTTTGCAATATCCGGTTTATACTTACATTTTATGTATATTTCAATTACGGCATTCGCGATTGCAGCCTTGCATGCGCGACTTGTGTTTCTTGAGCTGTGCTTAAATGTGCATATTATAAAGTTTATATACAGGCGTATATAGTTCCTCTTGTCAATATCAGGGCAGATATTTAAAAAATCTGTTATCGCTGAATATGCCTTGATTCTGGATGCAATTTTATTCGGTGGCATAATCTTTTCATCCAGGCTGCCTTCACGTCTTATATAATGATAAAATGTTGTTAATTGGGTGGCAATTCTGTTTGATTTGCCGATACAGTTTATTAAAAAGACAGTATCTTGTCCGCTGATAATATCGATTGGAAATCGAATATGATTTTGGTCCAGCATGTCAGACTTATAAATTGCGCACCACCATTGCCAGTCAAATAGCCACTTTCCGCGGCTTTCAACATTTTTTATTTCTGTATCATCAATGCGTTCGTTCCCTGAATAATCAGTAATCTTACAATTCCCGCGTGCCATATCTGCATCGTCGCGTTTTGCGGCATCATACAATTTTTCATAAAAGTCGGGGTCAACATAGTCATCAGAGTCAACAAACCCCAGATATTCGCCAACCGCGGCATCAATGCCAACGTTTCGTGCCGTTGCAACACCACTGTTTTTATCCAGGGCGATAACGCGGATGCGGTTGTCTTTTGTTTCATATTCGCGCAGTATCCCCAGCGAATTGTCCGTGGATTTGTCATCAATGCATATAATTTCAATATCTGCCAGTGTTTGCGAAACAAGTGAATCCAGACAGCGTGCCAGATAAGGGCCCACATTATAAACAGGAACAACTATACTTACTTTTACCATATTTACTACCTATCTCTTAAACTTTCTTTTCTTTCGAATTATCGGCAAATACAAAATCCATAGTCTGAAATCGAGGGCATCCGTTTTTATCCTTACAATATCAATGCCGGCAATGCGGAAAATGAACCAGTCGCGGCTTTTAAGTGTCTGCCATGCGGGTATTGCGCCAAACAAGAAAAATGTTTCCTGGCGGGTTTGTGAATGCATCTGGGTTTGATTTAATATGCGCCGCAATCCGGCCGCATCCAGCGACTGAATACATGCCGCGCCGTCTGTGCCAAATATTTGGCTGACTTCATGTGCAATCTGACTTTTTGCCCTGCATTTTTGATATAATTCAATAACAGCCTGCGTTATTTCGTTACGGCATTTGTCCAATGTGTTTTTATAGAAATGAGAATGCAGCCCACCCATCAGCCATGCGTACATGGAAACATAGTCGCATTCGGACATATCGGCGCGGTTGTATATTTCGCCGATACTGTTAAGTGCGGATATTCTTGCGTATAGTTTTTTAGCAGAAATGATTTGTTCATCCAGGCTGCCTTCACGTCTGACATAGTGATAAAAAGTATCCCTGCGGAATGCCACAAAGTTTGCCGCGTTTATACAGTTGGCTAAAAATACGGTGTCTTCGCCGCAAATGATGTCTTTAGGGAACGCGATTTTGTTGTCTTGGATGATTTTGCGGCGATATATGGCGCACCACCACTGCCAGTTGAAAAACCATTTTCCGTGTTTTTCAATATTGCGCAACTCGCACGCGTCCGTTACCGTTTTCCCGTTCAGCTGGTGAACCTGTACGCCTGCGCGGGCAATATCTGCGCCGGTACGCATGGCCAGTTTGTATAATTTCTTGTAAAAATCAGTGTCTATATAGTCATCAGAATCCACAAAACCCACGTATTCGCCGTTTGCGGCGTTAATTCCGGCGTTGCGTGCGGCGGCAACACCACTGTTTCGTTTCATTGCAATAACACGTATTTGCGGATTTGTGTTCTCGTATTCCCGCAGAATTTCCAGCGAATTATCCGTAGATTTGTCGTCAATGCATATAATTTCAATATCCGCCAGTGTCTGTGCGCACAGAGAGTCCAAACATCGCACCAAATACGGTGCAACATTATATACGGGAACAATAATGGATACTTTTACCGCGGGCTTTTTCATATTTGCAACCTCTTGCTGTATCAATCTAAGGTTCCTTAAATTGACGCACCTAAAAGAAGTTGACTTATTAGGAATATTCTCATAGACTTACAGGAGAAAAGTGTATCAATTTAAGGAACCTTAGATTGACGTGCTTTTTTATGGTTTTGATGGGTGCGGTCAGGTCGCAAGACGGCTGGAATCATTAAATTGCTAGGACTAGTGATGTTTGAACACCCATCGCCAGGATTTTTGTTAAAACCAATAAATAGGAATATTTGACTGTGTAATTGTGTATAAAATCTTGTTATATATATTGTTGCACGGTTCGATAGTTAAGGATTTTATATGCCAGACCCAAAAGTATCTGTTTTGACCCCGATTTATAATACGGACGTGCATCATTTGCAAGAATGTATAGAATCCGTGCTGGGCCAGACTTTTACTGATTTTGAGTTTATAATTTTAAATGATTCCCCTGATAATGTGGCACTGGATGCGGTCGTAAAATCATTTGATGATGCGCGCATCAGATATGTCAAGAATGATAAAAACATGGGGATTTCTGCATCGCGTAACAAACTGTTGGGGCTGGCACGTGGTAAATATGTTGCCATTTTTGACCATGACGATATTTGTGTGCCCGACCGCCTGGCGGCCCAGGTTGAATATCTGGATGCAAATCCGGATGTGGGCGTGGTTTCTGGTCTGTTGCAGGTGTTTGGTGCCGATGGCATTGAATGCGTATTGCCGGCCCCTGAACAAGATGTAGATATAAAAATTATGACCACGCGTGATTGTTGTGTCGCGCACAGTGCGGCAATGATACGCAAATCTGTTTTGGATGAAAATAACATATGTTACGAGGCGTACTATTCCCCCGCCGAAGATTATCGCTTGTGGGCGCGCCTGATGGGGGTGACGCATTTTTATAATATACAGCGTGTATTGGTCAAATACAGAAATCACGAAAATCGTACATCTATTATCCAGAACCGTCGGATGGATGCGGCGCATCGTGCCATTGGGATTGAACTGGAAAACAGTTTCCCTGCATATTATCGGCAAATGTTACATTCCGATACGGCAAATGCGACGGTTTTTCGTCTGCGCCTGTTCGGTCGCGTGCCATTGATTAAAGTCAAGAATAACCGTGTTTTGCTGTTCGAATGCATTCCGGTTTTTCGCATAAAGTGGAGATAAGTTATGAGCCCGAGACGTTTGTTTCTATTTGCTGGATACAATAAATATAAATTTGTTGACCATATGTTGCTGCGTTATTTGCATGCATTGTCACAGCTGGGGGATATTGTATTCGTAATGGACAACGAATTGTCGGACGAAGAAACGGAAAAGCTGGCATCTATTCCAAACATGTTACATATTCAGGCCCAGACACATGGCGAGTATGATTTTGGCTCTTACAAGCGCGCGTATCAGTTTGCCGCCCGCAATAAGATTTTGGGGAAATACGATTGGATTTATTTTGTTAATGATTCTGTTTTGGGCCCGTTATTTAAACTGGGGCCGGTGTTGGAAAAACTGGAATCAAACGGGACGGATGTTGTTGGCATGTTCCAATGCGTTCGCGGTGATGTCCCCCGGCATATTCAAAGCTGGTTTTTAGGTATGTCTGGTGCTGTTGCGGGTCGCGAATATGTGGCGGCGTTTATGGACAAGATAAAAAAGCAGCCCTCAAAACAGCTGATAATATTAAAATATGAAATAGGTTTTTCTCTGATTCTGCAGGCAAATGGCGCAACTTTTTCCGCGGTTGCCGAGGGGAATCGGGACCTTTACGTATCACCGTATCTTCAGATTGAAAATGGTATTCCGTTTCTTAAGAAAGCATGTATGAACAGGATCAGCTGTATCAAGCTGAAAAATATGCTGCCTGATAATTCAATTTTATCGGATATAAAGCTGTGGATGTGGGAAAACGGTATTGAACGTGATGATGAGCAAGATGTTGAGATTCCAGAAAATACTGCCTATCTGCTGGTCGCGGAAATAAAATTATTTGGCTGTATTCCTTTTATGCGCGTGTTGTGCAAACGGGGATATGGGCTTTTAAAGTACAAATTTATGTTTTTAGGAATAGTGCCGATTTTAACCATTCGCAGGTAATAAAGCCAGGCGGCATTTTCTTGTTTTGTATGGGGGAATAATATTATGAAGATATGTGTAAAGAAAACTAAAAATACAGGGATAAGCAAATATACAAATAAATATTATTTGCTTGGCATGCGCGTTTTACAAAAAGATTACTTTAGTAATATTTGTATAAAAACAAAAATACTTGGCATCACGACCAATCGTCGCCATATAGAGGCCCAGAACAATACCGTTGAGCTGTCTGATATGCCCAGTTTGGTAAATCTGTTACCGTATATAAACTTGAAACATCAGGACTTTAAGAATTCCAATGTTGAATCTGCAACGATTGTGATACCTGTATACAACGGGGTAGAGCATCTGCATAAACTGGTCCCCAGTCTTATAAAAAACACCCCCGCGTCGGTACAGATAATTATAATAGACGACTGCAGTCCTGACACCGAAACCACAGATTTTCTAAACACATTAAAATCAGATGCGCGTTTTAAAATCCATCGTAACACCCGCAACTTAGGTTTTGTCGGCAGCACCAATGCCGCAATGCGCATGGTTAATACACGCTATGCGGTGTGGCTTAATTCTGACACGGTTGTTGGCCCATACTGGCTGGAGCGTTTACTGGCGCCATTTAATGATTTTGATAAGGTTGCGACGGCCACGCCGTTTACAAATTCAGGTGTAACGTTTTCATTCCCCGATTTCGCCAAGAATAATGAGCTGGCGGCGGATTTTGAGACCATGGATCGTGCATTTCAAAAAATAAACCCGATAAACGTACCGCTGAACTCTACGTATTCCGGTACAGGATTTTGCATGGCTATAGACATGCGCTGCTGGCACCAGGTGGGTGAATTAGACCAGGATACGTTCGGAAAAGGCTATGGCGAGGAAAACGATTGGTGTTTTAGGGCGGGCCGGGCCGGCTGGCGCCATGTTCTGGTACCTAATCTGCTGATATGGCATCGTCACGGCGGTTCATTCCTGTCAGAAGAAAAACAACGTCTTAGTGAGGAACACTCTCAGATTTTGAAACAGCGCTATCAGCACGAAATGAACACCGTTGTTCCAGATTTTTTCAATCGTGACCCGTGGAAAGTATACCGCCAGGTGGCGGCGCTGATGTGCTGTGCGGATAATCCTGTTGTTGTAATAGATTTGCGTCAAGAGTATTCGGACAAATCTGGTGCGATTGACTATCGAAAGAAAATGATAGATGATTTAAAGGCGGCCGGCCACAATGTCATATTGTTGCAGTACATCCGTTATGAGGCGGATGTGTGGAGTATTGTTCCCGCCTCAATAGACCCGAAAACAGAAATAAAATTAAACACCCTTGCAGAGGTTGATTTGCTGTTCCAAATTATGGATATAAAAAAGGTAATAATAAACAACCTGGCTTTTCTGCGGAATGTCGAAGACGCCATAGATATCATCTATGAAATAAAAAAGAAGCATAATCCGTGGATGGCGTATAAATGTCATGACTATCTATGCTGCTGTCCGTCATTGTTTTTGTTGAACAAGGACGGGAAAAACTGTCCGAATTTTGACAGTTGTGCAACATGTGATGCGTGTATTGCCTGTAACAGATTCCGCACGATTGACCGCCATGACATAATGAAGTGGCGCGGTGCATTTTCCAAACTGTTTTCATGTGTGGACGAGTTTAATTTCTTTTCAGAATATACATATAACAAAATCCGCCGTGTTTATCCGATTGTTCAAGACCGGCACACGATAAAAGAGCATGAATCGCTGATGGCGCCTGATCATACCAAATATGTGGCACCACAAAGTGCGTCGCCATTAACGATTGCGTTTGTTGGTAACTTTTGTTTCGAAAAAGGTGGCGACTATTTTGTCGAACTGGCAGAAGAGTGCAATCGCCGGCAGATTAATGCCAGATTTGTAGTAATTGGTATCGATAACCCGAAATACAGTCATCGTGACGTAACATATGTCGGCGGATATTGCCGTGATGAACTGGGGCGCGTATTGACGGAAAACAATGTCCATGCCGTTGTTTACAGCTCTATTTGCAATGAAACATTTTCTTATCTGGCGCAAGAGCTGATGGTATTAAACGTTCCGTTTATAGCGTTTAACAACGGCGCCCATGCGGAAAGAATTCGCAAATACAAATATGATTTGGCTGAAATTGCGCCTGATATTACAACTCAAGGGCTGTTTGCCGCCTTACAGAAATTGCTAAAGCGGCAGTATTCGTTGGATATCTAATTCGGACCAGGGGGCTTTATGTCAAAAGGTAATATTTTTCTTAATATCTATAATAAAATAAAAAATACTGTGCCGAAAAATATATCTGGTATGAAAATAGCCTGTTACACATACATATCTGATGGATATGATAATTTGATGTCGCATCGCTATATTGTCCCCGGGTGGAGTTATATTTGCTTTACCAACGATGCAGGCTTGTTGCGCCACAAACATATCGGCCCATGGCAGATAAAGCCGGCATTGTTTGAAGATTTGGACCCAAAACGTAATTCAGGATGGCATAAAACGCATCCGGAAATATGCTGTCGCGGGTATGATGCATCCGTTTGGATTGACGCGAATGTAAATATATTGACCGATTATTTACAGCGCCAGATTGCCGACCGTAATTTACCCTTGCTGGTTCCAATTCATAATGAACGTGATTGTATTTTTGATGAGGTAGAGGCGGTTATCGCCTGTGGTCGTGATACCTCGCAGGCATGCCTGCAGACGGCACGTTTCTTACAGAAACAGCACATGCCGTCTCATTATGGGCTGAATGAAACAAATATTGTGTTCCGCCGCCACAATGACAAGACTGTTCGGGCAATTAATGATTTATGGTGGAACTGTATTCGTGATTATTCAAAGCGCGACCAGTTGTCGTTTTCCTATGTTTTGTTTAAATTCGGAATTCTGCCCGCAGATATTGCATTAAACAATACCAGGGTGGATGGTGTAAATTTTTTTGTGCCCGGCCACAAGGAAATGCCAACAGATTTGAAAGACTCTGCGAAACCGTTGGTTAAGTATACTGTTGCCCAGTATTTAATGTTGCGTGTGGTATGCGGGCTGATACCGGTTGCGTTGTGGCGTCGCAATGCCCGTCGCCATGTGCGTCGCAAAATAGGCATCGCGCCCATTACGTCAGGCCAGATTTTACCGGTGTCTACGCCCCCGGTCGATACGACACCAGTCGTATCGACTAATAGAACGTTGCTTGTTTATACGTATGCAAATCAAAAATATTATGATTTTGCAATATTGTACCCGATATGGGTTCTGGCATCAAACAGTGATGTCGCGGTCGAGATAGCGCTGGAAAACCTGGCGGAATTTTCGTCAAAATATTCTCATTTGATAGATTTTTATACCCAGCGTTTTCCATCCCGTGTAAAATTTACCCAAATTTCCCCAGAATTTGAAAATGTGCCCGCCGGTACGGTTCGGTTTATATCCAGACCGACAATGTCGGCTAAATATTTGTATATTGGGGATGTAGACGTTATTGTAACGGATGATATTTGTAAGCTGCATTTGGATAATATTTCAAAATATGATTTGGATTTTTCAAATATAAAACGTTCTGGAATACCGCAGCTCTCAGGCCTGCATTTTATAGAATACGCAAAGATGTATCCGGTCGACCTGTCGGGCATAGACATATATAAAGACGTGGATGAAAATGTCTTGTATAATCTGATGTGTAACAAAAACTATAAAATTCCGGACGAGAATAATTGCAGATATCGTCCATTATGCGGGCTGCATATCAGTTATTTTTCACGCCCGCCGTTGAAAACGCTTACCACGAATGATGCGCAAACGCGCTTTCCATGCTGGTACGATAACTGTAATAATGAGAAAATATCTCATGAAATAGATGCATATAACAATATGAGAACATCTGAGATAATTTCAGATTTTTATACGCATATAAAAGAAACGGATATAGACCTGCGTCGAATAATTCAGTTTATTGATATGTTTGTCTATTATGTTTCCAGTAATCCGCATTTATTAGAAAACTAAACAAAGAACCGGACGCGTCCGGTTCTTTTGTTATTGTTAGGCCGCCATTCCGCAGACCGTCCAAACAAACCGTGACAATGTTCTATCCACGGTGTATGCGCCAAAGCGAAATTTTATGCTGTTGTTAAATAATTGCATTCCCATCGGCAGAGTATAATTTTCTTGTACCATTGCATTTGCATAATAATTGTTATTACTCATCAATATCGGCAGTGTAACTATGGGATTTGCCTCCATGCCCTGGGCACAGGTCATAGACCCTTTCCATATGCCGCCTTGCTCAACCCAGCCGGATTTATATTTTCGATACCAAGTATAGTTGTTTGCCTCTGTGGGTGTTTGTTTTTCTATTACATAATCTGCATTCTCAGGCATGCCTTCGCCATGTTTGGCCATCATTACCCCGCCGGGTGTTTGGCCGTCGTGTACGCGCAGTGTTTTATTGGTAATATCAAAAGTCACCTCTCCTTCGGCACCTGTAAAAGTGTTGTGTTGTGATTCTGTACCTCTTCTTAATTGAATTTGTCTTGCCATGTTTATATGACAATGTTTGAAGAATTGCCCCCTCCTGTAAAATATTAGATTAAAATACCCGCATAACGTGCGGGCTATAAAAAACAAAAAAGCCCCACCATCGGGACCAGTTGCTAGGATTGCTTTTTATACGCCGCCATTATGCCATAAAAATCAAACAAAGTCCAGAATTTAATTGCGTTATTTTGATATAATTCAATGAAAAGTGGAGGAAAAATGGTTTACGGCTATATAAGGGTCAGCACAGATTCTCAAGACTGTGCCAATCAAAAAATAGGTATCGAGCGCAAAGCCCGCACGTTGGGGCTGGAAATAGGGTGCTATATCCAAGATAATGGTGTGTCTGGTTTGTGTGGGCCTGATTTGCGGGCACTGGGGCGGTGCCTGCGTGGGTTGAATGCCGGTGATGTGATAATATGTTCAGAATTATCGCGTCTGGGGCGGCGGATGTTTATGATAATGAGTATATTAGAGCATTGTAGACAGCGTGGCGCCAGATTATACACTGTAAAAGACGGATACGAGCTTGATGATAACCTGCAGGCAAAGATTTTGGCATTCGCATTTAGTCTGGCCGCCGAGATAGAGCGTGACCTTATTTCCCAACGAACCAGAGAGGCATTGGCACTGCGTCGTGCCAGCGGTCTGCCGATTGGGCGGGTCAGAGGCTCTCGCAACAGGCTCCATAAACTCGACGGCTGTGGCGATATGATAAATCATATGCTGGACAAAGGTTTTTCACATCGGAAAATAGCGGCAGATTTGCATGTCAGCCCGTCAACCGTTGGGCGCTATCTAAGATAAAAACCGCGGGGGTGCCGCGGTTAAATCCTGGTGGGGACACAGGGACTCGAACCCTGGACCCAATGATTAAAAGTCATTTGCTCTACCAACTGAGCTATGTCCCCAGAACCGGACCCGGAAAGGGAGAACCAAAATAGAACTATTTCCGTAGGTCGGGCGTAATTTTGACATATAAAAAATAAAAATGCAAGAAAAAATGCAATAATTTAATTAGGTTGGGTGCCGTCAGAGTCTGCGGCCTGTTGCAGCATTTTTTGAAAATTTATTGCCGCCCCGGCATCCGAGTCCATCCAATCCGCAATTTTGCCGAATATATCCAGGGCATATTTGGCAACAGCTTTCTTATTGCCGTGGAATTCGTATTCGTTCATCAGGCGGACCAGGTCAAGTGTTATCCCGGACAGGTTTTGCAGACTCCCGGTATCAAGTATATTATTTTTGCCATATTTGTACATTATGTCGTCCAAGTCCGTATGGTATTGACGCATCTTGGCCAGTGTGGGTTGTGTTATCTTTATTTTGTTTGCAATATTTCGGGCCGGCATGTCGCGCATTTTATTCAGTCCTGCCAGTGTCAGTTTACCATGCAGGCCCGCGGCCTGGCGCAGTACCAATACCAGCCCCAGCATCAGTGATGACACGCGCGATGACATATTTGTCGCCAACGTCTGGTTCAGCTTTTTTGATACTCGATAATTTGAATAGTCGTAAAGTAAAAATACAATTGGTATCGACAACAGTGATGCGGAAATATTATTCATCAGGTCTGAAACAGCCGGGTCGCGCACATTGTCCACCGTTATCAGAAACAGTGCAACACCGCCGGCAATCGATAGCAGATATGGAATCGATTTCAGCAATACATCGCGTAATTTTATATTCATGCAATAAATGTTACATAAATATTTCCGATACGGGTACAGGACAGTTTTCAGGCTAAACTCCTTGAGTTTTTGCCGAAAAAGTACTATAATAATAAAGATTGCAAAAAGGGTGCGAACAATGGTTATTGATGATGTAAAAAGATTTCTGTTTGAATATTACAGACAGCGCCATTTTGACCTTATGCCACAGGAAACGCGCGCTCGTTATGACGATTATGCCAAAAACAAGGATTTTAACGGCAATATGAAGTGGTGGGCGGCAGAGTTGGACGGCCAGCCGTTGCCGACACTGGACCCTGCAAAGCAACAGGATTTGTTCAATCTGTTGCAAAGCGCATTGCAGGGTATGGATGCGGATAAAAAGAAATACAATCATAATAAACCTGTTAAAGATTTTATCACAAAATGGTTTGGAACGTTTAAGCCGTTTGATTTGGATAAGCCTGTTGCCGGTGTTGATGCCGCATTTGCAGAAATACATAGACTGCTTGGCAACGCTACGAATAAAAGCGCTTTTGCAAGAATCTTTAAAAATAACGGTTTTATAAACGATGACTTTACGTATGATGATTTATTAGACGGTCTGGCATCCAGAAAGTATAATAAAAACATAAAGTTTCGTAATTCTGCATTACAGGTTGCGGATTATATAATATCAAATTCACCATATTATGGTGTTCCCAATGCCCAGTATCAAGATGCCAGCATATGGCCGCTTGGCGCACATCTTCAGCGGGCTGATGTTTTTACCTCGTTGGGGTTGCCTGATGATGTAAATGACTGGTTCCGGGCAAATTATAATCAGCCCCAGTTTGAATCCATATATCCGGTTATTTTGGACGAATTGTTGCGCAGTGAAACAATTCGCAAAGAATTTGCCGCGTATGAAAATTCTGGCAAGATTGTCGGTCAGCTAAATAAGGCTATCGAGGCTACGGATTATGAAAATTCGGAAAGCAAGGATTTTGTCCCGCCCAAGGCTGCCGATGAAAAAAATATAGTCCAGACAATACAATCCTGGAAGGATAAAACATATGAAAGCTATCTGCGCAAATTCGTAGAGATGGGGCGGGGTACGCGTCTTTACTTTTCGCCGTTTTCCCAGGAAATAATCAAGGCCATAGACAAGGAAAAAATAAAACCGACCGATGGCATTGCAGGTATTTTAAATAAAAAAGATGCAATATTGAAAAGGGTGACAAATTCGTCGCCCACGGCTAAAAAGCATTTTGAATGGTTCGCAAAAACCATGGCAAAGATTAATTCCCTGGTCCCAAATGCATATAATGATGCACTAAAGGGCGGCCGCCAGCTGCAGGCGGTTGTATCACAGCTTATTATTGCGGCGGTAAAGGAAGGTAAAGTAGCGGAGGCAAAAACAGCCCTGGAACTGTTGGCGGTATGCAAGTATGGCCTTACCACCAGCAAGACAATGGATGCACTGGCCAAGGAAGAGTTGTCTATATTTTCTGACAAGGGACTGTCTTGGAATAAAAACGAAGGCATGCAGTTTGTAACAAATATGTTTGATAAAACATTAAAGCTTGGGGCCCAGGCGGTTGGCCGCGGGATTGCGGCTACGCGGAATACGGTTCGCACAGAACGCTCAAAATTTAACAACGATATTCGCAAGAACTCCGATTTGGCCGCGGCCTATAAGCAATGGGAGGCCGAAGACCAAAATCGATATAATAACGAAGTTAATTTAAATAATACCCACAACGTTGATGCGCGCCTGGCAGATTTGGCGGCGGGGCGTGGGCGCTCGGGGCGCGTTATAGACGCATCAACAATTGACGCCATGCAGGCGGCCCTGGATGCAATGACCATAGGTGCGCCGGGGTATGACGAACTGAAAGAAGACATAGAAGAGTTCCAGGCATTTTCACAGCGCAAGGATTTGGTTGATAACTGGCGTTCCCAAAACAAGGATAATTATCATGACCTGGTTGCGTATTGGGATTTGATGATGTCTGCCATGAAAACACACAGTTTCAGCCTGGCCACGTTGAAAGTGCGCAAGAATTTTATGAAGACCAAGGCAAAGACGCTTGAGCAGCAATATATTTCTGGATACGGAAATCTGCGGGCTTGATTTTTGCAGGGATTTATGGTATAATACAAAACACTTGGCACCGCATTATGCGGTGCTTTTTTATTTCCCAATTTTAACCAAAAGGATATATTGATGGCACGAGTTTTACAAATTCGTCGCGGTACCACCGCACAGAATGATAATTTTACAGGGCTTGCAGGCGAGCTATCGTTTGACACGGAATCAAACACTGTGCGTATACATGATGGCGTTCGACTGGGGGGGTATACCCTGGCGCGCACGGATCAGATACCGGACCCGAACACATCATTTGATATAGAGTCTGTATCAGATGATTTCTGGGCGGCCAAGGTTGCCCAATTTGCGCCTGCACCTATTACTGTTCTGGTGGGGCGTGCGGTTCCAATTCGCATAACAACAGCAATAGAATACATATTTAACACCGAACTTGAACCTTTTTTAGCCAGTGTGGTTCTGGTATGTAAAACACCCGATGCCGGTTATGAGGTTGGCGACCAGGTTGCATGTTTTGGGTTCGGGGCATATAGCGCGCCGGCCCCGTACCAGTTCCGCGACAGTTCCGGTGTGCATGTGCGCATGATGATAGGCAACCAGGCCCCGTGGGTATCTCATAAAGATACGGGTGTTCCTACCAATATTGCCACGGGGTCTTGGAATTTGCTCTACAGACTTTACTGTTGAAAACTTTCGCCTTATCTGCTAGGGTAACCGGGCACAGACAAAGAAAGGATGAAACATGTATATACTTGCGCTGAATTGTGGTTCCTCGACATTAAAGTTTCAGGTTTTTGACACCGATACATATCTGCCGGTATTTAAGGGTAATGCCGAAAAAATCGGCGAACAGGGCTCTTTTGTAACTTTCAAGTCGGACACGGCTAAGGGCAAGAAAGAAATATCCATGCAAAATCATTCAGAGGCCTTGGCCGCGGTTATTGATTTGCTTAAGGCCAATGGCATCCCGTTATCGGAAATAGGCGGCGTGGGGCATCGTGTGGTTCACGGTGGGGACAAATTTGCCTGCTCGGTTGAGGCCACCGACGAGGTTATAAAAACCATCAAGGATTTAAGTGGTCTGGCGCCGCTGCATAATCCGGCAAACTTAATCGGCATTATTGCCGCCCGCGAGGTTTTGCCACATGCAAAACAGGTTGCTGTATTTGATACCGCATTCCACCAGACATTGCCGGATTATAATTACCGTTATGCGGTTCCTGGGGCATGGTACCGCGAATTGGGGGTTCGCAAATATGGTTTCCACGGTACGTCGCACCTGTACGTTTCGAAACGTGCGGCGGCCTTGATGGGGATGCCCGCATCCCGTTGCAATGTTATTTCAATGCATATGGGCTCTGGTGCGTCCGCCTGTGCGATAAAGCACGGATACAGCATTGATACATCACTGGGGATGACACCGTTGGCCGGATTGGTTATGGGAACGCGATGCGGTGATTTGGACCCGTCTATTCCATTTTATGTAAAAGAGCAGTTGGGCCTTTCTGATAAATTGATTATGGAGGCGCTGAACAAACAATCCGGTATTTTGGGTGTGACAGAATGCTATGCCGACCGTCGTGATGTACTGGAACATTTCCACGAAGACGACAAGTGCCGTCTTGCAATGGATATGGAGGCCGCGCGTGCCAAAAAGTTCATCGGATCATACATGGCGGCCATCGAAGAGCCGGTCCATGCAATTGTCTTTACGGCAGGTGTTGGGGAAAATAATGCAGAAATCCGCGCCAAGATTTGCGAGAACATGGAACACATGGGGGTAAAACTGGACCCGGCCCGGAACGAGGCGGCAAAAGCATTCATGGGCTCTGGCGAAATGGAAATCAGCGCCCCCGATTCCAAGGTTAAGGTATTTATGATACCCACGAACGAGGAACTGGTCCTGGTCGAAGATACTGTTGCGATAATGAACGGCACATACAATCCAGACCATGTAAAGATGGACTATTCATTTACAAAATAAGAAAAGCCCCATAACGGGGCTTTTCTTTTTGACATTCGTTGTGTGAATTTTGTATCCTTGGACCAGGTACGGGGGGGAGATATTATGAAATATCTGGTTCAGTTTTGCGTTATAATGGTATTTGTTGCGCTGGGGGAATTGCTGGAATACCTGATTCCACTGCCAATCGCGGGCAGTATTTATGGCCTTGTGCTGTTGTTTCTGGCACTGGTAACGGGCGCGGTAAAGCTGTCGTGGGTATCTGACGTTGCAGATTGGTTTCATGGAATCATGGGGCTGTTTTTTGTCGCGCCTGCGGTTGCGATTATAAATATATGGGGCGATATTGCAGATGTTTGGTGGCGGCTGGTTCTGTTGTTGGTAATAACCTATCTGGTGTCAATGATAACAACAGGTGTCACGGCCCAGGCGCTGATAAAAGATAAAAAATCAGGGGGGGATGAAAAATGATGGCTTTCCTGATGGCGTCCCCTTATTTTGGCGTTGCGCTGACCCTGATAATGTTTTTGATTGCGGTTTATGTAAACAGGTGCTGGCCCGGGGCGGTTACAACGCCACTATTTCTGGCGACAATATTGGTGGTGGCTTTCCTGACATTGTTTAACATTCCTTATGATGCGTACAACCAGGGGGCGCAATATATCACATATTTTTTGGTCCCTGTCACGGTATGTTTTGCCGTCCCCATGTATCGGCAGCTGCCTTTGCTTAAAAAACATGCGCCTGCAATTTTACTGGCGATGGCAATTGGTGTTGCGTCATCTGTATTTGCGGTTTGCATATTATGCGTATTTTTAGGACTGGGGGATGTTGTGGCACGCAGTCTGGCCGCAATATCTGTCACAACCGCAATTGCAATCGGAATTACAGAACAGTTGGGCGGTGTTGTTGCGTTGACCGTATCGTCGGTTATTGTGACCGGAATACTTGGTGCCTCGGTCAGTGATTTGGTCTGTCGTAAATTCGGTCTGACCAACCCTGTTGCGCGCGGGCTTGCGATTGGGAATGCATCGCATGCCGCCGGCACGACCAAGGCAATGGAAATGGGCCCGGTCGAAGGTGCCATGAGCAGTCTTGCCATTGTTATATCTGGCGTGATGACCGCTGTTGTGGCGCCATTGGTTGTCGGGATGTTTTTTGGAATCTAAAATTGCGGTAATTTGTTCGTGTAATTTGACATAATTCCTGGGGTTTAGGTGGCTAAGAACCTTTTCCTAAACGCAGTATTGGCATTGAAACCTGTTATTAAACAGTTTATAATTCATCTGTCTTTAACCTAAGACATTACAAACCTTGAAAGGAGAAAAAATAGATGAGAGGATTGACCAACTATATTTTAAAACCGTTAACGTTTATCGGCGCTTTGAACTGGGGGCTGGTAGGTTTGTTCGGTTTTAACTTGGTTACGTTTTTATTTGGACCGGCGACCGTCGCCAGCAGCATTGTTTACTGCATAATTGGTATCGCAGCGTTGCTGTGGCTGATTATCATGTTTGTTGACAGACCTATTCGCGGTGACAGATAAATCGCAACCGTATTCATGTCAATTTTGCGCCGCCGTTTCCCGGGGCGCTTTTTTTTTATAATAAATCCTCTTTTCAATCTGGTTTCGGGGCGCTATATTTATCATATGAATCATTTTGTTGACGCACATTGCCATTATGACGCCGATGCATTCTGTAATTATTGCGGTGGCGGATTGTTTATATGTAATGCAACATGCGAGTCGCAGTGGTCGGCTATTCTAAACGGCGCCCGTGATGATAATAGAATTATTCCGGCAATAGGTATTCACCCGTGGCATGTTTCGGAATCCCGGCCGGGCTGGGACGTGCGCATGCGCGATGTGCTGGTGCAAAATCCGCATGCGATGGTCGGCGAAATAGGGCTGGATATGACGCGCGCGGATGTTCAGGTTCAACTTGGCTTTTTTCAGCGCCAATATGAAATGGCGGCCGATTTGCGCCGTGGTGTCCATATTCACTGTGTGCATGCATGGGATGCCATGTTGCGGGTTTTGCGTGATTGCCCGCCGCCGCCTGTGATTGTAATGCACCGTTTTTCGGGTTCGACAGAAATACTAAATCAAATTGTTTCGACAGTAAACAACACTTTCTTTTCATACCAGGGTATTTCGGGAGTTCGTACGCGCCGTTCGGTTTGCAATACGCCCGTGAACAGAATTTTGGTGGAAAGTGATGCTTTTGGGCCCGCCCCCGATGTGGTGCGCTGTGCGGTGGAACAAATCGCGGATATTCGTGGCATGTCGACAGATGGCATGTCAGATACGGTCTATCAAAACGCAACAAAGGTGATAAAAGATGGACAGACTGCATAGAACAAGAATGCTGCTGGGGGATGCGGGTGTTGAAAAACTAAAACGTTCAACGGTAATGGTCGTTGGGTGCGGTGCGGTCGGCTCGTTTGCGGTGGAATGCCTGGCACGCAGTGGGATTGGTCACATTATTTTAATAGATAACGATACTGTTGACGTATCCAATATAAACCGCCAGCTGTTTGCGTTGGATTCAACCGTCGGCCGGGCAAAGGTTGATGTCGCGGCCGAACGTATTAATGATATAAACCCAGAAATTCGCGTTGATGCCATGCGGCTGTTTTTTGATGCGGATACTAAATTAGATTGCCGCCCGGATTATATAATAGATGCAATTGATTCCACGCCATCAAAGATAGCGCTGGCCCGCTGGGCCCAGGATAACGATATTCCTTTTATTGCCAGCATGGGGGCCGCCCGCAAAACAGATATTAGCCGCGTGCGCGTATCAAAGCTGTCAAAAACATCGGTTTGTCCGCTGGCGGCGCGTATGCGTCGCCTGGCACGTGATGCGGGGCTGGATGATTTTGAAGTAGTCTTTTCGACCGAGCCCGCCGCCCCAGATGTGTTGGCAAATCGCACATTCGGTTCTATTGTAACCGTAACCGGGGCGTTTGGATTGATGCTGGCCAATGCTGTGATATTCTCTCTTTTAGATTCCTGATGCATGACCCGCCGGGGCATGATATAATAATAAATATGATAGCGGGGATATTCCTTTTTTCTTTATTTGCAGCAACGACGGTTGCCGTGCCCGATGATGTCCCGGTGGCAACGTCCGTATATGCCGGCATTGCGGTCAGTGATACTGATGTTGACACGGAAATAAAGGAAAAAACGCATTCAGAACCGCCGCCCGTCACAACCCCGCTGGTGTCGATAAATACCGATATTCTGGACATGAGCTGGACCGGCGCCATGGATTTGGCGGATCCGATGTTGCGCCCGTCCGGGATAATATTGCCTTTTCTCGAAGAATATCCGATTAATAATCTTGAGGTAAAATTTAGACTTTTGAACGTAAAGTTTTAAGCTTTACCTGCATCGGCAATCGCGTGTTCAAAATCATCCTCGCCCCAGATTGTGATGCCTAATTCCTCTGCTTTTGTCAGTTTGGAGCCCGCCTCGGCCCCGGCCAGGACAATATCTGTTTTTGCAGATACGCTGCCCTGTACTTTTGCCCCCATTCGCTCCAGAATATCTTTTGCCTCGTCACGTGTATATTTCGCCAGCGTTCCGGTCAGCACGATTTTCTTTCCGCCCAGCGGGCCGTCCACCGGGCCGGATTTAACCTCTGTCTGGCGTATGCGCACCTGGTCCAACAGGGCGTCTATTACGCTCTTGTTGTGCGAATCCGCAAAGAATGACGATATTTCATCCGCCATTACGTCGCCGATGCCGTCAATCTGTTTCAGTTTCCATATTGGCGCATCGCGCACCGCATCCAATGTTCCGAACGCATTGGCCAGAATTTTTGCAGTTGCCTGTCCAACCTCTGGAATTCCTATTGCGTAAATAAAGCGATGCAGATCTATATCTCGTGCATGTTCAATCGCTGTTTCCAGGTTTGTCACGGATTTGTCCCCAAACCCGTCCAGTTTTTTTATTTCTTCGCCGTGTCGCGGTATCAGCGTGAATATATCCGACGGTGTTTCCAGCCATCCGCGCGCAATAAACAGCTCCAGCTGTCTTGTCCCCAGCCCCTCTATATCAAATCCTTTTCTAGATACGAAATGCTCCATCTCGCCTATGCGCTGTGCGGGACACCCCAGGCTGTTTACACATCGCCGCGCCACCTGGCCGGCCTCTTGAATAACGCCGGCCCCGCATACGGGACATGTCTGGGGGAATGTAAACGCCGGCCCGTCGGACTGTTCAGCCACGCCGATAATCTGGGGTATTACGTCGCCGGCCCGCTGAACGATTACGCGATCGCCCACCTTTACCCCCAGGCGTGCTATTTCGTCCGCGTTATGCAATGTGGCGCGTGATACGATTACGCCGCCAATGTTTATTGGTTCCAGTTCCGCCACCGGTGTCAGGACGCCTGTTCGACCAACCTGAACAGTAATGGCATTCAGCGCGGTAATCGCGCGTGCGGCGGGAAATTTATATGCAACCTCCCATCTGGGGCTGTTTGCGCGTGCACCCATCTGTTCTTGTAAATCAACATTGTTTACTTTCAGCACCAGGCCGTCTATATCAAACGGAATGTCGGCACGCATCATCATTATTTCATTATAGACGCGTTGTATTTCTTCGGTATTGCGGGCCGTATGTGCCCATTGAAGGGTTGTCTTGAATCCCCAGGACGCCAGTCGGTCAAAAAACTCGCTCTGTGTTGCCCAGTCGCGCGATGACAGTTCCCCGTACGTATATGCAAACGCAGACAGGCGCCGCGTGGCGGTAATAGACGGGTTTAATTGACGCAGTGACCCCGCCGCCGCATTTCGTGGATTGGCAAATATTTTGTCGCCACGTTCGGCGGCGGCTTCGTTTAATGCGATAAAATCGGCGCGCATCATGTATACTTCGCCACGAATTTCAATGATGTCGGGGAAATCGCCGGACAATTTGTGGGGTATATCCGCAATAGTCCGCAGGTTTTCAGTTATATCTTCGCCGATTGTTCCACTGCCGCGGGTCAAACCGCGCACCAGAATACCGTTTTCATAGCGCGCCGAATAAGAAACGCCGTCAACTTTTAATTCTATAAATAACTCTTTGTCCGCCAGTTTGTCAAACCATGCTGCCACTTCTTTTTCATCAAACACGTCTGAAATAGACAGCATTGGAACACTGTGGGGGAATGATTTAAACTTTGCGGCCACAGCGGCGCCAACATGTGTTGATGCACCCCGTACGGCTAATTCCGGATATTCTTCCTCTATTTCCAGCGCACGCTTTTTTGCGGCATCATACGTTGCATCATCCACGACAGGTGCATCGTTTTGATGGTATGCGATATCCCATTCGTTAAGATTTTTCAGTAAATCCGCATGCTCGGCACGCACTAATAAATCAGGTGTTTTTGACATAGCCTGATTATAGAAAATAGGTTCTTGTTGCGCAATGGGAAAAAGCGCAATAAAAAACCGCCCATTGGGCGGTTTTTAACGCTGTTTTGTTTTCAGCAAATTAATTGTATTGTCTATTCTTGCCTTTTTCGCATCAAACTGCTGTTTGTTCAACTGTTTTGCGGCATTCTCTTCTTCTGCGAATTTTATCTGATTGATGTCTTTGATAATTTTTTTTGCACAATGATATATTTCCTCGGCAGGCATATTAGCATTAAGGTAATAATGGTTTGTTACGGCTATTTTTGCACCGTCGCATATTTGAATAATTATACACTCATACATTGTATTGTCCCATATCCGTACGGGGCCCAGTGCACGCTGGGAATAAAATGTATATTTGTTCCAATAAGAAGAGGGGACCTTTTCCGTATACAGCAGGCGCGTCAGATTATGTGTCATAACGTCCTTGAACAGTACAGATACTTCTTGCTGTGTTTCAAGGCTGTATATTATATCGTCCGTGGACGCTTTGCTGGGCACGTTGGTACAGAGGGAATAGACAGTCCAGTCAATATCAATGCCGCCCACTTCTTTTAATTTAGGCTGTAATTTTGAGCTGCGCTCCATATTTTTGAACACAATTTGTGCGGTAGATGATATCATTTAATAGTCTCCAGATAATGTTAATGAATAATTTAAATATTTGCATAAATATATGTTGTGTCAATCAAAAAGTCCCGCCATTTGGCGGGACTTTTTCGGTACGATTATATATAAAAGACTTAGTCGTCCAGACCTTTCAACAAGATGTCTTTCAGCTCATTGGGCATCATACCTGTTGTGGAATATCCACAGTCAACGTGATGTACTTCGCCGGTAACCGCCGATGACAGGTTGCTAAACAGATATACCGCCGCACCCGACACGTCGTCCAGGGTCATATTGCGGCGCAGAGGTGTCTGTTCCGCATTCAGGCGCAACATTGCCTTAAACCCACCAACGCCACTTGATGCCAATGTCATAATCGGGCCTGCGCTGATTGCGTTTACGCGAATGCCGTCACGTCCCAAATCCGACGCCAAATAGCGAACACTGCTGTCCAGGGCGGATTTTGCAACACCCATTACGTTATAATTCGGCACGGACTTTTCGCCGCCGAAATAGGTCAGGGCAACAACACTGCCGCCGTCATGCATCAACGGTGCCGCGCGGCGTGTCAAATCAACCAGTGAATATACCGAAATATCCATTGTGTTTTTGAAGTTTGCACGTGTTGTATCGGCATATCGTCCACTCAGTTCGTTTTTGTCAGAAAATGCGATTGCATGCAGAACACCGTCCAGATGTCCCCATTCTTTTTCGATTGCTGCGAACAGTGCATCCATTTGTTCGTCGTTTTGTACATTGCATTCCTGTACGAACTTAGCATTAATGGATTCTGCCAGCGGTCTGACGCGCTTTTCCAGATTAGGCATTGCATACGGCATTGCGATTTCGGCCCCTTCTTCATGAGCCCGTTTTGCAATTGCCCATGCCATAGACCAGTCGTTAGCAACGCCTGTAATCAGAATCTTTTTCCCTTTCAGTAACATATTTAAATCCTTTTTCATCATATTGGACGGTAAAAAATATAGCATTAAATATAATAAATTGCAATAGTTGAAAAAAAGACTTGAAATACAGGAAAAAAGGTTATAAGATATGCGGGCAATTCGGGCATAGTTCAGTCGGTAGAACAACGGACTGTTAATCCGTATGTCGCTGGTTCGAGTCCAGCTGCCCGAGCCAAGAATTAAAAACCGCCCCCGCCGGGGCGGTTTTTTTATTGTTGATTTATTTTGTTTATACTTATAGACTGATATCAATAAGTTAATATGAGTAAAACATGAAAAATATAAAAGACATATTTGGCGTAGATGAAGATTATCTTGTTGATGTCCTTGTACATAATCCTGGGGCAACCGGATATTTACAGGGGGCCATTTCAGAACAAATATTAAAGGAAACCCTGAAAGCAGAAGGCTATGAAGTCTACCGTATAAAGGAAAAGCCGGCTGGTGGTTTTGATAATAAAATAGATAATTACAAAGGTGATTTTCTTATACGTAAGCCTGGCAGTAAAGACTGTTTTGTGGTGGAGTCCAAAGGTGTTAAAACAAATTCGGAATTCAGGGGTGCAAATAAAAAAACTGAAATTAATCGTAAAAATATTATAAGTTTTATATGTTGTAGTTTAAAAAATGACCCCATGAAAGTCTATAACAAAGGATTGGCCAGATATAACAAGGCGAAGCAAGCCTGGGAGACCAAAAATCCGGGTAAACAATTTCCGGAATTTCAATGGAATATGGAATTCCCCGGTTCCTCAAGTGTTAATCTGAACGGTTTTTTTGCATCAGAAGAAGATGTAAAAGAGTATTTTAATGGGATTTGCGATGAACTTTTTTCCGAGTCTGCTTTCAGACGACGGGATGCGGCCTATTTAAAGCTGGAGACCCATAAACCTTCAATCCGAACAGATTCTGTGACAAAAATAAAACAGGCGGCGCCATTAAAATCGGATTTTTCAATACTGGCGGTTGATTTGTTCCAAAGACTTGGCAGACATAAAATTGTATTTGCTGATTCTAATCAGTTGCCTCATTCTCCAACATCGCCAAATCATTTATACCAAAACTATTTGATAGACATTATTATACCAGGCAAAAAGGATATGCTGTGCATACGAAAGCCTTGGTATGAATCTATTGGAGAGCTTTTGGATAATTCACAACCAAGGGTGGTCCCATTTGATGAAACACAGCTGGACGATAGGGGTCACGACGGGGATGAAGAATAATAGTCAAAAGATGTTAGCATCTTTGCCATTCTTCTATACTCGCATGCTTTTTGCATGGCGTTTTCTATTTCTTGCATTTTTGTTTCGTCATATAATGGAATAACTATATTCAGTAAATCTTCTTTTGAAATAGTTGGGATAGCAGATCCGTATTTATATTTTTGTACCTGATTTAAAAAATCATCGTTATTAAAAAAATATAAAAGATAATAAGGAGAAATGCCATTCGGTTTCATTACGGCGAATCCGTTTGTGCAAATACAGTCATTATATTCTTCGGAGACCATAGCCTTTGAGTGTTTTTTTGAGCCGATGGCGTTTCCTGCAATAGCGATTATAATATCCCCGGTTTTTACGATATAGCTTGCTCTGGATGGCAGGGCCTCTCCGTACATTATTTCTGAATTAAAGATTTCATTTGAAGATGCATTTACGTCTGCAATTTCAATATAAGAATATTCTTTGTCTGCTATTATTCGTTCTCTCTTATCTTTTAATATAACAACGTCTTTCAGACGTACATATTTTGCTTTTGTGATTTTATGTATAGAATGATTGTAGCTAGGGCAATAAAACGAATAGGAAAAAGTATTTTTCTCCAATATTTTATTTATTGGCACCACAAAAGAAATTTCATTATATGTTCTGTTCTTGTATGCGCTCACAACATCTTCGTAATCTTGGGCTATGGTTCCATCATTATTGAATTCTTCTTTGGAGTGTTTAGAAAAAGTGTACCCGAGTTTATTTATTTTGGAGAAAAATATTTGATAGTTTTCGTTTTGCAGCCTGCGTAGTTCATCTTTTTTTAGTCTGGTTAAAAATATTACACTGGCCTTGACCCCAGTGCCATATGGGATAAACGTTCCGCTGGGCAATGAAACAATTGCATCGATCTTTGTATTGGATAGTATGTATTCTCTTAAATATGAAGTAGATGGGTTTTCAAAATCCCCGTCTGGTAAAATAATCGCAGTTCTGCCCCCGTATTTTAGGGATTTTATAATTTTTTCTACAAATAATATATCAGGCGTCTGGTTTGCAAAGAGTTGATCCGTTTTCTTGTCCCGCCCCAGTTCATAATTTGATAACAGTTTAGAATTTTTGATTTTTCCTTGTGAGCCAAATGGCGGATTGCTTAAAATATAATCAAATTTGTAATCTAAATCATTAGACAGGGAATCCATGTTTTTTATATGGGTTTTGCAATTTCCAAACTCAAACAGGGTTCTCATTTTTATAAAACGAGCTATCTTGTCGCTTATTTCATAAAAATATAAGTTATCCAGAGAGCTTACATTTTCGTTTGCCATAATGTGATTAAGTGCGCCAAACATAAATCCGCCGGTTCCACAGGCCGGATCACAGCCTTTTTCATGGCTTTTGGGCTCAATCATTTTTACTATAAAATCAACAACAGGTACGGGGGTAAAAAATTGACCATTTCGCTCTCTGTAGGATCGGTCCAGAACTTTTTGTAAAATGTGGCCTTTGGTATCTGATTTTAATCTCGAAAAGTTTATGTCAAGAAACATTTGCATTATGTAAATGATTGTTTCTTTCCCTATTTTGAAAGATTGCTCAAAAATATCAGAAAACCTCGATGCCAGCTTAAAATATACTTCATTTACTATATTGTATATTTCTTCATCAGAATTAATAGAATTTGCTTTGCTGTCTTGCTCTATGAGAATTTTGCAATACATCAGTTTAAGTAACTCTTCCAAAGCCTCCGCATTACTTAAGCCTTCATTTGCATACAAATAATTGTGCGCCTTTGTAATTGTCTTATTTAAATGCTCTAGTGTTGTTGTCATATTATTGCGCTGTTACATAAATGTGATGGGTTTTATTCTTGCATATATGTGTAACGTATTATGCCATAATTGTAAATAGTAAAATTGGATTTGATGTGGAAATTGCTTTTGTATAGCTATGCTTACCCCTGTTATGGGGGGGCCAGTACATCCGTCGGCTGGGGCTGTAAAATGTGGAATTTACAGACCGAACTTGTATGCGCCGCCTATGTAAAACTGGGTGGCGTCTACTTTTGATACGCCGCGCGTATGTTCAACCTTGCCAAAATTTACATATTTAAATCCGATATCTAAATCAATACGCCGGTTTAAATGGAACAGTACGCCAACCATTGCCTGATACGATAAGTCGAACGCATTGTCCAAATCGCCGTCAATTTCGCCCCATATTCCAGTCAGCCCCAGCCCCATTCCGACATACGGGGCCACGGCACCCTCAAATTCACGCAACAAATACGCATTTAGCATGTTTGCCCATATGTCATATTCAAAATCCTTGTCATTCTTGCTATACTGGGCGCCCATATACAGTGTTTCATATTCCACGCGCAACCAGTCTGTCAGATTGTTCCCCACGGTGGTTCCGAAACCAAAGTTGTCTTTTTTATATTTATCCTTGTGCCCGTTTGATAGATTATAAGAGTATGCGGCATGTTCATTTTTATACACACGCACACCGGCATAATTGTCGCGACGGCCCGTATCATTGCATTCACATATAGGGCAATCTGTATCTGTTATTATGTCGTATTGCTCATATTCGCCATATTCGTTGGCCATCAACCCGCCCAGCGGCATGCTAAGAAATAAGATAGTGATAATTTTTTTCATAAATATCCCTCCGCATAAAATAGAGTTCTATAACTTAAGAAAAAATGCAAGCTTTATATGTTCCGGTTTTTATTGTTGTATTTTGGCATAAATTAAGTAATAATATAACACATTAATTAGAAATGTTAGTATAAATCCCCTCAAATAGGAAAACTTTCTGGTTGAAAAACACTAGAATTTATGAAAAAATTCAACTATCAGTGGACTAAAGTCCTAGAAAACCAGTGTAAAGAGAAGACAAAAAGGGAGAGGGGAACATGAACCATTTAGACTTGTGGTGCGCAATAGACCGTTTCGCACATAGTTTAAATTTGTCTTGTTCAGGTCTGGCAAAGAAAAGCGGCCTGGACGCCACCACGTTTAATAAAAGCAAAAGATGGACATGCTATGGAAAGCCGCGTTGGCCGTCCACGCACAGTCTGGCCAAGATACTGGAGTCTACGGGAACATCGTTGGAAGATTTCCTGAAGTTTATGCCGGCCCCTGGCGAGGGCACACGTCGGGCCGCCGCCGCATGACGGGTTGCAAGTCGCCATTTTTGGCGGCTTTCTTTTTATGTGTAATTAATCTGGCGCGGTAAAATCTTTTTGTATATAATTCTATCAAAAGGAGAAAGATTTGCCACGTGCCAGGCCAGACTGCAATCCCCAGGAAGAAAAAAAGCGCCCGTCGTTTCGGGTGCGTATGTTGATGTGGCTTGTTAATTTGGTAGTAATTGGCTGTGTTGTGGTTGCAGGATATGTTTCGGTTATATTTCTGCAGATGCCGTCGTTGGATGATATTTTGCATGAAACACGGCCGGCCGCAATAATATTTCTGGATCGCGATGGCAACGAAATACGCAGTGCGGGCCGCATTATGGGGATGCCCGTGTCAACCGAGTCTGTTCCGCCGCATGTATGGCAGGCGATTGTCGCAATAGAGGACAAGCGTTTTTTTCAGCATGGACCCATTGACGCGCGCGGAATAATTCGGGCGGCCGTGTCTAATCTGGTTCGCGGGCGTGTTGCGGCGGGTGGATCATCAATAACCCAGCAGACTGCAAAAAACGTATTTTTATCGCGTGAAAAAAAGCTCTCGCGAAAGGTTCAAGAGCTTATATTGTCTTATTGGCTGGAAAACAGGTTTGACAAGAATCAGATATTAGACCTGTATATGAACCGTGTTTCGCTGGTTGGTGGCATGCGCGGCATTGATGCGGCGGCCCGTGTCATGTTTCAAACATCGGCCCGTGAAATGTCATTGGCCCAGGCGGCGCAAATTGCCGCAATGTTAAAGGCGCCGACAACATACAGTCCGTTAAAGAATCCTGAAAAAAATATTGCACGTGCGCGCGTTATTCTACAGGAAATGGTCCGCCAGGGATATGTTACGCTGAACCAGGCGCGTGCGGCGGCCGCCGAATTGGCCCCGGCCGCGCCGGCGCCTGACACCAACCTGTATCGTTATTGGACGGATTTTGTTTTGGATGAAACAAGGTCGCGCCTGGGGGGATTTAATTCAGATTTATATGTGTATACAACATTGGATATGGGGCTCCAGGAACGTATTGCCGCGATTTTGCCGTCACATGTTGGCGAATATCAGGGTGCTGTTGTTGCGATGTCCCGTGATGGGGCCATTCGTGCGATGTCTGGTGGTGCAGATTACCAGGCCAGCCAGTATAACCGCACACTGGCGCTGCGCCAGCCCGGCAGCACGTTTAAGCCTGTGGTTTATATGGTTGCGCTGGAACGCGGTATGACGCCGGACAGTTATGTTAATGATTCTCCATTTGCCATTGGCGACTATAACCCCAAAAATTATAACGAGCGATATTATGGCGACATTCCGCTGTCGGTTGCGTTTTCAAAAAGTGTGAACTCGGTTCCGCTGAAACTGACAGAAGAATACGGCATAGATTCTGTTTTGGACATGGCGGGGCGTCTGGGGGTTGGAACACGCCTGCGGCGTGAATACTCAACAGTGTTGGGTGCATCCGAAATGTCGTTACTGGATTTGACAACCATTTATGCGGTTATCTGGAACGACGGCCAGTCCGTCCGTCCTTATTCGATTACAAAAATAACAGACCCGGCGGGCAATATATTGTATGAGCGTAATCCTTCGGACGCGATTGCGGTTATCGGGGCGCAAACTGTCGAATTCATGACACAGATGCTTTATGATGTGATATCAACCGGCACTGGTCGCCGTGCGAATGCGCCGGGCGTTTTAGGTGGCAAGACCGGAACCAGCAACGAAAACCGTGATGCATGGTTCGTTGGCGCCACGGCGGATTTGGTAATAGGTGTATGGGTTGGCAATGATAACTTTACACCTATGTCGTCAAAAATCACGGGCGGGACGATACCTGCGGAAATTTTTCATGAAATAGTTGAATGATAATTTGTTTTATATTAAAGATAGCTGGGCAAAAAAAGGAAGCATGATGGCACGGGCGGTATTACCAAAATCTTTATGGCGTTTTTATTTAAAGTATGGATTAAGTGGCCATTGGTGGTTGCTGGGGGCATGGGTGGTTGCTGCTATCATTACAACGGCCGACCGCGTTTTGCAGCCACAGATGCAGGGCTGGGTTGTGGGTATGTTTGAGGCGGCTGTCCCCGCCGGTATGAATTTCTTGACGTATGCGATGCCGACAATTATTCTGGTTACGGCGATAAATGTTACTATTACGCTGGGGGCCATTCTTCGACAGTGGGCGATGCATAACTTGACTCCAAAAGCGGATAGACGGATGTCTGAAACATTGACATCATATATCCACGGCCAATCCATGTCGTTTTGGAACGGGCGTATGGGCGGCCAGATAAAGAACCAGATGAATTATGTCTCGGATGGTTTTTCGGGCCTATTGGACATAGTTGCCAGCTTTTTACGTGCATTAACAATTATTTTGAATGGCGCACTGCTGTTACAGGTAAACCGTTATGTTGCATATATGTTTATTGGTGTGATAGTGTTGCGAATTCTGTATGCATGGAAAATGTACAAACCGATGAAGGCCGCGTCCAAGGGGCACTCAACCGCGGGCAGTTCATTGTCTGGCAAACTGGTCGACAGTATATCAAACTTTTCCGTCGTCAAGTTGTTTGCGCGTGGTGCGGCCGAAGAAAGGCATCTGGCGCCGTCGCGTGAAAAGTATGTTCAGGCGCGCTTGCATAATTCATATCTGCAGCGTGTATTCTGGGCGATTCCGGGTGTGATGTGGGATGTTCTGTTCGGGGTGACATTGGGGCTGTGTGCGTGGCTGTATATGCACGGCCATATGTCTCTTGCGGATGTTGTCATTACCACAGGCGTATATTTCAGCGTTATGGGCACAATAAGCCAGCTGATAGACGTTTTGCCAACTATTATCGATAAAATCGGTGCCGCGTCCAAGGCATATGATGAACTGGTCGTGCCGGTCGAGGTTACAGATGTTGAAAATGCCGCACCGTTGGTCGTGACGCGTGGCAAGATAGAATTTAAAAACGTCTGGTTTCGCTATGGTCCGGGGCGGCGCTGGATTCTGCGTGATTTTAACCTGACGATAAAGCCGGGCGAAAGTGTTGGCCTGGTCGGGGCATCTGGCGCGGGCAAGACAACCCTGGTAAATCTGCTGATGCGTTTTTACGACCCGACACGCGGCCATATATTGGTAGACGGCCAGGATATTCGAACCGTATCCCAGGATTCGTTACGTAAAAATATTGCCTTTATCCCCCAGGAACCGACAATGTTTAATCGCACGATTGGTGAAAATATTGGATATGGCCGCGAAAGCGCGACATTGCCGCAAATTCGCGCCGCGGCGCGCCGTGCGGCCGCAGACAAGTTCATTACAGGGGCGGAAAATGGCTATGACACGCTGGTTGGCGACCGTGGAATGAAACTCTCTGGCGGCCAGCGCCAGCGTATCGCAATCGCACGTGCGTTCTTAAAAGATGCGCCTATTTTAATATTGGATGAGGCAACATCCGCCCTGGATTCCGAGACCGAGGTTGCAATTCAAAAATCGTTCGAAGAACTGGCCCAGAACCGTACGACAATCGCGATTGCGCACCGCTTGTCGACGTTGCGCAACATGGACCGTATTGTTGTAATGCGCCACGGCAAGATAATAGAGCAGGGTTCTCATCGGGCACTGGTCCGGCGTGACGGTGCATATGCGCGTTTGTGGAAAATGCAGTCTGGTGGATTTATACAGGAATAAAAAACGGGGCAGACGCCCCGTTTTTTTATTCGGTGTATGAACAGTTTTCAATATATTTATATGTTCCGGCGGTCTCGGTCAGCGTGGCTCCTGCGGGTATATAGCATTGTGTTATATCGGTCGCGCCCGGTGTGCTTGTTGTTGCCGGGGGCATTGGGTTTGGACATTTTTCACAGGTAAAGCTTGATGTGTTCATATAGTATCCTGTGTTGCACATGCAATTACTGCGTGATGCGCCTGGGATGGCGTTTTGCTTGCACTCAACCACCAGGCAGCTTACCCCGCCTTGGGGTGCGGCGGCCCCATTGCTGCAGTATGGTGATGCCAACATTGCACTGGCGGCAAATGGCAGCGAGCATGTCTGTCCGTTCAGCTTACAGTATATCTGGCCTGCGATTGTAACGGACGTGTCGTTGCATTTGTTTGTTGTTGTATTGCACAGCTTGGCGCCTGTTGGGGTTGCGGTGCATGTTGAATAGTCTGGTGCGGTCATGTTTGTTTCTTGAGCCTCGCATGTGCCGCCGCGTCTTTCGGGGTTTGGGTTGTTGGCACAGCTGCATTCGACCGCGCATCCTGAATGCAGTGTATATCTGACATTGTTGTACGTGCCAGTTTTATGTGTTTCAAAACCAGAGCCGCGCGGAACTGTTCCGCTGGGGCAATGCCCACAGGAGCATTCTTGCAGATTAATGATAGATTCTTCGGCCCATGCAAGACAGTTGTGGCTGCCGAATATTTCATCGCATGGTCCGGCCATGGCGCCCATCGGCATTATGGTTGATGCCGCGATAATAAAATGTTTGATTTTCATAGATTTGCCCCTTTTTGAAAATTTTGTTTATCAAAAAACCGCCAAAGGTTTGGCGGTCGGGGATTTCAGAAAATCATACTTAACAATGACCCCGGCGATTTTTACGCATATGCGCTGTTATATAATCGCCGGACCCCCGACCGGGTATCAGTCGGGAAAAACATACGGCGCATTATTGTTGCGCCGACATTTTTGTCGGATGCCGCGCACGTGCACGGGTTAAGTAAAGGATTTCTGACGTCCCTGAGCCAACATCCCTGTTGATTCATGCAAATTATATGATAAAAACAGTTTGGTGTCCAGATACTATTTATGATATAATGTTGAACATGAGAAAAAGAATATTTTGTATCTTGTCGTTTTTATCATGCCTGTCGGCGGCGCCTGCGGCGGCTAATTGGGAATATGCCGGTACATATCTGGGTGACGGCTATTATTCGGATGACGGGTCGCGGTTTGTAATGTCTGTGCGTGGTGGGGCATCGTTTGGATTTGGCTCTATCAAGAACGATGTTGGTTCGTTGACGACCGAATATTACGTAAACCCGGGCGACGGGATGGTAATATCGGCCGCGTATTATGATGCCTGTGTAAAAGGGGGCGGCTGTGACGGTTTCCTGTATGCGGGTATGGGCGATTTGGCAGATGTAAAACCGGCCAGTGATTTTTCAGAATTTGCATTTGCCGCCGGTGCATCGCTGGGGTGGACCATACCTAATCGCCCACAATGGCGTGTAGAGGTTGGCTGGGACCACATTACAGAAATGGAATATAATCAGTCGCCACTGTTTGACGGCGATTTACCATTAACAGGCGGCGATGTATCGGATGTTGTAATTATCGCCCAAAGTGGTAGCGCACAGTCAAAAGTTTCCACCGATATTATCAGTGCAATGGCTTTTTATGACTTTTTTGACGGCCTGCAAAAGCCTGTGAGAAAGGTTATTCCGTATGTTGGCTTCGGTATCGGATACGCCGACAGTAAAACAACGCTGAATCTGTCCGATTTGTATGGGGATTTGTCGACGTCGGTTGACCTGCAGAATTTTGGAGAGGCGGATGACTACGGCGTGGTTCAGTTTTATCGTTCCAAGATTAACTCTTCAAATATTGCCGGTTTGGCATCGGTTGGTATTTCTTATGGTATAAATGAAACAATGTTCTTGGATTTCGGGGCCCGCGTTGCATATATTCCAAAGATAAAGTGGGCGCTTACGAACAAGGATGATTCCCGCACCCGCGACTGGTTCAGTGCGGAAAGCATGATATATGCAAACATAATGCTGGGCCTGCGGTTCGAGTTCTAGATTAAAAATCCGCCCAATGGCGGATTTTTAATCTAATAGTTTTTTATACAGATTCAGTGTGTTTTTTGCCATCTTTTGTGCGGTGTATCGTTCTAAATATCTGGCATATGCCACCACGGCCAGCTTAGAGCGCACCCGGGCATTTTCGATTACTGTATTCATATTGTCGGCATATTGGGATACATTAAGATTGCGTTCTTTGTCCGTTTTTGCATACAGCGCCGCACTGCCAAACATTTCGACCAGACCGGCCGCATCGGATGAAATTATGGGCAAGTTATAAGACATCGCTTCTATCCCTGCAAAAGAGCAGGCTTCTGAATATGATGCAAACAATGCACAATCCGCCTGTTCGTAATATTGTGCGATTTTGTCTGAATCGTTCAGCAGGCCGACGTTTACTATTGGCAGGTCGGATATTTCTCTCGCGGTTTTTTCGTCAGGCTGGCCGCCACCCAAAACAAGTATTTGAATTTTATGGTCTTTCGCAACCTGGCGTATGGCCGGAATTATCCGCCCCAGGCCTTTATGTGCCGCCCATCCGTTTGTCCATATGAATTTAAATACATCGTCGGGCTTCTTTCGCGATTTAATTTTGGGCCTGCGTATGCCGTTGTATATAATGTTGTGCGGGCGCTTGTTGTGAACTCTATCCAGCCATTGTGTGGCGGTCTGGCATACCAGAATAATAGAATCCATCTTGGCCAGCGGATTTAAGGCAGGAAACGTTCCTTTTTCATTGCTGAACGACAGGTGTGGCAGACAATGCAAAACACCAATTGTTTTACAGTAAAATCGATTGCGTAACAGATATGCAAACGCCTCCATTCCCAAACAGTTTGATTTTACAATCAGGTTTTCCATCGCGTCCAGCCTGTGCCCTATAAACGCCAATGCGGCGTCAAACAGTGTATGCATTGGAAATCCGGCGGGATGGAATACCTGTAACTCTGTGTCAGTCACATTGATTGATACGTTTGGGATTGTTGGCGAATGATAAAAGATAACCTTGAATGTCTGAACGTATTCGGGCATGTTCGCGGCCAGCGTGTCAAAATAGCGTGCAATGCCACTTTGGAATCGTATGTCTCGACAGTCTAATTCAATTACGTTTATAATTTGATGTGTGCGATTCATCTGTCTAATCCGGATTATCCGCCATATGTACAGTTTGTTTCGAACGAGAATGTTCCGGCCCCATCGTTGACATTGCCATTGGCATAGCAAGAGTTAATACCCATGCCGTCAGATTTCCACCAAATCCCGTTTGCCCCCGTTTCGCCGTCGGTTGGCTTGTATGTAGAAACGGTTCCGTTGCTGACATTATATTTCATGCCCGAACATGGCGAGCATAATTTGTCTATTGCGTTTTTTGAGACAAATGTTTCGCCACTTTCTATTTCGCGATTTAGATAATATCCCGGTCTGCATCCGACAAATACATAAGCGCTGGTTTCGCCAATACCCGTGTTATAGTAATAGAATTTGCAGCCATCCGCAGATCCGGCCGATCCCGTATTCCCGGAATCGCCAGAATCCCCGGATTCATTAGAGCATGTCTGGCCTTCCGGGCACAGGCACCCGCCATAGGTCTTAAAAAAGTCGTCAAATAGTGTTATTACCTGGCCGCTGCCGTCCAGAATACACGCGCCCAAATATAATCCGCTAGAGGCGTCAAGATTAGAACATGTTTGACGTACTAATTTGCGTTCGTTGCCTTGGCTGTCTGTGTCGGTTATGGTTACAAATGGTGTGCGGTTTTCGCTGCATGGCACAAAGAATGTACCCCCGGCGAGTAAGGCATTTGTTTTGGTTTCGCATACATTGGACAGGCCGATAATTCTGGGCACGGACGTAGATGACAGGGTTTGATTTGTATACGCGGCATACTCGTTGCCGGTGTCGCTCACGCCCGGAAAGTTTTTATCCATGCTGTATGCCCTGTATCCGGTTGTGGCCGGACATGTTTGTTTCGCATAATAGGATGTGGTTCCGCTGAATGTTTCGCCAATATTACAATTTATGGCCTTGGCCGCATTTATTAGACCACAGGTGCATGCAATTGCTCCTCCGATTAGTCGTATAAAGAATCTATTCATATTTTTTCTCCTTATGCTGTATCCAAACGGAGGTTTAAAATCGGCATAAAATCTAATTGACACTGTGGCGGAAATAGTGATATTTTGTACCCGAATAGGTGTATAATCCAAACCTCCGTTTTTTTTGTACATAAAAAAAGGCCTTGTTCAGGCCGGATTTCTGGTGTTTTTATATGTTTTTTTAGGCGGCAAATTTTCCGCGCCCAATTTGTCTGTACGACAGTGCCTCGGCCAGGTCGGAAATGTCAACATCTGATGCCCCGCGCAGGTCCGCAATTGTTCGTGCAATTCGCTTTATGCGGTTGTATCCGCGGGCCGACATGCCCATTTTTTCCGCCGCGGTATTTAAAAATTCCGTCGCATCGGGCGACATGTGTACCGCCGCATCCAATTCAGGGCCATCCAGATATGCGTTGATTTTTCCCTGGCGTGCAATCTGGCGCGTACGTGCGGCGACAACGCGCGCACGAACTGTTTCGCTGGTTTCGCCGGTGGATTCGTTGGCTGAATTATGCATTTCCCATGGATTTACGGCATCAACGTCCACATGCAAATCAATTCTATCCAACAATGGCCCGGATATTTTGTTTTGATATGCCTCTGCACAGCGCGGCGCACGACTGCATGCCATTGCTGCGTTGCCCAAATGACCGCACGGACACGGATTCATTGCCGCGATTAATTGGAATCGTGCCGGATATGTCGCGTTGCGTCGTGCGCGTGAAATCATGATTTGCCCGGATTCCATTGGCTGGCGCAGAATTTCAAGAGTGGTCCGGTTAAATTCCGGCAATTCGTCCAAGAACAGAACCCCGTTATGCGCCAGTGATATTTCCCCTGGTCGCGCGTCGCCACCACCCCCGGCCAGTGCGACCGCACTGGCGGTGTGATGTACACTACGGAACGGCCGGTTTTGTACCAATCCGCGCCCGTTTAATTGTCCGGCGATGGAATAAATTGTTGATGTTTCTAAAATCTCTGCCGCGGTCATTTCCGGCATGATTGTTGCCAGACGTGCCGCCAGCATGGTTTTCCCAGACCCCGGCGGTCCAATCATCAGCATTGCATGCCCGCCCGCGGCCGCTATTTCCAGGGCGCGTTTTGCCGCCGCCTGGCCGTGAACATCGCACAGATCAATTTTAGCATTGGTCTGTGGGGCGGTTTCCAGTGTCGTTACCGGCGGCTGTAATACAGCCATCCCTTTGAAATGGTTTACCAAATCCAGCACATGTTCCGGTGCCAGTATGTTTGCATTCGCGCTAAGTGCCGCCTCTGGCCCACATGATGCGGGACAAATCAGCCCCATGTCGTGTTTTGCGGCCCATACGCCGGCCGGCAGACATCCGTCTGTTTTTCCAATCGCACCATTTAATCCTACTTCGCCCATGATAATATATCGCGCCAGCTTTTCTTCGGACAGGACACCAATTGCACACATTATCGCGCACAGTATCGGCAGGTCAAAATGAGCACCTGTTTTTTCCACGTCCGCCGGTGACAGGTTCACCGTCAGCTTTTTCGGCGGCAGCCCCAGGTTCAGCGCCGCCAGCGCGTTTCGTACGCGTTCGGCTGATTCCTTGACGGCACGGTCGGCCAGTCCGATAATTTTAAACTCAGGTTTTGACAATCCTGATGATAATTGAACCTGGACATCAATTGGTGTAATGTCCATGCCATTGAATATAATGGAATTTAAAGAAATCATATTTGCATATTATAGCTTGCGCATTTTTAATTCAAGTTCTAAAATACCCGCAAACAAAAGGACGGAAAAGTTATGCCAAAAAATAAGAATGTTGCGCGCGAATGGTTTAATACGCTGTTCTATGGTGCGCTGATTGCAATTGTATTCAGAAGTTTATTGCTGGAACCGTTTAACATTCCGTCTGGTTCGATGATTCCCACGCTGCATATTGGCGACCATATATTTGTTGAAAAGTGGTCGTATGGATATTCGCGTTATTCATTCCCGTTTGGTTCTTGGAAAATGTGGAATGGGCGCATTTTTGCCACGGAACCTAAAATGGGTGACGTCATTGTGTTTCGCAATCCGATAAACGAATCCCAGGATTATGTAAAGCGTCTGATTGGCCTGCCAGGTGACACGGTTCAGATGAAAGAGGGGCGTCTGTATATAAATGGTGAAATTGTCCCGCGTGAAAATCCGCGTCCGTATGTTGTGGCTGTTTTGCCGAAATCGCTGCGCAGTGTTGGCTATTATGAGGGGGACATGGCGATAAAAGGCAATCGTATATGGATTGACAATGCGCCGGCGCCGTTTAATTATACCATTGAATATAAATCTGACAGAGTCTGCAGAACATATCCCGGCGCCTGTGGCGTGGCCAGGGTTACAGAGTACACGGAAACCCTGCCAAATGGTGTCTCGCACAGCATAATAGAATACTCTGATGATGCAATGTTTGACAATACGCCGCTGTATACTGTACCGGACGGGCATTTGTTCTTTATGGGCGACAACCGTGACAACAGCGGTGACAGCCGCGCCGACATCGGATTTGTATCCCGTGATTATGTCCTGGGCAAGGTGTGGTTTGTGTGGTATTCACACAACTATTACTCGCCGATGCTGTTCCTGTGGAACTGGGGCAGCAAGATGCGCTGGGGCCGGTTTGGAATGGGGATTAACTAATTGTGAAAAAGCTGAATTATAAATTTAAAAATCCAAAACTGTTGGAACAGGCCCTGACCCAGCGTGGGGTTGATGTCACCTGTAATAACGAGCGTCTTGAATTCGTGGGCGATCGTGTTTTGGGGCTGACCGTGGCGGCAATGTTGTATGAAATGTTCCCGTCTGAGGCAGAAGGCGAATTGGCGCGTCGTCATGCGATGCTGGTATCGACGGAAACGTTGGCCGATGTCGCAACGGAGATAGGTATAGACAGGCGTGTTCGCCATGGTCATATGACGGCCGGCCGTGTTCGGCATGTCTGGGCCAACGCGATGGAGGCTGTTCTTGGGGCTATATTCATAGAGGCCGGATTTGATGCCGCCCGTGATGTGATTTTGGATTTGTGGCGCGATATAGCCGCCCGTGACGTTACCGCGCCCAAGGATGCGAAAAGCGCACTCCAGGAACTGGTACAGCAAAATACCAGCGGCGGCCTGCCTCGGTACGAGTATACGGAACCTGTGGGGGCATCTCATAATCCCGTGTTTTCAGTTCGTGTAACTGCAATGGGGCATAGCGCCACCGCAACCGGTGCCTCAAAAAAAGAGGCCAGTACAGCGGCGGCGGCGGCATTGTTGAAAATTCTTGCAATTTAAAGGGGGGCACGATAAAATCGTCCCATAATCAAAGGAAAAGTTATGTTTACAATTTTACTGGTTTGCTTAATTATCGTTGCTATTTTTATGACCGGAATCATCCTGTTGCAAAAGTCTGAGGGCAGTGGCATGTCCGGCTCTTCTGCGGCGTCAATGTTTGGCGGTGCGTTGACGGGTGCGGCGGCTGGAAATTTTTTAACCAAGATAACGGCATGGTTGGCGACAATATTTTTTGTGTTGTGTGCCGCATTGGCGTTGGTTGCATCCAAATCGGACATGGCGTCTCGTAAAAGTGACTTGCGCCAGGAAATTTTAATTCAGGAAAGTGCGGATAACGCCGCCGTTGCACCGTCTGTGGACGCGCCGGCACAATAAGGAATTAAACTGATAAAAAAATCCCGCAATCGCGGGATTGTATTTGTTTATTTTTTCTTGGTTATTCTTTTTGGCGCCTTTGGCGTACTTTCAGATTTAAATTGTTTATACAACGTCTCTATGCATGCATAACCAATCAGTGCGGAACCAGCCGTTATCAAACCGCGCAACAGGCCGCCGGAAAATATTGCAAACAATATAATTGCCGCAACCAGTACAACGGTATAGCCGATGTTCTTGGCCAGTACATTTAAAATTTTCTCAAATGTTTTCATTTCTTTTTTCCCTTCGTTTGGATATGGGTATTATAGACAAAATATTATTTGCCGTGCAAGCAAAAACCGGACCTGAAAACCAGATCCGGTTGTGGGGATGATATATATTACAGGATAACCTGTCCGCCCAGACGTGCTGTGCTTGGTATTGGCCCAAAAGATGAACGCGGGCTGACGTAAATGTTCCCTGTTACGGTAAAATCGCCGCAGAATTCAAGCATTTCAACGTCGCGCAGGAACAAGTTGCCGCGAACAACAGTGCCGCACGGCAGAATATATTTGCGCATGTTTTGCAGATACAGACTGCCATTGATGCGTACGCCATCTGTCAGAATAGGGGTGGCGCCGCGTCGGTCAATAATTACATCGCCATTTAAAACCTTCGGTGCGTTTTTGGATGTGCACTCGGTCTTGGCCACAGTAATAGTGTGACTTTCAAATTTACGGGTTGTGATATTGCGCTTTAACGGCAGTGTGGGCTGTGTCTTTACAGATGCCGGTGCCGCATCACGCGTTACGGTAATCTGGGGCTTTTCCGGAACAACGGCCACCGCCGGTGCATCTGCAATAACAACAACAGATTTTTTGCCGCATCCGACAATGTCAATTATTAACATTGTGAATAATACAATAATCGCAACCAACAGTGTCAGGTTTACCAGGCCAATTAAGTCAATGCTGCGAATCCATGCCCATACGCGGCGTGCAACATTCAAAACAGCTGTAAACGGCCATTTAATAATTTTCCAAACCGTAGACCATGTTCCCGATGCTTTGCGGGATTGGGTGCGCCGACGGCTGCTGTTTTTACGTACAGTCTTTTGCTGAACGCGACGTGCCGCAATTTTTAACTTCAATTCTTTGAACATATCTGCCCCTTTTTATGAATTATATACAGCATGATAGCCAAAAAATAATATTTGTCAATAAAAATTGTCAGAAAAATATTTTGTCCAGTGTTTAGTAACGGATTAAACCAGAACTTTCTCTAATTGTAATAAATGTGATTTTATTTCCAGGCCACCTGCATACCCGGTCAGTTTTTTGTTTGCGCCTATTACGCGATGGCATGGGATAATTATGGAAATAGGGTTGTGACCAATTGCGGCGCCCACCGCGCGCGGGCATGTGGTGTTCCCCGTTAGTATACCGATTTTTTTGGCGATTTCGCCATATGTTGCGGTGTTTCCGTATGGTATATCACACAGTATTTTCCACACATTTTTTTGAAAGTTCGTACCATTGGGTTCAATTGGAACATTGGCGGCATCTGGTGCCATGCCATTGAAATAATCGCGCATCCAGTGTTCCGCATATTGAAATATATCCAATTTGTGTAATTTTTGGGCATTTGGTGCGATTCCGGCGGCATAATACTTTTGATTTTCAATCCACAGGCCGGTTAAAAAATTCCCGTCGCTGGCCATCATAATTTGACCAATTGGGGAATTATAAAAAGAATAGTACTTCATAATGAATATGATTTCATAGAAAATAATTTCTTGCAAATAGAATAATAGTGATATATAATCAGCGACGCTTGGGGCATAGTTTAACGGTAGAACTCCGGACTCTGACTCCGTCAGTGTTGGTTCGAATCCAGCTGCCCCAACCAAGCTTTACGACCGTTCAAATCCATCAGGATATTGAACGGTTTTCTTATTGAATATACTAACTTTTTATCTTTCAATTCGCAGTTCGAAAGTAGCAAGTTAATAATCTGACGTTTTTGTTCTACTTTCGAACTCTGGAATAATTCCGCCGCGTGCGATGCCACGGTCAACAGGGATTCCACTGTCGTTATAAATGCACCATCTGCCTTGGAATGTGCTGCCAAACGCACACCCACATCATACAGTTCTTTCTCTATATCATTTTTTTTATCGGCATATTCTTCCTGTGTAATATTGCCCGCCAGTAAGAAGTCCAACAGACGGCTTCTTTTGGTCTTTAGTGCATCTTGCTTTTTACGCAGATTGTCTATCTCTGCCAGCGCATAGGCATTTTCCGCTTGTGATATATTTGTCAGGCACTTTGCCACCTCCTGCATAATATCGCGCGGAAAGGATAGCTTTTTTAATACCTCGTCCTGAATCTGTTGTAATAATACATTTTCATTTACCGCCGGTTGTGTGCAATTCCCCTTAAAATGTGAACAAGATAGGTATGTATAGGTTTTTCCGCTGGGCTTTGTCTTTGTGTCGCTGGTAATCGCACAACCACAATTGGCACATTTTATCAGTCCGCGAAACACATAAGGCTTTTCCGCATACTTAAACCGAGTACGATTTTTGTTGTTCATAATCGCCTGACACTTGTCAAACAGCGTTTTATCAATCAAAGGCTGATAAATGTGGGGATAAAGCGCACCCTTGACGCTCATCATCCCATAATAAAAGGGATTGTTTAAGATATTAAATACCGCGGCCTTGGTAATGGGCTTTCCGGTGGCTTTATTCGTCAGTCCCCATTCGGCGGCATTTTTAACCAGTTCGCCAATCGTACGCAGCCCGGACGCGTATTCTTCGAACAGGCGCTTAATCCCCGGAGCGCGTTCCGGGTCAACGATAATAATCGGCTTGTTATTGTCATCGCGCCGGTTCAAATAACCCAGTGGAGACTGACTTTGCCAGATACCGTGTTTAGTGTTATAGTCAATGCTTCGCTTTACATTATCACGCAGATTGCCAACATAGGTTTTGGCGGCAAATACACCCAAATCCCACATGGCAATCTCGTTGGACTTAGAATCACGATGCAGACGCAGGTTTTCACGTATAAAATGCAGTTCCACTTTATCCGCCTTGCGTAATTCATCCAGTTCAACGGATTCCTTGAAACTACGCTGAATACGGTCAATACAGTCGGCAACAATGGCGATTTTCTCGCGCTGGGCCTTGACGAAACTCAGCATTTCAACGAACTTTTTGCGGTCGCCTTTTGTTGAGCTTTCGGTAATTTGAAAGGTTTTAAGCAGCGATAGTCCATTGCGCTGGATATATTTGTTCAAATTTTCCAGCTGGGCATCAATGGACATCCCATTTTCTTGTTCCCGCGACGAAACGCGAGCAAGTATTACTGCTTTCATTACTCAATCTTTTGGTTTTACTATATTTAGTATAGTGCATGAAAGCAATAATGCGAGAACTAATTGTTGATTTCTCACAAGGACAGATATGTTAAGCCAAAGGTTATGTCAACTATAAATTTAGGGACACTCTACAAATTTAATGCTGTAATATAAACTTCGGCATTCTTCATAATAAATATTATTTTGTTCTAAATATATAAAGAAATTATTACGTAGCTGTCGTTTTAATTCATCTATAGATTTGTTTAATTTCATTATACCATTAAAATCACATGCGCATTTCAACTGAAATCTTTCTATATTATTACCGTCCTCTTGTAAAAGCTTTATAGAGCAATCAAATTTATCTACAAGTTCTTTTTGTATATTTGGTAATGGCTTAATTTTATTTGTTTTGTCATCATAAAACCATTTTACATTTTTGAATTCTATAAGATAAGCGATATTATCACTATTAATATATACAGAATCGCAGTGTGGCCAATCATGTTGCGGTGCGGGCTTTGTACCCACTACTTCTTCCCAATCAATAAAATTTTTATTCTTATCTGTTGGGCAAGGCCACCCTAAACGGCATAAGCCTTTCTTATTAGTATCGCAACATTCACAAAAAGATTTCTTAAATCTGGAATAGTCTGCCATAATATGGAACTCTAATATGTTTAATCTTTTAATGTATCGTTTACAACAGATTCAAATATTTCGTTTATCGGTTTTGCCAAGTTATCGAAAATTTCGTATTCCTTGCCTGTTTTATCAGAAATAATACCGGTTTCTCCATCAGCTAAATAATACCTTACTTGTCCCAGTTTATGTTTTTTTGAATAAAAACGCAGAGCTTGTAAAAAGTCTGGACTATGAGAAGCTATCATTATCGGGCAACCGGATTTTACAAGCTTTACCAATACTTCCGCTAAAGTCATAAGCCATTGTGGGTGTAGATGATTCTCTGGCTCATCCAAAATTGTAATTTTACTTGGGCTAAACATTCCGTTTTTTGCAAGTTTTTGGAAGATGCCAAGGACTTTTTCGCCAGATGCAGCATTATTAATGGACAGATTTGTTCCTTCAGAAAATTCTTTCTTTATAAAATCAAACCGTCTCTCTTTAGCATTATATTCTAATTTACCCCCTAATGCGTCTGTAATATCGGATATAGCTTCTTGGATAAATGTATTTTGCAGAGTGCTATTTATTGAATCTGATGCGACCTTTTTCATTAAATCCGTCCAATAGTCTGGCAAACTATTGAAATTTTGGATTTTTTCCATTTGCAACAATAATGGCGTTTCAATAAGTGTGGCGTCTTGGAAAATTTTTTCTGTAATGCTATCATCAACGTAATCAATTTTTAATCTTTCTGCCAAAGGCAAAACATCTGCATTGTTAGAAACAGTGTATTCAAGTAAATTACCAAATGCCACTTTTGACTTTATATGAGATTGTACGTTAATAATTTGGTCGCCAAATATGTTATGACACATATAAACCAATGCTAAATGAATATCATTTTGCATATTTGACGGCACAAAAGAATTTTTTAAAGAAGTCAGACCTTCTTTTATTTTGTTTTTGGCACTAACATCCACAGCATTAGAAAAGCTATCTATTAAGTTAATTCTTGACTGAATTAGTCTTTTGCAACTATCTATATCATTTTCATCAATTAAATGTATTAAATCGGTCTCAAATGCACCTAACTGGAAATTGTTTTCTAGCAATGTAGCATCCGCGTTTAATTGCCGAGCATTAGTATTCCGACCTATAAGATTTTGAATTGTAAAATAAGTGTTTTTGCAGACCCAATCAGTGTATTCTTTTTTCTTTTGTTTGACGATGGCGTCTTTTTCTTTAACAGCCTTGACTATTGCATAAATAGTTTTCCCGACGGTGCTTTTTCCCGCGCCATTCTTTCCAACAATGACAGAAAGCCCCGTTAAATCAACGGTCGCGTCTTTAATAACACCGACATTTTTTAATGTAATTTTCATTGTCAAAACCCTGTTATCTATATGATTAATAGCACTTAAAAACCTACTTTCAAGTAATTATAGCATAAAAAACGGGCTTTTTATAGCCCTGTTTGATTCAAAACTAGTGCTGTAAATTTACTTTTCAAGTGTATTTGATATATTTTTTGTAATCACATATCAAATAAAACTTAAAAAAGTGGGGCTTGACCCCACTTTTAGTCTTTAATCTTCATCATCAGCCACATAATTGCCATATCCATAGCGTTCAAGGCCTTCTTCTTTGTAAAATCTGCGTTTTAATATTGATACCATAATCACAAACAGGAATATACAGGATAACACAGTCGCAACAAAGCTTATTATGCCCATTGCTTTGTACATTTCTACCTGCTGTTGCATATTTGACAATGCGCTTTGTATTAGATATTCATTCATTTTTTCTCCTTTTGGTTAAAGTTTAATAGTCTTCTTATATAAAGGCATGGACAGATATAGTTCCTAGTTAAAATCTATACCTGAGAACTGCTTTCACGCCCCCGCTGTAATAAGAGAGCACCTCTGTTCCGCGGGTCCAGCAGTTGTAGCAAACAGTGCCTTTCTCGTCGTCATAGCCTTTGCCTTCTGCTTCGCCATTGCTGGCCATCTGATAATTAAAAAAGGCTGTTGAAACAAGGGCTAGCTGGTCTGTTATCTCAAATGCATATCCCACACCTAGGCGTATATCTACGGTGGTTTTCTCAAAAATAGAGTTATGTCCTGCACCGATACCCAAATCAAAAAGCCATTGATTACCAAATTCTGCAAATAGTCCCAGCGCACTTGCGGGTGTTCCGGCATCCCCGTATGCGCCCCAAGCAAATTTATCATATTTTCGTGCGAACTTAAGCGAAGCGAAAACTGGGTTTTCCTTACCCATATTTCTTTTCTGATTACTGCCGGGATATTGAAATGTATCCCAATAGCCATTGACACATCCTGCAGGATTACACCAATCTTGAGCATCAAATGAAGATTCAGCGGTGGCATATCCAAATCCAAGGCCAAAATCAATATACCATTTGTAATCTTTTTTTACGCTGTTGGGACTTTTTGAGGGAATGTAGTTATAAGCGCGACGTGGGATTCCATCTTTTTGTGGCGTTCTTCTTAGGGCTCTTTGCACCATATCGCTTGTAGTATAATAAGTATTGCGGTAAGGCACGGACGATGCGCTGGCATTAGCCACGCAGACACCAAGAATCATTATGGGAATTATTGCTTTTTTCATATAACCACCTTTTTTGTGCAAAAGATGGCGCGGGGAGTTAAAGAAATCACGATAGAATGACCCCGTTGGCCTTTGGGCGATGCCCTGTTGTATAGCCAACGGCCCCCCGCAGAAGCAGGGATATGTTTTTGTGGTGCATATCCGGCACCATCTATCGCGAGGTTCTTTACGCCTCGGCATCTCTTTTGCGATGCACCTTTATATTAACACCAATGGGCAGAAAATCCAACCGAATATTTACAACTGGGGCTGTTCAACAATCTTTCCTACGTATTCAATTGTTTTTATATCGCCATTGCGCATTTTATCAATCAGAGCAGCTGCAATGACTTCGGTTTGATTTTTGGGTTTAAAGGTCTCAAAAGTCATATCATTCATATTTAGTAATTTAATTAAAATATCACGCATTGTTTTGCCTTTTAGTCTAAAAACATTATTTCCGCGGTTTCGCGAGATTGTGCCTTGGGGTTAAAGCCGTATTTGTTGCCAAGACTGGCTTTTTCGTGTTTAATTTCAAGCGCAGTTTCTGCAATTTTGATTTTTTCGGTTATCCCAAGCCATTTCATACATTTTTGTTCTATGCGTTTTTCGCGATTTTGCTGATGGGCTAAACCACACTGCAGGCCGGTAAGCCGTTCCTGCCAGTGCTTTAACTTGTTTTTAGCACTCTGTAATGCCCGTTGTTGGTTTGTTGACTCTAGGTCTACTATCTGTTGTCCCAGTTTCACAATCATTTGTTTACAATCCGCTATTTGGCGTTCATATAGGCTTTCTGTGCGGTATATACTTTGGATTTTATCTCTGTAATGCTCCAGCAGTTCTTCCGCGCTTTTATGAAGCATAATGCCGGTTGTACATATGCGCATATCGTCTGCTTCATCATTTTGCCAACCTTGGCGCGATTTGCAGTTTGTGGTTGCAATCAAAGCTAAATTTTGTTCATAGGGCTTCAACGGGTCGTTTACAAAGAATTTCCCTTGTTCTTGGGTATATTCACGGCGTTTGGCGCGCTCGTTTTCTAGATTCTGCTTCAGCACACTTGGTGCGAAGAAGGAGTTAGGCATTACGGCCATACTGGCTGAATATTCTGCCCAAAGTTCATAATCCTGCTGTTTCATTTTTGCTATCTCCGGAACCCCTTCCTGCGTGGGGGCGTGGGTTGATGTTGAAAAATTTATTAAAATTGCTCCCGCGGGTTGGATTTATAGATATGTGTTTGACAGGGTCGCAAAAGCGGCTTTAGTCGGTTGTGCTTGTGATACGTTCTTTAAAGCGGTTAAATTGTTTGCCGGACTTTCTTTAATTTATCATAAATCGCCTGTTCTATAGCATGACTTGTTTTGCGGTTTATCGGATAAAATACATCAAAACCTTCCTTTTTTGGAAATGTCAATCTATAGCCACCGCTTAATTTGGTATAAACACCAATTGACCCAAGATACAGCGAATTATTCAATACAATGCTTGCAAATCCAATTAATCCGTCATTTGGGCGCACAAACTGAATTTTTACTTCTGAAATTGTCATTTTTTTACTCCGTTTTGTTGTTTATAAACATCGCTTAATATCTTGAAAAAAGAAACGAGCCGCCCCTCCGCTTCCGATGCTTCGACATCGGAAAGCGGTTCTGAGTACAGCCCTTTAATCTTTAAAGATAACAGCGTTTGTTCTGCCATAAACAGAACATAACGCAGGAATTTATAATTTTATGTAGTTCGCTAGCATCAATTTTTTATTACAAGCGTTGTATCATTTGCAAGCCAACGATATATTGTCTCGCGTTCACCGTCTTTTTTTAACGGCGGATTCCAGTTGGAGGGTTCATAATATTCCAGCAAAATAATATCAGCTAACTGACGTTTGCTGCGTACTTGTTGTTTGCTGCAAATTTCATGCGCTTTGTCTAAAACCCATTTTTGTATAGTCGCTCTCTTTTTTGCGGTGCTGTGTCCGCTTTGGGCACGTTCCTGTCTGATGATTTGTGCCAAACATGATTCAAACTCTATATACATGTCATTCCAAGCGTTTTTTATTTGGTTTATGTGTTCGGCTCTTTGATTTCTCGTGGCATCGGGGTTGTTATTCAACCAAGTTAGAAAGGCAGAGCATTTGTTTAACATATCATAAAGTGCCCCAGCCGCGCCGATAGTCCACCATTCGCGATACGTTAACCTTCTAATAGTGGCTCTTTTTCTCCCTTCTGGCTTATCTTTAAATATTAAAGAGCCATCAGGATTGTTTTTCATTTTACGAATATCAAACTTTTTGTCCCGGTTTTGGTTTAAATGTTCAGCCAACACATCTGGTTTAGAACTGCGTATTTTTACAAGTTTTTTATATCGTTCAACCGCTAGGTTGGTAAGAGGGAATATTTTGTCGTCAAATAAGGAATAATTCTCCAAAACAGAATTTCCCGTTTTGGGCAGTGGTTGATAGTTATTCAGCAATTCCAAAGCCTTTTTTGTGGCATTTAGCCGCAACTCTACAAAAATACGTTTTCTCTTTTTTGTCATTTCATTACACCTTATTTTTAGCTTATATTCTCATGCTATGGCAGTTTTGGGGCAAATACAAGTTTTCTGGTATATTGCCTATATTTTTTATTATCGGGGCTAAACCTATAATATCTTTGTAATACGTAGTTCGAAATTCGTTTGCTATCGTCAACCAAGATAGACAAAACCGCCCATCGGGGCGGTTTTTATTTTGTTTTCCAATGTTTAAAGCTGGTTATAATACGAAACAGATAAAAGAAATAAAAAAAATTGAATATTTCCTTCTTTTAGGATTGTGTTGATGAATTTGGGATAAATATATGCTATTATATATCCAAAGGACATTATGGCGATTAATGTATATGTGATTAACAAAAAACAGGGGTAAACAATGAACAAAGATTGGATGGAAAAAGATGGAATCTTAAGTGATATTCAGGCGATTTATGACCAGGTGTCGGAAGTTGTGGTCGAGTATGGTTATGTGAAACGCTTTCGCGACCCGGACCAAGCGGCGGGTCGTGCATCTGAACAAGTGGAACATATGGTCGTGTTCTTAAAACCAAATGGCCAGGAAAAGTTTATGGATGCCGCTCGCCGCATGGGCGTTATAGTGCAATCCGAACAGATGGTCGCGCCGGGCGCCACAGAGAAAAGTGCGTGTTATACTTTCAACAGCGGTTCTTTTATGCATATGAACAATAAAATATTCAGACAGGTTGTCCGCCGCGCGGTCAAAGATGCCCAGGCTCGAACCGCAATAATGGCACGTGCTGCCCAAATGCATAAATAATATTATACAGGGTACCGCACGGTACCCTGTGTTTTTAATGTACCGGCGTTTTTTTATAGGTAAACTGCCACATTTGTATCGCAGTAATCTGAACCCCCAGAGACCGTTCCTATACACTTTAATTTGTTGGGGCGCCATAATTGACATATGTCCACGAAAAAAATACTTCCAGCGCTGATTGCCGTTCTGGCGGCAGTTCAGTCCAACAGGGCGGATGCCTGTACGGGTATCACCCTGAAATCCAATGATGGTTCCACCATTGTTGGCCGTACAATCGATTGGTCTGGTGCAAAAATGGATAACATATATGTTGTTGCGCCACGCAATCATACCGTTCGCGCCATTACGCCGGCTGGGCCGGATACTGGTCTTGAGTTCACGACCAAGTACGGTTATGTTGGTATGGGTATGGAACAGAGCGAGTTCCTTGTCGACGGTATAAATGAGGCCGGTTTGTCGGCGGCATTGTTTTATTTCCCCGAATACGGTGAATATCAGACATTTAACAATGCCGATGCAGAAAAGACAATTGGGGATTTGCAGCTGGTATCATGGATGTTGGCGCGCTTTGCCACTGTTGAAGAAGTAATGGATGCCATACGCGATGTCACAATAGTAAATATATATCCGGATGCGTCAACGGTTCATTGGCGTATAACAGACCGCACCGGCCGCCAGGTTGTATTGGAAATAACAGATGGTGTGCCGCATTTCTACGAAAGTGAAATAGGTGTTCTGACAAATGCCCCCGGTTATCCCTGGCAGGTTGCAAATCTTAACAATTATGTAAACCTGGTGCCGGGAACGGCGGGGCCGACAAAATTGGGGGCGCTGACTCTGCGTGCATTTGGCCATGGCAGCGGATTTTTAGGACTGCCCGGGGATTTCACGCCGCCATCGCGGTTTGTGCGTGCGGCATTCTTGTCGTCATATCATACGCCGCTGGCGACAGGGTATGATGCGTCAATGCATGCATTCCATATCCTAAATAATTTTGATGTACCACTGGCGGTACAGTTCAAGGATGCGAAACCGCCGGTTGATATGCCGGCAGCCACCCAGTGGACTGTTGTTATAGACATGGCCGGTAAAATGATTTATTACAGAACGATGTACAACAGTGCTATTCGCTCTATTAACATGAACGATATAGACTTTGAAACTGTATCATTTCAGTCGCATCCGCTTGATGCTGTAATGCGCGAGACGATAATTCCTGTTGTAATACAATAGTAAAAGCAGGGCGCCACCAGGCGCCCTTTTTATGGATTATATTTCAGCATTTCAATTGGGTCAAATGCCTTGTCGCGTCCATATTTTAAGTTTATCGGTCCCTTGGGGGTGTTCATTATAGGGGCCTTGTTGGTGTTGTGTAATTCGTAATGCAGGTGTGTAATATCAATATTCATGCGAAATTTCTTGCCCTGTTTTTTTAGGCCCAGACTGCCGCCGGTATATCCCATGGTGCCTATTTGGCATCCGGCCTGGATGCGCTGGCCCTGGGTTACCAGTATCTTGTTCAGATGCATATACCATGATTCAAACCCGTCGGCATGCTTTATAACAACATAGTTTCCCGCCGTTGACTGTGCGTGGTCCGGTTTTACAATAGATACAATTCCTTCCGCGGTTGCAAATATAGGCGTGTCAAAATATTTTTTATTACATCCAATGTCGTTTCCTTGGTGTGTATGACCGCCACCGCGTGCCACGGCAAACCCAGAACAGACCAGTCCGCGCTTTGCTTTATTGTAAATGTCCAAATCAGATGATACCGGCACCCCCAGTGGCATTGTCTGGCCGCGTGGAATATTGGGACTGGTTTTTGCACAATATGCGTCTGTTGTGGCAATGGGGGGCTGCGCGGCGGTCGTGTCATTTGCGGCATTACCGGCGGTTGATGCGGTTGTGTCCCCGGCTGTATTTTCTGAAGTATTGTTTTGTACCTGGGGTGTGACACCCTGCGTCGCGTCGGGAACGTATGGCATGCATTCTGGCTTGTTTGCGCCGGCGCCCATACAATAAAATTCATGTTCCTGCTCTATACGTTGAACCTCGTCCGCCAGTGCGTCATTTATTGACTGAAGCTGAATGTGCATATATGGACTGGCGTCGGCATATGGGGCATACCCGGCCGCCTTGTTTTCTATCTGGGCGTCAAAGGAAACGTCGTGTATTGTATCTGGAAACTTTTCTGCGGTCAGAAATCCCCCGGTCGCCATTGTTGGCGCAATCAGGCCGATAATTGTAAATAACGCGCAAAATGAGGCTTTTTTCTGAGTCATCTGTTTGATAATGTATTATACATTATACTTTGTCTTTTTCACAAGAATAAAAATCTTTATAATATTGACAAATGAATAATATGTATTATATTTTAAGTATGCAAGATATAACAATTATACCAATTTTTAATCAGGCTGCACCCGGTGTGTGGACTAATTTTGCAAACATATGTGCCTCGGCCATGTTAACAAACTATAATTACCGCATGGGTGCCGCAGAAATCAGTGAAATGGTGGTCGGCGATAAGAAAAAGTGGGTTCGCGGTACGAATTTTGCATTCGGTGCATACGACGGTACAGAAATGATAGGTTTTATCCAAGGCGACGCGCGTGGTCGCTGCGCGACCATACAGTCACTGTATGTATTAAAGAATTATCAGCAGATGCATGTCGGTCGCAGTCTGTTACAACAGGCCGAGCGCGCGATATCTGTTTTTGCAAATCGGGTTGAACTGGTATCGTTGGTCAAGGCAGAGGCGTTTTACCGCAGCCACGGATATTCGTCGCAATGCGGAACAAATCGTCATGAAAAGTCCAACATTCGCGCACCTCATTGCGAATGTGTTCCGGTTTTTAAATGTCATCGTGCCCTGGCGGATAAATGTTGTAAAATTAATCCGAATTTTGATGCAGACGTTGTAAATGTCGCACATCGGCCTATGTTTGCATATTTTGATGTTGATTCTAAGCTGGTTGGATATTCGGTTGGCGACTATTTGGGTAATAAAACAGACATGCATTGTTCCGTTCCCCGTATCGCCCCGTCCGTATTGGGCAATAGAATGGCGCGTTATTGGGATTGTGTGTCCGGATACGGCCGCTGATAAAATTATCTGGCATTAGGAAAGTTTTCATGTATAGTTTACATATCCTCCGCGCGGAAAAAGTGTCATTTTTCCATCTCCAAATATAACGGGGGATTTTTCTTACATCATTCCGGGCATTCCCGCCGGCATTGCGCCGCCGGCCGGTTTTTCTTCTGGGATTTCAGACATTACCGCCCCTGTTGTCAGCATTACGCCCGCCGTGCTGGCCGCGGCCGCAATTGCTGTTTTTACAACCTTTGCCGGATCGATAATACCCGCCTTCATCATATCCACATATTCGCCTGTCTGGGCGTTGTATCCGGTGTTGTAATCCTTGGCCTCGGATACCTTGCCAACGACAATTTCGCCGGATACTCCCGCGTTTTCCGCGATTTGTGCACATGGTGCAACCAATGCACGACGTACTATATCAATTCCGACGTTTTGGTCCGCGTTTGCCCCCTTTATTTTATCCAGTGCCGCAACCGCGCGTACCAGTGCAACACCGCCCCCGGCAACAATTCCGCCCTCGACCGCGGCGCGTGTTGCCGCCAATGCATCGTCAACACGGTCTTTCTTTTCTTTAACTTCAACCTCTGTCATGCCGCCGACCTTGATGACGGCAACACCGCCAACCAGTTTGGCTAAGCGTTCCGCCAGTTTTTCACGGTCATAATCGCTGGATGTGGCGCTGATTGCATTGCGGATTTCATCGGCACGCGCCGCGATGGCTTTTTTATCGCCGCCCCCGTGCGCCAACAGTGTTGAATCTTTGGATACAACGACTTTTTTTGCTGTTCCCAACACATCCATTGATATATTGTCAAATGTCATTCCCATATCGTCGGATATAACGGTTGCGCCTGTTACAATTGCGATGTCTTTCAGCATTTCTTTGCGGCGGTCGCCAAATCCTGGTGCCTTAACCGCGCAAACCTTCAGTCCGCCGCGCAGACGGTTTAATACCAATGTTGCCAGTGCCTCAGACTCAACATCTTCTGCGATAATCAGCAGTGGACGGCCGGACTGAGCAATCGGTTCCAGTATGGGCAGTAATGCCTGCAGGCCCGTTATTTTCTTTTCTGATACCAAAATCTGTGCGCCTTCCAGCTCGGCCAGCATTTTTTCGCTGTTTGTAACGAAATAGGGCGACATAAATCCCTGCTCAAACTGCATGCCTTCTACAACATCAATTTCTGTGTCCAGTCCTTTTGCCTCTTCAACAGTGATAACCCCTTCTTTTCCGACTTTTTCCATCGCATCTGCGATTTTTTCGCCGATATCCCGGTCAGAGTTTGCAGATATGGTCGCCACCTGGGCTATTTCCGCGCTGTTTTTAACAGGACGTGCATGCTTGTCAATATCTGCGACGACGGCCGCTGTTGCGATATCGATGCCGCGTTTTATATCCATCGGGTTCATTCCGGCGGCAATAACGCGACGGCCCTCACGGATAAGTTTTTGTGCCAGTACGGTCGCCGTTGTTGTGCCGTCGCCGGCATCGTCACCGGCTTTTTTTGCCACTTCCTGAATCATGCGGGCGCCGATGTTTTCCTGGGGGTCGGCCAGTGATACCGCCTTGGCCACGGTAACGCCGTCCTTGGTCGCTGCCGGGGCGCCGTATGATTTTTCAATAACAACCGTGCGTCCCTTTGGCCCCATTGTAATTTTTACAGCATTGGCCAGTTTGTCGACCCCCGCCGCCAGTTTATCCGTATTAAATACGATTTCTTTTGCCATTGTCTTTCCTTTCTTATTTCAAAATTCCCAGAATGTCGCTTTCTTTTATAATTACATAATCGCGGCCGTCGATTTTTACTTCGTTTGCGCTGGATGCCCATTTTGCAAACATAACGACGTCACCTGTTTTTACCGTCATAGGTACGCGCACGCCGTGTGAAATTTCGCCGTCACCGACTGCGATAACGCGTCCGCGGGATGGTTTTTCTTTTGCGTTGTCAGGAATAATAATGCCGCCGGCGGTTTTGGTTTCTTCCTCCATCCGTTCCAGCAGAACATAATTGTTTAATGGTTTTAGCATTTTATCTCCTTTGCTGTACGCTTTATATAGTTAGCGCGTTGTCAATTTCAAGTCTTGCTTTTACAGGCCCAGTGTACTATTCTGAAACCAATCAGACAAGGGGAATAAAACTATGTATGACCAGAATAATGTATTTGCAAAAATTGCCCGCGGTGAAATACCATGCGACGCAATTGTTGAGAATGAATATGCGCTCAGCTTTAATGATATAAACCCTTTGTTTGAAACGCACGTGCTAATAATACCAAAGGGGCCGTATGAAAATATTCTGGATTTTACAGCGAACGCCACCGCTGCCCAGCAGGCCGGTTTTTGGGATTGTTTCAGACAGACCGCAAAAAAGCTGGGGATTGAAAACAACTTTAACATATTCGCAAATTCCGGGGCGGATGCACCGTTCTTTAAACAGTCGGTATTTCATTTTCATTTGCATTTGGTTTCTGGTTCGCGTCGCGAAGAATTATTTAAGGCAGTGTCGGAAATATGCAGCTAACCGTTCGTGTTATTCCGCGTGCCCGCCGTAATGCCGTGGAACCTCAGGCGGACGGGACCTGTCGCGTATATACTACCGCCGCACCGGCCGATGGCGATGCGAATGCGGCGGTTATAAAGATGCTGGCAAAGCATCTGGGGGTGCCGAAAAGCACTATAAAAATAATTCGCGGGCAAACCGCCCGCGATAAAGTTTTAGAATATTAATAGTTCAGTACTTTTTCCATCAGTGCCTCTGGCGTGGTGGCCGCGTGGATATTGTAATCTTCGGGGCGTACGAAAAATCCTGTTTCTTTCATATGAATCAGCAGTCGTGCAAACGGTGCCCAGAAATGTGCGGTGTTCATAAAGAACAGAGGCTTGTTCGTCTCGCCAATTTGTTGCATTGTCATAATATCAGTCAGCTCGTTCAGGGTTCCCGTACCGCCCGGTAAAATAATAAACCCATCAGACAGGTCGAACATTTTCTGCTTTCGTTCATTCACGCCGCCTGCAATTTCAAACGCGTCAATTCCTTCGTGCATTGGCTCTTGTTTTGCGACCACGTCATGCGTGGTTATGCCTGTAACATGTCCGCCGTTTTCCAGTGCCGCCGTTGCGACGGTTCCCATCAGGCCGACATTACCGCCGCCAAACACCATTTTTATACCATTTTGGGCCAACATTTTGCCAATTTTTTCCGCATCGGCCTTAAACCGGGGATTGTTGCCGTATTGATGTCCGCAATATACTGCAATGGATTTTAACCTTCCTGCCATTTGTCCTTTTTCCTTTATTTTTGCGAATTATAGCATAAAATAAGTCTGTTATGAATCAAAACTTTAAGGATTTTATGACTCGTTTTAATCACGTGCCAATGGCTGTCGCGGTCAGTGGCGGTGTGGATTCGGTGGCTTTGCTGCACTGGATGGTGGCGATTGGCGCGGATGTTGTTGTTCTGCATGTAAATCACGGCCTGCGTGCGGCCGCCGAGACAGAGGCTCAATATGTTCGCGATTTGTCTGATAGTCTTGGGGTAAAATGTCATATTTTGCATTGGCGCGGTCCGAAACCCGCCAGCGGGCTAGAGGCGGCGGCCCGCCATGCGCGATATAAATTGATGACGGACTTTTGTCGCGACAATGGAATAGAACATCTGGCGGTTGCGCACCAGGCCGATGACCAGATAGAGACATTTTTGCTAAATCTGGCACGGGGCAGCGGGGTTACGGGCCTGGCGGGGATGCGTGATGTCACGATGCGTAACGGGATAAAAATTTTGCGCCCCCTGCTTAATGTTTCCCGGGACGAGTTGACGCAATACTGTGACACCCGCAACATTAAATATTTTCATGACGAAATGAACGAAGACATGCGTTATGCACGTGTGCGGATGCGGTGCAACAGGCATGTACTGCGCGACGTTCTGGGGATATCTGATGCGCGTATCTTGCTGGCGATGCGAAATTTGGGGCGTGCCCGTGATGCGGTCGCGATTGATATAGATTCTGCGGTTTCGGATGTGATGGATGGTGACCGTGCAATTTTTTCTGATTCTTTTCTATTTGACCTGGAGCTGGATATTAGACTAAAGTTTATCGCAGCGCTGATAATGAAGATAGGCGGGGGAGAGTATCAGCCACGTTTAAAATCATTAGAGGCGGCAGAAAACAAATTAAAATCCGATTGTAAATTCACGCTGGGGCGGTGTGTTATCCGGCGCCTGGGGCATCGAATTTTAATCGCCCGCGAAGGTGCGCGTACAAGTTTTAGGAAAAAACATGAAAGCAAACATTCATAATAAAATTCAGAAAAAGAAAAATGATCTTTTTGGCAACAAAAAGAAGGACGGTTCTTCAATATTTTTGATTATTTTTATCGCTCTTTTTGTTGCGGTTGTGGGGCGTGCGTTTATGGCGGGCAACGGGGCGCCAATGCCAATGGGCGGTTCGGGTGTGGCGCGCCCGATAGAGTTGTCTTTCTCGGACGTTCTGCGTCGTTCGCCTGATATTAAAACAATGAAAATACGCGGCAGTGATGCCACCGGCACCCTGGCCGACGGCACAAATTACAAGGCAACAATTGCATATGATCCGGAATTGCTGGAAAAGCTGGCATCAAACGGGACATCCATATCCATTGATACATCCAAAACATGGCTGGATTATCTGGGGACATGGGTTCCAATTTTGATGGGGCTGTTGTTTATATGGTGGTTATTCCGTGGCATGCGTGGCGGTGCGGCGGGTGTCGGGCGCAGTATCCTGGGCCAGAATCCGACAAAAATTGCCACCGGCAGCAAGACCACATTCAAGGATGTCGCTGGCATTGATTCTGAAAAACAGGAATTAATGGAGATAGTTGACTTTCTTAAGAACAAGGACAAGTTCAAGGCGGTCGGTGCCCGTGTTCCGCGCGGAATATTACTGTCGGGCCAGCCTGGTACCGGAAAAACTCTTTTGGCGCGTGCCATCGCGGGTGAGGCAAACGTTCCGTTCTTTGCCGCATCAGGCAGTGATTTTTCAGGTATAATTGTCGGGCTGGGGGTTGCCAAAATCAAAGAGATTTTTGAAATGGCAAAGCGTAATGCGCCGTGTATTTTGTTTATTGACGAAATAGACGCCATCGGCCAGCGCCGCAGCCAGCACTCTTTTAACGACCAGGATAGGGAACAGACCCTGAACCAGCTGTTGATAGAGATGGACGGATTTTCAAACGATACCGGCATTATCGTAATCGGTGCGACAAACCGTGTTGACATGCTGGACCCTGCGTTGTTGCGACCGGGCCGTTTTGATCGCCAGGTTTATATTGATTTACCCGATATGAGCGGTCGGCGTGAAATTTTGGACCTGTATTCAAAAAAGGTAAAGGTTGATTCATCGGTCAGCCTGCAAGATATTGCACGTGGCACCACCGGATTTTCTGGCGCAGATTTAGAGAATTTATTGAATGAGGCCGCACTGCATGCCGTTCGCCAGGGCCGCAAAGAAATTACCAGCGCCGATGTGGAAGAGGCGCGTGACAAGATTCTGATGGGCCCGCGCAAGATTCGCAAAATGCGGCCAGAGGATAAAAAGCTGACCGCTTATCATGAGGCCGGTCATGCATTTGTCTCACAGGTGTATTCTGATGTAATAGATCCCATACACAAGGCGACAATTATCCCGCGTGGTCGTGCCCTGGGCATGGTTCAGCATCTGCCAATAGATGACAAGGTTTCCATGACCATCGCAGAGGTTCGCGCCACGCTGGCCATGTCGTTGGCCGGCCGTGCCGCCGAAGAGGTGTTTTTTGGTTCTGATAAAATAACAACCGGTGCGGAATCTGACATTGCCTCTGCGACGCGTCTGGCACGCTATTCCATAACAACGGCGGGGTTGTCGCCGAAAATAGGTATGGTTGCGATAAACCAGGCCGCGGCATTTAATTCACGTGCGCCGCTGGAAAATGCATCGGAAAAAACCGCAGAAATCGTTGATTCTGAAATTCGCAAATGGATGGATGCCGCATATGCGGATGCAACGAAATTGTTGCGCCAAAATCGCGATACGGTATGCCGCCTGGCCGAAGAGTTACTGGCCCGTGAAACCCTGACCGGGGACGAGATAAAGGACATAATCAAAGGTTCTAAAAAGAAGTCGACAAAATCGCCCCGGGCATCTAAAAATGCAAAATCAGCAAAATAAGTTTGAAATTTTACGCATGCCCCCCGCGAACACCAATTCAATATTGGTGTCGAGCGGCGGGGATGCGGCGATTTTTGACCCGTGGGGTCGTGTGGATGACTGGGGGCGTGTATTGGATGCGCGCGGCCTGAATCTGCGTGCGATATATGCCACGCATGGTCACCCGGATCATATATCCGCGGCGCCCGGATTGGCGGAAAAATATTCTGTGCCGTGGTATATGGCGACGGCCGACAATGAGTTGATTGGATGGGGTGGCGAATTGTTGGACTATTTCGGTATCCCGCGTATCTGTACGCATTGTGTACATCCGGTGTCAATCGACACCGGCCGGCATATGCTGTTGGATGCAATTCCAATGGATGTAATTGCCGCGCCTGGGCATACGCCGGGCGGGTTATGCTTTCACTTTCCCCGTGAAAAGATTTTAATTACAGGCGACACACTGTTTCGTGACGGATATGGCCGTTATGACTTTCCCGGTGGCGACCGGCGCGTACTGTTTGATTCAATATCGCGTTTGCATAATATGAATTTACCGGATGATACGTATGTTGTGCACGGCCACGGCCCGGATTCCACAATAGATATTTTGCGCCGTGAAAACCCGTATTTTCGTTAACCGACCATCTGGGGAATAAAAAAAAGAGCGACGTTTGGTCGCTCTTTTTGTATTGGTGTTTACAACTGTATGAACAGGTTCGGCTTGTCTTTTAGTTGCTCTATGGCTTTGTCAACCAGCTTGCGATATTCCACAAACTTTGTTTTGTCTGCGGCGCCCAAATTGCTGATGGCCGGCAATTTAACAGTCATGGGGTTTACATGCTTGCCGTTCTTTATTATTTCATAGTGCAGATGCGGCCCCGTCGACATTCCGGTCGAACCTGCATATCCTATAATTTGCCCCTGGCGTACGGTTGTGCCTACGTTGACACCTTTTGCAAACCGAGACATATGCGCATACAGTGTCTCATAAGAGCCGTTATGGCGAATTTTTACAAAGTTACCATGCCCGCGGTTATAACTGCGTGCAACGACACGTCCGGCGCCGGCGGCCGGAATCGGGGTGCCGGTTGCGGCGCGAAAATCCACGCCCTTATGCGCACGGGTGTACCCCAGTACAGGGTGCTTTCTGCGGCCGGAAAAGCTGCTGGTAATTTTTGCATTGTTAATCGGCGTGCGCTTCAAAGACTTTATCGCGCCGTTGCCCTCTGCGTCGTAATATCCCGTGGTGCCGTCGGCCTTGCGGAAACGGTACATTTTTACATCCCCGCGCAGTGCCTGGAAAGATATGGCGATAACGCGGCCGTTATCGATTTTTTTACCCTCTGAAAAATTTTCTTCGTACATTACGGAAAACTTCTGCCCGGCACGGATGTCGCGCTCAAAGTCCATTTCAAACGCCAGCAAATCGTACACGTCTGCCAGTATGCCTGCCGGAATGCCGGCGCGCATTCCCGCCAGATAGAAACTGTCCCCGTCCAGAATTTCGCCCGCACGATAAACGGCGCGAACATCACGCTCTATATCAACGGTATTGCATTTCCAGACCCCGTCTTGGTCACAGGTCAGTTCAACCTGGCGCCATGGCGACGGTATAACCACAATTTTTGATACAGGCGAATCATCTTTTTCGCGCTGGAATTCGATTTTATCCTTGTCTGCACGCAGTGTCGATATCCCCGCATCAGATTTCAGTACCTCTGCAATTGCCGTTATTTCACTATGGCTTAAACCCTGGTCCGACAGCAGCTTTGACAGCGTGTCGCCAGATGTTACCACAACCACAGAACGGCATTCATTGCCAGATGTGTTGCTGATTAGTGCCGGGCGGCGGTTTGTTACAACCACATATGTCGCCAGCAGAGTCATCAATACGGCCATGCCAACAACAAGCCGCGTCAGGTTTTTAGTTGTCATAATATCTTTTGCTTTTTTCATAAGCCCGATTATAATTGTTTTATGAACATAAATCAAGCTTTCACAATTCTGCAACAGGCCGGTGGAATACGCGCCGCGCGAATTATAACTCAAAACAATAAGAAATTATCGCGTCTGCGTGTGTTTTTTATTGCGCGCCAGTTGCGCCGGGGCATGCCGGTTGCAAAAATTATACACCAGAAATGGTTTTACGGGCTGTCTTTTTATACAAATCGTCATACGCTGGACCCGCGCCCTGATACGGAAACATTGGTTTCGGCGGTAATTGCTGATGCCGCGGACGGTATGCGAATACTGGATTTGGGAACAGGGTCGGGATGCGTGCTGGTGTCGCTGGTAAAAAATATTTATGGCGCCAACGGCGTGGGCGTTGAATTGTCGCGCGCCGCGGCCCGTGTCGCGCGCCGTAACATCGCCTGTCATGTCCCCGGCCGTGCGTCCGTATTACGGCGCAGCTATCATTCCAGGCATATTCCCGGTACGCCATTTGATGTAATCGTGTCAAATCCCCCTTATATCGCCCGTGGTGATTCGCGTGTTAATTCGGGTGCAATGCACGATCCTGCATTGGCATTGTATGCGTCGGATAACGGCTATTACGAATATGGCGTGATTGCAAAAAATGCGCGTGACTGGTTGCGGCCCGATGGGTGTGTATATTTAGAAATAGGCGACGGTATGTCCGACCGGGTTTGCAAAATATTCAAAGATGCGGGATGGGGATTCGTCCGCGCTGAAAAAGATTTGGCCGGTATAGTGCGCGTGCTGGTGTTTAAGAAATGAAACGCCTGACCGATTGTGATATAGAGAAAATGGTATCTGGCGTGTTTGCGCCTGATTTTAAGTCCGTAAACCGCGAAGTTCGTGCAAATTTACGCCTGGGGCGGCTTGTCCCGCCACCGACGGCGCCTGTTGCGCGTCAGGTGCGTCTGGATTTGCACCAATATACCGAACAGCAGGCCTGGGATGCGATAATGTCGCTGGCCCGTTCCGGGGTCCGTGATGCGGTTATTATTACCGGTGCCAGCGGTATTTTGCATCGGCGTTTTCCCGCCTGGGCGTCTGAAAGCATACTGGCGCCATATATATTGTCATGGGCGCCAATAAACAACGGCAGTTTCAAGGTAAGGTTTAAAAAGCAACCTTTAATGACGCCCTGACATCATGGGCGGTGTAATCGTTGCGATAGTGCAGGGTGTAATTCGCATCAAAGGCTATTTTAGCCCCATATATCATCAGCCCGCCGCCGGCCCGCAGTTCTGTGCGCTCGGGCGAGTGTACGGGCATATCATATGTCTGGCCTGTAATCAGGCGCGTATAAACGCGATCTGTTCCGTGATTTATGATATCGTATCCTGCGCCGGCGTGCAGGCTGGGGCGGATAAATGCGCCGCCTGTTATAAAGTTGAATCCAATACGTGCCCCGGCATCTGCCGCGAGTGTGTTATGCCACCATTTTTTAAAATCTTGGGCGGCGGCGTCAACGTGCTTTTCCGATATCATTCGCGTATAGCGTACGCCGATTTCCGGTGTTAAATACAGACGCCCACGATTTATTGCCACACCGGTTTTTACCTGGCCGGAATAAAAATCTGTGTTAAATGCGGTATTGTTTGCAACACCCGCAACGGTTTTATCCATGTCCCACTGGGTCTGGCCCGCGGCCAGCGCCGTATTCATGTACCAGCCGCCATCGTTCAAATATTTTGAAAACAGTGTTATTATATTGCTGTCCGCATCCACGCGCAGTGGCATGTCGTGGCTTTTGGATTTGGCATATGTATATCCTACGCCAAATGTAAAGCCATCTGTAATATATGCATATGCGCTGGCCCCGGCGCCGCCGGTGCGCATTTCAAAGTCATCGTTTTTCCCGTGTTCAAATTTGTCAGTGGCGCCAATACCGCGTGCATTCACGATAAAGTTCTGAAAGTTGCCGCCGCGCCGTGCCACCAGCGGCCCGTCAATTATATCATATGCCGCGTCCAGATGGCGGTGTGTTTGATAAATGGTCATGGCGGTATGATTGTATGCCAGAATTGACATCACATCGTACAGCCGTGCATTTTCATTATTATTGTTTAATGCTGACATTCGTGTCGCGATTGCACCGCCGCGCATCGGGGTTCCGATGACGCTGTCCCATGCATCTGCGGCACTGATAAGATATTTTGGGGCGGTTTGATGCATTGCTATTGCATCCCCCAGCGGAGTTGTCGCCCCATGCGCGGCAACGTTGAAAACAAGCATGGCAAATATATAAATTTTTTTCATGACTCGCCCCGTTTTTTGTTTATAATACGGGCGTCAGACATTAATTTTAACAGGAACCATTTGCTATGAAGAAAGTCAAGACTGTATACGACCATATTCGCAGTAATAATATAAAGACAATCATTTTGGTTGCGCTGTTTCCGGTAGTATTTATTGCACTGGTGTTTTTGTTTTCGTGGATTGTTGTACCCGCCTCTGATGCGGCCCGTGTTGCGGTCGGTGTTGCGATACCGACCGTGATTGCATGCCTGGTATGGATGGGGATATCCTGGGCATTTGGGGATTCAATGATATTAAGCGTGGCCGGTGCACATGAAATAAAGGACACGGATCCCGCCAATCGTCAAATTTTCCGCAGTGTTGAAAATGTGGCACTGGCGGCGGGATTGCCCACGCCCCGTGTTTATATAATAGACGATGATTCAATGAATGCATTTGCCACCGGCCGCGGTCCAAAAGATGCGTCTGTGGCGCTGACGCGCGGAATAATCAAACGCCTTGATCGATTGGAACTAGAGGGGGTAATCGCGCATGAAATGGCACATATCGGCAATCGTGACATACGATTGGATATGCTGTTGATAACAGGCGTTGGCGTTACGGTTTTTGCCGCAGATATTTTAATTCGTCTAATCGCCAGTGGCGGTGCCCGCAACAGTGATGATAACAAATCTGCGGGTGCGGTTTTGGTAATGGTTTGGCTGGCGCTTATGGTGTTTAATTTTGTGATAACGCCGCTGTTGCGTATGGCGATATCGCGCAGTCGTGAATATGCGGCCGATGCCACCGGGGCGCAAATTACGCGCAATCCGGCGGCATTGGCGTCTGCATTGCGTAAAATTACGACAGATTCGCGTGTTGAATGCCTGGACAAGGTAAAGGCGATGTCTGCCATGTGTATCGCAAATCCGCGCGCCCCGCGAGAGCTTGTTGGCGACATGTTGGCAACACATCCGCCGGTGGCTAAACGTATAGCGCGTCTAGAGTCAATGTAGTTATTAAAGGAAAATTAAAATGGCAAAATTGCATTTTCACTATGGAACAATGGGCAGCTCAAAATCCGCCCAGTTGATAATAAACGCGTACAACCTGAATGCCCAGGGTAAAAAAACAGAAATAATAAAACCGCAAATTGATAACCGTTTCAGCGCTGACAAAGTCAATTCGCGAATAGGCATATCTGCCGATGCAATCGTATTAAAGGATTTGCAGTCCTATGTGCCCGGTCCAAATACGCAGATGGTGCTGGTTGATGAAATCCAGTTCTTTTCGCCATCCGATGTTGATATTCTGGTTCGAATTGCCGACACAACACCTGTGATAGTTATGTGTTACGGTCTTATGGTTGACAGCAATGAAAAGATATTTCCGGCATCGTGCCGCCTGATAGAGGTTGGTGCAAAACTGCATCGTATGGAATCTATGTGCCAGATGCCCGGCTGTATGCACTTGTCGACACATCATCTGCGGTTTGATTCGGCGGGCAATGTTGTGCGTGCCGGGGCTCAAATTTCTGTTGGCGATACTAATTTTAAGTCGGTCTGCCGCCAGCATTTTAATTTGATGTATAACGGTTCGCATCAAAAGATAAAGTAGTATATCTTTTTGCTTGCAATTTAAATAAATAGGTATAAAATATTACAACGTTGCGCCCATGGCTCAATTGGATAGAGCATCTGACTACGGATCAGAAGGTTGGGGGTTCGAATCCTCCTGGGCGCGCCATAAATTTCCCCGTTTTCGGGGATTTTTTATATCAAAACAAGGCAGTCAGATGGCGTCCAGTAAAGAATTTATAGAGTTTGTAGCAGACCAAGTGGCCAATGCGGGTGATGATATTCGTTATCGTAAAATGTTTGGCGAATATATGCTTTATTGTGCGGGGCGTCCTGTTTTTCTGGTGTGTGATGATACGGTGTATGTAAAACAGATTCCAGAGACAATGGCAATTTTTGCATCCCATGGCATCTTGCCGGATGCGGGCGTTCCTTATAATGGTGCGCGCCCGCATTGGGTTTTGGATATTGAAAACACGGATTTAAGTGTGGATATGGCACGCGAATTGGCGCGAGTGCTGCCCCTGCCAAAGCCAAAGAAAAAGCCTGCCGCAAAACAAATATAATATATTATATCATTATTTCGCCACTTTTATACAGGCATTTGTCACTAAACGTAAATGTTCCGGTTTCGTCTGTTGCAACGCAATCCGTATCAACATAGCAACCAGTGTATTCTTCAATTAATAAACTAGTGGAGGAACCGGTATCACTTGCCAATGATTTATCGCTTTTTGCATTGCACTGTCCGTTGTCGGATACTATTTTTAATAACTTTTTCGGATCTGCGCAATCTTTACATACACCAGGTGTTGTTGTTGCCTGTTGTCCCGAAGGGCAGTTTGCATCCACGCATGCGCATACAGAATCACTGGTATCAAATCCCACCCACGGGCCCTTTGTACAGTTCGGGGTGTTTATGATGATGGGTTTGCCTGCATTAGAGCCGTACGAACATACGCATTTTTTTAATGCACTGTTATAAATATAGTTTTTCGGACATTGTTGTACTCCGCCATCACCCATGCCGCAATAGTCTTCGTCATATTCGCATTTTAGACAGCTCGAACCACTCCAGGATATGCATTTATAGCAATAGGCACATGTTGCATCTAGGGCGTATGCCGATGAAAATCCACCCAGTGCCGAAAAAAATCCGACGATTTTATTAGGCATAAAAACAGGGGAAAACAGATGCGGAAAACGGGAATTTATAATAAAATAACATGCGCTATGAAAATCGTCCCATTTTTTTAGGCATATGTTATACCCGTATATTTTATCTGTTTTCCGCAATCTGCGCAACATAAATCATTGTAAAAATAACGCCCCGTTCGGGGCGCGGCGCCAATGCGATATTTAATCGGGCGGAAAATACTCATAACACATTGAAAATACACGTGGAAACAGCAACTTTTATATGCCGAATTTAATCGTACGATTTATTTATATACAACTTTAGCCTGCAAAATCGGGCCTTGTCAAGGCTGTTTTATGCCGAAAAAAATCGTAGGTTTTTATGCGTGAATCAAAAAGGAACGGGGATGAATAAAAATAGACTGCTGGGTATTTGTATCGGGGCTGTTTCTGTATTTGCATACGATGCAGCGCATGCCGCCATGATGTGTAAGGTATATAGCTGTAACGTTGGATATTATGCAACAGACTATTCCTGTCCCAGATGTCCGTCGCTGATGCGTGCCGATGGCGGCACGCAGTATGGAACAACGCCGTCGGCCGGTATGTCGGCTATTACCGCATGCTATGTTCCGGCCGGTGTTACCTATAAAGACGCCACCGGCCAGTTTGAATTTACATCAAATTGTAATTATTCACGATAAAAAAGGGGGCAGTAATGGCAAAACAGATAAAAAGTTTTTGGCTGAAGTTAACAGCCTGTATTTTGACATTGTATTTTGCGCCGCTTGGGCATTTTATAATGTCATTGTTTGGCGGGCGCACGCATCACGACGGCGCGTATGGGGGAACGATCTTTTGTGGGCCTGCTGTGCGCATGGAGTGCGGCGGAAAGAGTGGTACATATACTGACGGGGATTTTGTGCAGTGTACATGTACAACAGATTCGTCAAAAGTATATGACATTCAGTGTATTTATGGCATAGATAATGGCCAGCCGCATGAACAGACCCAGACGGTATGGGGCAATGCTAGCGGCTGTTATTATGCTGATGCCTGTTCGCCTAATGGCGCGGTCCAGGATTGCAGTAATTCTAAGCAATACTGCACAAAAACATGCACAAACGGGCGCTGGGGGCCGTCGGTGTGGGGAAACTGTAAATCAGGTTATGTAAAGATTAACGGTCTATGCATTACCGAATGTAGTATTCCAAATGGCAAAGGATATGAATATGAGGATTCGTCTTCATCGTCTTCTTCTGAAGAATAATTTTTTGTCGCCGGCGTTTGTATATAACAAGCGTCTGGATGCAAATCTGTGGGATGCAGACATGCGTCTGCGTGTATTGCCGTCTAACTCGTTGCAAATGATTGTGTGGCACTATATCGCATATATGCAATCTGCGGGCCTGCCGATTGAAGACAACGATATTGCGGATATTTTTCTGCACGGTTCAACATCAAATTATTACTATGACGCCACCAGTGATATCGACATCTGTATAGTTATGGACACCGCCCGTCTGTCGTCTGCAATGAGTGGGATGAATATTTATACAATAACCAAGGCGCTGCAGATTGCGTGGATGCGCAAGCACAAAATCAGTATATACGGTCGCGGGGTTGATATCAGTATCGTTGATGTTCATACGCCCAAATACAGCCCCGGCGTATACAAGGTTGGGCCTGCATATTCGCTGGCGCGTGATATGTGGATACGGCGGCCCAATCGAATTGATGCAACAGAAATACGCAGATTGCGTAACAAGGCGGGAAAAATATATCGGCAATATAAACGGCTGTTTAGGGCATGCTACAAAAACAAGATGTCTGATACCTATCTGGATACATTTCTGTCGCGTCTGTGGACCGAGCGTCGCGATGCCTATGACCGTGCACCGCTTCAGCCTATAACACCTGAAACAATGGCGTTCAGAATGATGCGCCGCTGTGGCGTATTGAACAAGATAAAAGAGCGTATGGATAAAATCCGGAATAAAAACTTTACCCTGTCGGTTTAGGTAATAAAAATCCCCCGTTTGGGGGGATTTTTATTTGTAAAGTATTCTATTAAATACTGTCTGCATTAATCCAGCGGCCATTTTGCAGCAGTCCCGGTGCCATGCCTTCGTTACTGCGCAGGGAGTCAATAACACTGCGTGCCTGGGATGCATTCAGATCCACAATACGAACCTTGTACAGGTCGCCTTCTTTTACAACAACCGCATTTCCGTATGTGCGCATGCGTGCCGCCATGGCGTTTGCGCTGTCTTCGGAATACAGCGCGGCCAGCTGTACGCTGTAATCGCCGCCGGATGCAACCGGTGCCGGCTGGGTTGTGGTTGTTTGAACGGTAACCGTTTCTGTTACAACCGGTGCCGGCTGGCTGGCGCCGATTGTGGCATTTTTAACCTGTAACGACTGGTCCGGGATAACCTGAACCTGAATCTTTGCCTGGCCGTTCATGCCGATTTGACGTGCCGCCGCCGGTGACAAATCCATAATGCGGGTATTAACGAACGGGCCGCGGTTATTTACGCGAACAATAACTGACTGGCCGTTGTCCAGATTAGTTACGCGTGCAATTGTCGGCAACGGTAATGTTTTGCTGGTTGCGACCATCTGGTTTACATCAAATGTTTCGCCATTGCTGGTCTTTGTGCCGTTCAGTTCGGCTGGTATAATTCCCGCAATGCCGGTCTGGTTATAATTAAAATCTTCGACCGGGATATACTGAATATCTTCAACCTTATATGCACTGCCAATATAATATTTGGGTGCCGCCGCCAACAGATATGCATTGTTCAGCGACTGGGTGTCGGTTGTTACCAGCGTTTCTTCGCCAAATCCGTCAGAGCCGTATGTTGCCGCACCGTCCGTACCGTTTGTACGTACGCATCCGGCCATAACTGTTGCAATAACTGCCAGGGATACAATTTTTTTCATGGTAGAACTCCTTACATTCTTGATATAAATTTTATCATATAAAAAGTTCCGTTTCAACTTTATTTTACCGGGATAATCCGATTGAGTGCGTATGCCGCCGGCAGATAGATTGCGGCAAATCCAGCGATTGCGGCAAACAGCATCCATATACTGTTGATTGGTATAAACCATAGTGCAACACCCATAATGGCGGACAATATCGCAAATGCCCCAATGGCCCGTATGGTTCCGGCATAAATTTTGGCTAATCCGCGTTTGCGGCATGCCCGTCCCAATAAATAGTTTTTAAGATATCCGCTGACCACGACGCCGACCGGTATCGCCAGGTATCCTATAAACCAAAATGCGCCCAGATAAATTGCGGCGGCCGCCCCCAGTGATATCATGCTGGTCTTGACCGGTGTCTTTACATCCTGGGATGCATATAGTGTTTTACTGTAAATCTGGCTGACCAGCATCGCGGGCAGAACAAAAACCTGAATCATTATGGCAATTGCCACGGCGTTTGTTGACGCGGCGGTCCATGCCCCGTATTCAAACAGGTGTTTTATAATCGGCTGGGCCAGTACGAACAGTCCCGCCACGCATGGCATCAACAGCATCAGACTGCGTCGCATGGATGAATTTTGCTGGATATACACGCTGCGCATGTTTTTATCCGCCAGTGCGTTTGATATCGACGACATCAGTACCGTCCCCACCGCCAGTCCAATCATCGCAAACGGCAACTGTACAATACGGTCGGAATAGTATAGCCATGATACGGCCCCGCTTTGGAAACTGGCGACCAGGGTTCCAACAATAATTGTTATCTGGTAAAACCCGCTGCCTATGATACTGATGCTAAGGCGCTTAAAAATACTTTTGACACCCGGGGTCCAGCGCGGCATAACCAGGCGCAGTCCAAAATGCCGCCGACGAATGCGTGACCATAATACGGCGACCTGAATTACCCCCGACAGCACGACGGTCCCCGCCATTATGTAAAGAATTGTCCCCGGGGCATAAAAAGCGGACAGCAACAGTGCAAATATCAGCATTATATTAAGCAATACCGGCATAAACGCGGCCAGCAAAAAGCGTGAAAATGCATTCAGCACCGCCGACAGGAATGCCGCCGCACACACAAAAATTACATATATGAACATAATCCGGGATATGGTGACCGTCAGTTGCATCTTTCCCGGGTCGGCGTCAAATCCCGGTGCCAACACCCATATTACCAGAGGCATAAAAATTTCGAACAAGATTGCAATCCCCAGCAGCCCCAGTGCCAGCCAGGAAAACACATTCTTGGCAAATCCTTCGTCTTTTTTAGAATCCGTATACATTGGGATAAATATGGCGCTAAGTGCACCTTCGCCCAATAGGTCGCGAAACAGATTCGGTAATTTGAATGCGGCCAAAAATACGTCCGACAGTCGCCCCGCACCCAAAACGCGTGCAATCAGCATGTCGCGGATAAATCCAAAAATGCGGCTGATACCGGTCATGGCACCAACCCCGAAAATATGTTTGCCTAGTTTCATGGATTTGATTATACTGCTCATCGTAAAAGAAAATCAAGACAGGAATAAAGCCCATGAGAAAAATAATAAGTATGTTTGTTATTGCGGCGTCATTGGCGGCGTGTGGCGGTAAAAAGACAGAAATTATAGCAGAAGAGCCACTGGCGCAAATTTATGCAAATGCATACGCTGAATTTAATAAAAACCATTATGAGCAGGCGGCGGCCGAATTTTTAAAGGCGGAAACGCAGTATCCGTCCAGTCCATATGCGGCCGATGCGCTGGTAATGGCGGCATACTCTCAGTATCTGGATAAAGATTTTGCGGGTGCCATTCTTGCGGCGGACAGATTTATGCGATTTCATCCCGGTCATCCGGACGTTCCATATGTGCTATACTTGCGCGGAATGTGCTATTATCGCCAGGTCAGCGATGTTCGCCGTGAACCGGGAATGTCAACATATGCCCTGCAACAGTTCCAACAGCTGGTCCAGCGTTTCCCGCGCAGCCCCTATGCCAAGAATGCAGAAAACAAGATAATTATTTTGAAAAACTATATCGCGGGCAAGGTTATGTACGCCGCGCGCGAGGATATGGCGCGTCAGAATTGGCCGGCGGCGATTTCGCGCCTGCAGTCTGTCGTGGCTGATGCCCAGGAAACCGTCATGACGCCAGAGGCGTTGTTTCGCCTGACCGAATGTTATACGGCAATTGGCGTTCCGTCCCAGGCGTCCGGTTATACGGAAATGTTGCGTAAAAATTTCCCGGATAACAAATGGACAAAAAAACTCGAAACTAAGACTGACGATTTGTGATAAAAAAATCCGGCCATGCGCTGGATTTTTTTATTTTATGTGTTATTGTTGTGGCATGACACAGACTTATTCAGGATTTATCGCGATAATGGGGCCGACAAATGCCGGCAAAAGCACACTGCTTAACCAAATCATGGGGCGCAAGGTATCCATTGTATCGCATAAGGTGCAAACGACGCGTACGCGTCTGCGTGCCGTTAAAATGGTGGGCGACCGCCAGTTGATATTTGTGGACACGCCCGGCGTGTTCAAACCGGCACGACGTCTGGACCGTGCAATGGTCGGTGCCGCAATGGATGCGGCGTCTGATGCGGATGCAATCTTGCTGATTCTTGACGCGCAAAAAGGCGTAACCAACACAATTCGCGAATTAGTGGAAAAAATAAAAGACCGTCCGAACCTTTTTGTCGCATTGAACAAGGTTGACGCTGTAAAAAAACAAGACTTGCTGCCCATTGTGGCAGAGTTGTCCGCACTGGCGCAATTCAAAGAAATCTTTATGATTTCTGCATTGAAAAATGACGGTGTGATGCAAATGTTGGATTCTCTGGCGGCGGTCATGCCGGAAAGTCCTTATTTGTTTGAGCCCGAAACCCGTCCAGATGTCCCGGATGAACTGTATCTGGCGGAATTGACGCGTGAAAAGGTGTATAAATACATACACCAGGAATTGCCGTATCATATAAACGTTGTGACAGAGCGTGTTGATGTCGACCCGGATGGTGTTTTGGATATTTATCAGAAAATAGTTGTGCAAAATGATGCGCATAAAAAGATTGTAATTGGTCGCGGTGGCGCCCAGTTAAAGCAAATCGGCACGGCCGCCCGTCATGATATTCAGGACCAGTGGGATGTTGCCGCGCGTCTGCATCTGTTCGTGCGCGTTGAACCCGATTGGGAGAACAAGTCTGAAAATTATACAGACCAGGGGCTGGAGTTTAAGAAGTAAAAGCAAAACAAAGATAGCAATGCTGCATACATCAGATTTTGATTTTGAGCTTCCGCCAGAGCTGGTTGCATCGCATCCCTTGGAAAAACGGGATGCGTCGCGCATGCTGGTTGTTGACGGTAATAATATTGCTGACCGTCATATTCGGGATTTTGTAGATTTTATTCAGCCCGGTGACGTTGTCGTTTTCAATAATTCGCGCGTTATTCCCGCCCGCTTTATGGCGTCCGGCCATGAAATAACACTGCATACCGCGCAAAGTGACCGCGTATGGTGGGGGCTGTGTAAAAAATTCAACAAAATTCCGATTGGCTCAGATTTGGTTATGGATGACGGGACCGTTGTGCGTGTTCTGGCACGTGACGACGACAGTGGTTTGATGCTTGAATTTCAGTGTGATAATTTGTTTGACGTGTTAAATCGCGTGGGCAAAATGCCGTTGCCCCCATACATGCGCCGCGAAGAACAATCAGACGACCGCGAGCGTTACCAGACCGTATATGCCGAACCTGTTGGCTCTATGGCGGCGCCGACGGCGGGGTTGCATTTCACGCCCGAACTGATGTCGGCGATAGAAGAGCGCGGCGCCCATGTTGTAAAGGTAACCCTGCACGTTGGCGCGGGTACATGGATGCCGGTCAAGACAGAGGATTTGTCCCGGCATAAAATGCACAGCGAATGGTGCTGTATCACACCCGCCCAGGCAGATATAATAAACAATGCAAAACGTGTAATCGCAGTTGGCACGACATCAATGCGTACTCTGGAAAGTGCGGCAATTGACGCCGGTAAATGCGGGGCGGGTGGGCGTGTCGTTCCTATTTGTCGCAGTACAGATATATTTATAACACCCGGCTATAAATTCCGTGCAGTTGACGTTCTGCTGACCAATTTTCATTTGCCTAAATCAACATTATTTATGCTGGTTTCGGCGTTTGCGGGGTTGGGTAATATGCGCGGCGCATACAGTCATGCGGTTGCGGAAAAATATCGTTTCTTTTCGTATGGCGACTGCTGTTTGTTGTTTAAAAAGGATGGAGAGTAATGGCATTAAAGTTTGATTTGCTGAAAACAGATGGTGGCGCGCGCCGCGGCCGTGTGCATACGGCGCATGGTGATTTTGAAACGCCCGCATTTATGGCGGTTGGAACGGCGGCAACGGTAAAGGCGCTGACCATGGACCAGGTTGCGGCCACCGGCACCCAGGTTATTTTAGGCAATACGTATCATTTGATGATGCGTCCCGGCGGCGATTTGGTTGAACGTATGGGCGGACTTCACAAATTCGGTGGATGGCGCGGCCCCATATTGACAGACAGCGGCGGGTTTCAGGTAATGTCGCTTTCCAATCTGGTAAAGATGCGGGAAGAGGGCGTTGAATTCACATCACATATTGACGGCGGCGTAAAGCATTTTCTTCGTCCCGAGGATTCTGTTCATATTCAGCACCAGCTGGATTCAAATATTACAATGGTCTTGGACGAGTGCTTGCACCTGCCGACAATGCGCGAACGTGCAGAAAAAAATGTTGATATGGTAACCCGTTGGGCCCGTCGTTCGCGTGATGCGTTTATAGACCGCGATGGCTATGGTATATTTGGTATCGTCCAGGGTGCCGACTTTCCTGATTTGCGTGAAAAATCGGCCCGAGCCCTGACAGAAATCGGATTTGATGGCTATGCGGTTGGCGGTCTGGCGGTGGGGGAACCGCAAAGCGTCATGTTTGACATGATTGCAGCCACGACTCCGCATCTGCCGACGGACCGCCCGCGCTATTTAATGGGGGTGGGTACACCGTTGGATATTTTGGGCGCAGTAGAGCGCGGAATCGACATGTTTGATTGTGTTATGCCCACGCGTGCCGGCCGCACCGCCCAGGCGTTTACCCGCAACGGAACGATGAATATGAAAAATGCACGTTTTCGGGATGACGCATACCCAATTGACAGTGAATGCGGCTGTCCGGCATGTAAATTGTCGCGTGCGTACATCCATCATCTTATCAAATGTAACGAGATTTTGGGGGCGACCCTGTTAACCCAGCACAACCTGTGGTTTTACCAGGATTTAATGCATGGCATCCGCCAGTCAATTGAACAGGGCCGTTTTGCACAATTCAAGAAAGAATTTATTGACCGCTATACTGCGAATAAGCAATAATGGCGATATCAGGAAAAGGAGAAAACAATGGCGCGTAAAAAGAAAGAGGTGGAAGTCATTGATCACGGCGGCGCAAAAACCGTTGCAAAAAAGACTTCCTATGTAACACGTGTAAAACAGATTTTTGCGGTTATAACCGTTGTGTGGCTGGCACTGGTGATATGGGTGCCGTTGCATGTAAAGAATACATATTCCCAGCCGATAAAGAAATCCATCGTGGTTTCCATGTTTTTCGATTTACAGCGAAATATTGTTGAGCAATATGAAAAACTGCTGGATGGGATAAAAGACGCCATAAATTTGGAAAAGCCTGTGGCTTTTGCCATTGACAAGGTAAAAATGGCCGGTGCCGCCGTAGACAAGGTAACGGACACCACCGCCAAGGCCAAAGAGCAAACGGCAAAGGCGCATGAAAACGTTGCCAAGACCAAGGAAACAACAGCTGGTGTAAAAAAGCTGACAGGAATTGCTGGTAAATTCGGCATAAAAACAGACGGAATTGACAGTGCCCTGGACAAGGTTGATGAAAATGTCGATAAAATAGATGAGGGCGTAAACAAAGCCGACCAGGCAATCGCAAAGGTTGATGATGTCGCGGCAAAGGTAAACGCTCAGCTGGACAAGGTGGAAAGCGACCTGGCGTCGTTGCTTCAGGTGGAATTTGACAAGATGATAGATGAGGCGATAAAGACCCAGCTGGATAAAAATTCCGGCGGTTTGGGTACGACTCTGCTGACCAACTATGGTATAAAGCATGTGTATCCGTGGCGTCCGTCTTCTTGGCCTGTTGCAACCAAGATTTACAATGACTTGGCGCGTTCCGATGTAACCGTTATTACCACGATTACCAATACCGTGGACAAATATTTTGGCTATGTTGCATGGGGGCTGGTTGCGGCGGCATGGCTGGCGGGGCTGTATATCTGGCTGATGGTAAAGAAAAAGGTAAAGATGATGATTGCGCCGTTCCAGGTGTGCCCGCGCTGTGGCCATACGTTTGTAGACCGTCGCGGTGCGATGAATCTTGTGAAAATGTTACAGCCGTGGAAATGGTTCTAAACAGCTTAAAAAGCCGTCATTTGACGGCTTTTTCTTGATATTTATTATTTATATGTTATTTAATAATTAATTAAAAGGATGTTCAGATGTACGGTACAAAAAGCGTAAAAATAGAAAACAGATCTATTGATGTTAATGCAAAAGTAGAACTTGCCCATGGTGGGGTTGATGATCCAATACGAATAAAATCCGTGGGTGGTCGTCGTTGGGTTGTTGCGATATGTATGTGTTTTATGGTTGGGGGTATGACAGATATCACCAGACATCTGGCCAATTCGAACAAGCTAAAAGAAGAAGATATAAAGATAAAGAGAGAGCAACTGGAACTGGCGCGCCGTCAATTTGTGCTGGATTCAATTGCGTTGGAACAAAATCGTAAAATAAGATAAAAAAGACTTGCATTAGAAAAAAATATATGTAAAAATACTTTCCGCAGTGCGAGCGTAGCTCAGTTGGCTAGAGCGCAACCTTGCCAAGGTTGAGGTCGAGGGTTCGAGCCCCTTTGCTCGCACCAGAGTTTAAGAAACACCCTTTCGGGTGTTTTTCTTTATGAAAAGCGAGCCGCTGGCATGGCTCACAATCCGGCCCACCGCTTTTATTTGATGTATTTAGCGTTTAGGCAGAAAGTTTTCGATATTTTTTTGTATTAATATTTTGATAGTTTCATTTTGAAAGCATCTGTCGCATTTGTCATATGGGCACGCCATGCATGTCGACGGCGGATAGTTTTCATCACGTTCCTGATATACGTTCGATAGTTCAGAAAATTTCTTCAGCCAGTAATTATAATTTTGGGCATATTTTGTTGACCGGCTAAGCTCGGTTAACAGCAGAGAGAAACGCTGAATATTGGCTATGCAGTATTTTGAGCGCGTTGTTTCGCTGTGGTTAAAGTTTGACAGGCTGTTGCAGTGCCTATTATAGACATATATTGTATCGGGCGCGGTGGACACGCGATTGGCCTTGAATACGGCCAGCATGCAAAACAGAATGTCTTCATCCAAATTCATCCCATCAATAAAGCGTAATTTATTTTTTCGCAGGAAACTGCGGCGATACAATGCTGCATTTGCGCTTTCGCGCAGGTCTGCCTGGTACAGCAGGATGGCTTTTTCTGTTGGTGTGGCGTCATATGTTATGTGGCGGTCGTACAAATGCGCGGTAAAATACTCGGTTGTTAACATTTGTTTGTGGGTTATTTTACCACCCAATACCACATCTGAGTTGGTTTGGTGGGCGATGTTCAGCATTTCTGTAAAATAGTTCCGCCCCAATATAACCCTCGATTTTGAATTTATTACAGGTGATCGAAATATCCGGACATCGTTTTTATGTAACTTACGGATAGATGTTTTATAGAGCTGGTTTGCAAATTTCGGTGCCGCACCCACCATATCGTCTGCGTCTATAAATGTTACAAATTTTCCATGCGCGGCCCTGATGCCATTATTCCGCGCGGCAGATACGCCGGCGTTTTTCTGGCGCAGTAATGATATATTGGGATATTTCAGCTGGTACCGACGCACGATATCGTGCGTATCGTCGACGCTGCCATCGTCGACGATAATTATTTCTAATTGATGTGAATTGTTTTGATAAATAATACTGTCCAGGCAACTGGCAATATACTCTGATCCGTTGTATACCGGTATAATAACAGATATTTGGGTTTTATTCATACGCAATACTGTAATTCCAAAAATGTTTTTGTCAATTGTCTTTTTGTTTATAAATATCCCTTTACTTTTTATATTTTTTATTCATAATAAAGTTCGGTCAGCAACAAGGGAAAAACCAAATGATTAATATAAAAAAATCAATAAATTAAGGTGCGACCATCGATTTTAGCGACGGGCGCACTTTCAGGCGTCCGTTTTTTTAATAACTGTGGCATCAAAAGGGAAAAATATGTCAGAAACAAAAACAATGTCAACGAATGAATTGGAAGCGCGCTTACAAAAGGCCGAAAACATCCGCGCCCGTGATGGTGTTGTTTGGAAGGATAAATTTGACCGCAGTGCCACAATTGCGGCGGCGCGTGATATGTCGGACGGTTCGTCGGTAAAACTGGCGGGGCGTGTTACGGCGTTGCGTTGGTTGGGCAAACTGATGTTTGGCCGTATTTATGACATTGATGGCGAAATTCAATTTTCCATGTCCCGCGAAGAACTGGGTGAAGAGAATTACAAGTTTATGAAGGCCAACGTTGACTTGGGCGATTTTATCGGCATTACAGGCGAACTGTATCATACGACCGCGGGCGAGCTGACTGTAAAAGTGTCGCATTATGATATCCTGTCAAAGGCCCTGCGTCCATTGCCGGAAAAATTCCATGGCCTGACCGATATGGAGACGCGCTATCGCCAACGTTATTTGGACATAATTTCCAACGAAGACACGCGTCGCACAATGAAGATGCGTTTTCAAATGTTGCGCCTGATACGTGATTATTTAAATGATAATGGATTTATAGAGGTTGAAACACCAATCATGCAGGTTGTTGCATCGGGTGCGGCGGCGCGTCCGTTTGTCACGCACCATAACGCACTGGATGCAGATTTTTATCTGCGTATCGCACCAGAGCTGTTTTTAAAGCAGACGATTGCTGCCGGGTTTGACCGTGTGTTTGAACTGGGCAAGAATTTCCGCAACGAAGGCATGGATGCCATGCATCTCCAGGAATTTACGATGCTGGAATGGTATGCGGCATATTGGGATTTTAACAAGAACATAGATTTTTCTTGGGAAATGATTCAGAAAATCATAATGTCACTGCGCGGAACACTACAGATAGAATACCAGGGCACCCGGTTGGATTTTTCAAAATACGAAAAAATTGATTATACCGCCCGCATGAGTGAGCTGTTGGGCGTGGATATTCTGGAATTTGACGATGCGGAAACGTTAAAGTCCAACCTGGTTGCGGCGGGGATGTTCCCGGCCCAGGAACTGGAACCGTTAAAATCCGTTCCGGCGATTGTAGACTATGTGTTTAAGCGCAAGGTTCGCGACCAGATAATTAATCCTGCGATTGTATATAATTATCCGGCATACATGATACCGCTGGCGCGTTTGAATGATGCGGATAACCGTCGCATAGATATCTTTCAGTTAATTGTCTGTGGGGCAGAACTGATAAAAGCGTATTCAGAGCTGGTTGACCCATTACAGCAGCGTGCCGCATTTGAACAGCAGGCCAAAAACAAGGCCGCCGGCGATGACGAGGCATTTGATTTGGATGAAGACTTTCTGCGTGCGATGGAACATGGCATGCCGCCGATTTCTGGTCTGGGGCTGGGAATTGACCGGTTCCTTTCCATTGTCGCAGATGCGCCGACACTGCGCGATGTGATACTGTTTCCTATAATGAAATAAAGGCAAACCAAAAGGAGCGCCGCATGACGCAACCTATATTTGAAGGAAATACAGACATCCTGGCCCAGGTACTGGAACGGGACCGGCGTAATCTTGCCGCAATAGAGCGGGCACGCGCCACCGGTCGCATAAATGATGATGCGGCCCAGTATCTATCTGTTTTATATTCCGATGGAATGAAATGGTGCCGAGAGGTGTTTTATTTCCTGGGTAAATGTTTTGGTGCGCCAAAGGCTCCTGTGATGCGCTATGATTATGAAACAGACAGCGCTATCGAAGAGTCGATAAAAATATCGGATATCAATCCGCTGACCCCGTACCTGGTCCAGCATCGACTGGATGCCGACCCGATGAGAAATCAGTTTTTTAACAGTGGCCGCGGGCACAAGATTGATTTGGCGGTGTCATCGATTGTAACAGTTATTGTCGGTGCGCAAAAGAATGTGGATCGCGCCTTGGACAAGGTTACGGGGAAATATTACTCGCGATATGTAGACGAGGTTTGTGACACGGTATACCGCGTCATCGCCTCGCGCGAGCGTGAGGCGTCCGCAAAGGCGGTGGCGGACAAAGTACGGGCAAAACTATCTGAAAGGTATATTTCTGCCGCGTCCGAGACCGTATTGTCCATTATCGGTCGCGGGCATGAAAATATTGCGGTTGAACTGGTACGCGAGCTGGATAAGGTTACCCGGCCGCGTATGCGGCTGCAGGATGTGTGGCGTGTAAAGTGCCTGTTTGACTTAATACCCCAGGCTCGTACATTTATTGAACGCGTTTATCAAATGATGCCGGACCGTGTATTGTCTGTTCGCGACAGTTTCTATGACATGGATAATCCGCGCAACTACCGCGATGCCAAATTGATAATAAACATCGGTACGGATGATGAGATTGTCCCAATGGAAATCATCTGCCAGGTGCGCACATTTTTTGAGTATGAACGCAAGACCCACGGCGGATACGAGGTATCGCGCAGTTCCAGCGGGAAAAAGAGCGAGAATATCGAGCGCCTTTTAGCTGACTTTATGGAGGGTGGCGTCAAAGAATATAACCTTATGGTATGTAACTGTCTTGAAGATTTGTTTGAGCGGGTAGGCTGGAATATTTTATATCTGCAGGATAACGGCGCGTCAATGTTTGATGGTTTTCCAAAAGACTGTACTCTGCATTATCCGCAAAAGATATACGATATAATTATGGACAAGCTTGACAATGCGCTCGAGAACGAGGTGTTTCATGTAACAACTGCGCCGGCAAAACTGACCCAGGCCCAGGAATCAAAAATATTTCATTTCATGGCGCGTTTTGTTCTGGTCGCCGCGATGCCGTATATGCAGCGTGGCTGGGTTGTGCCGTCTGACACCATGGCCGGCAAGCTGTTTAATTTCGTCATGAACGAGGTCCAACGCTATTACAAGAAAGCGGCATAAATCCGTAGGAAATCAAACAACGGGCATCTGCCCGTTATTTTCTTGCTTTACATCGCCAAATGGAACAAGATTATATCAGACGTGTGCGCAATGCATATGTCGTAACAAGCATAACATAAGGACAACGATTATGCGTCAAGGTAAAGTAAAATGGTATAATGGTAAAAAGTGTTTCGGATTTATTACGCCCGATGCGCCGAATGCAGAAGGAAACACGGATGATGTATTTGTTCATTCCAGCGCCCTGAAAGATGCCGGCATCAGATTTTTAAATGAAAACGACATTGTGGAATTTGAAGAAGAGGTCAGGGGCGGCAAATTGTCTGTTACCACAATAAATGTTATTCAGCGTGACGAAGAATCTGCCCGCCGCTTTCACGAGCGTCGTGCCGAACACCGTCGCTCGACCGAGAACCGTAAATCGCGTGAGGAACGCACCGAACGCCGCGGTTTTGCATTCTGGAAAAAATCATAGAATGTTTATGGTATTAAAAATCCCCCGTCCGGGGGATTTTTTTAATTAAACCATACATAAACGCGTCCCTCTGGTATGGGGCCCGACGGTTCCGCCGATGGCAGTGAATCAAACCGGCTGTCTGACCCGGATGCCACTGTTTCCGCAGATGCGCCCACCGGCAGGCGCGCAATATTTACCGTGCCTGCGACAATATTGTCTGCGTTTGTCGTATCAATATTTTTTACATTTCCTAAACCGACATGGGCCGCCGTAACCGCATGCGGATTTTCCGTGTCGGATATATGTTCGTCTATTTTGGCAGATATTTCCGGCACCCCCAATGCATTTACGATGCTATTGACGTATTCGGCGCTGGCCACGCTGGACTGGGCATTGGCCGCAGAAACAGCCAGCATAAACACCGGTAATGTAATAATCATGATATTTTTACGCATATACAACTCCCCCGCAAATATGCAATACAATTTATAATCCTATTATTACATAATGGAATAAACAATTCCATATTAAAATAATACAAGATTTATCAAAATGCCCTGCAAATAAATTTACAGGGCATGTATTTGCAGTGTATGCGGTATTATTTCTGAATGAAGTGAACACTGTATTGCGGTTTTTTATCCGCCCCCAGTGCCGCACGCACAACCTTGTTAGATGCGATTTGTACCGCACGAATCAGATTATCGCGGTCTTTGCGTTCCGCCTTGCTAAGTGCTTCAATCGCCTTGGTTATTTCAATCTGAATCTGGCGTTTCATAAATCCGGTGTCGTCAGATTCGAATATACCGGCGCTGGAAACCTCTGGAACGCCTTTCAGAAATCCGCGCTTGTCCACCGGTAGCGTTACGAACACTGCGCCGTTGGCGGCGATTTTCTTACGGTTTTTATATACCTGGTCGTTTTTGTTACGCTCGGTTTCGCCTTCCATTACGACAAAACCCGTTTCAATAGTTTCTGCAACATACGGTTCTTTGCCATCTGCCAATGCAATCATTTCGCCGTTGTGTACGACCATCATGTATTTTGCACCACCGCGCTCCATTGCCATTTTGCCATTCAGCATTTCGTTTATATAGTCGCCATGCATAGGGATAGAGACCTGGGGATGAACCATGTCGTAAAAGCGCTCCAGTTCCGGGCGGCCGGCATGCCCGCTGGCGTGCAGATGGTCTGTATCAAATATGGTATGCGTTTTGATACCCATCCGCGCCAGTTTGTTATACAGGTATGATACATCCTGTTCGCGTCCTGGAATAATTATTGCACTGAACAAAATAGTATCTGTCGGTTGCAGTTTCATTTCCTTTACCTGGCCGCGGCACAGACGCGTCAGCATTGCGAACTGTTCGCCCTGGGAACCGGTCAGGAATATTGCCTGCTTTTCCGCCGGCAGGTCTTTGATTTCGCTGTGCAGATAAACTTCGTCTTTTTTCAGGTATCCGAATTTAATACCCATTTCGCGGAATTCCGGCAGACCAACATACGGAACAGGATTTGGATTGCTGCGCTCTTTGATTGCGGCGACGCGGCCGGCGTTGCGTGCGGCCTCTGCGAACATTTTCAGACGTGCGATACTGCGGGAATATCCCGTTACAATTACGCGGCCCGGCGCTTCCTTCATCAGGCGTTCAAATGTGTCGCGAACCTCTGTTTCAGTGGTCTGTTTTGCCTGGCGTGACGAAGATGTTGAATCGCATGCGCACGCCAACAGTTTGGGGTCTGAACCGATTTCACGCAGGCGCGCAAAATCAGTCGGATTTTCAACCGGGTTATCATCATTGAATGTCCAGTCGCCAGTATGCAGAATTTTACCCGCCGGTGTTTTTACAATCAGCATCTGTGCCTCTGGTACAGAGTGGGACACATGGAATGTTTCCACTTCGAACGGCGCCAAATCCAGTGTCGCGCCATTATGATCAAATATCATGATGTCTTTCTTCGGATTGAAATCCATTTCAATACCTTCAAAAGTGCGGCGAATTATTTCCCCCGGGAATCGTGTGCAATAAATAGGCTTTCTGAACTTGGGCCATATGAATTTCAGTGCGCCAATATGGTCTTCGTGACCATGTGTGATGACAAATCCTACAACATCTTTTTTACGCTTTTCCAGCCATGCCGTGTCACAGTACTGAACATCGCCTGCACCGATTTCTTCTTCTAAAAATCCCATGCCGCAATCAACAACCAGATATTTGCCCTTGTATTTATAGACGTACATATTCTGGCCGATGTGCTCCAGTCCGCCCAGTGCCATGAAATACATTTTTTCATCGTTTTTGTCGCCTTCATGCTTTGGCATTGGGGCAATCTTGGCCGGTTTGTTTGGCTGGGGGCCTTTCTTTTGATGTTTTGGTGCCTTTGCCTGTGGCTCTGGCTGATTAAACATCGGCATAGGCGCCGGCATATCTTTTTTTTCTTTAACTTTTACCATATTTGGTCCTTTTTTACAGTTTATTTTCATTGCCGCGCCACCAAATTCATTGCGAATAAAGTATTTCTTTATTTGTAGTGAATCTGTGGCGCGTGCAAGCTTTCAGCCCCATGTGGCAATTTTTTACAACTAAAGACACGATGGGTTTATTTTGGGCGTTTAATGCCCGCTCTCTCTTTCCAGCATGGCATATGATAGTGTTTTTACGATAAAAAGCAAGAAAAATAACATCCCAAACAATCAGGCCGCGGCACACACATTGCTGCGCCGCGGCCATATATGAATGGTGGAAAAAAGCTTACTCGGCAAGATTGCCCACCGACATCGTAATACGACGGATGCCACTGCTGATGGATTTTTCCTTGTTTATCTTGGCCTTTATTATTTCGCCGGTATGATGAATGTGCGTTCCGCCGCACAGCTCGCACGATATGTCGCCGGCTGTAATAACGCGAACGGTATCGCCATATTTTTCGCCAAACAGTGCCATTGCGCCACGTGATTTGGCCGCATCCAGTGACATTTCTTCGTGCAGAACGGGCATATCTGCCGCAATCCATTTATTAACCAGATCTTCCACCGCCTGTTTTTCTTCCGCCGTCATTGCACGGCCGAATGAAAAATCAAATCGTACAGAATCCGGCGAAACCTTTGAACCGCGCTGTTCCACATCTTCGTTCAGCACCTCGCGCAGGGCCGCCTGTAACAGGTGTGTTGCGGTGTGTGCACGTGCCGTTGCCGCGCGCGTGGCCGTGTTTATTACGGGTTTAACCGCATCGCCCACGGCAATTTGTGCCGTGACGCGTCCTTTGTGGATTACGATATTGCCGGCGCGTGCGGCCTCTGATACCGTCATGACGACCGTGTCGTCTTTTAATATTTCGCCCGCATCGCCCACTTGGCCGCCCTGGGTTCCGTAAAAGTTTGTTTTATTAAGTGCTATTTCGACATCATCGCCCGCATCAGCTGTTTTTACGAATTCGCCGTCGCGTAATATTGATATAACACTGGATGTCATGTCAGATTCTGGGGCGTATTTTGTCGCATCGTCTGTCGCGGGCAGGTCGCCTTGCGATTCCCATAATACGCGCGTGCCCTTGGTGTTTGCGCGACTGCGCTCTTTCTGTTCGGTCATGGCGCGTTCAAATCCGGCGGTGTCTACATCCATATTTTTGTCGCGCAAAATCATCTGGGTTAAATCCAGAGGGAATCCGTACGTATCAAACAATTTGAATGCAATATCGCCTGGTAAAACGCCGTTGTTTACCTTTGGCAGTTCCGCATCAAGCAATTTCATTCCATTTTGCAACAGGTCTGCAAATGCATGCTCTTCATTTTGTATGATTTCAACAACGCGTGATTGCTGAGCAGCCAGTTCCGGATACGCTGCACCCATTTCTGTAACCAGCGCAGGGTACAGTTTTGACAGCAATTCGCCCCTGTGCCCCAAAATCTGGCCGTGTCGCATTGCGCGTCGCAAAATGCGGCGAATAACATACCCGCGGTCTGTATTTGATGGAATAACGCCGTCGGCAATTGCAAATCCGACCGCGCGCAGGTGGTCTGCAATAACCTTGAACGATGCGGTGTTTTCTGCGGTCTTTTTTACGCCAACAACACCTTCTGTTGCGGAAATTAGCGCCCGGAACAGGTCGGTGTCATAATTGTCGCGAACGCCCTGCATCATCGCCCCCCAGCGTTCCAGCCCGCCGCCTGTATCGACGTTTTGTTTCGGCAGTGCGCTCAGGTTACCGTTTGCGTCGCGGTCAAACTGCATGAAAACGTCGTTCCAAATTTCGACCCAACGGTCATCTTCGTTTTGAATGTCTTCGCCAAAATCGTAGAACATTTCGGTACAGGGGCCGCATGGTCCTGTATCGCCCGCCGACCACCAGTTATCTTTGTCGCCTAAGCGTATTGCCTCTTTCCCGGCAATTTTACGCCACAGCTCGGTTGATTCTTCGTCTGATATGTGTGTTGTTACGCGAATTTTATCCGGGTCCAGCCCCATAACCTTGGTCAGCAGTTCCCATGACATTTCTATCGCGCCTTCTTTGAAATAGTCTCCAAAAGACCAGTTCCCCATCATTTCAAAGAATGTGTGATGTCGGCCGTCAAATCCTACCTCGTCCAGGTCGTTGTGTTTGCCCCCGGCGCGAATGCATTTTTGAACATCGGCAACGCGATTTGCAAATGGTGCCTCGGCCCCCTGCAGAATGGACTTCCATGGCACCATGCCGGCCACGGTGAACAACAGTGTCGGGTCGTTTGGTATCAGTGATGCCGATGGAACAATTTTATGTCCCTTGGATTCAAAAAAGTCTAAGAAAGCCGTTCTTATTTCATTATATTTCATATCACATATCCTTGTATTTCGGGTGCATTTTAGAGAGAATATTTGCACCTTGCAATCATATATTTTTAGATTTTTGCTTTTTGGAGCCAAAATTTGAGTTTATTTTGATTCTGTTGACCCTGTCCATGTAAATAGGTGTTGAATTGTCTGCCCTTGCGGCATCGCGTATAATCTGCCATATCACGGATGTATCATCCATTTTTGCGGCCTGGGCGGGTTTTTCCTGTCGTAATCCCAGTGCCAGGTTGGAAATGGCTGTGCATGCGGATATTAGGGCATCGGTACGTATTAATATGCCGAATATATCCCCGGCCGGTGCGCGGTGTATAACATTTTTTCCGTCTGTTTCAAATTTGGCCGGATTGGCCAAAACCCGCATCAGAATTCCCAAATCGCTGTTTATTTCCACCGCGTTTTGTATAACGGCGCAGTGTGCGGTTGATACATCGGGCAGTTCATCGCTTATCAGCATATCGCATTCATTCAGAAAAATTACCCATGCAGGCCGATTTTTCATTTCGGTAATATGTTTTATAGTCTCGGCCACTGCTACTATTTTCCCTGTAACCGCTTGGGCGTTTATTATTTCCGTCGGCCCCGAGTATCCCATGGCGCGAACATCGCTTTTTGTTAATGTAATCTCGGGATTGGTGTTATAAATGATTGCGGTAAAATTTTTCCCCAGTCGCCCCAGCGGCGGTAAGGATATCCGCAGCAAATCAGGGTTGGATGAAATAATACAAACGGCAAGGGTATTTTTTTTAAACAACATGAAATAAATTTTACTCTTAAGTTTCTAAAATTGCAATCGGTTAGTTTTTTATGATATAATAAATCATAACAAGAAAGGAATATTTGTGAAGCCGTCATTTATATTTTCAATAGTGGCCCTGGTTGCAATAGTTGTGGTTGCATCATTTGGATTACAGATGGCCCCGCACCCGGCTATTGAGGTTCCGGCATCCGTCGCCGGGTCGGAGCTGTATGTTTGTCATGCGGCATCCCAGACATGGGATGCGATTGCGAATTCCTTGCGCCTTGTTAACAAATATATAGTAATTGGTTTTTTCTTTGTTGTGATGATACTGCTGTTTAACTGGGGATGGGCGATGTATCAAAACCTGTTAAATGACAAGTTTAAGCGGGAGGCATTCACAAACGTATGGAAATTCACAAAATTCACGTTTTGGGCCGGTGTTATACTATTAATGCTGTCGATGACGCCGAATCATTTTAGAACGGTTCATATCCGCGGTGTCGGCGGTGACTGGGTTCTGTGCGATGCCAATACGCCGGGTGCGGCGGCGGTTCGTGCGGATGCAGTGACGATGTAAAAAAAATGAAAAAATAAATATGCTCTTGACTTAAACGGCGGAATTCTCTACGATTCGGGTAAGCAGTACAGGCAATGTCCACAGAATTAAAGGCGCCGAAGAAATTGCAAATGCAAAAAGTGCACAATTCCGGGGATGACAGATTCTGTTGACATTGCCTATGAACTGCCGGACAGACCTTAATAAATTTATGAAAGGAGAAACATATGAACAAACAGCAATTGATTGAAGCAATCGCAAACGAAGTGGATGTTACAAAAGCGACCGCCGCTGCGTGCCTGGATGCGTTCATCAACACAGTTACCAAGGTTCTGAAAAAGAAGGGCGAAGTTCGCCTGGTTGGTTTCGGTACATTTGCAACCGCAAAGCGCAAAGCGACCACAGGCCGCAACCCGCAGACTGGTGCCGCAATCAAGATTCCGGCATCTGTTCAGCCGAAGTTCAAGCCGGGTAAGGCTCTGAAAGACGCATTGAACTAAATCGTTTGATTTTGTTTCAAATAACGGCCGCTGATTTTAGCGGCCGTTATGCATTTTCCCCTTTACTTAAAATTTTATTTCCAATACAATACGTATGTCATAACAGAAAGGAAGAAAAATGGCACAAAAAACAGTTAAGAAAGCGGCTGCCAAACCGGCGGCGGCAAAAAAAGCACCCGTGAAAAAAGCTGCTCCGGCGGCAAAGAAACCGGCGGTAAAAAAGGTCGTGGCCCCGGCACCAAAGGCGGTTGCAACACCGGTTATGGAAAAGCACGGTTGCGGCTGTGGTCATGATTGCGGATGCGGTGGTAACTGCGGTTGCCGCAAGGGCTCTCGGTTTGGTCGCTTTATGCGCAAACTGGTTTGGTTTATCATTATTTTTGCATTGGGTTTTGCCGCGGCAAAACTGTGTTGCTGTGGTCCGCGTCATTATGGTCCGCGCGTACACTTTACAAACGGTTGCTTGGATGTGGCATCTGTAAAATGCCCGAAACTGGCCCAGGCTCTGCCGGCGATGGATATCAACCAGGATGGTTGCATTACGCGTGACGAATTCCGCGAGGTAAAGCGCCAGATGCGTGCTGAAATTCGCAATATCCAGGTCCAGGAAGTTGAAGTCCAGGCTGACGTTGCTGAATAATTTATGCATGTCTCTGGATATGTCCCGCCGAATAACGGCGGGATTTTTTTGCATGATAACCAGGCAGAGGACTTGACTCTTATAGGGCTTTTTTTATAATAGCCTGCAAATATATATAATGTTTGACTGTATCGGGGGATAGATAAGGAGAAAAGCTGTGAAAAATATATTGTCAGTAATATGTTTTTCAATGTTTTTTATGATATTGTGGTGTCCGGTAACGGACGCCGCGGCGGATGTTTCCATTGCCACGGCAAATTATGTTGAGAATCGCGCCGCCGTTATAGAGGCGCGCACCGTTTCCAAGGAAGAACTGAAAACATTTTCCGACCAACTGCCCCAGCGCGTTGTAACAAAGACTGATAACCAAGAAATTTCTGGAACCAAAACATATACTTCGTCGCCGATTGTTCCGACGCCTCCATTGCCATAATGATAAAGCGTTTATTTATTCTTTTCGCCATATTGTTTGCACCTGTTGCCAATGCGGCGGAGATGGTAAATGTTGAATATATTCATACGGCGTTGCAACGTCGCTGGGGTGTATCATTGCCGTATAATCCTGCGCTGACCAATCCGCGTGTCGCCGCCAATATGAAATATTTGTTAACGGCCATTGACCGCATGAACGAGGTGTTAAACGACAAAGATATTACAAATTATGGCGATGATGCGAAATATGCAACACTTGCGGCGGCCGATACGGTGGCAACCAATGATGCTGTCGCGCGTCTGGTGGTACAACCTTTTTATATTACCACAACACCCGACACCACCAGTTTCAGTTTTGAAATGTCTGCCCAGGGAAAGTTTTATATAAGTTGGGGCGATGGCACAACCGATGTAATAGAAAAGAACAATACCGAAAAGACAACGTATTCGCATACGTATAAACAGGCCGATGCCTATAAGATAGGGTTTTCAGGGCGTGCCACGGCATACAGTACGGAAAACAGCCATCTGGACCCGGCGCCGGCGTTGCATTTTCGTTATAATGAGAATCTGGCGAAAATAGAAGGTAGTCTGGGGGCTATTTTTGGCACAATCGGCGACGGCAGCCAGCCTGGCCAGCAACCGGCTTTCCGTAATACATTTCGTGAATGTGACAACCTTAGCAGTACAATCCCAGAAAATTTATTTGAAGGTGTCCATGGCGCCCCCATAGATTGGATGTTTGCGGCAACATTTCAAGATTCGGCTTTTTATGGCAGTATCCCTGCGGGGTTGTTTTCCGGCATAAAAGGTGCACCGGTTTATGCCATGTTTAATAATACGTTCATGCGGTCTGGATTAACAGGCTCGATTCCCAAAGACTTGTTTGCCGGGATAAAGGGTGCACCCGCACAATATATGTTTGCGGGCACTTTTGACAGGGTATACGGTTTAAGTGGCGAAATCCCGGCCGGGCTGTTTGCCGGGATAAAGGGCGCACCCGCTATCTATATGTATCATTTCTTGTTTAATGGTGATTTAAATTTAACAGGCGAAATCCCAGAAAACCTATTTGGCGATATATCCGGTGATGCCGCAGAATTTATGTTCCGCAGCACATTTTTTGGATGTACCGGCTTAACTGGTCCGTCTGCGCGGATAAATGGGAAATATTTGTATGAAATATGGCCGTCTGGACCAACAAACATCGGTCAGCAGTGTTATTATAATGCGCCGGGGCTGTCCGATTATGCAACAATGCCTGTATCTTGGAAATAGGGCGGGGCCGCTTTTAGGTTGCTTTTTTAATGCGCTCCGGGTATAATCAGTAACAAGTGTTAAGACTTAAGGAGTTTTATTATGTGGACCGCCATTGCTGTTGTTGCAATTGTTGTATTGTATGTAATTGCCGTATATAACGGCCTGATTTCCCGCCGCACCCAGGCGCGCGAGGCATGGGCAACAATCGATACCCAGTTGAAACGTCGATATGATCTGATTCCGAACTTGGTTGCATCGGTAAAAGGTGCCGCCGCGCATGAAAAAGAAACATTGAATGCGGTTATTTCGGCACGTAATGCGGCAATGTCTGCCACCGGCCCGGACAAGGCCGATGCCGAAAATAAACTGACCCAGACGCTGAAAAGTATTTTTGCATTATCCGAAAGCTATCCCACCCTGCGTGCGAACGAAAACTTTTTGGAATTACAGCGTGAAATCACTGATACGGAAACCAAGATACAGGCCGCACGCCAGTTTTATAATACGGTTGTTATGGGCCTGAACACATCAATTCAGCAGTTCCCGTCAAACATGATTGCGCGCATGTTTGGCATCACGCCGGAAAAGTTTTTTGAAATCGCGGAATCTGAAAAATCCGCACCAAAGGTTGAATTTTAATACCGCGCCCCGAACGGGGCGTTTTTTTTACAATGATTTATGTTGCGCAGATTGCGGAAAACGGGTAAAATATACGGGTATAACATATGCCTAAAAAAATGGGACGATTTTCATAGCGCATGTTATTTTATTATAAATTCCCGTTTTCCGCATCTGTTTTCCCCTGTTTTTATGCCTAATAAAATCGTCGGATTTTTTTCGGCATTTTCTATCATTGGCCTGGCGGATGCGGCGGCGGCGGTTGAGGACAGAGAGTATTTTGACAGCATAGAGGAATGTGATAATAGCTGGTTGTCGTCGGGCCTTGTAGATGAATGTTATATATGCCTGCGTGGTGCGAACGGGGAAATCGCAGAGGTGGACGGCAGCATGGCGGATAAAAATGGTGTTAGGTATGTATATGATAACAGCGACGATACCACATGGTGTGAAATAGTAGACGAACGCTGGACGGCATGTTCTGCCGGATTTTATGGTTTCCCCTGGGAGGCAGATGATTATGCCTTGCGTGGTTGCAGTCAGTGCCCGTCTGGTGGAACGTCGGATATTCTATGGGGGCAAGAGAAAGATATAACAGACTGCTATATCGCTGTCAATACACCGCAGAAAGATTCATCGGGAACTTATATTTATCTGTCAGATTGTTATTATGTTAAGTAGAAAATGCTTGATTTTCAAATAAAAACAATATAAACTAAGCCCCGCTGGGTAATCAGAACTGATTAAACGGCGGTGCTTTTTGGTCCCGCCCGCGATAAGGATTCTGTAAGAAGCCTGGCACCATAAAAACCAAAAGGATTAAATTATGGCAAGAGCAGGTGCAAAACGTAGCACTCGTAAATTGAAAATCAGCCGTCGTCTGGGTGTAAACCTGTGGGGTCAGGCTAAATCTCCGTTTAACAAGCGCAAGTACAAGCCGGGGCAGCATGGTCCGACATCTCGTGGTGGTAATTCTTCGGATTACGCAAAACAGATGCGTGCAAAGCAGACTCTGAAAGGTTACTATGGTAACGTGGGCGAAAAAAAGTTCCGTGCATATTATTTAGAGGCGGCCAATATGAAGGGGGACGCGCCAGATAACTTGATTGGTTTGCTGGAACGCCGTCTGGATGCGGTTGTATACCGCGCGAAATTGGCGCCGACTGTTTTCTCGGCCCGCCAGCTGGTCAGCCACGGCCACATCAACGTTAACGGAAAGCGCGTAAAGATTGCGTCATACCAGGTAAAACCGGGCGACGTTATTACCGTCAGCGAAAAAGCAAAACAGATGCCGCTGGTTGTTTTGGCACTAGAATCTGCCGAACGCACATTCCCTGATTATATCAGTGTTGATAGTGCGAATTTCACTGCGACATATACGCGTGTACCGGCATTTGCAGATGTTCCGTATCCGGTTCAGATGTTCCCGGAATTGGTCATCGAATTCTATTCTCGTTAATCGGGAAAGGCGTACAGAAATCCCTGCATTTGCAGGGATTTTTTTATTACATTTATTTTGAGTGCCGAATATATTATTGGAAATAAAAAGTGGGGCTACCGTTTCTGTGATTGGAGATGAGAAGACGGTAAAGCCCCATTAAAAATACCACCGAAAGTTAGGTGGTTGGAGCTTCTAACAATCACTATAAATTGCGCAGTTATTGGTTATTACCTGCACTCCAACCAATGTTGGATATTTTTTATAGTGTTGGGTTAGAAGGCCCACAACAATACTTTCTTTGTTGCGAGAAGAATCTTATCTTATTTTTTTTATTAATGCCAGTATTTTTTTCAAAAAATTGTGTTTTTGTGTTTAATATCGGCATTTGTTCCTATGGAAAATTGAAAAAATTATGGAATAATCAATATACAATCACTAAAATAAATTGCGCAAAAACGCCCAGGCCAGCCCCCAGGGCGTTTTACATTTTTTTATAATTTCGGCTTTCATTTTTGCATTTAACGCATTAATATTGAATACAAGGTAAGGGTATTTATTATGTCAGATAAAATTGTTTTAACGGGAATAAAGCCAACAGGCACGCTGCATCTTGGAAACTATGTCGGTGCGTTAAAGCCGCTGGTTGAAATGTCTAAATCAAACACGACATTTATGTTTATCGCAGATTTGCATGCGCTTAACTTTATGCGTGATGCGTCGGCACTGCGTCGGCATACTTACGAAATTGCCGCGATTTTGGTGGCGCTGGGGCTCGATTTGAAAAATGCGGTTTTATTCCGTCAATCAGATATAGTACAGGTACCCCAGCTGTCTTCGATGCTGATGAACGTGACACCAAAGGGATTGATGAATCGCGCACATTCTTACAAGGCCGCCATGGATAAAAACGCCGCCGCCGGACTGGATGCTGATGCGGGCGTGAATATGGGGCTCTATACTTACCCGATATTGATGGCGGCAGATATTTTATTATATAATGCTGATGTTGTTCCTGTCGGTGCCGACCAGAAACAGCATGTTGAATTTGCCCGCGATATTGCCGGATATTTCAATAATATATACGGTGAAACGTTTAAGATGCCGTTGCCTGTCATCGGCTCGGATACGGGGATTATTCCCGGGCTTGACGGCCGAAAGATGAGCAAATCGTACGATAACATAATTCCGCTGTTTGCACCCAGTGCGGAACTTAAAAAGAAAATCATGCGCATTATAACCGACAGCAAACTGCCCGAAGAACCAAAAGATCCGGATTCTTCAACGATATTCCAGCTTTACAAGCATTTTGCCACCTCGGATGAAATAGAACTGTTTCGTAAAAAATTTACAGATGGCGGCATGGGGTACGGCACGGCCAAAACAATTTTATTTGAAAAAATCGACAGCTGTTTATCGGCCCCGCGTTCAGAGTACGAGCGCCTGATGTCGAATACGGCTGAATTGGATAAAATCTTAGACCAGGGTGCGTCGCGTGCACAGGCTGTGGCGGCGGAAACATATGCGCGTGTGCGCCGTGCCATGCTGGGCCAGATATAAAAACAAAAAAGGAGGAGAAGAAAAATGAACAACAAACTAATATGGGTTGCATCTTTTATTGTTGCGGCGGCGGTTATTGCACTGTGCGGCGCTCGCCCAGAACCTAAAGCCCCGCGAACGATTGCGGTAACGGGTGAATGTCTGACGACCGCCCCAAAAGATCGTACGGCGATAACATTGCGTGTTACGACGCTGGATAAATCTGCGGCGGCGTCCATGAAACAGGCGTCGGCAAAAATGTCGGAAATAACGGCATACCTGAAAAAGCAGGATGTCAAAATGCAGACGACCCAGTTTGATTCCTATGAAAAGACAGAATGGGACCGCACGGCCCAGAAATCTGTTGTGTTGGGAATAGAAACCAATATCGCGATAGAGGTTTCCGCCGACAGCATCGAAACAATTGAAAAAATTCTGACCCAGTTTGCAGGCCAGCAAAATATTTATTCTGAGAATTTGCGCATGTTTACCAGCACCGAGGCCATGAAACCAGTATTAGAGGAATGTCTGGGTACGGCGGTTGAAAATGCACGCAGTCGCGCAAACGCATTGGCGGCGGGCGATGGTCGTCGCGCGGGAAAGGTGTTGGCGCTGGAATATGGCGCCCAGACGGCCAATGTCGCACGTCCGGTGTCTAATTTCCTGCGTTCGGCCAAAATGGAACTGGCCCAAGATGCGGGCGCATATGCCGGTGGTGGCATTGTCGCCCAGGATACCCAGGTAACCGTGAATGTATCTGCCGTATTCGAGATAAAATAATAACACAATGAATCAGGCCGTCACCGCATTTGCAGATTATCTGACACAGACCAGGCATTATTCTGTGAACACTGTGGCGGCCTATAATTCCGATATCCTGGATTTCTTAGAGTTCTATCAGGATTATTCGGGCGCGGCTCCGGAATTGTCAGATATGGCGCATGCCGATACGCTATGTTTTCGTGCATGGCTGGCGTCGCGTGGGCGTCGGGCATTATCGCATAAGTCAACGGCGCGCGCGATGTCTTCAATGCGTTCGTTTTATAGATTTCTAAAAAAGCACTATAACGTTTCAAATGATTCGATTGGGTTGATATCATCGCCAAAAATTCCGCGCAAGGTATCCAAGGCGATTGCCGCGTCCGATGTGGCAAGTATGCATGATGCCATAAAGGCTGTGGATTCTAATGAGCCCTGGATTGCCGCGCGCGATTGGGCGCTGGTTATGATGATGTTTGGTTGCGGCCTGCGCATATCAGAGGCTTTGTCCCTGCGAAATTCTGATATTGCGGGGCGGCCTGATGTTTTGCGCATTACCGGAAAAGGCAACAAACAGCGCATTGTTCCAATACTGGCCCCTGTATATGATGCGATTGATAAATATGTCGCAATACGTCCGTTTGGCGCCGCCCCCCAAGATTCTTTGTTTCGCAGTATTCGCGGTCTGCCAATGACGCCGCGTATGGCGCAAAAGGTTGTGGAAAATCTGCGTAATTATCTGCAACTGCCGGACTATGTGACGCCGCATGCACTGCGTCATACTTTTGCGACGGTGTTATTATCGGGCGGGGCGGATCTGCGCAGTCTGCAGGAATTATTGGGTCATTCGTCGCTGTCCACCACCCAGTTGTATACCCGTGTTAATATGGACGAGATTTGTAATATATATTCGCATGCGCATCCACGCGCCGCCGCGACCGAATAAGTTATTGCATTATACTTGATTGCGCGATATAATAAATGTGCCTGGCGAGAGTTTCGCCGGCGGGGTGTCAGAACCTCTGCGTATGCGTCAGGATATAGATGATGGCGCGCCTGCGCCTGTTTTTATATACGGACGAACAACTCCTGAACCCGGGGTCAGGAGGGTTGCGAATATAAAGAATAAGCACACAATTCATACGATTGTTCTGAACCTCCTGACCACTCATATTTTGGGTGGTTTTTTCGATGCAAAAACGAACAGGAGATACGAGCAAATGAAAGCTAAATTAATATTGACCGCTCTTGGGTCTGGTCTAATATATATAAATGCGGCCAATGCAACCGATTCAGGGGATCCTATTGATTGTTTTGAGTGCAGGTTAGATATTTCGGGCGGATGTAACCAATATGGTTCCTTTTGCTGTCCCCCATGTACAATAAAACCAGGGGATGTTATTGACTGTGATCCCTTAACATGCGTTGGTACGACCTCTATCGAAATAGTAAAGGGCTGTGAACAGGTAACAAGCAAAGGGTGTGTAAATAATTCATGTCTTGCCGTGACCAGTTACAGATGCGCAAAAGGCTATTACGGTGCTCCGGAAAACATATGTTTCAGTCGCAGCTGCACCCCATGTGATGCGCCGGGCACAACGTCTGGGCCGGGTGCGCTGCAGAGTTCTGAGTGCTATATTCCAAAAGACACCGCTTTTAATGAAACTAATGGTTCGGGGGTGTATGCGGCAAACTGTTATTATTCTGGTTCTTGATATGAGATACTGTGAACAAACGCCCCAAATTGGGGCGTTTGCTAAAATTCCATTAATTTAACCTGGCCGGGATTTTTTTCAGATGGCATCTTTTTAAATATATAATACATTGCGCCAACAAACACCGCGCCCACGACAACAGAAATAACAACAATTTCGCCGGTGTTTTTATGTTTTTTTGATTTTTTAGGGGCGTTGGCCGGGCAATAAACCATTTGGCCGTTTTCCCAGCACATATTTGGATTGCTTGGCAGATTGTCATACTGGGGCAAATCGCCGTCCGGCCGGTTGGCGTGTCCGCATATTGGCATCGCCAGTGCCGATATAAACAATACTGTCGCGAATATTTTTTTCATGACATACCCCTTTCCCTGTTATTCAATGATAATCGCGCGCCTATGTTTATACAAGCAAAAGATCCGCCAACCGGCGGATAATCTCTTTCTGTAACGATTTTGGATGCATTCATACTTTACGACTTTTTTAAAATTCTGGCCTTGTTTTTATCCCACTCGCGGCGTTTTATTGTTTCGCGCTTGTCTATTTTATTTTTTCCATATCCCACCCCCAGCAAAACCTTAAGACGGCCGCGGTTGTTAAAATACAGCTTTAATGGAATTATTGTTGCACCCTTGTCCTGCAGTTTCCCGGCCAAACGGTTAATCTGGGCGCGATGCAACAGTAATTGGCGCGGTCGGCGTTCGTCAAAATTAGTAATACGTGCCGCGGTTGGTAATTTTTGGATTTCTATCCCGGCCAGCATCAGATTGTCGTCTCTTTTCTGAACAAACCCGTCTACGATTGTAACCAGGCCGTATCGAATGGACTTAATCTCGGCCCCGGTTAATGCGATGCCGGCCTCTATCGTGTCTTCGATAGAGTACGCATATCGCGCCTTGCGATTTTCAGAAACCTGACCTGATTTAATAATTTGCCGTGCCATCGCTAATATTTTACAACGTTGCCCAACTAAAAGCAATTACTATGATAATGTTATTTTAGGATAAAGTCTTTGAACATTTTCGCTAAGAATCATGTCCAGTTCTGGCAACTCGATACCGTGCAAGTCGGCTAAAACACGTGCGGTATCGGCAACCATAAACGGTTCGCATTTTTTTCCGCGATGCGGCACAGGGGCGCAGTAGGGGCCGTCTGTTTCAATAACAATTCTGTTAATTGGGATTTTCTTAAAAGTTTCACGAATTTCATCAGAGTTTTTAAATGTCAGAATTCCGCTGGCTGAAAAGAAAAATCCGCGGTCCAGCATTTTTTTTGCCAAATCCCATGAACTGGTATAGCAGTGCATTACACCTGTGACGTCGCCGCCCAGGATTTGTGCGGTGTCGGCCTCTGCCTCGCGGGTGTGAATTGCCACCGGTAACCCACTGCGCCGCGCAATGTCAATCTGTTTCAGAAACAGTTCTATTTGGGCGGTTCGGTTTTCTGCGCCGTAATGATAATCCAGGCCAATTTCACCGATGCCCACCACGCGCGGGTTCCGCAGTACCGTATCCGTCAAATATGCGTCGGCATCGGCGCCGGCGTATTCAGGATGTATGCCCGCTGTAACAAAAATATTGTCGTGATTTTTTGCAATATCCAGCGCGGCGGGAATATCTGCCGGGTCGGCGGTGGGACAAATAATTGTTCCCACGCCAGCCTGGTGTGCGCGGCGCAAAACATCCCCCAACTGGGCGCCAGACATTGTGGAATCCGTCAAATGACAGTGTGTGTCTACAAGCATTTTTTTATATCCGCAATGATTTTAAATACCGCTATTTCAGGCTCCAGATTTACCCGTGCAATATCGGCAATTGCATGTGTTGTCGCAGGATACATGTCGGCCAGTCCAAATCCCGCCACCGCATCCAGCAATATTCCATGCAGCGCTGGATTGGGTGCAATTTTTTTCGACATTGCCATTATGTCGCCGTAACTGGCGCGCGGATTTTTCAGCAACTCAATCAAGTCTTCGTATATGACATCGCCGCCAGATGATTTAAGTGATGCTATTTTCCCGAAACTGCCGTTGGCCAGTTTCAGTGTTGCCGTACTGATGTCCGCATCTGGTATAAATTTTGCGCACAGTTCGCGCAACTGCGCAATGGTCAGCGGCCGCATTTTTTCAACGCGTGCCCTGGAACGAACCGTAGGCAAAACATTTGCCAGTTGGTGCGTAACCAGTAAAAACAGTGTCTTTGCCGGCGGCTCTTCCAACAGTTTCAGTATTGCGTTTGACGCCGCGGTGTTTAATTCGTCAACAGAGTCAATCAATACAACGCGCCATTCGCCCGACATTGATGACATTCGCATACGTTCAATCATTGCACGTACGGTGTATACCGATATAACTTTGCCGTCGGATTTGTTTTTGCCGTCTTTGTCAATGTTGCGTGCCAGGTCAATGATAAAAAAATCGCCCACATTTCCGTAAACGTTTTTTGCAATTTTGTATGCCAGCGTTGCCTTGCCGATTCCCCGTGGCCCGGTCAGCATCCAAACCGGGTGGATGGGATGCGCATCGCGTGCGTTCCATGCATTCATGAATGACTGTAAAATATCCGCATGGCCGACCAGTGTGTCGTTATCCATCGGTGCGGGAAAAGTGTATTCTGGTGCTTTCTTTGGTGCCATTGGTTTAGCGGCCTCCAAACATTACGCGCAGGTTACGAAACACACGCCCTAAAAACTGAGTCTTTGAAACTTTATCCATCGCCACCAATGGTGCCCGTGCAATAACGACGCCGTTTTGTTCAGCTATTATTTCGCCGACCTGGTCGCCTTTTGCAATTGGTGCCGCCAGTGGGTCGTTATAACGCGCCAATACGCGCAATCCCGCCATGCTGTTTGATTTTGGCAGTGTTATCGCAAAATTTTTCTCTACGGTGGCAATTACATGCGGTGCCCGGCCATACCATACTGGAATTGCGGCAATTTTGTCGCCGGCATGATAAAACAGTTTGTTTGTGGTGTTGGCATACCCGTAATTCAACAGTTTTTTCATTTCCCCGGCCAGTGCATCGTGACCCTTTCCGTTAAATCCGTTGATTATGCCAATCAGGCGTCGCCCGCCAACATTGCTGCTGGCGACCATACCATATCCGCCATCTGCGGTGTGGCCTGTCTTTAATCCGTCCGCCCCCGGCATTATAAACAGTAATTTGTTATAATTAACCGTATGTGTGCGCCCCCATTCCCGGCACCAGTCGGTTTTATGTTCGCCGAATTCAAAACGTTTGGTTGCAAACATTGGATATATATCAGGATAATCCGATATTATGTGATATGCCAGCGTCGCCAGTTCGCGGCTGGTCATCAAATTATTTGGGTCGGGCAGGCCGGATGCATTTCCGAATGTAGATTGCGGCATGTCAATTGCACGCGCCTTGTCCTGCATCATTTTTGTAAATGCGGCCTCGGACCCCGCCAGTTTTTCCGCCACAACAACCGATGCGTCGCCCCCGGACAACACAATCAGGCCCAAAATCAAATCGCGTACAGTTATTGTTTGACCCTCTACCAGGCAGATTTTACTGGCCGGATACCATTTTGGATCGTTATAGTCTGCATTTTTTCCAACCGTTATACGGTCGTCCATGCTGATTCTGCCGGCCTTTATTTCGTCAAACAGCACCACCAGCGTCATCAGCTTTATCATAGATGATGGCGGCATTAAAACATCTGCGTTTTTTGCAACGATTTCCGTCCCCGAATCATAATCTATAAGAAAGGCGGACTTGGCCTTTGTAGAAAATTCAGCATGGGCCGTACCGGTAATAATGGATAAAAACAGTATAAAAATCTTCTTTTTCATGATACCCCAATCCTAGCAATAATATTAAGCCAATGGCAACAGTTTTTTATCCCGCCGTCCCAACAAAAGCGTCGTCTTTTATGTTTGTGACAACAATGTTGCATACAGAGCGTGCCGGTATTTTTGCCCCGATAATCTTTACACAAATATCGTGCGGGTCGCGTGCGGAATTATTTTGTTCCACCAAAACCTGAACAGTTTTCCCAACCTGTGTGGTCATGAATTCGGTGCGCAAACGTCCCGCCGCATCTGATATGTCCTTTACGCGCTGTTTTGATATTTCGCGCGGCACCTGGTTCGGCATATCTGCGGCCGGCGTTCCCGGGCGCGGCGAAAACGGAAAGGCATGCACTTTTATTGGTCGTGTGTCGTGTACCAGTTGCATTGTTTCGCGCCACAGCTCATCTGTTTCGCCGGGAAAACCACAAATAATGTCCCAGCTGAACGTGAGGCCAATTTGAGCCCCGCGCGCCGCAATGCGTCTGACCAGCGCGGCATTATGCCGCCGACCCATTGCGCCCAGAATGGTGTCGCTGCCCGACTGCATAGATAAATGCATGTGCCTCATCATGCGCGGATCTTGCTCCATTAAATCTATTATTTTGAATATTTCAGGGGATGCCGGGTCCATCGAAGACAGGCGCAGGCGCTCAATCCCGGGCACATCACGTAACAATGCGCGACATACATCGGATATCAGCATTCCGTTCGCCGCATAGCTGGCGATATCAACGCCGGTTAAAACTATTTCTGAAAATCCGTTTTTTATTGCCGCGTTTGCATCGGCTAAGATTGTGGAATATTCAAATGATACCGCCGGGCCGCGCAACAGGCGTGTTACACAGTATGCGCATCTATGGTTGCATCCATTTTGAACCTGGATAAACTGTTTTGACATTTGTTGCGCGCGATGATTAAAGCATGTTATTTTTGCCGCATTTATGTCGCAAGGTGCACCGGCGATGGCATCAGTATATGCCTCTGGGCGCATTTTTTCTCTGTTATGGATAACGAAAGTGTTTGGAATTTCTGTGAATAATGCCGGGTTGCGGGTTGCAGCACACCCTGTTACAAATAATGGAACATTTGGATTTTCGCGGGCGACTTTGCGTACAGCCTGGCCTGACTGGCGTTCACCTTCGGCGGTAACAGCACATGTGTTTATTATTATGGCTGTATTGATAAGCCCGCTTAGCATAGATTGAATCTTTTCCGATTCCAGGGAATTAAGTCTGCATCCGAAAGAGAGCGTGCGAATATCGTTTTTATTATTTTCTGCTTGCATTTTTCACATCCTTAGGGCATTATAGCGGGGTTAAAAACGATTTCAACAAAGGATTTGAAATGGCCCGTACAACGAATTCAGATACATTACCATTTGTAGAAAGCCGTTATGAGCTTGGAATGCTGGCGTCCCAGCGTGTTCGCGATTTGAACGGCGGTGCAGAATCCGTTGTTGAAAAAACAAACGACAAACTGACAGTTGTTGCCCTGCGTGAAATTGCCAGTGGCCGTCTGGACGTTGAAAACGTTCGTCATGAATTCATACAGTCGTACAAGGAATCGCCGATGCCATCCGCAGACGAGGCGTCTTTGGAAATCGGTGCCGAGGATCCGTTACTGCGCGAGATAGATGCAGAATTGGAAAATGCATTGGTTGATGCGCCGGCCGATGCGTCCGAGATTGAGCAGGAGGCAGAGGTTGCCGCGGACGATGCGGAATAATCTGCAAACCAGACCAGGAGACGTCGCATAGTTGGTCTAGTGCGCTACATTGGAAATGTAGTATACCGGCAACGGTATCAAGGGTTCGAATCCCTTCGTCTCCGCCAGAAATTTGCCCGCCGCATGGCGGGTTAATTTTTGGCGGACATGGTGTTCGTGTGGTGATTGCCTCTTTTTTTATTAATTATAAAATATTGTGGGTTAATCGGAATTTGACGTCACACTACAGATGAAGTGCCCGTATATGGCGCACCATACGATGAAAATCGTTTTCTCGCACAGATGTCTTAAGCTTGTCTTGGCCAACATGTTCTTTTATGTGTTTATAAATTATGTCGTAACGCATACCGTAGTATTTATCCCGGCCCACAAATTCCATAACTTTTAACAATGAATAGGCGTCATCCCATACGAACGGTTTGTATCTATATTTTGTGCCGCCCAGTTTGCGCAGACGATTCGGGCGTTGCGCCAAATATTCCAGTTCCACAAAATTTGTTTTGGATACCGCCAACTGAAAGTCAATTAATACCAATCGCCCGTTAATAATCATAAGATTATCTGGCCGCACGTCGCGATGAACAACGTCGGATTTTCGCATGGCGGAAAAAATCATCCATATATCATTTATTATTCGCGATTTTTGTTCACGGCTCAGCGCGTTCGTCATGATTGCGGTTTTTAGTGTCTGGCCGCGTGCATATTCATTTGCAAAAAAGTTAAATGTATCAAAATCGTTGTAATACAGTGGCTCTAAAAAATGCTCCGGGTCTATGTCATATAGACGGCGTCCCATATTATATTCATTTTCATAGATTCCTGTGTGATGACCCGTTTTTATAAACAATTCTCGCCCATTGGCGTCCGTGCCGGTCAGGAATTTATTACATATTATTGATGCAACGGGCGTAACGTTTGTTATTCCGTAGTGAGATTTTAAAAAATCGCACAATCCCCGCAAATTTATAATTTGCGGGGCCGCACGTGCGGCCTTATCCGCGGCATGCAATGCATGCTCGATCGGATTCTGTTTCCATTTTTTGTGTTTTGTTAAACGTTCACGTATAGTCATTTATATTCCTGTAAAAGGAATATTATCACAATATTTATTGAATTGTAAACAAAAACATTAAAAAAATTAATGATTTATTCTTATAATGGTTGCACATAAATTACCCTTATGATATTCTAATTAGACATAAAGGGTAGGAAGGAAAATTGGCGCAAAACACAGGCTGTTTTCTAAGAAGTTCTCAACGTCGCAATACGGCGTCCTCTGGGCGCGCAAATAACTTTATCGAAGATGTCGGCGCCTGGGGAATTTGTATTTTTTCAGCACTATGCCGCGGCCTGGGGTTTATAAATGCTGCGTTTGCATCTGTTGTTCGCTGGGTTCGTGGCGGGGTGTTTGTTCGTCGTGTCGATTGGTGGGCGGCATTTGACACGGTTGGGCCGCGCGCGGTTCTTATTGTTTCCCTGATAAGTTTTTTAATTGGTTTGATTTTGGCGTTTGTTGGTGCGGCTCAATTGAAACTGTTTGGCGCCCAGGTATATGTTGCCAGTTTGGTCGCCATTGCGGCCATACGCATCATGGGTGCAATGATGACCGGTATTATAATGGCCGGCCGCACGGGGGCATCATATGCGGCAACAATAGGCACAATGCGCGTGAACGAGGAACTGGATGCGTTGCGGGTAATCGGGATAAACAGAATGGATTTTTTGGTTCTGCCGCGGTTGGTCGCGATGTCTGTTTGCATGCCTATTTTAACATTGCTGGCTGATTTTATGGCTATTTTGGGTGGTGCCGCGGTTGGGTGCGGCATGTTTCACATACCGCTGGGGGAATATACGTCATATACAATACAGGCGTTGGGAATGCAGAATTTTTTGGTGGGCGTATTTCATGGCTGGGTATATGGCATAATAATTGCACTGTGCGGATGTTATTATGGAATTTATTGTGGCCGTGATGCCGGTGCGGTTGGTGTCGCGACAACGCGTGCGGTGGTTTCTGCCATTGTGTGGATGGTTGTTGCCACCGGGTTTATCACGTTTGTATTTGAGGTGCTGGGGATATGAAAAATGCGATTATTCGTCTTTCCGGTATCAGTGTCGGATATGATAAATCACCGATATTGAAAAACATATCATTTGAAATCAGCCGTGGTACAGTGTTTGTAATAATGGGCCCCAGCGGATGCGGGAAAAGTACGTTGTTGCGTGCAATGGCGGGGCTGTTAAAGCCGCTGCGCGGAAAGATAGAGGTTGCGTCTTCTTCGGTCGATGGTGATACCATGCGAAATATAGGCATGCTGTTTCAGGGTGGGGCATTGTTTACCTCTATGACCGTGTCGGAAAATATTGCGTTGCCGTTGCTGCGCCATACAGACTATTCGGCGGAACGTATTGAAAAAATTGTTACGGAAAAGCTGGCGCTGGCTGGTGTTCCCGGAATTGGAAATATGTATCCATCACAGTTGTCTGGTGGTATGAAAAAGCGTGTTGGTTTGGCCCGTGCATTGGCGCTGGATCCGGAAATCCTGCTGCTGGATGAACCGTCTGCCGGTTTGGATCCGATATCCGCAGGAAATCTGGACAGGCTGATATTAGAAATTAATCGTAGCCTGGGGACAACAATCGTAATGGTGTCGCATGATTTGGATTCCATATTTGCAGTCGGCCAGGATTCCATATTTCTGGACCCGACCGCACATACGATAACGGCACGGGGTAATCCGAACGATTTGTTGCGTCGGCCGCCCAATGCGGACGTATTGAAATTTTTAACCAGGGGGAAAAAATAAATGAGACCTCAAGCAAATAAAAAAACAGTTGGCGCCTTTATCTTGGCTGGAATTTTTGCATTCCTGGCGATAATAATAATTGCATTCGGGGCCGGGTATCGGAACCGTAACAAAGATTTGTACGTTATGTATTTTCAAGAATCGATAAAGGGGCTGTCCATCGGGTCGCCGGTTGTGTTAAGCGGGGTTGAGGTAGGCAAGGTTGTAAAAATAGAGATAGTTCCTGACATCAAGACTCATGAATTTAACATCCCTGTTTATATTGCTTTTAACAACATTCAGAAAATAATATCCACGCCATCTGGTCACGAAGACTGGTCCGAAGAAAAGCTGATATCGGCACTGATTGCAAAGGGGTTGCATGCGCGTTTAATAAATCAGAACCTGCTAACAGGCCAGTTGATGATAGAACTGGATGTAAAGCCTGCAAAAACCAAAATGACAAAAGGAGAGGTCGACGGGGTAATAGAAATTCCAACAACCCTGTCGTCGCTGACAGAGCTGTCGTCGAATTTTGAAAACATACCGTTCAAGGATGTTGTTGAAAATCTAAACACCACGCTGGTAGAGTTCAAAGAGATATTAGGCCCGGCCGCCCGGGTTAGCCGAGAGCTGTCAAATAAATCAGCCGCCACTCTTAATAACTTTAATCATGCCGTCCAAGATGTCAGTCGCGCGGCAAATTCCCTGCGGAATTTGACCGATTATCTCGAACAGCATCCCGACGCGCTTATCCGGGGGAGGAAATAACAAATGAAAAAATATATCGCCGTTGTTTTTGCCACTATTTTGTGTGCATGCGCTAATCGGTATAGCGGGCCTGCATATTATTCACTGGGTGATGATGTAAATGGCCGGGCTATTTCTGCAGATAAAATGTCCGTTGATGTCGCCCGTATAAAGATTCCTGAATATATGGACCGCCCCCAGATTGTCACCACAGATGGTGTCGCGGTAAATATCAGCCAGGACAATCGCTGGGCGGAAAATTTGTCGCCAATGCTGGGGCGGCGCATAATGGACGGAATTCGCACGCGCATAACGGGCGCATCGGTAAAAAGCGTCGATTTTATCGGCACGCCGGCGGATTATACCATTTTTGTTGAGGTTTATCGCATGGATGGTGCACTGCCGGGAACCGTACGGATGGATGCGTCATATTCCATAAATGGCCCCGATGGAAATGCACTGCGTACACGCCGTGTTGAATATAGTTCTGATTCCGCCGATGATTATGCAGATTATGTTCGTAAATTGGGGGAAATGGTGGATATGCTGTCACGCGATATATCGCGCGACTTGACGCGTATTGAAAAATAAGGCTTAGGATAATTGAAAATATGTGATATAATATAGATCATGAAAGGAAAACATATATTTTTATTGGTCGGTGTTGTTGCCTTATGCGGATGTGTTTCGCATTCTGCGCCAACAGAGTATGTGGAATATGCAGATGATGTTGAATATCAGACCGTGGTTATAGACCAGCCTGATGTTACGACCGCATCCCAAATAAAATATTCTGTTCCGCGTGATGGCGATTTGACGCTGGAAACGCGTCACCATGTCATCCAGATAGAGGGTAACCCAAATACATCATATGAATATCGTGTTTGGGCGGGCAACAAAACATATTCTGATGACGCCGATTTAATCGTTAATGATGGAAATATAATGGTTTTACAGCCGGAATAAAAAATGCGCCAAAACGGCGCATTTTTTATGCATTTTCCCCGGCTATTCTTCCCGATGCCCATGCCCAGTGTAAATTGTAGCCGCCCAGGTCGCCGATGATATCCATGACTTCGCCTGCAAAGAAAAGGCCGGGTTGAATTTTGGATTCCATTGTTTTCGATGAAATATCACATGTATCAACACCACCAAAAGTAACCTCGGCCGCGGCCATGCCATGATGTCGCCATTGGCCGGCCGGGATAACAATGCTGTTAATTCGTTGTGCAATATTGATCAAGTCTGTATCACGAAAGTCTGCCATGTTGCGTGGTTCGCCGGCAAAATAACGCGCGATTTGTTTTGGCATGTGTTCGGACAATATTGTAAACAAAGATTTTCGCCCGGCACTGCGTTTCATTTCGCGCAGCCATTCGTCCATGTTAATCCCGGGCATCAGGTTTATCCGTATTTCAGATGTCGCCGGCGCCACTGATGCCGAATATACCGCCGGCCCCCCAATGCCGAAATGTGTAAACAGCATATCGCCATTAATGTTGCGGCCGTTTGCTGTAATATGAACAGGTATGGAAATTCCGGCCCATTGCGTGGGAAATGTTTTAGTGTCAATTGCGCACAGTGCAGGGCGGGGCGGAATAATTTTGTGCCCGAAATCTTTTGCTATTTTATAGCCTGCATCGGATACGCCCAAACTTGCAAAAGATATGCCGCCCGTTGCAACAATCAGGCTGGTTGCGCTGAATTCAATGTTGTTTGATGTGATAATAAAATTGCCGTCTTTAAATTTGGAATTGTCGATTGTGGCATTTGTTATTATCCTGGCGCCCATTGCGTCGGACATCAATGACGCTACTATGTCGGCGCCGCCACTGCGGCAAAATAATTGCCCCGGGGCTTTTTCTATAGCTTGTAATCCGTGGCCTTCAACCCATTGCAGAATATCCGCCGGCGTAACACGTGCCAGGGCGCCGCGTACAAAATCAGGATTCCCGCCAAAATATTTGTCACGTGCCGCCGCCATGTTGGTAAAATTGCATCGCCCGCCGCCGGCGGCCGCAACTTTTCGTGCAGGTGTTTCGCCCATATCAAAAATGACAACACTGCGTCCGCGTGCCACGGCACGTCCCGCCGCCGCCAGACCAGCGGCGCCCGCCCCAATAATTGCAACATCATATTTTTTCATTTGCTTATATATTATATGTATAACGAATGCTGGTCAAATATTATAACAAACCCCGCCTGATTGCGGCGGGGCATATACCTACATACTGTCGTCATGAACACTGTACGTGGTTGCGTCTTTCTTAATACGCAACTTGCCCTTGGTCGACGTGCTCATGTTGCCGTAATACGTCTTGTCGCCAACCTTTACGTTCAACGACGGGGTCGTCTTCTTCGTACTGCGCAGGTACAGCTTGCTGTCCCCAAAGTGCATTATACGTCCACAGTCCCCAGACTCGTCCGCACCAGCACCATAGCCTATTGTGGTCAGACCCGACGCACAGGCCGTACGCGAACCGGTACTGCCCTGGGATACCACACTGGCGCCCGTCCAGTATCCGGCACCAACACTGCTGCAGGATGTCGCATTCGCCGCCGCAATGTAATAACCCCCGCCACAGCTTATCTTACAGTCTGCCGCCGCGTCGTGGTCTGTGGCCGCAGTGCCGGCGATGGTATAATTATTCAAGCAGTTGTTTACCGTTGATATGGTTCCTGCGCCAACCGTATGTGCGCCAACCCACCAGTTGCCTGCCGGGGTGGTGCAACTGGCCGCGTCCGCGGTTACAATCCGGGTGCCCGCACCACAGCTTATTTTGCAGTCGATGCGAGCATCGTGGTCTGTGGCCGCCGTTCCTGTCGCACTATAATTTGTCGGACAGCTGTACCAGGTCCCTGCCTTTGGGGACGTGCTGTCGACGGCCGTCGGGGTTTTAGAACCATATCCGATACGGTGCGTTCCTGTCTGATACCCGCTAGGGATTATTTTGCATGCCTCGTTCACATTTTGAACCGCGTATCCGGCCGCACAGGATGTCTGACACTGGCCGATGGATGTTTTGCCTGTTGCCGTGTTCACACCATAGTTTGGCGGGCATGTCGGACATGTGTTGCCGTTTTTATACGATGCGCCATTACATGTTGCAACACTGCACAGATTACTCATCGTGTTGTTTGTGTTCCAAACAGGCGTTGCCCATGTGTTTATATTTGCAATCGCGGTACAGTTTGTACATGCACTGGCTGCGGTTGCCCCGGCCGCAGATGTTTTTCCCGCACCACATGCCGTACATCCCGACGCCCCCGCCGTGCTATAAGAGCCGGCAACACACTGTGTCTGGGATGCACTGCGCGGACCCGGCGCATAATGTCCCGCAGATGCTGTGCTGCATGCGGACGTACTGCCGTATGCAACCTGATGTGCGGCTTTGTATTTGCCCGCACCACAGTCGGTGGCGCTGGTTGCATTTGCGGTTGCGATATACTGGCCGGCCAGATTGTTTGTCTTGCACGCGGTCGCGCCCCCGGTATTGCCGGCCGCGCTGTTGGGATAAAAGCCCCCGCCCAGCCCGCTGCATGCACTGCATGCGGCACCGTTTACATAATATGCGGCATTACATGTAAAGCTTTTTACTGTCTGCTTGCATGCGGCATTATTTGTTCCGCATCCTGTTTTTATAGTTCCGTCACCATTGCCGGCGCTGTTAGAGAACGCAACATAACTGCATGCCGGGTTAGAGCAACTGTTGCAAGTATGGCCATAGCTGTTGGCGGGAGTATCGCATGCTGTTTGACCGCCGGTCCATGCACGCGATTTTTGCCCGCTATAGCATTTTGTGATAACGCCGGCGCCCGCATCAGAATTCGGGTATGCCGCAGGACACTGTGTTGCCGCCCCCGATATAGAGCCCGCAGATACCGTATGCGCCGCGATGTAATATCCGTTTCCAACGCCACTGCATGTTGCGTCCGTGGATGCAACACGTGTTCCGGCGCCGCAATTTATTTTACAGTCGTTCTTTGCGTCATGGTCTGTCTGGGACGTGCCGCTGATGCTGTACCCGCCGGGGCAAGATGTTGCCGCGGCTGATGTTTTGCCATATGTCACATTATGTGCCAGCATATACACATTCCCGGTGGTTATCGCGGTACATGCGCCATTTGCGGTTGTAACGCGGCTGCCGGCGGCACATGATGCCGTGCATCCGCTTATATTTGCCGCGGCGCCGCCATTACGGTAATTCGCGGGACATTGTGTCTGGGCGCTGTTGCTGGATTTATAATATCCCGAAGATACCGTTTTACATGATGACTGGCCCGTGGCATCCTGATATTGCAATGTTCCGGAACATGCACTGCAACTGCCCGCGCCCGCTCCTGAATAGGTTCCCGCACCGCATGTATCACAGCTGGATGTGGAACCATAAGATACGCTGTGTGCCGCTTTGTATTTCCCCGCCGCACAAGAAGTCAGTGCTGTTCCGTTTGCTGTGGCCAAATATTTACCTGCAGCAACGCTTATTTTACAGGATGCTGCGTTTGCATGTGCCGCGGCTGTCGTACCGGTGTTTGCATATCCCGTGGGGCACGTGCTGCACGATGTCGCACCGGCCGCCGAATAAGTATTGTTGGCTGTGCATACGCCACAGCTGGACGTGCTGCCATAATTTACGGTATGTGCCGCCTTTGAGGTACCCGCCGCGCACGTTCCCCAATTTCCGCTATTTTGGCCGGATGCGCCGATATAGTGACCCCCGCTCACAGAAATTTGACACTGTGTATTCGCGGTTTTGTTTGATGCGGTATTAGCTGTATATCCTGAGGGACAGTTGGTGCAACTGGCGGCGCCCGCCCCAGAGAAAGTTGCGCCCGTACATGCCGCACAGCTGGACTTGCTGCCATAATTTACAGTATGTGCTGCCTTGTATGTTCCAGCCGCGCATGTTGACAGCGTGGTTCCCTTTTCGGTGCCTAAATATTTACCGCCGGCAACGTTGATATAGCATGATGTTTCGGCCCCGGCCGACCCCGCATTGGATGTATAGCCGCTTGGGCAACTGCTACAGCTAGACGTACTGCCATAGTTTACAGTATGCGCTGCACGATATTGGCCGGCCGCACAATTTGAGATTGTAGAACTGTTGGCGGTTCCTATATGTTTTCCTGCGCCCACATTGATTGTACATTGTGTTGCGGCGGTTTTGCCGTTTGTGGTATTGGCGGTATAGCTGCCCGGACAGTTATTATTAACACCGCCGCTACAGTATGTTGCGCCTGTACATTGTGCTTGGCCGGTACAGTTATTGCCGCTGGTATTGCATCCGGTGGTATAGTATCCGGAACTAACATTTGTGCACGCAGAGGCATTGGCGCCACTGTACTTAGCGCGTGTTGTACATGCACTGCACGATGTTGCAGTACCGCCCGCACTGTATGTGCCGGCCGAACATCCTGTACATGTCTGGCCGTTGACAATGTATCCAGCCTTTGCCTGCAATGCGGTTGAGATTGTTGACGCACCCCATGCCGTTGTGCTGGTTGCATTCTGGCGCAGTACACCCGCGCTGCAGTTTCCGCCAACATTTTTTGTCTGGTTGCATTGTGTCACCGCGCTCCAACCCGCGCCAGAATTGCGAGTCCAGCCAGATGTTTGGGCGGGGCATCCACTGCACGACGTTGCCGTGCCGCCTGCAGACCATACCGCGCCGTTGCATTGCGAACAGGTTGCATTTGCAGTGTTGTTGTTGGCGATAATATAACCCGGATTTGCGGTAACCGAATAAGTGCTGGTTCCCCATGCGGACCCACTGTATGAGACCTGATTGCTGGTAACCGTTTTGCATCCGCCAATAGTTTTGGCCGGTGCCGTATATCGACAGGTTGAAGAAGCGTTATATGGAGATACCGAAGTATAACTTCCGCCCGCCACGGAAACCCCGGAAATCGAACTGCAGGACGCCCGATGTGAGCCGCCTGTACAATAGTATCCCGCCCCACAGCTGGAACAGGCGCTATTTGCTTTGGATGTCTTGTATGTTCCGGCGCCACAGCTTGCACATGCCGAACCGTTCCAGCCATATCCTATATTGCAAACACATGCGCTTGTTGATGTTGAACCCGTACCGGTTGTAGAGGTATTTGCGCGCCACGATGTACATGCCGATTGTGATGTCGCGCCGGTTGTGCTGACGTAGTATCCGATACCGGCCGATGTACAGGAGGTTGCATTTGATGCGGCGGATTTATAAGTTCCCGTGGAACACGCCGTACATGTTGTGCTGTTAAGTCTGTAACCACCCTTGCAGACGCATGCACTTGTTGATGTTGAACCCGTACCGGTTGTTGTTGTGTTGGCGCGCCACGCTGTACATGCCGATTGTGATGTTGCACCGGTTGTGCTGACATAGTATCCGATACCTGCCGATGTACAGGAGGTTGCATTTGATGCGGCGGATTTATAAGTTCCCGTGGAGCACGCCGTACATGTTGTGCTGTTAAGTCTGTAACCACCCTTGCAGACGCATGCACTTGTTGATGTAGAGCCTGTACCTGTTGTTGTTGTGTTGGCGCGCCATGATGTGCATGCTGATTGTGATGTCGCGCCGGTTGTGCTGACGTAGTATCCGATACTGGCAACAGAGCAGGCCGTATTCCCGTTGCTTGATTTATAGCGACCAGTTGTACATGCTGTACAGCTGCCACTGGTTGATGCGGCGTTTCCACCATATCCTGCCTTGCATATACAGGCAGAAACGGATGTTTGACCAGTGCTGCTTGTTGTTGCATTTCCAACACAACTGCTTCGTCCTTGGACTGAACTGCTGTTTGGCGTAAAAGTACCGCCGGGACAATAGTACCCGATTTCACACGTAGTACAATCTGAAGTGCTAGATTTATTTGCCGGTAAATACTTGCCCGCTGCACACGTTACCTTGTTTGGTTTTGGACAAACAGTTCCGCCAGGATATGTATACGCAGAATTAGTTCCCTTGATACAAGAGTTTCCAGCTTTCAGACTGCTGGATGCAATTGTTTGACCGTTCCAATTACTGGATGCGCCGCATTCGGAAAGATAATAACCAGAGCTGCACGATGTATATTTTTTCTGTGTGGGGCATGTATAGCCGGCGGCAGACGCACCAAAGGACCATGTTACAAGAATCAGTATAAGAGAAAAAAAGTGGAGGATTTTTTTAGTCCTATTCAGACGACAAAAAATCCCTGATTCCCGTAGCATTTACTTCCTCCCTGTTTTTGCCAAAAAACCGTCCAATTAGATTAGGCATATCTAATATACCCCACACATCACGGATTATATGGAATACGTAAAATTTTGTAAAGCACAAAATCATGATTTTTTTCATAAGCTTACATTCCTGTTTTGTCAAGTTTTTTGTCTCTAAAATATGACAAAAATCATGTTAAATCAGGATGTTTTTCATATTTAAAACATCTTTTTTTTCTTGACTCATTTTTGTCAAAAAATATCAAATTTTGAAAAAATCAAAAATATGAAAAATCTCATATATTTTATGTAAAAAAGTGAAAATATTATGTATAGTTTACGGTGTTGTAGCATATATAATATAAGAAAAAATCCCCCGCGGACGGGGGATTTTTTCTTACCACATTACATAGCCTTCTTTACATGTGCGTTCGCACTTTTTGGTTGCCGGGTTCCATTTCATCGTACCCGTTTCATCCTCATAGCCGTTTACGTCGCATATCGGGTTGCACTCGTTGTTTTCCAGGTTATAAAGTTCGCCCTGGTACATGCATGCCGATATTGTGCATCCGCGACTATAACCACTGACGGCCAGTTCGCCCTTTATACCGAACTTGTTCTTACAGTGCCCGCATTGCTTGGTTGGCTCGTTTGTTTCGTACGGATCATTCGTCCATCCCGGGTCACAGTATGTTGCTACACATTCGCCCCATGTGTTCGTTGTATGATTCCATGTCTTTTCGCCCGTTCCGTGTTCAACCGTGCAGTCCTGGATGTCGCTTACACAGGCGTTGGACGATATGTGGAATCCATCTTCGCACTGCTTTATCAGACAGATGCCGTATGCATTCTTTTTATAATCCCACTGCTTTTCAGCGCGTAATGCATTCGGGGCAGAGCACTCGGTAATGTCGCCTTCACAGCTCTGGCCGTATGGATGCCAGCCCGGCTCGCATGTTGCCACCATACAGTTGCCTGTGTTTTTATAGCTCAGTGCGTGATCGCGGTTACATGCAACACATTTGCCGTTTACCATTTCAAAAGATGGTTTACATGATGTTGTCACACATACGCCGTCCTCAATATCACAGGGGGTGTTATCAATGTCAAAGCCCTTGAACTCGCACTGGTTTGCATAGTACGCACGATCGGCCACCGGTACGGCAATTCCGCCATCCAGATTATATTGTTCGCACTTTTTATAGCAACTTTTTGGACCTGTTGCGCCAATGTCGGAATATTCCCAACTGCCATCGCCCAGGTCAGAGCACGATTTAGGCGCATCACAGTTTTGACCCTCAGGACAGTCGCCACTGCCTTCGCCGCCACCACAGAACGACCCTTCTGGACACAGGTCACATGTTCTTGTCGTCGCATTGTACGTGAATCCGGCCTTACAGTTGTCGATTTCACAAGTTGACGGCAATCCGTAGTAATCATGTCCTTTCATTGTGGCGGCATTTGTCGCGACCGCACAATCACGCCAGCATCCTGCAACATCCGTGTTTCCGGTATCTGAATTCGGATGCGTGCCATTGGTCAGCTCTGCGCATGTTTTAGGTTCTTCGCCGGTTATCGGATCGCATACCATACCTGCCGGGCAGACAAAGCATGCGTCGGCCGATACACTGGTTGGCGTGCTGGTTGTTGCACCTTCCTCGCAGGCGGTTCTCTCCAAACTTTCCGCCAAATGACTGGGGGTTGGGGCCGGGCTATAGAATCCGTATCCGACCTCAATACAGTCATCGCGATTTAATACGATGTTTGCGTAATAACCACCACCACAGCTAAGCACCTGGATTGCCTCACACTTGCCGTCCTGGTATTTTGTTGTTGCCGGGTTGAAATAGCATGTCTGGCTGCCGGTCGCTTTGTTTGATGCAGATGTATACGCAACATTTGTCGCATAACAGTCTGTGGATGCCTTGGCGTTTGCCTTTGATGTGACGACCGTGGCCGGCGCCCCGTCGGCATGTACATATGTTCCGCCCAGTGATGCGCACGTATTGATGCCACGCGGACTGCCCACGCCTTCAAATGTTTCGACACCAGGGCAATAGTTTCCTGCGGTACATCCCGTACATGATGTGCCCGAACCAGTGTAATATGTACCGGCCGCACATGTGATTGGTGTGCGTGCGCCCCATTCAGCCGTAATGGTCGCATTTGACTTGAACACGTTATAGTTCGTGGTCAGCGTACCGTTTGCACTGATTATAACGTCATTATTAGACGATACATAGCCCGAGAATGCCATTCCGTCACCCTTGGACGGCACGGTTACAGATGTAATCTGATTGGTCGCCGCCTCGTTGGAATACCAGCCTGTGGCAAACTTTAGATAAATAGTGCTGTTTGGCGTTCCGTTGTTATGGTTCAATGTAATTTTATATACATTGGGTACACACGTTGTGCCTTCCGGCTTGTATCCGTCGCTACATGATGTTGTATATGTACATGCCGGTATTTTTGTTCCGTTATAGAACTCTTTGGTGTTAACAGGCACGCGCGTTCCATTGGCAATTGGAACATTGCCGCACGGATTATAGCACAATGTTGCCGCGCCAGAATTCTTGGCCGCTGTTGTTACATCGGCTGTGGCACCGCTAAGTGCGCTACACATATACTTTTTAATATCGTTTGCTGGGCTGTATGCGCCAATCTCTGTCGAAGAGCAAGTTGTTGAATTTTCAGCCTGACGATAATATCCTGCATTACATGCCGTAACTTTAATTGTACAGCTGGCAGAGTAATCGGATTTTGATGTGTTATACCCACAGGTCTGGTCGCCGCGGCCGGTTTGATCATCCAACACCTGGTTAGAGCGCACCGTACGGCATGCCGTGACAACCGAAGAGTTTACGTCGGATGTAACCGTTCCACCCGCCGCATCGGCCGGACATTGTGTTGCACATCCGGCGGTTCCGATTACCGCCGTTCCTGTTCCAGGGCAATATTTGCCTGCCGGACAGTTAACGTCGTTTGTTCCGTCATATGCCTTTCCGACGACGCAATTACGTGTCAGACGTGTCCACTGGGCGTATATTGTGTTGTTCTGTTTCTGTAAAAACTTTGTATTTGCAGCAATAATATTACCATTGGCGTCCACAATCTTTTCGCCGCCTGTGGCCGCTGTAAAGTACCCGTTAAAGCCCCATGTGGCACGTGTCGGAACAGGTATTTTGGTAACCGTTGCACCAAAGTTGGTCAGCGAATATCCAACACTGTATTTTTGGTATATTTTGCTGACGGTGCTGGTTCCGCCTTCGTGATTCAGGGTTATTTCTGCAACAATCGGGTCGCACACGCCATCATCACAGCCCTCGTATCCGGGATCCGGTGTTATTGATACAGAGCAACTAAAGTTTTCCACGTTACACTCAGAGCTGGGGTAGTATATTCCGCCGATTTTTTCTTCGTTGCCATGTGTACAGGTAGAGTGTGCCGGACATTGTATCGGTGTACACGGTTTTTTGCATGTTGCATAACAGCCTTCTGGTCCGCTGTTGTTTGATGACAACGACGTATTCCATTGTCCGTTACCAAGGCTGGTACACGCAGAGCAAACCTGATCGTTCGTATAATAGTTACGATTACACGCCAGCGTTTTTACCGGACATGCACTGTTTACGCCGGTATTTATTACGCACGAAGACGAATTATATTTCTGTGTTCCGGGCTTTTTTACCGTCGTATCAAATGTACAGCCGCTGGAGTTCGCCGGGCAAGACGACGGGGATGTACAGCTGGCATTACAATCCTTGTAACAGTCGTTTATGCTGTTATTGTTGCCCTCAACAGATTTTGGATGAGATGTTGGGCATGTTTTACATTGTGCATTTTCCAGATACTGATTAGCAGGACACTTTGTCGGAACCCATTGTGCCGTAAAGGTTTTGTTTTCTGTATATTTCCATATAAAGTTGCCTTGCTTTGTATCACTGGTTCCCGATACCAGCCAGCCGCTAAAGGCATAGTTGGCGCGCGAGCATGTATTGGACTTTGGCGTATAAGATGCGTCGTATGTTGCCGTGTTTGCCGTTGGGGCCGTGCCTGTTCCGGCGCCACAGGAATAGGTAACATTGTATGTATTCGGCAGACAGTCCGTCTTTGCCGTGTTAAGGTGATAGCCGGCGTTACATGTAATCGGATCGCCCCCGCCGGTATTACATGTTCCGTTTGCGGGCTTTGTAATACATGTTCCGACCGTTGTTTTACAGTGATTTGCATCACATGTATCGGCCTTGCATGTCTTGGTTCCGCCCTTAGTCACTGTTCCGCTTACCGTGGCAGAGCCCGCTACGTCGGCTGTTGTACAGTTGCGGTAACATATGCTGTCGGTTTGAGAGTTGCATACATTGTACGTACCCAGCGTAAATCCGCTTACGCTGCTGCATGATACGCTACAGTTTGCACAGCCGCTGCCGGTTGGGTGTTGGGTGGATGAACAGTTGCACGCCCCCGCGGTATTGCTGGCATTGCATGCTGTCCACTGTGCCGTCAGTGTTGTATTTCCGCATTTGGTATATGTATATGTACTGTTGGCATTTGGATAGCTACCACCCCAGCTGCTGAAGTTATACCCACCCCGTGTAAACGTGTTGCTCGGTTTGGTTGTAAATGTGGATTGAAACTGAATAAGCTGTGATTGTACCGAACCAGATCCGCCACCCGGCTGATATGTAAGGGTATATGTTTCAGCAATACATCCCGTTCCCCCGGCATTTTTTTTATAGCAGGCGTTACATACAAAGCTACTGACAGGACATGTTCCACTGGCGCTACAGCTGGTTGTTGTGGTACAGGCCGCGTTTTGACATTTCCTGATTCCGGTATATTCATAGCTTGTATCATAAAGACATTTAGCATTGGCATATGTACATGGAGCTTCACCGGAACATGTCTGGAGACATGATGTAAAACATGCCGTGTACGAAGTACTCTTTACAGGTGCCGAGAATCCAGACGGACAGCTACCGCTAATTCCGGTGTCGGCGGTTGCCCCGGAAGAGTTGATGGTCTGTTTCCCGCCGGCGCACCATTTATTGACCGGGCATTCGGCTGAACAGGTTGTTGTGCCTTTTTTGACATAGAATCCTGGGTTACAGGTAAGGTCTATGGTATTTGGCGCGCATGTACACGAAGAGCCGCTGCCCACAACATGATAGCCAGAATTACAAGAGCAGGAATAAGTGGATGCCGAACACCCGGTACAGGCCTCACTGCCGCTGGTGCCGCCGGCGCCGCCCGTATGATAACCGGTACATGTCTGGATTCTTGTCCCGCCGGTAATAGTTGTTCTGCCTAATTCATCATAATTACGCTGACCAGAGCAAGGATCGCAAACATCTTGGGAGTCATTGAAAAAATATTCGGTTATACATGCTGTTGCCACCGGGTCCCGGGGTGTACAATCGGCATAGCTACTGCATCCAGAACATGTGCCCGTTCCAACCGTAGTGCCACCGGTACCTGCTGTAAAGTTACCATTACATCTTTTTTGACATGATGTCGTGCTGCATGCGGTTGCATGCAGGGCTGTTTTTTCAGCATCCGTACATGTACGCGTTTTGGTTTCGGTAGATGTCGTATTAGATGCACTGGAACACAAAAGACAGGCATTTCCAACGCCGGATTTGTTCAGATAATAATTAGTATTACACGACGTGTATTGCTTTTTATCGTTGCATGTATACCCCGCGGCAAAAGCATTTGCCATAAAAAAGACAACGAATAAAGATGCCAAAAACCCAAGGAAACTGCGCTTTTTTTCCATAACTTCCTCTCTTTTGTAGCTAATGATAGAAAAAATCGCTTATATCGCGCAAGAGAAAAAATATATTTTTACTGATATTGTGGCCCAGAAATAAAAAATCCGCCATTGGCGGAAATAAGTTGGTGGGTTAGGTAGGACTTGAACCCACGACCAAAGCGTTATGAGCGCTCCGCTCTAACCAACTGAGCTACTAACCCACGGCGCACATTATATATGAAATCTGTTTTGTTGCAAGTTAAATTTTATCAAGGTTGCTTTTTTATGTCTTATATGCAAACATAAGGTCATGTCTGAATTTGTCCCGATATTGAATCCAACCCAGACCGCGGCCATGAACGCGCTGGAAAATACATATTCAAACATTCTTATTATGGGCCAGGCCGGAACGGGAAAATCAACGTTTGTGAATTATCTGCGGTCGGCATCGAAAAAGCGCATAATATGTGCATGCCCGACGGCGGTGTCGGCACTGAATATCGCGGGCCAGACGATACATTCAATGTTTCAGATTCAGCCCCGTGATTTTGTAATGCCGGAATTTCTAAAGCTTAAGGCGAAAACGCGCAATATTCTGACCGGGGCGGATGTGCTGATTATTGATGAAATTTCAATGGTTGCGCCGGACCTGCTTGATGCGATGGACATACTGGCGCGCCAGGCACGGCGCAATAATGCGCCTTTTGGCGGCCTGCAGGTGTTGGCAATTGGTGATTTGTTTCAATTGCCGCCGGTAATTACGCGTGATGCGGCCGGCCTGTATGCCCAGAATTATGGATATGAAAACGCTTATTTCTTTGACAGCAATGTTTTCAAGCGGGCCGACTTTATAAAATATGATTTCGATTTGGTCTATCGTCAAAATGATATGGCGTTGCTGGAAAACTTAACCAGATTGCGTGGTGGCGACACCAGTGCACTTGCATTTTTTAACAGTTGCAAAATAGATGATGCGGCGCGTCGTGAAAATGCGGTGCTGATTACACCGTTTCGTGCCGTTGCCGAACGGATAAACGCCGGCCGCCTGGCCCAGATAGCCGCGCCAGAGGTTGCGTATAACGGCGAACTGACCGGCAATTTTGCAGAACGTGATGTTCCCGCCCCGCTAAGCTTGGTGTTAAAAGTTGGGGCGTTGGTTGTATTTGTTAAAAACGGCGACAAATGGCATAACGGCTCTATGGGAATTGTGCGCAGTCTGGGCCCGCGCGAGATAGTGGTGCAATTGCTGTCCGATAATCGCGAAACCGTGACGGTGCGGCCTGAAAAGTGGGAAAAGATAGAATATTCCCGCGATGAAAACGATAGACTGGTTGAAAACGAAGTTGGTGCATATCGCCAATTTCCGCTGTCGTTGGGGTATGCAATGACAATACATAAGGCCCAGGGAAAAACACTGGATGCGGTTGTGGTGGATATATCGCGCGGTGCTTTTGCCCACGGCCAGGCATATGTTGCACTGTCGCGTACGCGTCGTGCCGCCGATATTCATATCGCCGCGGCACTGCGTCCGCGTGATGTTATTTTTGACCCGCGTGTCCTTGATTTTGTGAATTCGTCAAACTAGTTTTGCTTTGATTCAGCAGTTGGCTGTTCTTTGCAGATAATACCTGGCCGCCCGTGACCAGAAAATGGTCGTACAGCTCAATATCCAGCGGTGCCAGCATGTCGCGCGTAATTGTTGTAATCTCTATGTCCGGTGTGGAAAAAGGCACGCCCGCCGTCGGATGGTTGTGCAGCATCACAATACTGCGTGCGTTTATATCCAGTGCGCGGCGAACTATCTCGCGCGGGTATACCGCCGCCCAGTTTATTGTTCCGACGCTGTGCGTGTCGTCGCGCAACAGGCGCTTTTCCTCGTCCAGGTACAGAACATGAAATTCTTCTATTGTCTTACCGCCCAGCAGTGTCAGGCAATAGTTTATCAACGTAGTGTTTGTATGGAAAATAGGGCGCTTGTCCAGGTGTTCGCGATATTCGGCCAGCATGGCATGGCGAATTGCTTTTAAAAATATGGCCGTGTTGCGTCCCACGCCCGGAAATTCCAGCAACTGTTCCATCGGCAGGCTGCAAATTTGATGCAGGCCGCTGTACTTGTTTATCAGACCGCGCGCCAGTGGCCGGACATCGCGCCGTGGTATCACAAACGCCAGCAGTAATTCCAGAAACTCGTAATCCGTTATTTTGTCATCCAGAAACTTCTGGCGCAGCCTTTCGCGATGGCCGTTGTGAAATGCGCTGTCAGGTGGTGTCGCCATGCGTATTCTCTTTTACAATTGGCGTTGCATTAAAATTGCATCAATCCCATCATAGTATTTCGGGCGGACGCCGATTTCGGAAAATCCGGCGCGGCTGTACAGTGCAATTGCGGCCGCGTTGTCGCGTGCCACTTCCAGAAACATTTTTTTTGCGCCGCGTTTTTTTGCATCGGCGGCCGCTATCTCAATCATTGCCGCGGCAATCCCGCCGCGCCGCGCCGCAGGCGCCACCCCGATAGTGATAATTTCTGCCTCGTCTGCGACGACGCGATAAATGATGAAACCGTTTTGGCTGGCGATAATGTCACAGCCCGACTTTTTTAAATCGTCAAAATCATTGGCGCACCACGGTTTGTGCGGAAAGCATTGCGCGTGCAGTTTTTCTAGTTGTTGCAGCATTTGTGATTCTCTTCGGCATAGCTGGGGCGCAGATACATCGGCACGGCGGGCGTGGTGTCGCCATCTGCCAGCTTTTTGCGGACAATGCCATCCCCCAGCCCCAGGTTAAACGGTAAATGTCCGACGGTTCGCGGGCATTCCATCTGGCGCGTTTCCACCTCGTCAATTGTCATTGTTTGAGGGGCTGTTTTTTCTGATGCGACAAAAAAGTCGCCACGTCCGGATTCTATTGCGACAAACGCGTCCGGCGTCGCCGCCAGATATAATTCAAACGCGCTTATCCCGACCACCGGAATATTCAACCCCAGCCCCAGGCCCTTTGCGTATGCAATGCCCAGGCGTACGCCGGTAAAACTGCCCGGGCCCACCACTACGCCGATTGCCGTTAATTCGCGCCATGATACCCCGCACTCGGTCATAAATTTTTCGCATTCCGGCGCTAGCGCAACAGACTGTTTTTCCACAGCTATTTGTTTGTGTGCGGCCCCCAGGGCAAATTCCAGCCCCCCGCCCGAAGTGTTGATAAGCAGAATCATTTTGTCTTGGCGTGTTTTTTGTTCATTATAAAAGTTGCTAATTGTGCGATGCGGCCATTTAACGTGTATGATAAATGCTTGTGTCTGTTAATGGCGTTTATTGTATACTGCGATTTTTCGCCGTCAAAATGTGGCAATAGTATCTCGGATTCGATTACATAGTCTTTGGTTATTGCCCTGTATGTTTCATTAAAAATGCCGGGCGTCTGGAACTTTACGTCATCAGCCAGTATGATTGCCTTGAACAGCTTGTATTTTTCAGAAAGATTCATAATTTTTCCTTTATAATTTTTTTATGCACCCATGCCAAAACCAATCCGTTTTGAAACACCTGATAATTTTCGTACCGCCAGTAATTGGTCAATTTTTTCCGGCGTGAACTCGGTCAGAATATCTTCGCCGTCGTGTTCCAATAGCGCCCGCCGCAGCATCGCGGTCAGTTCGCGCTGCAACTGGCGTACGCCTTGTTCTGACGTATAGTTTCGGATTATATGGCGTATTGCTTCGTCATTAATGATAATATTTTCTGTTGCCCATCCCGTATCGGCGGCGGCGCGTCGCACCAAATGTTCGCGTGCGATACAAACCTTGTCCTCTTCGGTGTATCCGGGAATCTCTATAATTTCCATACGGTCCTTCAGGGCGCTGGACAGGTTAAGGCTGTTTGCTGTGGCGATAAATAAAACATTCGACAGGTCAAAATCCACCTCTAAATAATGGTCGCGGAAAGTCTTGTTTTGCTCAGGGTCCATAATTTCAAGTAACGCCGCCTCTGGATCGCCGCGCCAGTCGCGTCCCATTTTATCTATTTCATCTAAAACAATGACAGGATTATTGGCGTGACAGCGTTTCAGTGCATCCATAATGCGCCCCGGCTGAGAGCCTATATATGTCTTGCGGTGACCGCGAAAGTGTGACTCGTCTGAAATGCCGCCCAGCGATATGCGCTGATACTTTCGCCCCAGTGCATCCGCAATCGATTTGCATAGCGACGTTTTGCCAACGCCCGGCGCCCCGACAAAACACAGTATGCTGCCGCGGTTGCTGCCGGTTTTTTTCATCACGGCGATATGTTCCAAAATTCGCTCTTTTATTGCATTCATGCCAGAGTGCCGGGCGTCCAGCGTTTTTCGTGCGGCCCCCAGTTCTATCTTTGAGGCGGGCGTTTTTGCCCATGGCATTGCCAGCAGTTCGTCCAGATATGTTTTTATCAGCGCGCCGTCGTTTGACATCGGCGCCAGTGACCGCATGCGCCGCCATTCGGACATCGCCTTTTCGCGCGCCTCTGTCGGCAGGGGCGATTTTTCAATGCGCCGCCGCATGTTTTCAGCGTCCATTTCTTCGGCGTCGTCACCCATTTCTTTTTGTATTGCGCGCATTTTTTCTTGCAAAATAGCCTCGCGGCGGCCGGCTTCCATCTGCTGGTGAATGCGTCGATTAATTGAATCTTCGATTTTTGCGGTTTCCGCTATCAGGTTTACCTGTTCCAACAGCAAGACCAGTTTGTCCCGCCAGCTGGCCGCACGCAAAACTGCAACTGCGGCATCTGTGTCGATGTCGGCTGTTTGAATCACGGCATCTACAAATGCGGGCAGGGGATAGTTCTGAACAATGTTGCGCAGTTTGTCTATTTTAAATTTGCGCCCCGCCGCCAACGCCTGCAGGTTTTCTGCAATTCTGTCACGCAGTGCGATTGTCTGCTCGAATTCTGCATCATCCATGCATGAAATAACCTGGGTGTCGGCGGTAAACAGGCCGCGGTTTACGGATATGTCATGGAGTGACACCACGTCAGTTGTTCTGATAATGGCATGTATTGCACCATCTGGCATGCGCAGAACCTGGGCGATGTCGCCTATTGTTCCGATATCAAAAATATCATTGACCTCTGCCGGATAGTTCCAGCTGTGCTGGGCGGCCAAAACCAAGCGGCGGCTGCCCTCCATTGCGGCCTCTATACACGCTATCGACATTGGATTGTCAATAAAAACAGGAACCGTCAGGCCGGGATGTACGACCAAATCTCTAAATGGAAGTATATATTCTTTCATGGCTTACCAAATATAAGCTATTTTTTGAACTTTTCAAGACAATAAAAAATCCCCGTCATAGGGGGATTTTCATTTGTTTGCATGTGCCAATATTAACGGCGGCGATTATTATATCCGTTATATTGTGCACCGGTGCTGCTGCGCTTTGACAGATATCGTGCCGCAATCAGAACCAGCCATTCCAAGGACAACGCCCCCAGCCAGCTCAGTTTGCCCTCAACGCCCGGGACCCAGCCTAAAATATAAACCAATTGTGCAATAAACGAAACATACAGGATTCCAAACACACCCGTAAAGAATACTTTTTTTACTTTTCCAAACATTTTTTTTGCCTTTTTATTATTTATAAATACCGGGTTTCTGGTGCCAGGCACCCGGCGGGCCCCGCAAAAGCTAAAACGAATAGGGTTAACAATCGCCAACCGTATTCAACGCCATATTAGGCAGCCATTGCAAGCTGAACGTTATCGTTCGCATTCATTTTTTAACGGCTTTTAACGACGCCATGTCGGATTCAATCTTTTGCCTTTACCGCGCCTGTCGAAACTATGTCAGCCCCGTATTGCTTATTGGTGGAGCTGCCGGGTACCGCCCCCGGGTCCAAAACGTTTATTCCGCATAGACTTCAGAATCATCATCGCTTTCGCGACCTTATAATTATAATCTTTTAGAGTGGAAATTGCAAGTTTTTAAGTTATAATACCGGAAAACAGGGAAATAAAATGAAATTTTTGGACAAGGCAAAGATTAAAATCAAGGCGGGCGATGGCGGCAACGGCGCGGCCAGTTTTCGTCGTGAAAAATATATAGAATATGGCGGGCCCAACGGTGGTGACGGCGGGCGTGGCGGCGATGTGGTTTTTCGCGCGGTGCCCAATGTTAACACATTGATTGATTATCGATACAAGACCAGTTTTGCCGCCCAGCGCGGCCAGAACGGCATGGGCAAGATGCGCACCGGATATTCTGGCGAAACACTGGTTCTGTCGGTTCCAACCGGTACGGTAATTTTATCTGAAAACGAAGAAATAGAATATGCGGACCTGAACCAGGATGGCATGGAATACCGCGCGGCGCGCGGCGGCAACGGCGGGTGGGGCAATCTGCATTTCAAGAGCCCGACAAACCGCGCCCCGCGCCAGGCAAACGACGGCCTGCCCGGGGAAGAACGCACCGTTGTCCTGCGTTTGAAACTGATTGCGGATATCGGTTTGGTCGGATTCCCGAATGCGGGTAAATCAACCCTGTTGTCGGCGGTGACGGCCGCCCGTCCAAAAATTGCAAACTATGCGTTTACAACCCTTAATCCACAGCTGGGGGTGATGTATGCGCATAATCGCGAATTTGTTTTGGTCGATTTGCCGGGTCTTATCGAAGGTGCGCATACAGGCGTCGGTCTGGGGGACAGATTCCTGGGGCATGCCGAACGTACCAAGATGATTTTACACGTAATTGATGGCACGGCCCCCGATTGGGCGGCACGCTATGCGGCAATACGGCATGAAATGGATTCTTATGGTGGCGGCCTGACGAACAAGCCAGAGATGGTAATAATAAACAAAATCGACGCAATAGAGCCCGATGACCTGAAACAGCGTATGACAGACTTTAAAAAGTCTTTTGGCCGCAAGAAAAAGCCTGAAATCATGACAATCAGTGCGGCCGGGCGCATCGGTGTCACAGAGCTGATAGCGGCGATTGAAAAGAAATTTTTAACATTGGAAAAAACAGATGAATAAATACCCCAATCCGATGGCCGTATACCGTGATGCAAATGAAAAGCGTCGTGCATATCATGCCGCCTGTGCTGCGGGGCGCACGGCATGGGATTTCCACGGCCGCGAATATTCATTGCGCGATGTAAAAATCGATGATGTTGAATATATTGCCGGCGCATGGCGCGTCCAGAACAAGTTTACTGATACAATACAGCTTGTTCGTGGCAAGGAATTTGTATTATGCGAACGCCTGGACCGTGCCGAGAAAAACCTGTTTGAATTTTACCGCGCCCTTGTCGTGGGGGTTAACTGTTACGGTCGTTTTGTGCATCCGGCGCTGTCCAGGATAGTGGCCAAATATGAAACAGACGATGAAACACTGTGGGCGTACGGTGCAACGATTGAACAGGCCCGTGCGTTTCTGGGAATCAGTTTGTATGACAAATATATGAATTTAATCCATGCGCACGCCTGTAAAAATAAAATAAAGGGCCTCCAAAAATAATTTTTTGCTTTTTGTAAAGGTCTCTGATAGTATTTTGTGGGAAAATAATCACAAAGGAGCAAAAAGCATGACAGTATCCCTAAAAGGAACCCAGACTGAAAAGAATTTATTAATGGCGTTTGCCGGGGAATCTCAGGCTCGCAACCGTTATACGTTCTATGCGTCCAAGGCAAAAAAAGATGGTTACCAGGCCATTGCAAAAATCTTTATGGAAACCGCAGACCAGGAAAAAGAACATGCGTCCCGCCTGTTTAAATTTTTAGAAGGTGGCGATTTGGAAATCACGGCGGCATTCCCGGCGGGAAAAATTGGCGATACGCTTGAAAACTTAAAGGCCGCGGCCTATGGCGAACACGAAGAAAATACAGACATGTATCCAAAGTTTGCCCAGATTGCCGCCCAGGAAGGTTTTCCGGCAATCGCAGAGGTTCTGAAAAATATCGGTTATGCGGAACGCTATCATGAATCTCGTTTTCGCGCCTTGGCAGAGGCAATAGAAAACGGCACATTGTTTAAGTCTGATAAAATTGTGATGTGGCGTTGCACCAACTGTGGCAACTGGCATATCGGAACAGAGGCGCCCGAGGTTTGTGCGGCATGCCTGCATGATCGCGGCTATTTCATCAGCGAGGGTGTTATTGCCCGCTGTGACACGAACGAAGGGTTCTGCGAATACACGACCAAGGACTAATAATTGTTCTTAAAAAAACACCGCCGAATTGGCGGTGTTTTTTAAGAGCCGCTATATCCGCAATTCGCGGTATAAACATATGTTCCGGCGGTTGACTGTATTGAAGAGTTGGCCTTTACTCTACAGCTGTTTATATCATTTAATCCCGCCGTTGATGTGGCATAAGATGGCGGGGTCTCCATGATCGTTGGTTTGTTTTTATCGTCGGACGCATATGGACAGGCAATGCAATTTATGCTGGATGCGGCATATATTTCGCCATCATATTCCAGCGTATCAAAACTACCTAGTTTTGATAAATAATATCCCTCGCCGCATCTATATACCGGAATATCTTTACAAGGTTTGCAAGCTGAAACACTGCTTGCCGTGGTTAACCCCACTTGTACGCCAGACGATAACGTCGCCCCCCATGTAATTCCTGTTATACAAGCTGGGATAGTACACTGTTGTTCTTGTTGTTCGCAGAGCTTAGAGGTGCAGACGCATATGCCATTGCAACTCCTTGCAATACATGTTGATAACATGCCCTCGTCCATATCAATAGAGTTCTTATAGCAACTTGGGTCCCTCATCACAGTTATTCCACCACTAAAATCAATCGTGCTACACCTTACGCCAGATGTTATACCAACTCTGCTACAGGCGTCACCCGCGGCATTTGCATAATGCGGTGCAGAAATCAACCCCAGGAAAAAAAGTGTTGAGATTGGGTATTTATTCATATGTTTCTCCATCAACTATTGCCTAATTAAACCCAGCGGTTTTTTTAGGCATATTTTGCCGTTGACACATGCCATGTTTTTAAGATATTCTGGTTACCAAGAGTGAGACTAATTAAACCGCTCATTTCAATTAGGCATAGGGATTTCTTTCATAACTTCTTGTTTTGTCGGGATTATTTTCATAAAAAACAACAGCGTGTGAAATGTTTCATACGCTGTTGTTAATGTGTGTGATGATTTATGAATTTTTACTTGGCCTGTGATGTTTCCAGCTGGTTCAGCGTTCGGCGTAACAGACGCATGGAACTGTCGGCACATCCGCGTCCGCGCCATGTCATCAGTTCTGTGCCGGTTTTCTGGTCTGCGACTGATATATTAAAATTCCACCACCAAACACCGTTAAAGATGCACCATATCGGCCGAAATTTTTCACTGCGTTCCGATACCTTTATAAAATAGCGGGCATTTTTTGGCACTCTGCTGAACTCTTCACTGTTGTCTGCCGACGTTTTGTTGTTTTGAACCGTGCCGACTAAAACATTGTATCCCCTGCGCTCCAGTTCGTCTTTTATACTGCGGCGCATGGTAAATCCGCCGCGGTCTGTGTAAACGGTTGTGTTGGGCTGCATCGTGCCGGGTTTAATGGATATGCTGTTGCATCCGGTCAAGATGACTGCCAGCGTAAAAATTGAAATAAATTTCATGGGTGCGCCTTTGTTTAATAATAGAAACAAGGATATTTTACCTATTACGGTGTTTTAAAACAAGTAATTAATACTTGCCAATCTGCCTCGTCTGAGCTATGGTAGGCGTTGTTACAAGGGATTGGTATGACAGTAAAAGATTGTTTAAACAAAGCGATTCAAAATCCGTTCATATATAATTATCGGCGCATGTGGCCGTATGTTAAGCCTTATTGGTTCCGGGCCCTGTTGGCGATATTGATTACTATTCCGATTGGCTCGCTGGATGCGGTTATTGCGCTTTCGCTAAAACCGTATATGGATTTGGTCATGGTGGAAAAGTCCATCCAGGCATCATGGTATATACCGCTGGTCATAATTGCGTTTACAACGCTTCAGGGCGGCCTGGGGTATGTTGCAACGTATCTGAACACATGGACGGGGTCCAAGATAACAAATCGTCTGAAATTCGATTTATACAAGAAAATGCTGGGGTTCGAGACGAATTTCTTTAACACCAAAAATTCAGGCGACGTTATATTCATGTTCAATAATAATGCAGACATGGCATGCGCGGGGCTGTTAAAGAATCTAAAAACTTTTGTCCAGCGTCTGTTCTCTTCGTTGTCGCTGATTGGTGTGATGTTCTATAACTCGTGGCAGTTGGCGCTGATATGCGTTATGGTGCTGGTGTTTGCATTTTTGCCGGCCACGCGTATCAAGAAAAGAATAAATTCGGTAATAAAAAAATCAATATCGGCAGATTCTGCGATATTGACTGCATATAATGAATCTTATGCGGGGAACAAGACGATTATATCCTATAATCTGGAACAGTGCCAAACAGAAAAGTTTTCTAAGGTATTGGATAATATATTCTGGCTGCGAATAAAAATGATTCAGCGCACCAGCTGGCTGTCGCCATTGATGCATATGATTATGTCGGTTGGAATAGGGCTTGCCATCTGGTACGGTTCGTATCTGATTCTTAGCGGCCAGATAACCAGCGGCAGTTTTGTTTCGTTCCTTACCGCGCTTATCATGTTGTATACGCCTTTGAAAAGCTTGGGCGGGAACTTTAACTCTATGGTTATGTCGTTTATGGCCATTGATCGCGTGTTTGAAATACTCAACGCAGAACCGCAAATAAAAGACAAGCCAAATGCAAAAGAATTTGACGGCAAATTAAAGAAAATAGAGTTCAGGGATTTGTGCTTTGAATATGTGCCCAATTCCCCTGTTTTGTCAGATGTGAACCTAAGCGTAAAGCGCGGGGATACGATTGCACTGGTTGGAAATTCTGGGGGTGGCAAATCCACACTGGTAAGCTTGCTGCCGCGTTTTTATGACCCAACGCACGGGGCCATACTTATCGATGGTACAGATATCCGTGATTTTTCATTAAAGTCACTGCGTCGTAACATTGCGGTTGTTTTCCAGGATAATTTCCTGTTTGCGGGAACAATACGCGAAAACATCATGCTGGGGAATGAAACCGCAACCGACGAAGATCTTCAGCGCGCAATAAAAATGGCGTATTTGGATGATTTTATAAGCTCGCTGCCCAACGGTGTCGACACCCAGATAGGCGAACGCGGAATCTTGCTATCCGGTGGCCAGAAACAGCGTGTTGCCATCGCGCGTGCATTCCTTAAAAATGCACCTATCTTGGTCCTGGACGAGGCAACATCCGCCCTTGACAACAAGGCAGAGGCCGTTGTTCAAAAGGCAATAGAAAACCTGATGGAGGACAAGACGGTATTTGTAATTGCGCATCGTCTATCTACGATACGTAATGCGACAAAAATTGTGGTTATAAATCACGGTCATATTGTTGAGGCCGGCTCTCATGATGAATTATTGAAAATAGAGGGTGGGGCGTATCGTTCATTGCACGACATGCAGTTTAAGGGCCACAATTTATAAGCCCCATAAACCTTCAAAACATAAAAAAAACGCCCAATTATGGGCGTTTTTTGTTTCTGGCGCACCCAACAGGATTCGAACCTGTAATCTCCGCCTTCGGAGGGCGGCGCATTATCCAGTTGTGCTATGGGTGCAATCTGATTTGCACATAATTATACAGCGATTTCCTGTAAAATCAAACATGAATTATTAAAAAATCATAAAACACACAGTGCGCCCCGGCATTCCCCCGCAAAAACCGTATCTATAACATTTGAAATAATATTATTTTTGTCTGTGCTTGTTTGTTTTGAACATCAAATACTTGCCCAGATGTATCGTACGCAACATTCCGCCAATGCGTATGCGGTTTATCTGATGATTTGATAGGTATTCGTATTTGTCATACAGTTCATTAAGGTTAAAGCCCATCTCGCACCATTTGTCAGCTATTGCGCTGAATGCGAAATCGCGATTGCATACGGTCATGCTGTCCATATCTATTATGGAAACAATATGGCCTTTTTCATTTACGATAACATTTTTCGGCGACATGTCGGAATGGTACAGGCCGCTGTTGTGTGCACGACCGCGATTTAGCATATATACGATTGGGCGCAAAACCATAGCCATCGCCGCACCATTAGAGTTTTTGGTGTGTTCATATGTGGTGTTGTGAATTTCAAAACATTTATTATTTATAGGCTGTTTTGCTGGCATTTGAATATTGCCCATATACACAAACTGGGTCAGCATATTTTCAAACGCCAGGCGTACCGCCGGTTCGGGCATGCCGCTGCGAATGCGTTCAAATAATGTTTTGCCGGAAATCATCGGGTATGTCTCTATCCATTGGCCGTTGTATTCCGCGGTGGACACATCGGGCACGGATATTCCGTGCCGGCCCGCCAGGCGTGCCGCAATACAATTCTTTAACACCATATCACGACAGCCGAATTTTGCGACAAAATCGCCGGTGTTGGTTTTTACAAAATATACGGTGTTTTGAGTGCCCGCGTTGTTGGGTGTTGTTATGTTTATTACCCCGCGAAAACAACTTAACAGTACTTTTTTACGAAAATCAGGTATCTTTTTGTCCATTATGTCTAACCTTATTATTTTTCAGTTTATAAATGCTATACAAAAATCACAAAAAGTCAAGTTTTTAGGTTTTTTATAGTAAATTACCGCGTTGTAACAGGCTTAGCATAAATTCATCCAAATCGCCGTCCAGAACAGCATCAGAATCGGTATTTTCGACCCCGGTTCGTACATCTTTTACCAACTGATACGGGTACAGGACATAGTTGCGGATTTGGCTGCCCCATTCAATTTTCTTTTGGGCGGCTTTGGTGGCATCCTGTTCGGCGGCACGTTTTTGCATTTCCAGCTCGTACAGTTTACTGCGCAACATTTTCATCGCCATTTCCTTGTTCTGTATCTGGCTGCGTTCATTCTGGCATGTAACGACTGTATTTGTGGGAATGTGTGTTATGCGTACCGCGCTGTCGGTTTTGTTAACGTGCTGGCCGCCGGCACCCGATGCGCGGTATGTGTCAATGCGTAAATCTTTGTCATTTATCTCGATTTCAATTGTATCATCAACATCGGGCCATACATCCACAGATGCAAAACTGGTCTGGCGCTTGCCGTTGGCATTAAATGGCGATATTCGGACCAGGCGATGGACGCCGATTTCATTTTTCAGCCATCCGTACGCGCGCATTCCGGATATGCGGTATGTTATGTTTTTTATTCCGGCGGTATCGCCTTCATGTTCCTCTATTATATCCAACGTAAATCCGTGGCGTTCCGCCCAGCGTGCATACATCCGGGCCAGCATCTGAGCCCAGTCTTGGGCCTCGGTTCCGCCGGCGCCGGCCTGAATAAACAAAAAGGCGCCGTTACTGTCTGCAGGGTCACGGAACAGGGTAATGAATTTGGCGCGGTGTGCGTCCGAGCCCAAACGTTCTATATCGGCAATAACATCTGCATCATCCGGCGCGATTTGGTACAGTTCAGCCAGTGTCTGATAATCAGATTCCAGCTTGCTTAATTCGCTTAAAGATTTTTCCAGCCCCGCTTTCTTTTGCAATATGGCGCGTGCGGCGTCCTGGTCAGACCACAGGTCCGGTGCGGATGCGGCCTTGTTCAGTTCTTCTATTTCGGATTGCAGTTTGTCGGGGTCAAAGAAACCCCCTTACGGCGGCGATGTCGTCGTGTATTTGTGATAAGACTTCGTTTGGTATAATCATGTGCAGAATAATAACAATTATAAAATGCAAATCAACCTAAAATGAATGTTTGCCTTTTTAGCGCCGATATGTTAAAATTTCATGGAAAGAGAGGGGATTTTAATGAAAAATTTGACGCTGGCGTTTTGTTTGACCGTGCTGTTTTCCTGGGGGACGGCGGCCATGGCTGTATCGGCCGGGACGGTATCTGCATCTGATGCCACGGGTGGGATATATACCCCGTCGACTGGTGGTGCCCGCGGGAAACAGGGGCTGGCAAATGCGTACAAGGCAAATCAGCGCAATACATATTACATGGTAACCCAGCCTGATGTTGATACGGCATGCCGTGAAAAAATTTACAAATGCCTGTCGGATTATTGTGGCGATGTGACGGCGGTCCCGGGACAGCGTTCTGGTCGCTGTCAGTACAGCTCTGAAAGCGAACTGTATAATTATGCAATGCTGTGCCTGCAAAAAGATACATCGATATTGTTGCCGCAATATGGGGTAAATACGCTGGGTGGGGCCGGTGGTATGAACACTGCGGCGCGCCTGTGCCCGTCATATGTTCAGCAAGAGGTTATGTCATATCTGGCGATGGCGAACATGGCGGACCAGCTGTCAAAATCTCATTCAGATCTGTGTCTGTTGCGCCGCCAGGAACTAGAGGCGGCAATGGCATGCCATTCTGTGGCCATGACATATGGAAACGAAACGTCAAGCATGCTTAGTTCTCAGCTGACCGGGGCATGTGGCGCCGGCGTCCCGGGTGGCAGTGCGGAAATGGTAACTCGTTTTTCCAATGCCGGAAATGTTGGTGCGAACATATGGGGCTGGGCAGAAAAAATCGTCAGTCTGGATATGAATAACAAGGGGGCCGATTGGCAGGCCGCGGTTGATTCCGTATTGGCGGGTTATGCGAATAGAATGAATTTGGCATGCGGCGACAATCTGCAGATAAATACCGCCGATTATTCTGCCGGCAATTCGGACCAGCCAACCGCATTACAGACGGCGGCGGCGCTGATAACCGGGGTGGCGTTCCCAACGCAGAACGGTGCCCAGCCCGATAATCCGTATCAGGCCCAAAGCCTGTACATGCAGGTACAGACATTGTCGCGCTTGGATAATTATAATATGGCAAAACAGGTTGTGAATGCGGCGCTGACAAATTCTGCACTGACCCAGAATGCGTTTTTGACATCCGCCCAAATGGACAGCATGCAGACGGCCTATAAACGTGGAACCAAGGTTTTTGTAATAGAGGATGGCTCGCGCTGTTATACAATACCGGTCCAGCCGATGACCTCCCAGGAAACATCACTGATGGCCCAGACGTTTGCCAGCTGTCGTGCACAGTAAACGCATATAGAAAAAAACGCCCGTCGGGCGTTTTTTTTAATCACGAATAATGCGTCTTGTCCCTATGTTCAATCCCATAAAATAATAGCGGATTTTATTGTGAAATATTACGCGACGCGTAATGGGCATGTTAAATATGCGCAACTCTTGTGTTTCCAGTGGGGCCTCTGGCATTGATATTATTTCCGTCGCATTGTGTTTCGCCAAAAATTCACAATATCGCGCATGCGCGGCCCGGGCCCCCGGGCATTCAGCGGCCCTGCGTAGCTTTTTATGGGCCTTGCCCAATGCTGTGTCGGTATTTACAACATTGTAAACCGCGCCCGGAACCAGTGCCACACTGTCGGCCAGTATAATTGCCGGCTTGGTAAAATATACATCTTGGGCGCCGAATATATCTGGTTCGTATTTCAGGCCTGTTTTATCCAGAAAACTCTTTTTATACAGATAGCGCCACGCAGGGTTAAATTTGTTTGCCGCTGTTTTCAGCACCTTGTCGCGCAAGCTTATACATATCTCTAACGACCGAAACCGCGGAAAGTTATATTCGTGCTGGTTTACCTCTCCGCACATAATGTCGGCACCTGTTTGTTCCGCCGCGCGTGCCATAACTTCAAAATAGTCCAGATTTACATAATCGTCGTGATCGTGAAAGTGGACATACATGCCGCTTGCCGCATCCAGGCCCGTATTCAATGCAACCGATGGTCCGCCGTTTTTCTGGGATATTATCTTTATTCGGGCGTCGGCGGCTGCATAGCGGCGGCATATCTCGACAGATTTATCCGTGCTGCCGTCGTCCACGATAATTATTTCCAGATTTTTGTATGTCTGATGAATCAGATGTTCCAGACATTTGGAAATAAACCGTTCGGCGTTATACATCGGGATTACGACTGATATTAAAAAATTTGGCTGCATGCCATACTCCTGTCCTTAATGGACATATATGCTATATCAGTATTGTTATAAAATCAAGCGGCGATTGGCTTAAGCGTTGTTTATCGCTTGAACGTGGGGTGTTAATTTGATATAATTTTTATCATGAAAATATCCAGAAGAAATCTTTTGAAAATAACCGGCATTGGTGCAATGGCGGTTATGGTCATGCCGCGTCGTGCGATGGCGGCACGGAATTCATTGCGTTCGTTGCGCACGGGGGTACAGCCTGGGAACAAAACGCGCCTTGTTATAGAAACGGCCCAGCGTCCATCCTATACAATAAGTTATCCTGAGAACCAGTTGGTTATACGTCTGGCAAATACGGCGGCGAATGCATCGCTGGCGCCGACATTGGCGGCCGGTACGCTGGTCTCTTCCATATCACAGGCCCAAAGTGGCGACACATTGGAAATACGTGCAATGTTGCGCCGTCCTGTTTCGGATATTCCAAAGTCCCAGATTATGGTGTTGTCGCCAAATGGCGATACTGATTACCGCCTGGTGCTGGATTTTGCAGCCGGCACTGCCGCATCGCAATCCAACCAGGCGGCGGCACAACAGATTGCCGCGGCAACCCCGTCGAAAAAATACACTATTGTAATAGATGCCGGCCACGGTGGCAAAGATCCCGGCTGTATAGGTAAGGGCGGAACCAAGGAAAAAGTGGTCGTTCTGGCGGTTGCTAAAAAACTGAAGGCAAAACTGGATGCGGCGGGTTTCAAGACGTATCTGACGCGCAGTGACGACACATATTTAAAACTGGCGGAGCGCGCATCCATTGCGGAACGTCGCAAGGGCGACCTGTTTATATCGTTGCATGCAAACGCGAACCCCAGCCGCGCAATGAAAGGATTTTCGATATACACACTATCTGAAAAGGCGTCCGACGAAGAGGCGCAAAAGCTGGCGGATGCGGAAAACGCGGCCGATAAAATAGACGTCAGTGGATTCTCTGAGTTTTCCAAGGATATTCGTATCGCATTATCCGCGTTGCAACAGCACGCCGTGGCAGAGCTTAGCGAGGAATACGCAATGGGCTGTGCCAAGACATTCCGTGGCAGCGGCATAGAACAACAGCCCGGTGCCAATGTGCGGCATGCGCCGTTCGCAGTATTGCGTTCAACTGTGCCGGGGGCGCTGGTTGAGTTGGGACACCTGTCAAACGCGGCCGAAGAAAAATTATTAAAATCGGATTCGCATCAGAATAAACTGGCTAATGCGATTGTGAAATCGATAAAGAAATATAATTTTGACGTATAAAAAATATCCCGCAACGCGGGATATTTTTTTAATCATTTATGGAATTATTCCCCATAACGCAGTTTTTGTATTCATCTGGCTCTGTATATGTCCAACACTGGTTTTTTAATGCCGTACTGCCGGATGTTTGCCCGATACCGTATTGTAAATCTGTATGTGTGTATGGCCGTGCGGTAACACATTGGTTGCTGGTGCTGTCAAAAGCTTGCCCGCTGTTGCATTTTATGCAGACGCCGCTTGCCGGATCTATTCCATTTCGGCCCTCTGCCGGGCATGGCTGGCATTCGTATTGTCCCGGTTGCGCAAATGCGGTGCCCACTTCGGAACAAAAGAATTTTGCGCATCCGCCATCATCCACCAGATAGTGTATTTTGCTGTTGTAATCCGATTTGGAAAATCCGTAACACATGCTCAGATTTGCCATTGAGGTATTACAAATCTCGGCATTTATTGGTACGCATTTTGTGCCGTTGTTGTCCGGTTTATATCCCGTGGCGCATAATGTTTTGGTGGTTCCGTTGCCGCCGTATACATGTATGCCGTGTATATGTTTGCCATATCTCAGTCGTACGGGGGCCGCTATTATTCCATGATCAATGAATTGTGTTGCGCCCAAAACCAGTGTATTAAAATCCCAGCTGGCAAACCGGCTGATTTCTATTGTCTTGCCCACCGACGCATTTATTGTCTGAGGGTCGCCGAATTTTCCGGTACTGGTTGCGGTATATGGTTTTGTGTCGCAATAGGATGGTGTGCCGGTCTGCACTGCGCAACCCGTGCCGGAATATCCGGCCTCACACAGCCACGCGCACCGTGTGCTCCATGTGGGGTCGTTGGCGGGGTAATAATATTTAAAACGCGACAATCCCAGGGCAATGCGATATGGACAAAAGTATCCGCCATGCTCTACAATTTTGTCGGCCACCAGGCCAACGATTGATTTACATCCTGATTTGCCAACGCATCCCGCCAGTACGAAGGCCCCGGCGGTACCAGATGTCGCTTTGTAATCATATACCCCCCACATTTGCATCAATGATTTGTATTCTATTCCGTGGCATTGTGCTGATATTATACAGCCCAGCAGTACAAACATTGTGCCATAAGTAACTCTCTTCATCATACAACGCTTTTTTTATAAAAACCGCCACTAAGGAATGGCGGTCGGGGTGTTAGCAAATCATAGTAATGAAATGATTCCACAGATCTTTGGGATGTTCCCTGTTGTATAACCCGCGGCACCCCGACCTGTGCCGGGGGCAATAATTTACGCAAATGCGTCATATTATGGATACGGTCTGCAATAAGCATGCCGTCATTACTAAGGACCTGCTAAAGTCCCGAAAGCACTTCCCAGTGATTTCGCTATAAATTCTATCAGATTTTTATACGCCTTGACAACAATAAAGATTATAAAAGCCTTGCAAAAAGAAAGAAAGCCTGTATAATACACGGCACGGAGAAGTGGCAGAGTGGTCGAATGCGCGCGACTCGAAATCGTGTATACGGGCAACCGTATCAAGGGTTCGAATCCCTTCTTCTCCGCCAAAATAGAAATCGCCCGAATGGGTGGCTTGAAATATTTTATATTATTCCGGTTTTATCATGAAAACGTTTAACGAACAAGTTTATGACATTGTTGCGCGTATTCCGGCCGGCCGCGTTGCAACATTTGGGCAAATCGCACGCATGATTGGGCGGCAACGGATGGCCCGCTTTGTGGGATACGCATCAAACAACAAGGCATCATGGCATCTGCCGTGGCATCGCGTTGTTTTTAAAGACGGCAGTTTGTGCGGCGCCGGTTTTTTTGAACAGCAATACAAGGCACTGCGTGCCGAAGGCGTAAAGTTTACAAAAGAAAAAACAGTTATAATGGAACAGTTTCAATGGGACCCGGAACGTGATGCCGTTCCGATGGACGTGCGTGATTTGCCGTTGGTATTTTAAATAAAAACGGGGCTTTGCCCCGTTTTTACGAAATATTTTTAGGTTTCTTTTTTGCGGCAGGCTTCCTGCGCAGTTTGGCCTCTATTTCATCAGCCGGCAACTTCTTAAATGTCAGGAACCATGCCTTTACGTCGCGGTTTCTGTCCGGATTCGCCATAGCCTGCATTGTGCGGCGCATGTCGCCCGCGGTCGCGGGGGCCGAAACCAGTATTTCTTCGCCCGGCACCCAGTCCGCCGGCGTTGCAACCTTAAACGCATCTGCGGTCTGCAATGCGACAACCATGCGTTTTATTTCATCCAAATTACGGCCTGTTGATGCGGGATAATACAGTATTGCACGTATAATTCCGGCAGGATCTATTATAAAAACGGCACGAACCGCATGCGTGTCCGATGCGTTGGGATGAATCATTCCATATTTTTTTGCAACCTTCATACCCGCGTCGTCTATAACAGGGAATGTAATTTCCATGTTCTCCCAGTCGCGATATTTTATATGCTTTATTGCGTCAATCCACGCCAAATGCGATGATATACTGCCCACGGACAACCCGATTAGGGCCGTATTGATTTCTGCCAGTTCTTCCTGCAGGGCCTGGAATGCCATAAATTCTGAGGTGCAGACCGGTGTAAAGTCGGCCGGATGCGAAAATAGAACCACCCAGCGCCCGGCATAATCCGTCGGAAAGTTTATGGGGCCGTTTGTTGTTTGGGCGGTAAATTCTGGTGCCGGGTCGCCGATTAACGGCATTGTTGGTTCGGTATCGGCACCATCATCGCATGGACATATATCAAATAAGTCGTGCATGTTTTTCTCCTTTGTTTTATATAGCCTGTGTTCAGGCTATCACGCCCGGGGATGGCAGACCTTAGGAACGTCTTCTTTAAAGAAAAAACTTTACTCTTGATAAAATATGCTAAGATATAAATAATAGGTGGCACTAAATAGGGGAAAAAAGATGAAACGTTCGGATATTGTTCGCTCTATACAGGTTCAGTTTAAACACATGCGCGTTGCTGATGCATCGGCGATACTGGATACTGTGGCAGAGCATATGATTGAGGCCGTCGCCGCCGGCGACAGGATAGAGGTTCGCGGTTTCGGTACTTTTCAGCCGCGTGCCCGTGCGACCAAGATAGGATACAACCCATGCACCGGCCAACCGATGCATCTTGAGGCGGGAACAACAATATTGTTTAAACCCAGTCGCGAGCTGACAAAAAAAATGAATGGATAAGAAATGTTGTTTGGTAAAAAGTCTGGAATAAAAAACCGCAATCGCGAACGCTATGACCGCGTGCGTCGCCTGATGTGGATTAAGTGTGAATCATGCGGCAAACTGGTATATTACAAAGATTACAAGGATAATCATTATATCTGTCCAATGTGCGGGCGTGCATTTATCATGACCCCGAAACAGCGTTTTGACCTGCTGTTTGATGACATGACATGGGAAAAAATTTCACTGCCAACGGTTACTGATGACCCGTTACAGTTTACCGACCGTGTTCCGTACGGTCAGCGCCTGGCCGATGCCCGTGCAGATACGGGATGTAATGATGCAATAACAACCGCCGATGGCACTATTGGCGGCATTCCGTCAACCGTTTGCGTTTTAAACGGTGACTTTATGATGGGGTCTATGGGTCGCGCGGCCGGTGATGGAATAATCGCCAGCATAGAGCATGCAATATCAGAGCGGCGGCCGTTTATCATGGTAACCAGCAGTGGCGGCGCCAGAATGCAGGAAAATATTTTATCACTGATGCAGATGGCGCGTACGACCGTTGCGGTTAATCGCCTTCATGAGCAGGGCATACCGTATATAGTATTGCTGACCGACCCGACGTATGGCGGTGTGACGGCATCGTTTGCAATGCTGGGCGATGTTCATATCGCTGAAAAGGGCGCCCGTATTGGTTTTGCGGGCCGGCGCGTTATCGAGCAAAATATTCGTGAAAAACTGCCGTCAAACTTTCAGACAGCGGAATACTTGTACGAGCACGGAATGGTGGACATGGTCGTTCCGCGTCCCGAGTTGCATGATACAATTGCAAAAATATTGGCTGTTTTGACAAAACAGCCGCGTGATGCAAAAGAAATAAACATTGCCACGCCGTCATCCGACGGCAAGCCTGCGCGCGGCATGGGCGAAACAGATGCCTATGATAAAGTTCTGCTGGCGCGTAATGAAAACCGTCCGCATTTCCTGGACTATATAAATGGCATTGTTGACGAGTGGACATACCTGGCCGGCGACCGCACATTTGCCGAAGACGCCGCCATGGGCAGTGGTATTGGTTATTGGCGCGGCATTCCGGCTGTCATAATAGGTCAAGAGCAGGGTCGCACAATCGAGACGCGTCAAAAGCATCGTTTTGGTATGGCCAACCCCGACGGTTATCGCAAGGCCCAGCGAATGATGCGTTTGGCTGAAAAATTCAAACTGCCCGTCATTTCTTTATTTGATACCGCCGGTGCATTTGCCGGCCGCGAAGGCGAAGAGCGCGGCCAATCACAGGCGGTGGCATCATCGATTGCGACAGGACTTTCCATCAAGACGCCATATGTCGCCGTGAATGTAGGCCAGGGCGGCTCTGGCGGGGCAATTGCCATTGGAACCGGCGACCGTGTCTTAATGCTGGAAAATGCGATTTATTCGGTTATTGCGCCGGAATCATGCGCCAGTATTTTATGGAAGGATAACAAGTTTAAGGCAACCGCCGCCCAGGCGATGAAACTGACGGCGCGCGACATGGCGGACCTAAACGTTATTGACCAGATAGTTAATGAGCCGGCCGGCGGTGCACATACCGATTGGCAGACAACCATGGAACTGCTAAGTTCCGCGGTTGCGGACCAGATTAAGGATTTGCAAAAAGTCGATCCGGAAACATTGCCGGCATCGCGTACGGCAAAATTCTTGTCTATGACGCGTGATGTAGAAATATATCAGCCGGAACACAAATCGGAAGAGCATTAATAAAAATCCCCCGAATGGGGGATTTTTTAACGCTGTCTATCAATGGTTATATTTTGTATTTTGCTTAACGCCCGTACGTAACAAGGATTATTAGTACTATAATTTTGAAAAATATAAAGAACTGTTTATTTGTGCTTGATTTCCCCAAGGTGTTTCTATATAATTCATCCCGCAGCGGAGCGTTGGCAGAGTGGTAATGCAGCAGATTGCTAATCTGTGACCGTGAATTAGCGGTCCATAGGTTCGAGTCCTATACGCTCCGCCATTTATATTTGTTATTACACCACTGATAAAAACGCCGATTGGCGGTTTTTTTGTTGCGTTTAACACGATGTTTTATTACAGTTTTTACAACGCAAGGATTTTCTCATGACTATCAAACTTTTTAACACAATGTCACGTAAAATGGAAGATTTTCAACCCCTGGTTCCCGGCAAGGTTGGCTTTTATTCATGTGGCCCAACCGTTTATCATTATACGCATATTGGAAACCTGCGCAGTTTTGTGTTGGCGGATTTGTTAAAGCGTATGTTTATAGAGAATGGTTACGATGTTTACAATGTCATGAATATAACAGACGTAGGGCACCTGACCAGCGATGACGACGATTCCGGCGAAGACAAAATGGAAAAAGGCGCGGCCCGGGAAAACAAGTCTGTTTGGGATGTTGCCAAATTTTATACGGATGAATTTTTACGCGACAGTGCCGATTTGAACCTGTTGCCGCCATCCGCCCGTCCGCGTGCAACCGAGTATATAAACGAGCAAATAGATTTGGTTCAAAAACTGGTGGATTTGGGCTATACGTATCAGATTCCGGGCGACGGGATTTATTACGATACATCCAAATTTGCGTCATATGGCGCATTGACCGGTGGCGCAATGGCGGGCAATCGTGCCGGCGCGCGCGTAGAATTTAATGATGCAAAACGCAACCCTACGGATTTTGCGCTATGGAAATTTTCGCCGACCGACAAAAAGCGTCAAATGGAATGGGACAGTCCCTGGGGTGTCGGATTTCCCGGCTGGCATATAGAATGCAGTGCGATGTCAATGGCGCTGTTGGGGCCGCACTTTGATATTCATACGGGGGGCGTAGACCTGTCGCGTATTCATCATGCAAACGAAATCGCCCAGTCAGAACCTATAACGGGCGCACCATGGGTAAAATATTGGGTTCATTCCGAGTTTTTGGTGGACAAAAGCGGCGAAAAAATGTCGAAATCCAGTGGCGAGTTTCTGACGCTGTCCGTATTAAAAAACAAGGGTTACGACCCGATGGCGTACCGCTATATGTTGCTGATGGGGCATTATCAGTCTCAGCTGGCGTTTTCTTGGGATGGATTGGACGCGGCCGCAAACGGATATAAAAACATGGTTCGTCGTGTCGCCGATATTATTAGCGACAAGCAGCCCGGCGCCATTGACAGCGAAGTGTTTGACGCATGGCATAACAAAATATTGGGGGCGGTATCAGATAATCTGAAAACAGCCGAGGCATTGGTTGCTGTACAAGAGCTGTTGAAAAATTCTGACGTGAATGCTGCGACCAAGATATCATTGATAGATTTTATAGACCGTCTGTTGGGGTTGCGGCTGGTTGAAAGCGCAAAAAAACAGCTGACGCTGGAAAATATTGCAGTCCCAGCAGAGATTCAGGCACTGGCGGACCAGCGTGCCGCCGCAAAAGCGGCACGTGACTGGGCGGCGGCGGATGCACTGCGTGCGCAAATTGATGCCGCCGGCTGGAACGTTATAGATACCAAGGACGGGGCAAAAATTATTAAAAAGGGATAATTTATTCTTGAAATCAGGGCTGTTTTAGGGTATATTGCCCCCAGCAATAAGAGGAACATCCATGAATTATCCATATATGCCTAAATCCACCGCCCTTTGGTTGATTGAAAATACAGCCCTGACTTTTGAGCAAATCGCAGACTTCTGCGGCATGCACGAGCTGGAGGTAAAAAATATCGCCGATGCCGAAACAAACAAGGTTCAAGGGTTGAACCCGATACTGAACGGCCAGTTGACACGCGAAGATATCGAGCGGTGTGAGGCGGACCCCAACGCACGTTTGAGCCTGCGCGATGAAATTGTAGTTGCACAAAAGACCCAGAACAAGCGTGGCGTCGGCTATACCCCAAAACTGCACCGCCAGAATCGTCTGGGCGGCATCTTGTGGATTGTAAAGAATTACCCTGAGCTGTCAGACGGCCAGGTTGCCCGCCTGATGCGCAGTACCAATCCTACGGTTGCATCTGTTCGCAACAAAACACACAAATCGTATTCATTGATTCAGATTCAGAGCCCGATTGTACTGGGGCTGGTATCGGAATCCGCGCTACACGAAGCAGTGGCAAAAGCAAAAAAATAACTCTTTTTTAACCTAGAAATTCAGGGGTTCGCTCATGGCGAAAAAATTAGACGACGCAACAAGATTGCTGATAGAGTCATTGCCGGAAAATTTACAGAAACTGGCTATATCTGCCGCCGAGGTTGGCTATATGTCCCAAATGGACTTTGATGCCGCAACCGAGGCGGATGAAATCCCGGCAGAGGAACAGGACGAAGTGCTGGATTTCTTTCAGCAGGATTTGGGGCTCGAGATTTTGGAGTCTGATAATTTTGCCCAGGATATGGGAAAATATTATGACGATGATTCCGATGAGCCACGCGACAAGACACGCAACTTGTTGAATGCCGATGCCGAACAGGTTGATGTCAACGACGACGATTACGAGCATTTTGCAAAACAGCTAGAGCGCAGTCAAACAGGCAGCTTGGTTCTGGGTGTTCAAGATTCTGTTCAGTCATATTTGAAACAGATTGGCACAGTACAGCTGTTGACCGCCGCCGGCGAAGTTGCCATCGCCCAGCGTATAGAGGCCGCATCTCGTTTGATGGTATACGGTTTGTGCGAAAGCCCAATGACCATTCAGGCCATGCTGGACTGGTATCAGCAGTTGCTGAACGAAGACATACGTCTGCGCTATATTGTAAATCTGGAAGTTATGTATTCCAGCGAATCCGAACAAAAATCTCTGGCGGCGTTGTCAGAGGCGTTAAAATCCAAAGGCGTAGAACATGTAGACGAATTGGATGACGACGAACTGGATGACTTGGAAGAGTCCGCCGCATCCGACGAAGAGGATGAAGAAGAAGACACAGAAGATGACGGCATAAAGAAAGAAGAAACGCCGCGTGGAACATCCGGTGTTCCGATTCCCGTTATGGAAGAGGCGTTGATGCCGATGGTTGTGGATTTGTTCGGCAAAATAAAAAAGACGTTTAACAGCATGCAAAAGCTGCAGGCAAAGCGTCTGGAAAATTTGTTGACGTCAAATACACCCGACGAGGCGCTGGAAAAGAAATATGCAAAAATGCGCCTGGAGCTGTTTGAACATGTCAGCAAAATACGCCTTAACGATGACAGAAATGCAGAAATTTTAGAGCGTTTGACCCAACGCGACCAGCTGTTAATGGGGCTGGAGGGAAAACTGTTGCGTCTGGCACTGGCCAATAAAATAAAGCGCGAGGATTTCCTGGCGGAATACACCGGAAATGAATTAAACCGTAACTGGGTAAAGAAACTGGCCAAATCCAAAAATGCATTGTGGGCGAATTTTGCAAAAAAACACGAAAAAGACATCCTGAAAATTCAGGAGGACATAACCGCCATCGCAACCGAAACCGGCCAGCCAACGGCCGAATATAAAAAGGTTGTTGAACTGGTTCGACGCGGCCAGACAGAGGCGGCGCGTGCAAAACGCGAAATGATAGAGGCGAACCTGCGTCTGGTTATCAAATTTGCAAAAAAATCCAGCAATCGCGGTCTGGGATTAGATTTTTCCGACCTGGTCCAGGACGGCAATATCGGTCTGATGAAGGCTGTGGACAAATTCGACTATCGTTTGGGCAACAAGTTTTCAACATATGCCACCAACTGGATTCAGCAGGGAATCTCGCGCAGTATCGCAGACCAGGCACGAACAATCAGAATCCCGGTTCATATGATTGACAACATTCACAAGATTCAGCGCGCCTCTCGTCAGTTTATGCATAAGTACGGGCGCAATCCCACGGCGGAAGAGCTGTCAAAAATCATCTATTTGCCTGTCGACAAGATACATAAGGCAATGAAGGTTAATCTGAAACCCATATCGTTGGAGGCGCCGGTTGGAACCGAAGATGATAGCAGCCGTATAGAAATTATTGCAGACGAAACCGCCAAGAATCCATTTACGTCGGCGGCTCAGAAAAACCTGCGCAAAATTGTTACCCAGATTTTATCGGAACTGGATCCAAAAGAAGAAACTGTTCTGCGCCAGCGTTTCGGTATGAGCACAAATAAAACCAGCACCCTGGAAGAGGTTGGCGAATATATCGGCGTAACACGTGAACGTATCCGCCAGATAGAACAAAAGGCGCTTAATAAGCTAAAGCATCCGACCCGCGCCAGAAAACTGCGCAGTTTCTTGGAGGATTAATTTACACCCCCGTTAAATAAACGGGGGCGAACTATATAGTTATTAGGTATGAAAAAGACATTATTACTCTGCGTGGGCGTATCGGGCAGCGGGAAATCTTATTTTATACAAAATTATCTGCCAAAAAAAATGTTTCATAAGCTGGTTTCGGCAACAACGCGGCCCATGCGCCCGGGCGAGGCAGATGGGCGAGACTACTATTTTCGCAGCGAGGCTGATTTTGATTCAATGAAGCTGGCAACGCGTCTTTGGGTAAACGAGACATTATGGATGCCGGGAAAACCGAAATGGCTTTATGGTGCGCCAGAATTTGAAGTTCGCGCCAACCTGGACAAAAACCTGGTATATGACGTTATTCAGCCCAGATATGCATATCAGCTGAAGTATTGGTTTTTTGAGCATAATCTGCACAACGAATATGACATAAAAACATTGTACTTTATTCCGCCCCATAATAGCATGGACATAGCTCGAAAACGCGCAAATATGCCCGACGATGACGCAGTTCGAACAAACAATACGTGTGAACCGTCCGATATACTGAATGCAGGGCTTGATATTGATTTTATGGCGAAATGCAACACACAAGAAGTTGTGTTGTCGCCGCGCCTTAAATGTTTTTTGCTGCGATATCAGATGATACGTTAATTTTTACTTTATGAAAAATATCCTATATGCTAATCTTGTCCCCAAATGGGGATGAGGAGAGAGCGTTGTGAGGCTATATCACTTTACGCTGTATGTCGTAATTGTTTCCGGCTCTGCAAATGCCGCGTATATCAACAGCGACATATATGGCGATTATTTCAATTTTGAAGATAATATTACTATTGCGCCAGAGATACTGTTCAGCGCAAAGAATATAAATATTATTCAATCGGTGTACTTGAACAATCATGGCATTATATCCTCGGATATATCAATTGGCAGTGGCTGTGACGTATACATCCGAAACAATGGCACAATAAACGGCGACATCAATCTGGAACCTGACGCCGTTGTGACACAGGTAATACAAAATTCCAACGACATAAAAGAACTAAACATTAACGGGCCTTATAATATACTGGTCTATCGCGGAACGGACATAACATGGTCCGACATCAGCAATATCGCCAGCAATGCAGACAAAATAACACTGGCAGATTCCAAAATACAAATATCTCATAACTTTTTGCCGAAACTAAAAAGCGTGCCACCGCTAATCGAACTAATCGGCGAAAATGAAATAAATATAAATATGGCTGATATTGTTCCCGATGTGCCCGTCCTGTCAAACATATCCGGGGACGGCGCCGTAAATATAAATGCGCAAAATCTGGATATACTTTATGCCGTCACTGGGTTTATTGAAAATGGAAATTTGTATGTTCGCACGGTGCGTGAAACAGACTATTACAAAATACTGGGCAGTCCAACTGGCCGCTTTTTAAATACCGTGCGCCGCAACAATGCAAACGAGAATTTGATACGAATGCTGGACCAGGCGCAAAACATTACAGAACTAAATGCAATTATGCGCCGTTCCATGCGACTGCATCCGCGTAAATTTAACAACGCGCTAAGAACATTTGACAATCATATTCAATACAGCCTGTCGAACACGGATGCAGGCTTGCCGGTGTCTGTATCACCATTGTTGATTACAGGAAATGACATATCTGTATATGGAACGGGGCTGTCTCTAAATCTGTCGGTATCAGACGTTACAAGCATATCCGCATCGGGATATGTTGGCGGTATAAAACTAACCGATGGCATAGATGATTATGCCGGAATACTATACGGCACGATGGCGACATTTCGCCACAACAGTAAAAATATTTTTGTTCAAACACAGGCGGGCGCCACTATGGGACGACTGAATACGCCATCCCTGTTTGATAACGATATAATTTTAAGCAACCCGTCCGCGGCATCCGTGTATGTAAATATGGACGTCGGGCCAAATTTATATATTGGTGGCGCGGTTGCTGTAACACCGACAATCGGTGTTGGGGCCGACTATGCAAAAGTTGTTACGCATGATACACACATAACAGGCCGCGGCGGCGTTGCCATAGAGTATGCCAATCGCACGGCAGACATAACATATAAATACGGCATCCAGATATCCGCCCATACAAACTCGTTATTAGGCGCGGCTTTAAAGTTAGACATTGTAACGCCATATGACGACGCAACGTACAGTCTTGCCGTTCGCGGATTACGCGACGACATGGGAACATCATACGGTCTGGCGGCAAACATTTCTCTGGGTTTCTGATTTATTTTAGTACGGTAAAAAAGCCTGATACCTACAGGCGTAAAAAGAAAAACGCCCGCTGGGGGCGTTTGTTTTATAAGTGTGTCTTAAGTACTGTATATATTTGTCCCAAATCTGTTTTAAGCAGTGTCGCGGCCAGCTTGTCTGCATTGTCGGCCTGGCGCGCCGCCGCCAGCACTTTGTCAAAACTGCGTACAAACTGTGACGCCTGGGATTTAAATACCGCGTCCGATTTCAGCAAATCACGCACGCGTTTCTTGTCGGCCGCCGCCATCATCTTAGCCAGCCATTTGGAAAAGATGGTTTTATCGCCGGCATGATACTTTTTCCATACAACATCCGGAATATCCGCCCCGGCCGCACGCGTCAAATCCAGTGACTGCTCATGCATTTTATCAAACATGCGTTCGCTCTGTTGCAGAAAATCCTGACTGCTGACGCGGGCAAAAGATTCTGTCGGCGCAGATTTAATCGCATCCATGGGGGCTGACGCGCGGGCAACCATCATTTGTTTGTTCAGCGTCTGCATCGTGTTTACGGCCTTTGCGTAATCAGCCATCAAATCAATCATTTGCTGGCGCGACTGGCCTGCCAAATCCTCCAGCTTTACCGAAGAGTCTGATATAGTATCCATCGACTGGGCGACGGTGTCGCGCATCAGATTTATTTTTTCATTTAACGACGCAACTATCTTTTCCAAGTTCTGGGTTGTTTCCGCCGAGCCGCGCGACAGGTCGGGCAGGGCGGCATAATACTTCTCTATCAGTTCCGACAGCGGTTGCAGTTGCGCGGTGGTTTCGGCCGACATTTTTATCAGACTGGCCGACTGGCCCGACAGCTGGGTGTGCGCAGTATTCATTTCTATCAGCGTTTCACGCACGCCTGTTGCCATCGCCCGAACAGATTCAGAGAAGGCGCCGGCCGCGGTCTTTGTATTTTCCAATGTAACATTTGCAACGCCAGAAACAGTTTTCAGTTCTGAGACCACGCCGGTTGCGAATTCCTTTATCTCGCCGTTAAACCTGTTGGTAAGCGTCGCCAGCTCTGTTGATATGCCGCGAACTGAATTTTCCGTTGTTGTTGCGGACGCCATCAGCGTTTCGACCGCATCCGTTAGTTTGCGCACCTGTTTATCTATCGAGGATTCCGCCAGACGCACCTGGCCGCCGACAACGTTTGCCGTATTTGTAATCGTATTCATCTGTGCAGTCAGCTGTTTTTTTGACTGCTTGCTATAGTTTTCCATTTTTGCAATATGTTCGCCCAGCAACTTGTCATTTGCGTTCATGGTGGCCTCATAATCGCCGGCGGATGACTTTACATTGTTAAATCCGTCGGTCACCGATTGGGCCAGGGCGCTTAAACCATCACGCATTGTTTCCGCACGGCCCGATATGTCGGTCATTTGTGCGCCGTTCTTTTCAAATTCTGACGCCAGACGCTCAGATAGCTGGTTGCCAGATTCCACCCATCCATCGATTTGAGATTGTATGTTTGCAATGCGTGTTGTCGCATCCTGGGATGTGGCGTCTATCCGCGCCAATAATTCATTAACTGTTGCGGCAAAACGATCTGTTGCGCTTTCAACGTCGTGCCATGTTTCCGATTCTACAACATTCTTCAGGCCGCCCACGGTGTTGTCCAGACGTTGCGACATCACCGCCAGCTTTTTCGTTGCCGCATCGGCCGTCGCCACCAGTTTTTCATTTTGCACCCCCAGCTCTTCTTGCAACTTGTTTGTGGCCGCAATCTGGGCCTCCATCGTGTCGCACATGGTTTTAAAACCGGCCTCTATCTTTGCGATTTCGTCGGCCAACAGACTGCGCAAAACCCGGGCGGCATCGTGTATTTTTACGCGTTCTGGCTGTAACATTATCCCCAACAGGGATTCCATAACCTTTTGCGATTTTCTCGACACGAAAAACAGCGTTCCTATCGCCGCCAGCATCAGCGCCGTCATGCCGCCAAATGCAATCAATATTGTTTTATTACCCAGTAAAACAGAAATGCCTGCTTCCATTTTCGCCCCTCCGCGACAAAATATATCATTCTTGAAGTTCTATGAAATTTATACTAGAATCTTAAAAGTAAAGCAAGGGTATAAATGGCAAAAAAAACGACTCTTTCACCAGAGCAAAACACTGCGGCAGAGCCATCAGAAAACGTATGGGTTCAGGCCAATGCCGGCACCGGCAAGACCAGCGTTCTGGTCCAGCGTTTGTTGCGAATTCTGTTTCGCACCGATGCATCCGGGGGCGTTTTGTGTTTGACGTATACAAATGCTGGTGCCGGCGAAATGCGCAACAGAATATTGTCAATGTTGCGCGGCTGGGCAATGGCATCAGATGACGATTTGCGCGATATGCTGGCTGGCGTTGCGTTTAATGGCACACCCAATGCGACAGATTTGCAAAATGCCCGAAATATCTTTTTTAAATATATAGACAACCCCGACATATTAAAAATTAAAACTATTCATGGTTTCTGTGAGGAAATTCTGCATCGTTTCCCAATAGAGGCGGGGCTGTCGCCGGCATGGTCTCTTGTCTCTGATGCCAGCCAAAAGGTATTATTACAGGATGCGTTTGATAAAATGATTCTGTTTTCCGGAACAGATGTCCGGACGGCAGATGCGTTTGCGCATATAATAGGGCGTGTATCAGAATACTATATGCCTGATTTATTAAAAGAACTGACCGCACAGTACAAGACCTTTTTTCAGGTTGAAAACATTGATAAGTATCGCAAATACTTTATTGATACGATTAAAGAATTTTTATTTTCTAATTTATCGCCACAGCCGGAAATATCACATGATTTATTGCAAAAAATCATAGAAAACGCTGAATTAGATCAAAAAACACGAAAAACACCGGCCGTCTACCTGACAGATATAATTAACAAAACAAAACAGTTTATTGATAAAACTACAGATTTTGAAGAATATAAGTTTGCCTACTTAACATTGGGTTTGGATAAAAAGAAAGACGTTTCAAAAAAGGATTATCTGCGACAAGAACAAGACCGTGTTTACGAATTGGCGCAGTATAATTTAAATCGTCAAATTATGGACGATACAATCGCTCTATTTGATTTGTCGGCTGCCTTTTCCAAATCATATATGAAGCAAAAAAAGATGCGCAACGTATTGGATTTTGACGACCTGATTTTATACACCCGTCGTCTGTTTGCGCGCCCCGAAACAATGGGGTGGGTGCTGTCACAACTGGACCTGTCGCTGAACCATATTCTGGTAGACGAGGCACAAGACACCAGCCCCCAACAGTGGGATATTCTGCGCATGATGGCGGGCGACTTTTTTACAGACGGCGACACCGGCAAAACGCCGCATTCAATATTCGTTGTTGGCGACAGCAAACAGTCTATTTATGGGTTCCAGGGCGCAGACCCGGCCGCATTCGCCGCCAGTCGGCATGATATCGCGGCACAAATACAGCATAACTTTCGCGAGATACGCGAAATACCGCTGGCTCAAAGTTTCCGGTCTACCGCGCCAATTTTGGAAACCGTCGACAGATTTTTCAGCAACCGTGAAATAATAGAGCTTAGCGGTTTTGCAAATAATGCGCACAAATGTTTTCGCGAGAACGCACCCGGCCTGGTCGAGTTGCATCCGTTTGTTTCAAAAAAAGAAGACGGGCGTGATGTCCGTGAATACGTACGCACAATAGCCGATAAAATCCAACACATGATTAATGGAAACGAATGCTGTGCCGACGACATCATGATTCTTGTCCAAAAACGAAAGCCGCTGGTTGCGCCACTGGTAACAGAACTTAAACGGCGCAATATAGATGTCGCGGGCAGCGATCGAATTGTTCTGCCGGATTTTCCTGCAATCAGAGATTTACTGAATCTTGTCCGTTTTTGCATTTTACCCACAGACGACTATTCTTTATGTTGCGTATTAAAAAGTCCTATTTTCAGATTGACAGAAGGCGATATTTTAAATTTATGTACCGCACGTGTGAACGCAATAAAATCCAATCCAAACACGGATGCCGCAACATCAGTATTTGATATCATAAAGAATGCACACCCCGATATTTTCCAGCGTTTAAATGCAATGATTGAGCATGCCGCCATCGATGGCCCACATACCTTTTTCTCTGGCGTATTAAATTCAAATAATGTTCGCGGTGAAATGATTGCGGCATTGGGCGCCCAGATAATAGATCCGTTGGAAGAGTTTTTAACAATTTGTCTGGCGTATGAACGAACCCAGCCAGGCACAATGCGTCACTTTTTAAAATGGTTCATTACCGGCGGCAGTGAAATAAAACGCGACATGGACGAAAGCAGTGGCGTCAGAATAGTTACAGTTCACGGCAGCAAGGGACTGGAGGCGCCGATAGTATTTCTGATAGACACAACCAACATGCCCGACGGCGACAAATTTATTCCCGTACCCGCAATACGCCGCAACGACGATATGCCGGTGCCATGGATTTGGGTGCCCCGGGCGGCGGCATCGGCCCGGCGCGCGGATGCCGCCGCGGCCGCAATGCGCGACAAAATCGCGGAATACTATCGTCTGCTGTATGTTGCAATGACGCGTGCACGCGACCGTCTGTACATATATGGATACACCTCAAACAAGGCGCCCAATCCGGATTCTTGGCATGCGCGTCTGTGGGATGTTTTTGGCGACACATCATCGACCCCGATAAGGATTACAAATGTCTGAAACATTATGCGACTTAATTGCGGCACAACAGGCAAAACAATTTGCAACGCAATGCGGAACACGCATGCATGACAGCCTGCAAAAAATAACCATCGATGGCGAAAATATATGTGGCGATGCGGCCTTGGCGGAAAAGATATCGGGCATTGATGGCGCCGCAGATTATTTTTCGCCCCGCGCCCGTACAGAGGTGCCTGTGGCGGGAACTATAAACGGTGTATTTGTCAGCCGACGTATTGACCGCATGATTATCAACGATGCGCAAAAAATCATTCGCATACTTGATTACAAAACAGACATAGACAAATCGGCCCGGCGAACAAAATACCAGGCCCAGCTGCGCGAATACTGCGATTTACTACGGATAATTTATCCGGGATATAAAATATGCGCCTCTATTTTGTGGACACATGATTGGCAACTGGAAAATCTATAAAAAATCTTGAAATACGGTGTATGACAACGCTATAATTCCCACATGCTTACAAGATTATCAATATCCAATATCGTATTGATTGAGCGCCTGAATTTAGATTTTGGCGCGGGGTTGAATATATTAACCGGTGAAACTGGCGCCGGAAAGAGTATATTATTGGACGCTTTGGCGCTGGCGCTGGGTGCGCGGGGCGATGCGGGTCTGGTACGCGGCGGCAAGGATAGCGCATCCGTAACGGCGGAATTCGATACAACGCCGGCCGCGGTTCGTGAAATATTAACAGATGTCGGCATAGAATGTGACGACGACATGCTGGTTTTGCGGCGCACAATTTCCGCCGACGGAAAAGGACGCGCATGGATAAACGACTGTGCGGCGTCTGTAAAAACGCTAAAAGCGGTTGGGGATATACTGGTGGAAATTCATGGCCAGTTTGCAAATCATGCATTACTGGACGGCACGACGCACCGCGGGGCGCTGGATGAATTTGCGGCCAGAAACGACAGTGGTTTTTATGAAATTGCCGCCGCCACACGCCGGGCGTATGGCGAATACAATGCCGCCCGCAAGCGGATGAACGAGCTGACTGAAATGTTGGCGCGCGCGGCGTCAGAGCGCGATTTTTTAGAACACAATGTCGCAGAGCTTGAAGCGCTCGGTGTTGTTGTGGGCGAAGAAGAAGAACTGGCAACACGCCGCAGTGCGATGATGAATGCAGAAAAAGACACCGCGGTACTAAATGATGCGGTTGCGGCACTGGCACCGCGTGGCAACTCGCTGGATGCGACGGTTTATTCTGTGGCGCATATCTTGGAACACATAAAAACGTCGCCAAATCCATACCAGGAACAGATAGACAAACTGTATGACATCGCCCAGACTTTATCCGATATCGCGGGCAGTCTGGCGCCGGCAGACATTGATACCGCTGATTTAGAATCCATAGAAGAGCGCCTGTTCGCCATACGCGCCGCCGCCCGCAAGCATCGCATCCCTGCGGATGAATTGCCTGAAAAACTGGCAACGATGGCCCACCAGCTGGCAACCATTGACAATTCTGATGCGGAACTGAAAAAAGTAACATTGGAAATGTCAAAAAAGCGGGCCGAATTTGAAAGACATGCCGCCACACTGCACCAGGCCCGCATCATGGCGGCGGACGTATTGCGTAAAAGCATACTGGCAGAACTGCCCGATTTAAAACTGGGGCATGCGGATTTTGTTGCGGAAATATCTAATGCACCGGCCTGTGGCGCGGGAACGGATAATGTTACATTTATGATAAAGACCAATCCAGGCATGCCTTTTGGGCCAATCCACAAAACGGCATCCGGTGGCGAACTGGCCCGATTTATGCTGGCGTTACGCGTGGTTCTGGCCGGCACACAAGGCGCCCAGACATTTATATTCGATGAAATTGACACCGGCATCAGCGGCGCCACCGCCAGTGCGGTTGGTGCACGCCTGGGGCGCCTGGCGGCGGCCGGCCAGGCGCTGGTCATAACGCATTCCGCCCAGGTGGCAGGATATGCCGACCGTCATTTTAAAATCAGCAAACAGGTTTCAAACGACGTAACCACAACCAGTGTATGCGAAATAACCGCGGCCGAACGTTTGAATGAAATCGCGCGAATAATCAGCGGCGCCGAAATAACACCGGAATCACTGGCAACGGCAAAAACACTGATGAAAAAATAAAATCCGCAATCGCGGATTTTATTTTTTTACATATTTAAATCGGAATTTATTTGCATATTTCCAAAACACCGTCAGCAAACTCTATTGTGGCGGGCTGTGTGCTGGTTGCGGAACTGCTGATAATGTTTTCATCCGCGTCGCGAACAATTGCATATCCGCGCGCCAAAACATTTTTATAACTCAACGAATTCAGCATCTGGCCCAAATGCATAACGGATTGATTCAGGGCCGCCATTCTGGCCGTTAAAATATTCGGGAATGTAGAGGCCATCTGTATTTTTTGATGTCCTTGCTGCATTTTTGCGCTGATTATTATATCCATGCTGTGACCGATGTCATCCAGGCGCTGGGCCCGTTCCATCAACATCTGGCGCGGGCTTTTTATCACGATTGCATCCATTCGACTGTGCGCATGGGCAAGCCGCGTTGTAAAATTCCCCGACAATCGGTGCCACATATTATCCAAATCCTGAATCAGCGACAACTTTGTCGGCACAACCGTTTCGGCCGCACCGGTTGGGGTGGGGGCGCGAAAATCGGCTGCGAAATCAATCAGCATCCAGTCAGGCTCATGCCCGACACCCGATATCAGCGGTATCTGGCTGGCCGCGGCGGCACGCACGACAATTTCTTCGGAAAAGGGCAGTAAATCTTCCAGTGCACCACCCCCGCGCGCAACAATTATTACATCAACATTTTTCTCACGATTAAAATATTCTATGCCGGCGGCAACCTCGGCCGCGGCGGTTGTGCCCTGAACCGTTGCAGGGTATAAAATTACATGTACAGGGAAACGTTCGCGCAGACGGTTTTGAATATCTTGGAACGCGGCGCCGGTTGGACTGGTTACAACACCAACGCGTCGCGGCAACCGCGGCAGCGGCTTTTTGCGGGCGGCGTCAAACAAGCCCTCTGCCGCCAGCTTTTGTTTTCGCGCCTCTAACATCTTTAAAATTGCGCCAACACCGGCCATTTCAATTTCGTTTACAATAATTTGATAATTACTGCGTGCCGGATATGTGGTCAAACGCCCGCTTATTATAACCTCCAGGCCATCTTCCAGCTTAAAATTTACCGGTGTTCCGCGCCAAATTATTGCAGATATTGCCGCACCGGAATCTTTTATGGTCATATACATATGACCCGATGATGCACGCGTAATCTGCGACAGTTCACCGCGAATTTTTATACACGGGAAAGCTGTTTCAACAACACCTTTTAGCAATGCGGCCGCATCGGTAACGCTGAACACGGTATCTGGTTTCACAAACGGTTCTGGTTTTTGCATAGATTGTTAATCCCTGTTCAGATTTTTTAGCGCCAGCGAAAAATCAAATTCTGCCGCATGCAAAAATCTTGTAATTACGTTTTTGCCGTCTTTATCAATTTTAGCCGGCCGGCCTAAGTAATACGGAATTTCTATCCCGTCATACAGATATTGGTCAAATGTCAAATCAAATGGCTTGCGACTGGGCATGTGCATTACAAAAAAGTGGGGGCCATATGCCCAAATATCATCAATGTACATCAACTGCCAGTCAGGGTTGTTCATCAATGCAACAAAAGAAAAGCTGGATGCACGACAAAATCCGTAAGAATCATACGGAAAAAACTTGTAATCATATTTAGCGTCGATATAAAAAGTTGCATGCTTTACAGTTTCCAGCTTAAAGCTATCACGAAACAGCAGTGTCAAATTCTTAGCGCGCAACCGCTGGTCCCGTGGCAGATTCATATCCTCCAGCTGTTTTACAAGGCTTTTGGTAACGCTCTCATATATTTCATGTTTCTTTTTGTTCATAATCAAAAATTATATCATATATCCGCCACATTTACAATTCAGTAAGTGGCCATCGCGGCCGCGGCGCAACCGGGCCATCTACGACACGCCCAACCCGATAGTTTTCAAGCCCCGCCCATGCAATCATTGCGCCATTATCCGTACACAGCGACAATGGCGGCGCCGCAAACACCATGTTGTTCGCCGCCGCCAGTTTACCCATCGCGGCGCGAATTGCGCTGTTTTTTGCCACGCCGCCGGCCACGACCAATGTTTTTGGCGCCGCCGCGCGAACGCGTTTATCATCCATCGCATGCCCCAGACGGTTAACAATACAATCAACAACCGCGGACTGAAACGATGCACAGAAATCATTTACAAACTCTTCAGTGTATGGTGTGGGCGCCTTGTCCAGCATAACACGGGCGGCCGTTTTTATGCCACTGAATGAAAAATCACATCCTGGCTTATCACATAACGGGCGCGGAAATTTAAACCGCTCTGGATTGCCGGCACGTGCACGCGAATCAACAATCGGCCCACCCGGATACCCCAGCCCCAGCATCTTTGCAACTTTATCAAATGCCTCGCCGGCGCTGTCGTCCAGTGTTTGGCCTATTTGTTCATACTGGCCGACACCGCGCACCAGCAAAATTTGACAATGTCCGCCCGATGCCAGCATTAAAAGATACGGAAAATCAACCGCGCACGCCGCATCACCCCCGGCGGCATCCGCCGCATGCAAACGCGGGACCAGGGCGTGTCCTTCCAGATGGTTTACCGCAACCAGCGGTTTCCCCGTCGCATGGGCAATGCCCGTGGCCGCCATCCAGCCGATAAGAACACCGCCAATCAAGCCCGGTCCCGCAGTGGCGGCTATTACATCAATGTCGTCTATTTTTTTTCCGCACGCATCCAGTGTCTGGCGGACAACGGTGTCTATGGCCAATATATGCGCACGCGCGGCCAGTTCCGGCACAACACCGCCATATTTTTGATGTTCTGGTATTTGGGAATAAATTATATGCGCCAAAATATTGCGATTTGAATCAACAATTGCGGCAGACGTTTCATCACACGACGATTCAATCCCCAGACACAGCGTCGCACGATCATCATTACTGCCGCCATACAGTGTGCCCATGTTCAGTTTAATTATCTTTTCTTCTGTCATTTTATTTTTACCAATGCAACACCAATATTGCCTTTCATTTTGCGGCGCATTTCAACATACTCTGCAAAATCATCGTCTACGACGCCGCGACCGGTGGATGCATGCCGTAAAACCTTGCCACCCGGCAATACAAAACCCATATGCACAACCGCGATATCGGTTCCAATCTTAGCATGTTTTTCAGAATTACCAACGATAAATAAAGCAATCAACACATCTTGGGTGTTTATTTTTTCAAGATGTTCATACGGTATGTATTCTATGTCCGTCGCAACCGGCGCGGCCTGTATTTCTATTCCGTGTACCACACGCGCCCATGCGCTTTTATCGATTAGCACGCGGCGTATGTCGGCCCGGCCATATTGTCCACTGACGTTTTCAAGCATCGCCGCATTGTTAACCAGCCAGTCTGTTTCAATAAAGTGATTCCGCCGCTCGAATGCGACAATACCGTCCGCATATCTTATTTTGTTCAACCGCCCCACATCGCCATTCGCCAGAACTGTTTCAACAAAAGTGGTACAGTCAAACGCATCTGTTCGTATCAGCGGATCAGGGTCGTATCCATAGCCTTCGCCCAGCGGATCCAATTCATAGGCCGCGCCCAGATACTGCGCCCCCAGCTGACAATCGCGGGGCACGCCACAAACGCACCCCGCAGTAATTAATATGACAAAGAGCAGGCGCAACACTTTTATAAGTTATCCTTTAACTGAATTCCGGTATAGCACAAAGACGCGGCATCACGCACAGCCATTTCGGCAGAATCGGGCAGGGTGGCAATCTTGTCTATGCATTGAACAATCAGTTCCGCGTTGTCATCCGTACCGGCCAGTATCTTAGCGGCGGCAATTCTGCGCTCCAGCGATGCCGCCGGCCATTTCTTCAGCGGGGCCGTTTCCAGATTTTCGGAGCGCTGGCTCATTATAAAAATCATAAAAACAAGTATCAGCGCGGCAACACCGATTAAAATTTTAAAATATTTTTTTATAAAATTCACTCTCAGTCTCCTTTATCTATTAATTACTCCGCCATACTGCGACATTCAACCAACCACAAATCATAATCCGGATGCTGTAACGGATTGTTTCCCGGCTCGTTTCGACTCATCCAGCCGCTGAAAATTTTACTGTCCTGGGATACTTCTATAAAAGCAAAAAAGTCTTCGGCCTGGAAAGGGTCTGTCTGCTTGCATGTTCGCACCATTATCCCCAGCTTTTCAAACGAAGAACGTGCCCCCACCGGAACATAAATAGTGTGAGCCTTGCCCGCGGCCTTGTTCATTACGCGCAAAACCGCCGTTTCACGGTCGATATATGCATCAGCCGACGGCCCAATTAGCAGGGCACACGCCATCAAAAATGCAGAAATATATTTTTTCATACCGGCTTATATATTAGCGCTGTCGTCTGATAAAGTCAAATTCTTAAATCATCAAAACTTGACAAAAGCGACAAAACGTACTATAAAATATATATGTCTGTAAAAAGCCCTGGGGCACAAAAAATTATTAAAAATATGCCAAACCCTCTCGCGGCGGAGCAAGATTATATGGAATGCGAAATTCTGAGCACGCTGTTTGAGGACGCATCGGCATTCGAGACATTGGTATTTGCGGGTGGCGCAACACTACGAAAATCATACAATATTTGTCAGCGCATCAGTCACGATATTGACCTGGTAACGAATGAATTTGAAGAACTGCCCCTGGCGCGCACCAGATGCAGACTAAAAAAACATGTCGCATGTTTCAAAGAATTTATATTTGACGTACTGATGCCTCGCATCAACTATGCAATAAATCAGGACAGGCGCTTTATGCTATCAACCGACCGTGAATGGCGGGCGCTGCACAATCCAGAACAACAGACATCGTACCCGACACTGCATATTTTGTTTCAATCGGACATAAACAAAATGTTTCAGCATATATGCATTGAAATCATTCCGCGAAAATATGACAGCAAAACGATAAAATATCGTGCGGTACAACCATATTCTACAAAAGAGCCAATGCGCGTCATACCAACCGTTGCATACGAGCAGACGTTTTGGGATAAAATGTTTGCATTGAACTCTTTCTCTGCGATTGGAATGCCAAAAAGCAATTTTTTTATATCGCGTCATTACTACGACATTGCAACCATGATGCCGTTTGTAAATCTGGCCGATACGAAACACATGTTGCAAAACACTGTTCTATATCAGCAGATTTATACAACAAAAAACATTACCAACATCCATTCAGCAAAAGACCTGTCTTTACTGCCGTCGCCGGCAGTCCTGCGCGACCTGCAGCAGGATTATGAATCGATGAAAGACGAATTTTTGACCACGCCGCCCCTGTGGTCAGATATTATGGATAAACTGGCGCGCTTGCAAATGCAGTGCCGCCAAATCAATACATTAGGGAGATAGACGCATGGCTACATTTGTGTACTCGGATCCTCATTTTTATTCCGAGCGAATTATTCATTTTGGCAAACGTCCATTCGAGAACGCCGCAGAAATGAACACGGCCCTAATTGTAAACTATAACTCTGTCGTTGGCAAAAACGATATTTGCTATTGGCTGGGGGATGTTATGTTTGGCGCCACAAAAGAGCGCGTTCGCAATATTTTATCACACATGCACGGGCGCAAGCACCTTATTTTAGGCAACCACGACCGCTGTCATAGCGTCAGCTGGTGGCTGGATGCAGGATTTGACCGCGTATTCGACCAGCCCGTATACAACGCAGAACTTTTTATAATTCTGTCGCATGAGCCATTGCCAGAATTTGGAAACATTTTACCAATAATAAACTATCACGGCCATCTGCACATCCAGGACTACACTTTCCAGAATCATCAAAATTGCATAAATGTAAGCGTGGAAAAAACAAACTATCGCCCGGTACCATTAATAAACCCAAACATTACAAATCCACGCGTTTTCCAGCGATAAAAAAAAATCCCGCCGTTTGGCGGGATTTTTCTAGCAATATATCTTTACTTGCCTGCGTTCTTTTCCGCAGAGGCCGCCGCCAAATCTTCGACGATACGAGCCTTTTTGCCGGACAATCCGCGCAGGAAGAACAGCTTTGCACGACGTACGCGACCAATACGAATCTTTTCGATTTTTTCAATCGCAGGGCTGTACAGCGGGAACTTACGTTCTACACCAACACCGTATGATTCACGACGAACAGTGAACGATGCGTTGTTGCCTTCGCCACCGTCACGTGCGATAACAACACCTTCAAAAATCTGAATACGGAATTTGTCGCCGTCCTTGATTTTTACGTGTACCTTCAGCGTGTCGCCCGCCTTAAATGCAGGGATTTTCTTGTCGCCGCGCAGTTTTGCAACCTGTTGTTCTTCGATTTTTTTAATAATGCTCATCTTTTACTTTTCCTTTATTAAATCCGGACGTCTTTGTTTGGTTATCTCGTCCGATTGTTGTTTCCGCCACCGTTCTATATTGCCGTGGTGACCAGACAGCAGGACTTCTGGGACATTTCGTCCGCGCCATGCCGACGGGCGGGTGTATAACGGCCATTCCAGCCCCCCGATTTCAAAACTTTCATTCGCAGTGGCGTCTTGGCCGCCACCAACCACATTATCTATCAAGCGAACCGCACTGTCAACAAAAACCTGTGCGGCAATTTCACCCCCGGACAGGATATAATCGCCAATAGACAATTCCATTATATCATATTCTTCAATGATTCGTTCATCAATTCCTTCATAGCGTCCACAGAGCAGGGTGTATGTCGCATCCGGACGCCTGGCAAAATCGCGAACCATATGTTGGTCCAGGCGCGGGCCACGGGGCGAAAAATATATAACACGGCCGCGGTCCTTAATAGAATCCAGCGCCGCCCCCAGAACATCCGGCCGCATAACCATACCCTTGCCGCCGCCAAACTGTTCATCATCGACACTGCCATAACTGTTATAGGCAAAATCACGAATATTTACTACATTATACGACCAAATGCCCTTGTCCAGTGCACGCCCGACAACCCCAGCCCCCAGCGTCCCCGGAAACATTTCTGGAAAAATGGTAAGTATATTAAAATGCATTTTATTTTACCGTAATAGTCCTGTGTTCCAAATCAACGGCCGCCCCGGCAAACAACACCATGTCACCCGTATCCAGTTCCATTATATCACCGGCGCCGAAATTTTGAAAGCCGTCCAGTATGCCTATTGTTTTCCCATTGCGAATAACATGAAAACCTATCAAATCAGCCTGATAATATTCATCATCCCCAACCGCGGGCAGGGCATCACGTGCAACAAACAGTTCCGTACCGCGCAGTTCTTCGGCCGCATTACGGTCGCCCACACCGTCGATGCGCGCAATTATCACATCAGACGTCGGATTCAGACGACGTACAAACTTAAACGCACCATCGGGAAAACGCGCACTCTGTACCGGGATATGCTGAAAATCCATAGGACTGGCGGTATATGCCTGGACACGCACCTCGCCGCGGACACCCTGGGGGGCTACAATTTTTCCGATTAAGATTTTTGTGCTATCATTCATCTCTGGTGACCATGGGCATTAAGATACTGTTGCGGATCAATACCCGTTTCTTTACAAATGAGACCATTGGCTTGTTGCCGCATCGATTCACCACATGCACCCGGGCACCAATGAATTCCGCCATTGGAAAATAACATTGTGCTTTTACTTTCGGCTAACTTTTCAAGCCATGCGGCATATTCCCGTAATTCTTTTGTAGACGGCTTGCATACGGATCCGTCAATTGGGCATATGCTGATAAATGTTTCAGAAACCTTTGTCATGGCTTATTTTTATCGTTGTTTTTGTTGGGTTTCGGCAAACGCCGCTAAGCGCTGACAGAAATGCGGCTGGGCCTTGCACTGTTTCGGCTTGGACGACATTAACCAAAATGCGCCACTGATACCGGCAACAAACAGTTGACGATTAAGTTCCAGTTGTTGATGTTCTGCAGAACATTCCAATTTATCATTATATGAACACTTAGACATAAATTACCCCATTACGTTTTATGCCCGGACGAAACCGGGCATAATTAATCACGAGCTTATTCCGCGCTTGCCTCTTGTGCAGGCGCTTCGGCGGCCGCTTTTGCCGCAGCCTCTGCGGCGGCTTTTTCTTCCGCTGCTTTTGCCAGCTTGTCAGCCTTGTCTTTTATTTTCATCTGGGTCTTTTCAGACTGCAGGTGTTTTTTCGTCTGATTGGGAACCGGCTTTTTTGCAACCAATCCCGCATTCGCCAAGAACTTGTATACGCGGTCCGACGGTTTGGCACCTTTTTCTATCCAGGCCTTTACCTGGTCAATGTTCAGAATAACGCGCTTTTCGCTGTCGCGCGGCTGCATCGGGTCATACTTTCCAACAACATCCAAAACATTACCCGAATTGCGGGCATTGCGGGAATCCGTTACAACCACATGATAATACGGACGCTTTTTCGCACCGTAACGCGCCAATCTGATAACTGTTGCCATTTTTTTACTCCTTGTTTTTTTGTTTTATTTTACACGTTGTACAGTCTGGAACAACATTTCCAAACCAAAGAACTTTTGCGCCGCACTCATATCCATTTTAACCGCCCCAGGCAATTCCTTTTTAGCCTGATTTTTCAGTTTAGATGTCGGCTGAAAAAAAGATTCATAATCTAAGTTCAAAATATTCTTCGACATTTTATAAATTCCTTATGTTTCTAAATCACAACAGCCATCATCAAGAGCGAACACTCGCCGGTTGATGTACCACACGCATACCGCGTACTGGATAAACAAAAATGGCAATCATTGGGATTTGCTCGCCCATTATGTATCCAAAATAGTCAAAAGTCAAATCTTTTTATGTTTTATACTGGACTTTTAATGCGCGGGGTTATATTATATCCATCACTGCGGGCGTGGTATAATGGTAGCACGTCAGCTTCCCAAGCTGAAGACGAGGGTTCGATTCCCTTCGCCCGCACCAAAATAAAAATCGCCACGAACGGCGATTTTTTTAATTATTTGTCCTCTTCAACAGGTATCTGCAACAACTGCTTTGGGTATATCAGGTCAGGATTTTCAATATTGTTGCGTTCGGCAATCATGCTGAACAGTATTCCGCGGCGCAGAAAATTACGCGCAATTATCCACAGACAATCCCCGCGGCGTACCGTATAAAAAGTATCATCGTCACCTGTCATCTCTGGCATTTTGAAATTATGACGAACAGTCGCGACGGTCCGCCCATCGCCATCATGCAGACGCACCGCCAAACTGTATTCATTACCCGGCGTCAGTTCGCCTACATCTGCCCCCATGCCAAAATGACGATGATCTGACACACGGGCAAATCCGATGTATTTGCCATCCAGTGTCATTGAAACGCGCAGGCGGGGCAGTGCATCGCCCGTCACAACAATACGGCCCGTGCTCAGATAATCTATTTTTGACACCGTCAAATCGCCATCCGCCAGCATTGTCGGCGCCTGTAACAGAGTACTGCCGTCGGCGGTCATTAACAGTGAAACAGAATTTTTATATCCATGTTCTGAAACATATACAAAAACCTTGTCCTCTGATTTCACATCGGGATTTACCCCCAACAATGACAATGTATAATTTCCGGCCGCCAGCGGGTGTGTCGGCGCATACACAAATTCACCGCGGGAATCGGTGCGTTCTGTTGCAACGATTTTCCCGTTTATTAAAATGGATATGTTTTGATGCGGCAGCCAGCGTCCTGCAACGACGATTGTTCCGCCGCGTTCTATGCGCACAATGTCAAACGAAGGCGCGGTTTCAGTATCAACCTCACGCACAACAGGATCCGGAACCGCCGGAACCACAATAACGCGATGCGTGGTATTGTGAAAAAACGCAACCCACACCGCAACGAAAATAACAATCAGTGCACACAAAATAGGGAACCAATACGCTTTTAATCCACCGGCACGCCGTGACGGTTTATCGGCGTCCGCGGCCATCCGGTTGGGCGCCGGGCGGGCGAAAATATTAAGCGTATGCAAAAATCGCCGCGCAAACGCACGTCTGTTTTCCATCCATGAATTCTGCTGAGCAATGGCGCTATCAATCAAATCATCAGTTGAGGGTTTGGTCTTTATTTTTGTATTTTTCTTTGCCATTTTATATCTCCGGAAATAAATAATTAAGAGTAGACAAATTATTGCAAAAGATATTTGTTTGTCAACTTAATTGTGTTATAATTTATCGGCAAAAAAAGAGGAATTAGATATGAGCGAGAAAAAAAGAATTGGAATCATGACCACCGGCGGTGACTGCAGTGGTCTGAACACAGTGATTCAGCGCATTGTAAATGCAGCCGCCATGCGCGACTGGCAGGTGGTTGGCATTCGCGGCGGCACCGATGGATTGTATGCCACGCCTCTTGACGCGGTTGAGCTGAACCCTGATAACATGCCGCTGGAATATGCGCGCCTCTCTGGCAGTATTCTGCGCAACGGCCGCGACGGCACTATGAATTTTGAAGAGGCCGCACGCCAAGGCATATTAAAAGAATTTAACGCAAAGCTTAACAGTGCACTAAAAGAACTGCGGCTTGACACACTGGTTCTAGTTGGCGGCAACGGCAGCTTGTCATTGGCCTGGGGATTCAAGGAAATTTACGCAGGTGTAAAACTGGTATGCGTTCCGAAAACTATTGATATGGACGTGCCTATGACCGATGCAACAATCGGATTTAACACGGCCGTTCAACAGTTAACAACATTCTGCGACCAAATATTATTATCCGCACGCAGCCACCGCAGATGGTTTGTCGTACAGGCGATGGGGCGCGACTGTGGCAAACTGTCGCTGGAGGCCGGCGTAGCCGCAGGCGCCGCCGCAATACTGATACCCGAAATAAAATTTGATGTGGACAGCCTGATAAATCACATAAAAAATGCACCCACAGATTATGGTGTAATCGTTGTATCCGAAGGAATATCCCTGCGCGGTCATTCGGGCAAGGCCGCTGAAATGATTGCACGACAATTGTCGGCGGCGGGCATTTATTGCCGCGCGGAATTCCCCCAACATTTCCAGCGCGCGGGCGACACCACGGCCACCGACCGTATTATTGCCGCATCCATGGCAGATTGTGCGGTACGCGCGATTGAAAACAATGAAACATACGTCATGACCGCCATGCAAAACGGCGAATGCAAGACTATCGCGTTGTCGGAATTCTTTAATACTGGCGACCTGGTTCCCGACCCGCATATCCCGGGCATCCAGACATCCAATGCATATGTCGAGCCCAATGACCCGCTGTTGCGTGTGGCGACAGACCTGGGCGCATATATTGGTGAGGTAAAATAAAAAACCATAACAAACAGCCCGCCATTTGGCGGGCTGTTTGTTTCATTTGAATAATGTAAAAAAAATCCCCCCGGATTGAGGGAGGATTTTTGATACATGCCAATTATTTCTTTTCAGAGAAATCTGCATCACGGGTGCCGTCATCGGCCGGTTTGTCACCGCTGTTTTCAGACTGCGCCGCGTTTTGTTCGGCCTGGGCCGCCTTGTATACAGCTTCGCCCAGTTTCATTGCCTTTTCCGTCAGGGCATCAGTCTTTTCTTTCAGGCTTTCCGCAGTGGCATCAGCTTTTGCAATTTCATCCGCCAGTGCCTGCTTTGCCTCTTCAATAGCCTTCTTTTCATCTTCGGATATTTTATCGCCATGCTCTTTCAGCGATTTTTCAATACCGAATACCGCGGCCTCCGCATTGTTCTTGGCCTCAGCCAGGGCACGCTTTTTCTTGTCCGCCTCTGCATTTGCCGCCGCCTCATCAACCATTTTCTTTATGTCTTCTTCGGACAGGCCACCATCAGACTTAATAGATATGGTCTGTTCTTTGCCTGTGCCCTTATCCTTGGCCGACACGTGTACGATACCGTTTGCATCAATATCAAACGAAACCTCTATCTGGGGCATGCCGCGCGGAGCAGGGGCAATACCTTCCAGATTAAACTGCCCCAGCAGTTTGTTATCCGCCGCCATGTCGCGTTCGCCTTGGAATACACGGATGGTCACAGCCGACTGGTTGTCTTCGGCGGTCGAGAACACCTGGGACTTTTTCGTAGGAATAGTGGTATTACGGTCAATCAGACGCGTAAACACACCGCCCAGTGTTTCAATCCCCAGCGACAACGGCGTAACATCCAACAACAGAACATCTTTTACATCGCCTTTCAGAACACCGCCCTGAATCGCGGCACCGTCTGCAACCACTTCGTCCGGGTTAACGCCCTTGTGCGGGTCACGGCCGAAAAATTCTTTAACCGTCTCGGCCACTTTTGGCATGCGCGTCTGACCGCCAACCAATATAACCTCATTAATCTGAGATTTATCAATTCCCGCATCAGCCAGTGCTTTCTTGCACGGCTCAATCGTTTTTTGAATCAAATCGTCAACCAGCGATTCCAGCTTTGCACGGGTCAATGTCGTGTTAAAATGTTTCGGGCCGGTCGCATCAGCCGTCAAATACGGCAGGTTGATGTCGGTTGATGTCTTTGAAGACAATTCGATTTTCGCTTTTTCGGCGGCTTCCTTCAGACGCTGTAACGCCAGTTTGTCATTCTTTAAATCAATACCTGTCTGGCCTTTGAATTCGGATATCAGATATTCCAAAATGCGGGCATCAAAATCGGAACCGCCCAACTGAGTGTCGCCGTTCGTAGATTTTACCTCAAACACGCCGTCAACAATTTCCAGAATTGATACGTCAAAAGTACCACCACCCAAGTCGTACACGGCAACAATACCATTCTTGTCTTTTTCCAGACCATACGCCAATGCCGCGGCAGTCGGTTCATTAACAATACGCAACACGTTCAGGCCTGCGATACGACCGGCGTCTTTTGTCGCCTGGCGCTGGGAATCATTAAAATATGCCGGAACTGTAATAACGGCATCCGTAATTGGCTCGCCCAGATAGTTTTCAGCATCCTTTTTCAATTTTGCCAAAATCATGGCTGAAATTTGTGACGGGGCATATTTTTTACCCTCCATCTCAACCCAGGCATCGCCGTTGTCGCCACGCACAATTTTATATGGAACGCGTGCGGCAATTTCTTTTACCACCGGACTGTCATAACGCAGCCCCATCAGGCGCTTAATTTCATAAATTGTATTTTCCGGATTTGTAACAGCCTGGTTCTTGGCGGTAATGCCCACCAACTGTTCTCCATTTGACGTCAGTGCAACAACAGACGGTGTCGTGCGCTGTCCCTCCGCGTTTTCAATAATCTTAGGATCGCTGCCGTCCATGAACGCCATGGCGGAATTGGTCGTACCTAAGTCAATACCCAATACTTTTCCCATTTTTCACTCCTTAAATAGACTCTGTTTGCCTCTGATATAGTGAACACGAAAAAGCATTTCAAGACCACAGGAAAAAAATAACAAGAAAAAAACGTCCCGAAACGGGACGTTTTAATTTCCATACGAAAATATTATTTTTTAGCAGGTGCCGCCGCGGCCGCCGGCGCAGATTTTGCATCAGCTTCTTCTGGCATTTTACCACCGATTGTGGCAAACGCCAATTCTGCCTGGTGCAGGCCCAATTCAACACCCGCCGGCAACGCCAGGTCGGAACCATGAACGCTGTCGCCAATCGTCAGAGTCTGCAAATCAATTGTGATTTTTTCCGGAATCGCATCAATCAATCCGCGCAGTGCAACCTTACGTACGGCAAAGTTCAATACGCCGCCCAGTTTCAGGCCCTTGGATGTTTCGGCATTAATAACCTCAACCGGAACAACAACATTTACCGGATTTTTAACATCGATACGCTTAAAGTCAGCGTGAACAACCGCATCTGTTACCGGATGATACTGAATATCCATCAACATTGCGTCTTCTGTGCCGTTTGATGTTTTAATCTGGAACAGTTTTGTCCGCAAACCCGGTGTTCTGATAAGCATTTCAAAATCGCGACCGTTCAATTCTATTGCAACAGGCGCCTTTTTTTCACCATAGATAACAGCGGGGATATTTTTGTTATTGCGGATGCTGCGCGCGGCCCCCTTGCCGGCAACAGTACGAATTTCTGCATTTAAATTTATTGCCATTTTTAATCCTTTTATAGCATGTTTTAATGTTTCACGCGACCTCCAAGGGTGCCGCGCGAAGGCAATTATTCATTAAAAACATGCAAAAATCAAGGTTTTTATTTAATTTTTCGCAAAATTATAAAGCGTGCACGCCCATATTGCTTATCCCGCAATATTTCCCATATGTCAGCCGTTGGCATTATTGCGGCCGATGCTTCTTGCTCCCAAACGACAATTGTTCCATAACGTGCCGCGCCCCCCAGCTTTTTTATAAACGCCACACCTGTTTCTGCCGCACAATAGGGCGGGTCCACAAAAATCAAATCACACAGCGGACCGTATTTGCCCACGGCCGACAGTGCATCACCCGCCACAACAGACGCCCGCGAATCAATATTCAATCCCCCCAAATTCATTCTAACCGTGGCCGGCGCAATATCTGTGAACACCGCACGACACTGTGCCCAGCGAGACAAACATTCTATACCGAACGCGCCGCTGCCGGCAAATGCATCCCATACGCACGCCGGCACAACATCCAACGACGCCAGCATGTTAAACAGCGCAATTCTGGCACGGTTCTGGGTCGGGCGGCCGCCCGGCGGCAGACGCAGTTTACGTCCGCGATATTCACCTGAAATGATTTGCAATTTAGAATCCATGCCTTATACTTTACCGTATGGATTTTATGAAACAAGCTTTAATTTTAGCCCGCCGTGCATCCGCTCATGGCGACGTGCCAATCGGCGCTGTAATTGTGCATGACGGAAAAATTATCGCACGCGGGGAAAACCGGGTCCAACAACGGCGCAACCCAACACTGCATGCGGAAATCGTCGCAATAAATAGAGCGTGTAAAAAACTGGGGCAAAAATTTCTGGACGAATGCGACATCTATGTATCACTGGAACCGTGCGCGATGTGCGCCACGGCAATATCATTTGCACGCATACGCCATATTTATTTTGCCGCCACGGATGAAAAGGGCGGCGGCATTACCGCCAATGCGCGCATATTTGAAACAGACCGCCATCTATGGCGTCCAATGATTACGCAAATACCACAGTACGCTGCAGAATCGGCCCAAATGTTGCGTGATTTTTTCAAGGCCCGCCGAAACAAATAAAAAACACCCCAAACGGGGCGTTTTGTTTAATCAACCAGCGATTTTCCTGTCATATCCGGCGGAACCGGCACCCCGGCCAGCTTTAACACCGTCGGGGCGATATCGGCCAATCCCCCGTCATGCGCCGTATGCGCATCATTTGATACGACTATAAAGTTAACCGGGTTTGTCGTATGCGCCGTCCAGGGCAGGTTATTCTCCTCGTCCCACAGTTTCTCTGCGTTGCCATGGTCGGCTGTAATCAAAACAGTCCCCCCCAGTTCCAGTACCGCCGGCACCAATCGCGCCAGCTGTTCATCCAGCGTCTCCATCGCACGAATTGCGGCGGCCTCAACCCCGGTGTGCCCAACCATGTCGCCATTGGCATAATTTAATATAACAACATCGAATTGCGCCAGGCGCGGCAACAATGCATCTGTTATTTCCACTGCGGACATTTCCGGCTTTAAATCAAATGTTGCAACATCAGGCGATGCAATTAAAACCTTGTCAGAATGCGGAAAATCTATATTACGCTCTGCATCAAAGAAATAGGTTACATGATTATATTTTTCTGTTTCCGCAATGCGCAGCTGACTTTTTCCCGCCGCCGCCAGCACATCCCCCAGCGTATTGTTTACCGCCACATCCGGCAACAGGGCGGGGCATTGTTCGTTTAATCCTTCGCCATACTGGGAAAAGCACAGCATCGCCGCACCCGTTTTCAGCATTGCACGCACAATCTGGCGTGCGCGGTCACTGCGGTAATTTCCAAATAAAAATCCATCATTTGGCGTAATTGCCACATCCCCGTCAATAACAACCGGCTTAATAAATTCATCTGTTTCGCCGCGCTGGTATGCCGCCGCCAATGCGGCATCAATGGTTGCCGCATGCAAATCGGACTTCGCACATGCAATCGCATTAAACGCCAGTTCGGTACGATCCATATTCTGATTTCTGTCCATTGCATAATACCGCCCGGACAGTGTTCCAAAAAACGCACGCCCATCGGCCATATATGGCGCCAGTTCACGTTGCAGAGCCTCCACATATTCCGGCGCGGACTGGGGCAGTGTATCACGCCCGTCTGCGATAAAATGTATGCAAACACGCAATCCGGCATCCAAAACGCGGCGCATAATCAAAATCATGTCGGCCAGATTTGAATGAACGCGCCCGTCAGACATCATGCCGGCAAAATGAACGATACCGCCACGCCCACGCACATCGGCGATAAAATCGCCCAGCGCCGCATTCTCGTCCCAGTTTTCAATCTGAAAACGGCGCAAGAACTGGTTAACAACACGACCGGCGCCCATTGTTATATGTCCAACCTCTGAATTTCCCATTGTTCCAGTCGGCAACCCCACCGCAGGCCCACTGGCATCCAGCACAGAATGCGGATACTGTTTTAACAGTTTGTCAAAAAAAGGCATATTTGCCAACGCCACGGCATTATGCGATGTGTTTGGATTAATTCCGACGCCGTCCATAATGCATAAAACAACTGGTTTTGTCATACTTTTCCCCTGTTTTTAAATTCCAGAGCGAACAGTAGCACAACCCTTTTTTGATTGCAAAAGAAAAAGAAAACATGTATAAATAGGATAAATATCATATGTTGCATTTGTATCGGAGAGGAAAATATGAGCGGCAGAGCATTTACCCCAACAGCAGTGGATGAACACATTGGTCAGCGACTGCAGTTGCGTCGTACCATGATGGGCCTGTCCCAGAAAGACCTGGCTAAGAAATGCGGTGTAACATTTCAGCAAATTCAAAAGTATGAAACGGCCGGAAACCGTGTATCTGCGGCCAGACTGTTTGAGCTTAGCACACTGCTGGAAACACCGGTTTCATTCTTTTTTACAGGTCTGCCGGGAAACATGCCCGAAGAAACGCGCGCATCACGCTCTTTACATGTAGCAGAGCAGACGGCGAACGACCCGTTGGGAAAAAACGAATCTCTGCAATTAATAAACCTGTATTGGAAACTGCCCAATGATGAAACCCGCCAAACAATTATGAAACTGTTAAAAACATTAAACGGCACCGCATAATTAATATTTAAGCCAAACAAAAAATCCCCGATATTCGGGGATTTTTTATAGAATATATCGCTATTTAATAGAGGCCTGAACGCGCGCCGCACGGGCCGAATTGCCCCCCGATGCCGATCCGGAAGCCCCCGCACCACCTTTACGCACACAAACAGTATATTCTTCAGGCGGCGCAACAATCGTCCAGCACTGCGCCTCCAGCTTTGTATTGTCCTTGGTTCTGCCTTTGCCATACTGCATGTCGAGCTTGCTATACGCATCCGCATCATCACATGCCCCGGTTTCACTGTTAAATATTTTGCCGATATCGCACTTTATGCACAAACCGCTAACCGGATGCGCGCCATCGCGCAAGCTATTTGAACACTCGATACACTTTCTTTCTGCAGCAGATTGAAATGCATACCCCTGCTGGGCACATCTAAACTCATAGCATGATTGGCCGGCGGGCTGCACCATTACATGCTCCTGCTCATCAAAGCCGGCATTAGACCAGCCGGAACAGGCCTGAGCTTGGGCACAAATGTTCATATTTATTTCCTCGCAGTCGGTAGAGCCCGCATTTGGCCTATAGCCGTTTTTGCATACCAGAATCTCTGGCGCACCACCGGCGGGATATATTGCCGCCCATGAAACCATATCTTTCCAGCCAGACCGCTCGGCACGAACAACCAACTGCTGAACAAAGGCACCATGTCCACTGGGCGTCCAACGCGTAACCCCCAGAATAATATCATGCTCCTGCTTCTTGTGCACACCGCAAGAGTTATTATTATTAAAGCCAAACATGGCGACGCTGTCTTCTATGTTTGCACCCGACGCAACACGATAAATACTGGAATAGTTGCTAGCCTGCAACTTGGTCGGGTCACATGTTGTTCCGGCCGCGGCCTCGGTCGCACATTCTTCGCCGGTATATCCATTCTTGCACAGCCATACACAATTGCTACCGGCCGACGCATATTCGGTCCAAGCATTGCCCCTGTTTTTATTTTTACCCTCTACCTGGACAGGGCAGAACATAGCCCCGGTTTTGGTTACCTTCATTGCAACCAGCATCTGGACCGCCCATTCATCGGTATAATTTCGTGCAAACATTGAACGCGACGCACAATTTTCTGTTGCGCCAATACAAGCATTATCTGCCCCCAGTGCATGTTGGCCGCACATAACCCAGCGCCCACCACCCCAGTCGCTACTAAGCGACGAGACATTGTTTCCGCCACCGGCCACCGCCCCAGCCGCCGCACAAAAATATATTAACAAAGATAAACAGAACGTATGTTTCATATTTCTTTCCATTGCTCGAATTATTGCGCAACATAGCAAACGCTATTTTCATAATATCCTTGCATGGATTCACATTTCATTTTGTACCATTCATCGGTGAAAATACAGACATCCTTGCTACGGTCATATGTCGCAACCTGTTCTTCCTTGCCACTGTTATAGTTGGTGCATCGTATCATCGTATCATTCTCGACACAGCGCCCATATGATGTTTCAGTATTATCCGTGCGGCCACCAAAGTTATTTGCATAAAATGCCGACAGCAGCTTTCCTGATAATTGTTCCTGCATCTCATCCCCCGTGGCAACCCAGTAGCCATCAAGCTCCTCGCACGATTCCATTAACTGATAATCCAACTCATCATAGATATCATCTATAATTTTATTAATCGTGAACTGTGTTTCCGCCGCAACCTCCTGTGTATTGGATGACGGGTCAGTACAGTATAACTGTGCATATGTCTCGACCGTGTTTTTCAGCTCATCGCGAGACATCCCGCGGCAATTCCACGGATAGCCCTTGGTATCTTTCGCCGGTGTGCATATTTCCTTCATTTTATTATCCAATGCAATCGAGCATCCTTCGGCGACGCGAACATTATCAACGGTCTGAACAAAACTAACCAACGCCTTTAGACCACAGTCTGCACCGTTTTTAAGACGCCCGTTGCCATCAAAATCACACACCTTGTCGTTTGGCCCGGCATACAGCGCGGCACATGCGGCAACCTTGTCCTGGCACATTGCACGGGCGGCATATGCGGCCTGGGCCCCGGCATATTGCGCGGTTGTGTTATCAAAACTTTTCAATGCATTCGACTGTGTGTCATAGCATTCTGCCATCGTGCTGACACACGACATTTTTATTTCTTCTATCTTTTCGTCCTGGGCCTGGGATATTTCAATAAGGGCGGCACGCTTGAATTCCTGCCAGACAATGTCAGATATGTCGCGACATGTGTCCAGCGCGGTCGTTGCAAACATCTTCTTGGAATCCAGGAAACTATTAAACTCTGGATTCTGGCCCAACACATCCGAAGAACCGTCCAGATTTATCTGCTCAACCAGCTTGAACAGGCGCGGGGAATAAATCGCTTCACCCGTGTTGCTGTTTATATAAACACCGCTATAGTCCAAGCAGCGCTTGTAGTTTGTTCCGCACGCATTATCATTGGTCAGGGCGGTGCGCACCTTTGCCAGACATTCGTTTACATCTGCAGAATTGTGGTTGCGATACTCTTCAAGGCGTGCATCACGTAAAACTTTTTCTGCCTGGCGAACTGTTTGCTTTACCGCCTCGCGCTGAGAGTTTATCTTTTTTTCATACGCGTTACAGTCCTGGGTTATCATGATGTTATAGGCACTGCGCGCCATGGTAACAACGGCCTTGTTCTCGCACGATTCCCCAACCAGTTTCATGCACTGGGTGTCTGCTGAATTAAACAGTTTCTGTCCCTCCAGCTGGCTTAAATCCTGGCCGGAACTGGTATCAAATATGGAACTGCCGCCGCCACTCCATATATCATCAACATCATCTGTGAAATCCAGCGATAATATCCCCAATGATGTTGACGGCGAACTGGTCGTGGCTTTTTTCTTGCCTGACAACAAATCTCCGATTTCGCTAAGTGTTGCCGCCGCCGCACTGGTGTCATTTTTTATCGCCTGTTCGCCGATTGTGGCGCTATACATCGCGTTAACCTCTGCGGCGGTTTTATCAACGGCGTTCAGATTGTTATCTTCAAACTGTAACAACAGCGTCTTTGCCTGGTCCAATGCGTTTTCCGTATCACGAAACTCTTCATACTTGGCACTGCAATAACAGCGGCGATATGTATCGTTTGCCTTGGCACAAAACTGATCCATGCATGTTGCATACGCCTCACGACAGGCGGAATAGCCACCGCCAATTTTGGAGATGTCGTCAAACACCGCCGTTGCACGTGCGGTGCCCGCACGGGATACATTAGATGTTGTCGCACTGCGTGCGGCAGATTTTGTCTGGGCCGCCCGCACCACACTGTTTGATGCCGCGCGCCCAACAATAGAGTGGGATGCGGATGTTGTCTTTACCGCAGACGCGTTACGCGGTGTCGCGGCACTGCGCGCGGAAACAGTACCCGAAGCGGGCATGCTTATCACGGACGCAGCCCTGGAAACCGTTGTCGCGGGGCGGCGCGTCGCAGAACGCGACGCAACACCGCCACTGACAGTGTTCGTTCCCGCCGTCGAACCGGCAGAGACATGACGCACCTCGCGGCCATCGCCACGCGAGCTTGAAACAGTTGTTGACGTGCCGCGAGGATTTGGTGCCTGGGCCGCAAAAACAGCCCTGTCGGCAATCAATGCCAGAACAATAAACGAAACTTTAAAAATTTTCACCGCATGAAAACTCAAAATTTATATCTCTCTGATAATATTTTATCACATTTTCGCAATCTGAATCAATACCGAATTTACTCGATACAACAATTCACTGCATTTTTTACCCAATCACCCAAACGACGAACAGTGGACTTAGACGCACCGGCCGCATAGGCCGACGGTGCCACCGCATCCGCGGACGATTTCAGTTTGCATTCTTTGACCGCCCCGTCATAAAACGCGGGCACCGCCTGGCGAACCCCGGTCAAATCAATCAGGTTCATATTAATCCCCCAGAACAGGGAATAAAGGTCGTACGCCTTGTCAAACATTGCATACGCATCCTTTGTGTTGCCGGCCCCCAGTGCCTTGGTTCCCACCTCCATCAGGCGCATGGACGCCGCCAGCAAATGTTTGGAAATGCACCATACCTCTCCATTTGCAGCACTTGATTTTTGAACGATGCGCTCCATCAGCTCTTTTCGCATGTCACGAACGGTGTTTATCATGTCGTAAAAACCGGTCTTGCGAGTTTTTGCACCACTAAAGAAAAAATGCTCTTCCAACGAAATCAGGTTCATCAGGGCCACTGACAAATCCTGGTCCGACGATAAATCCAGCGGATTTACTTTTTTTGCCGCATCCGCCTGTTCGACCAACTGTTCCAGCGTCAGTTTTTTTCCCGCTGATTTTTTCACTGTTTTTTGTGCCATTTTCAACCTCCGTTTTTATTTTGTTATCAGCCAAAAGACCAGCGTCGCAACCAACAAAAAGCTTAACGGTACAATAACTTTCTGAAATGCGAACTTGGCATGGCCGCCGTTGTCCCGCTTTATCTTTACATACCAGCGTGCGCCCAGATAGAACGCAAGCGTACCAACAATAACCCCAAGCATGAATTTATCAATGCCCCACAATGTCTGGGCGCCGAACGTCACACCCGGCATCAGATAAACCGCCCCCAACAGGCCGTAATATACCACCAGCGGCAATACAATCAGCAACCATGCATTTGTCACACCGCGCTTTTTCAGCCAGCCAACCGTCCAGAAAAACAGGGACAAGGTTAATCCACCGGCCCAGATACCGGTAATCACATCATCGACCCCCAACAGGCGCGCTCCCTCCAGACCGGCACCAACCGCAACCGTGCATACCGGGCATACCGCCCACGCCGCAGGCACAACCATCATGGCGACAAAAAACGCCGTAAATGCAGGCAATATTGATTTTTTCATCACTGTAAACCTTTCCTTGTTTTTTTATTGTTTCCTCAAATCGTACACAATGTCCGCCATACGGGTCAATATGATTTTATAACGGCGCGCAAATGCGCACTGCGCGCACGCGGGTTATGCTCCAGTTCGGACGCCGCCGGCGTTTTTGTCGCCAGCTGTGCAAACGGTGCCGCCGCCACACATGGCAGACGTGGATCCCCCGGGGCTGTTGTCCATTCGCGAAAAGTGTTTTTTACAATTCTATCCTCCAGCGAATGAAATGTTACACAAACACATTTTCCACCCGCATCCAACAAATCAGGAACAGCGGCCAATGCACGGCGCACTTCGCCCATTTCATCGTTTACCGCAATCCGAAACGCCTGAAACACCGGCGCAACATCACGCGGATTATGAATAAGATTGCGCAAATCCATTGTTGTACGCGGCTGTGCGTTTTTTATTGCCCGCGCCAATATTGCCGCCTTTTTAACATCGCCGTAATCACGCAAAATTTTGGCCAGTTCATCAACATCCACACGCGCAATCAAATCAGCGGCCGATTCCCCTTCGCCAGACATCCTCATATCCAGCGGCCCATCCCAACGAAAAGAAAATCCGCGCTCTGGAATATCAATCTGCATAGAGGATATGCCCAAATCAAACACAACGGCGTCATATTTTTCCGTCAATTGACCCATGGCAGAAAAAGGGCGGGGTATAAACGTAAACCTATTACCATATTCGGCCGCGATTTGCGCTGCATCATCGGCAACATTTGGGTCGCGATCAAATGCGGTAACCGCGGCGCCGGCATCCAAAAACGCGCGTGTATACCCCCCCGCGCCAAACGTTGCATCAATAACCCGCCGCCCGCGCAGGTCGCCCAACGCCGCCATAACATCATCCAATAAAACAGGAATATGCTTTGTCATTCTATTTCAACCTTAACCCCGAGGCCTATTAGGTCAGCGGCGGTGTTGTCGCCCAGTTCAACCCCGCCCGGCAGTGCCAGTGTGGCCACCTTGTCCGTGGCATGCAGATTCAGCTGAACGCGGACACGCCCGCGCCCCAGCGCCCCCAACACTTTCTTTACATCCGGCAAAACCCCGCCGTCCCATATATCCAGCGTTACCTTGTTTGCAATCTTTGCCACCCATTGGTTCAACGGGGTTATGGAATCAACAAATATTGAAACACGGTCATCACGAACAGACGTTTTCCCAGAAATCAGAACGACATTTTCTGTCGACAAAATCTGGGCGAATGTGGCGGCGGCGTCACCGAATGCCACCGCATCGATGTTACCAAAACTGTCTGTTGCATTTATGGTTATCATATCTTTGCCGGTTTTTGTCCGCCGCCGCGAAAAGGAGCCGGCATTGACTGCAATCTGTACAGGCTTTCTGTCCGCCATGTTTTCCAGCGTTGCGCTGGTTGCAAGCCCCGCACGTGCAATCAAATGCTTGTACTGGTCCAGCGGGTGTGCCGATATATAGAACCCCAGCGCCGACAGTTCGTTTTCCAGTCGCTGTGAAAAAGTCCACGGCGCCGTCCGCGGCAGGTTTTTACGCAACCTGTCTTCGGTAACGTCGTCTTCGACCGTATTCGCAAACAGCGATAGCGTATTGCCCGCATCGCGCGATTTTGATGCATACGACAAAATTGCATCCGCATTCATATATATTGCCGCCCGGTTTGGTTCCAGCGAATCCAGAACACCAACCTTTGCAAACGCCTCCAGAATACGTTTGTTCATAATCGGCGCACATCTTTTTGCAAAATCTGTCAGATTTTTAAATTTGCCGTTGGCGTTTCGCTCGGCCACGATTGCATCGGTCGCCTGGGTGCCAACGCCCTTTATCGCGGCCAGGCCATAAACTATCTTTCCATTTTGAACGGTAAACAGCGACTCGCTAAGATTGATATCGGGGGCAACGATTGCAATATTAAAATTAGATTTTGCATCATCTACAAACACCGCCAGCTGGTCCGTGTCATTCAGATTACTTGACATCGATGCCGCCAGGAATTCCGCAGTATAGTTTGCCTTTAGATACGCGCACTGGTTTGCAACAATGGAATAGGCAATCGCATGCGACTTATTAAATGCGTATTTTGCAAACTCCTTAAACTTTTCCCACAGGTCTTTGGCCGTGGCACGGTCCAGGGTCTGCTCTTTCTCGCACCCCTCATAGAACTTGCCCTCCAGCTCGTCCAGCATCTTTATAATCTTTTTACCCATGGCCTTGCGCACGTTGTCCGATTGGCCACGGGTAAACCCGGCCAATGCACGCGTCAGCTGCATAACCTGTTCCTGGTAAACGATAATGCCGTATGTTTCTTTTAGGATTGGTTCGGCCTTTGGATGCACGTATTCAATTTCCTCTTCGCCGTGCATACGTGCAATAAACTGCGGGATAAAGGCAATTGGGCCCGGACGGTTCAACGCGTTCAACGCCGATATTTCCAGAAAGCTGGTCGGATGCATTTTACGCAGGGTCTGCTGAACAAACGGGGCATCGAACTGGAATATGCCTTCTGTTAGTCCCGCCTGCCACAGTTTCATTGTTTTTGCGTCATCGGTTGGAATCTTGTCCAGGTCAATATTTATTCCGCGCGTCTGCTGAATCAGGCGCGTTGCATACTTTAGCACCACCAGCGTTTCCAACCCCAGAAAGTCAAACTTAATCAACCCCGCCGATTCCAGATAATGACCGTCAAACTGGCACGACGGCAACGGGTTCGCCGGGTCGCGGTACACAGGCGCGATTTTTGTAGTGGGGCGGTCACCGATAACAACACCGCATGCATGCTGGCCCAGGTTTCGTAACGAACCTTCCAGTTCTTGGGCGACGCGGACAACCTTGTTCATATCTTCGTCGTTATCCAATATTTCCTGAATTTCCGGAGAGGTCCCCACCGCATCTTTCAGTGTTTTTGCGTCCTGGGGTATCAGTTTTGATAACCGGTCAGACTTAGAATAGGGCATGCTGTACACACGTCCGATATCACGTATTGCACCACGGGCCTGCAGACTGCCAAACGTGATAATGCGACATACGGAATCATGGCCATACTTGTCACAAATATAGGCCAGAACGCGTTCTATTCCGGTGGGTTCAAAGTCAACGTCAAAGTCGGGCATGGATATACGGTCGGGATTCAAAAAGCGCTCGAACAGCAGACCGTATTTCAACGGATCCACATGCGTAATTCCCAACGCCCACGCCACAATGGACCCCGCACCAGAACCGCGCCCCGGACCGGTTAAAACATCATTCTTGCGGCACCAGTCAATATAGTCTGCAACAATCAGGAAATACCCCGGGAAACCCATACCGATAATGACCTGCAACTCAAATTCCGCCTGTTCATAATAAGGCGCCGTATCTGTAATATTATGTTGCTTTAACCGCTCTGCCAGACCGTTCATAGTATTGTCGCGCAACATCTGGCACTCGGTCTCTAAATCGTCACCAAATCGCGGCAACAACGGCTTTTCATGAACATTTACCATAAATCCGCATCGTTGGGATATTACCACGGTGTTTTCCACCGCCTCTGGCAGGTCGGAAAACAAATCCGCCATCTGTTGAGGCGACTTAAAATATTGTTCCGACGACTTACGCGCACGCGACGGGTCTATTACCTTTGTCTGGCCCAAAACACAGCTTAACGCATCGGCCGCCTCGTAATCGGTATCGGCGGCAAAGCTGACATCGTTCGTTGCAACAATTGGAATATTTAATTCCTGGGCAATTTTTAAAAATCCCGGTTCGGTCTTTATTTCCGCTTCAAAACCGTGGCGCTGAATCTCTATATAAAAACGGTCGCCGAATATCTGTTGCATACGCGCGGCATAATCCCGTGCCGCCGCCTCTTGATTATTCAGCAACGCCATCCCAATCGGCCCAATATGCGCCCCCGACAGGCAAATCAGCCCCGAACTGTGCGCGGCCAGTTCTTCCCAAGACACATACGGCCCCAAATGATGGTTATCGCCACGCATGTACATAATACGGCTAAGCTCGCACATGTTCAGATATCCATCATGATTCTGGGCCAGCAGCACCACCCGCGACAGCGATTCCATTCGTAAAATTTTCGGATCAGCCGTATGATGATTCAATGATATTTCAATACCTATAATCGGTTGCAACTTGTTCTTGGGCATAACATCAGAAAACTCGGCCGCGCCAGACATCAGATTCGTATCGGTCAGCGCGCATGCCCCCATACCGGCGGCGGCACACAATGCAGGAATCGCCTTTATTGTAAGCGTTCCATTACCAACAGAAAAACGCGAATGCGTACGAAGATGAACAAATTGACTTTCCATGCCGCAAAAATAGCAAAAAATGCCCCGGCAGGGCAACCATATATTTACGAAAAATACGATTTTTTGGTTGACAGTATTTTGTTTGCAAATCAAACAGTTTATGATATAATCCATATCGCATTGGGTGATACCCAGTGTGAGGTGTAAAGACCTCTTATAACATTTAAACTCCACAACCGGTTGGAGGGCTGTGATATACATAAATAAGCAGCACTATTGTTATAGTAGTCTTTAACCTCCAACCGCCCTTAATCACGGCGGATTTTTGTTTAACCCAAAAATACGGAGGATAAAATGAAATTATTAGTTGACCCCAGATATTACGGTGATGTAATGCGCCTAACACGCAAGTTCCTAAAAATCACCACCCCAGAGGCCGCGGCCCTGCTTAAAATGCCCGCAAAGCAGTACAAGCGCTGCGAAATAGGCCGTGACATATTTCCCGAACCTGCACTGTCGCGCCTGATGAATGCAGCATTTTCAATGCTAAGTTATAAATCACGAAAATAAAAAATCCCCCAACCGGGGGATTTTTTATAGCTTAGCTTAGCTTGCCGCAACAATGCTTATACTTTAATCCTGAACCACACGGGCAGGGCGCATTACGGCGCGATTCCGCCGCCGCACCGGCCGCGTTCAGGGCCGCATCATGTTCGGCACGCTGGCGTTCGGTCGCGGCAACATCTTCCCGTGTCAGCTCCATCCGGCAGATATAGGCAACCGACATAATCTTAAAGTTGTTGATTGTGTTTTTAAACAGCTCCAGTGCCTCGCGCTTATACTCATACAGCGGATTTTTCTGGGCATACCCTCGCAGACCGATTGCCGTCTGCAGATAGTCCATCTGCTGCAGGTGGCGTTTCCATACCGCATCCAGCGCCCCCAGCATCATCTGGCGCGATGCCGTCTGCATCAGTTCGGACCCGTATTTTGTCGCCTGGCCCTCGAACCGCCGCATAGCCAGGTTATGCAGAACCTCGTACGCTTTGCGCTCGGTAATAGTTTCATCCGTCTTCCAGTTTTCAATATCCGTTATATCCAGTGCGAACGTACGCAGCATCGCATCGTGAATACCGGCGGTATTCCAATCCTGGGGATGAGACTTTTCCGGAATGTTGTTTTCACAAATCATTTCGACAACGTCGCCAATCAACTCACGAGAGAGCGGCGCCAGGTCTTCGCTGGTCATCAAATCGTCGCGCTGTTTATAGATAACGCCACGCTGTTCATTCATAACGTCGTCATATTTCAGCAATTCTTTACGCGATTCAAAATAACGTGCCTCAACCCGCTTTTGCGCCTTTTCCAGCGCTTTCGTAATCCACGGATGGGTAATTGCCTCGCCCGTTTTCAGCCCCAGCGTCGTCAGCATTCCATTCAACCGTGCCGCGCCGAATATACGCATCAAATCATCATCCAGTGCCAAAAAGAATTTTGAATCGCCCGGGTCGCCCTGGCGTCCTGCACGCCCGCGCAACTGGTTGTCAATGCGGCGCGATTCATGACGTTCCGTACCGATTACATACAGTCCGCCCACATCCAGAACCAGCTTTTTGTTCGCCTCTATACGGGCATATATTTCTTTCTTCTTTTCTTCGAAATCGGGCGCCGCCGGGTCCAGTTCTGCAATCAAATCCTCTGCATTTCCCCCCAGCTTGATATCAGTACCGCGACCGGCCATGTTGGTTGCAATGGTAACCGCGCCCGGTGCACCGGCCTGAGATACGATTTTTGCCTCCGACTGGTGATGCTTTGCATTCAAAACCGCCGGTTCTATCCCCAGTTCCTTGCGAACAACCGCCGCCAGTTCTTCGGATTTCTCTATCGATACAGTTCCGACCAAAACCGGCTGACGTCTGTCGATGCATTCCTTTATCTGTTTTACAATCGCGGCATACTTTTCATCCTTGTTGCGATAAATCTCGTCATGGTGGTCAATACGCGACACCGGACGATTTGTCGGAATGGACACAACACGCAACTTATAGATTTCTTCAAACTCGGCCGCCTCTGTCATTGCGGTACCGGTCATACCGGACAACGTCGGATACAGGCGGAACAAGTTCTGATAAGAAATACTGGACACGGTCTGATTTTCCGGTTGAACCGTTACATGCTCTTTGGCCTCTATCGCCTGGTGCAGCCCCTTGCCAAATCGACGCCCGGTCATAACACGGCCTGTAAACTCGTCCACGATTAAAATCTCGCCGTTGCGAACGACATAGTTTACATTCTTTTGATACAAATGATGCGCCAGCAGCGACTGCTGAATATGCATAACCAGCGCCGCATTTTCCGATGCATACAGGTTATCGCCCACCAACAGCCCTGCATCTTTCAGCATGCGCGTCGCGGTGTCAACGCCGGCCTCGGTCAATGTTACATGCCGGTCTTTTTCATCTTTTTTATAATCCTGGGGGGCCAATTGCGCCACAACCGCATCCACTTTTGCATACAGTTCACTGGTATCTTCGGCCGGACCGGAAATAATCAGTGGCGTACGCGCCTCGTCAATCAAAATACTGTCAACTTCGTCGACAATCGCAAAGAACAGCGGTCGCAGAACCTGTTGCTCCTTGGAAAACTTCATATTGTCGCGCAGATAGTCAAATCCCAGCTCAGAATTTGTAACATACGTAATATCACATGCATAGGCATCACGACGTTCGTCATCGGACATATCGTGCTGAATAATACCAATACTCAGGCCTAAAAACTTGTAAACACGCCCCATCCACTGGGCGTCACGCGCCGCCAGATAGTCGTTTACGGTAATCAGGTGCGCACCCTTTCCATGCAGGGCCTTTAAAAACAGCGCCAGTGTTGCAACCAATGTTTTGCCTTCACCGGTTTTCATTTCCGCAATCTGGCCGTTTGTCAGAACCATACCACCAATCATTTGTACGTTAAAGTGACGCATGCCAACGGCACGATTAGCCCCCTCGCGCACCAATGCGAACGCATCGGGCAGGATGTTTTTTTCTTTTTCGCCGTTTTTCAAACGCTCGCGCAGTGCAACCGTCTGGGCACGCAGCTCTTCATCGCTCATTGCGTGGTATTTCGGTTCCAAATCATTGATAAGGGATACGGTTTTATCATATGACTTTACCAGTCTGTCATTGGCCGACCCCAAAATTTTACTAATAACGTTTAACATGTTTATTTTTTCCTTCTATTATCTGCCAGACGATAGCAATTTTGCGCCTTGCGGTCAAGGCACTTTATGATATAATGCAAGTATGCAAATCATACAAGTATAAAGAATAAGAAAATTATCATAATCGGAGGGATTTTATAATGAAAGAACCAGTTCAGCGGCTAAATACCGCCAATATTACCAGTGATATTTTTGTGGTCGCCCCGACTCAGATTGAATACATCGCGCGCCTGTTCGCAGACAGCGTTGCCGACACAATGAACATGCGCACATTTGCACCCAAAATCCGCCAAATTGCCGAAGAGTCACTGCGCCGGGCCCTGGCCGCCGCACGCCGCCAAGGGGCAGGTAAGTAACACCACTTTATTAATAACAACAGCGCCACCAGATTGGTGGCGCTGTTTCATATCGTCCATATACCTACATACTGTCGTCATGAACACTGTACGTGGTTGCGTCTTTCTTAATACGCAACTTGCCCTTGGTCGACGTGCTCATGTTGCCGTAATACGTCTTGCCACCAACCTTTACGTTCAACGACGGGGTCGTCTTCTTCGTACTGCGCAGGTACAGCTTGCTGTCCCCAAAGTGCATTATACGTCCACAGTCCCCAGACTCGTCCGCACCAGCACCATAGCCTATTGTGGTCAGACCCGACGCACAGGCCGTACGCGAACCGGTACTGCCCTGGGATACCACACTGGCGCCCGTCCAGTATCCGGCACCAACACTGCTGCAGGATGTCGCATTCGCCGCCGCAATGTAATAACCCCCGCCACAGCTTATCTTACAGTCTGTGGCCGCGTCGTGGTCTGTGGCCGCAGTGCCGGCGATGGTATAATTATTCAAGCAATTGTTCACAGTTGATGTAGTTCCAGCGCCAACCGTATGTGCGCCAACCCACCAGTTGCCTGCCGGGGTGGTGCAACTGGCCGCGTCCGCAGTTACAATCCGGGTGCCCGCACCACAGCTTATTTTGCAGTCGGTTTTCGGACCGGCGCCGGCCTGCGACGCATATCCGGTCGGACATTTATTGCGCCCCATTTCACTGTTGTATGTTCCAGTACTGCATTTTGGGATCTCAAAACCCGGACAGTAATCCCCAGCCTTACAAACAATCGCTCTTGTATACATCATGTAATGGGTCGAATCATTGCAATATGTATCATTAATTTTCGTATCCAGATAATACCCCGGCGTTATGTCAGTTCCATCCCTATACCAATAGTACACCGGTTCAGAGCCACCATCATATCTTCCGGTCGCAGGATTATACAGAACATTATTGGCACGGAATAACCCCGCATCATTTTCAAACATATATCGCGCATGACAATAATTAATGGCAGACCATCCGCTTCCCCATTCTTGGGTATTAAAAGAAGTACGCTTTAAAGTTCCTGATGTTATGTACTTGCCCGTGACAGAATCATATGGATAGTAGTAGTCTGGGAACGTTGTACGAGCTGTATCAGACGTTGCCGCCGGACACGCCTCTTTACTGCCTGCATTCGGCCAATACAGCGTCTTGGACACACAATAATAGCGATTAGGACACGTGGTTTGCGCCGTATCAGTATTGGCGTCAATATATTTTCCGGCCGTCGTGGTTACATAGCATGCCGTATTTGCAGACGAACCCTGGGCACTGTTCGTATACAGCCCGCCGCCCAGTGTCGAACACGCCGTCGGCGCCGTTGCATTTGCCGGACAGAACGAGCCCGTCGGACAAATTGTACAGCTGGTTGCGGTTGTGGATGCATAATATCCCGCATTTGACTTCAGCTGGGACACCAGCGTTACCGCCCCCCATGCCGTTGTACTGGTTGCATTCTTTTTTACCTGTCCGGATGCACAATTTGCAGGCGTTTGCGTTTGATAGCACTGTGTCACAGCGGTCCAGCCCGTGCCGCCCCCCAGAGCCCAGCTAGTTTCAGCCCCAGGACAGTTATATTTCTCGCCGCCGGTACAATATGTCGCCCCTGTACACTGGCTTTGCCCTGTACGAGTGGTTGCCGTACCACCTGTTGAGTAATAACCCGCCGAAACACTCTGGCGCGCCGCCGTGCCCCCGGTACAGAAATATCCATTGCCCCCGCATGCCGGACAGGATGTTGTTCCGTTGACATAATATCCCTCTTTTGCCGATAATCCAGTACGCGGTTTTGTTACATTATCCGGCGTACAATCAGCAACAACTGTTCCAGAATATTTCTTTGTATAGTTACAGGTTTTTGCCGTGGCCGTTCCCAACGTCTGGGACGCACAGTTTGGAGGCAGCCCCGGTTCTAGCACTGATCCGGTTTTGCTAAACGTTCCGACACATTCATTGCGTGATGTTGCCGCAATATTTCTATATCCCGCATCGCATTGTGCCTGGGCACTGTTACTGGATTTATAATATCCAGTGGCCACTGCTTTACACGCAGTCTGGCCTGTGGCGTCCTGATATTGCAGTCCCCCAGAACATGCCGCACAGTCATTGGCAGACTTTCCACCCGTCGAACTGCGATATGTTCCAGCCGCACAATTCGTCTGATTTGTTCCGCCGGTACAATACTGTCCCGCGGGACACGCCGAACAAGACGCGTTTCCAACCGTAGTGTTATACGTACCCGCAGCACATGTAGAGCACGCGGTGGCCGCCGCAACCCCGGCCGCCTTTGCAGAGCCGGCGCCACATCCCTGCCATATCGCATATACCGTGACATTTCCGCTGGCCGCTAAATTTTTCCCGTCGAACGAGCCACTGGTCGCGGCTTTGTTTGTGCTCCATCCCTTTAATACATAGCCTGCACGATAATATGACGTACCGGTTCCCGCATCCAGTGCGCATGCCGCATTATACGTACATGCCTTGTTCCCGGGTTTAGTACCCGTACCACCGTTAAGGTCATATATAACCGTGAACGAGTTGGCCGTCCATTTCGCCCAATACTCTTTATTCCCGGTAGAGCCTGCCTGTATTGAAGATACCGCGCTGCCCGTCAATCCGGAATTGGCAAACCATCCACCAAATGTATAACCCGTGCGACTGGGGGTACATAATGTCTTGGCGGCGGCAACCGTATAGTTTGAATTAGTGCACCCAGTGCCGCTGTTCTGATTATATGTTACCGTATACGATATTACCTTACAGTCCGCAGATGCGTCATGATCCGCCTGGGTTGTTGTGTTCGGTGTGGTGTATCCAGTGCTACACGTTGAAACACCGGATGTAGAGCCCGCATTTACAACATGCTGTGCGGTATACCATCCCCAGGCATGCCCATTGTTGTTAGGTGTTGTACATGTCGCATTTGACGACGCCACCCGCCTTCCCGCGGCACATTGTATCTGGCACTGAGTTCGTACGGTCTTTCCGGCGGCGGAATTATAAGAATATCCTGTCGGACACGCGCCACAGTTACTGGCTGTTGTACATGTTGTACACGCCGCGTTTGACGCACCGCCGGCACTCCAACCACTGGCATCACAGTATCCTGTTACGCCGCTGTTTAATGCCGCGTTGAATGTATACGTACCCCCGGCGCAATATCTACCGGCTATACATGCCGAACAGGATAAACTGTTCATAGGCAGATATGTACCGGCATTACACGTTACTGTGCGCGCCTTACATGCGGTTGCAACCGACGCGGAACCATATGCACCTGTTACATTAAATGATGCAGTGGTATTGGTCCCGCCATTCTGACTGAAACCGTTTAAGCACTGTACCGCACAGGTAACCTTGTTGCCGGAAACGCTGGTGCTTACCGAGGACACACCCGAGCCCTTTGAACAACTGGCGGCGGTCCACTGGGCATACAATGTCGTATTACCTGTAAATGTTGTATTGCCCGGCAATGCACCCGCGTTGTTTATACGCTGGGTCCCGCCGCTGGTCGCGGTATAATACCCGTTAAACACATACCCTGAACGCGTTGGAACCGTAACGGTGGTTATTGTCCCGCCGCTGTTGTTTGTCCACTTCTGCGCATACACTTCCTTAACACTGCCCATACCGCCTGTACCACCATTGTCTTTCAAGGTAATTGTATATTGGGCGTTGGTACAGCTGTATGACGTGGCGGCGGTTGACGAGGCCGTTCCAACACGATTGTATCCCGTTTGACATGTATTAACATAACATTTATTGGATACCATTAATAATCTGTCACTCATTCGATTAAATTGATAAGTAGAACTGTAATTTGGTGTTGTATTCGTCCATGACGCCACATTTGCATTATTGGAACATGCAGTACAATTGGCAGCCCGGGCAAAAGAAGTGGTCCCCAGTGAACACAGGCTACAATATTCTTGCGCATTTGTGCCTGCCTTATAGGTACCAGGAGCACACGGCATACACGCGTTTATCCAATATGCAGAAGTTTGATCATAACTATCGCCATAGCACAGCTCATAATAACTATCCGCAGGCCCATTATCATCTATACACAATTCAACATCATCACTGGTATTGATAAAGTAATAGCCAGGCTTACAAGTGCTTACCGCACATTTTTTTGTAACATTAACCCCGGTAATAGTCCCCAAACCACCATACGCAGAGGATATTGTATAACCGGTACTGGTACTGCTGACAAACGATGATGCATTATATCCGCCAACACCTTCAGACGTCTGAAATTCGTCAAATATAGACGGACAAGAAACGCAACTGGTGGCAATATTAGAACTGGTTGTTTGACCCGCCGGACACAAAACACACTTGTTATTACTGGCATATGCACCTCTCTGGCAGTTTCCACGCCCAATATTAGAAGAAACGCGATAATAGAATTTACCACCCGGACATATATACCCAGACGGACAAGACGATGCGGATGAGGCAGTTTGTCTTGTCAGATATTGACCCGCCGCCAACGTCGCCAGACAGTATGAATTGGATGTCGCATTAGCCGTTGATGTGGTTTTAAACATTCCACCCCCCAGCGAACTACATGAAACACGGGCGGATGTCGCCGGACAGTAATATCCGGTTCCGCAATTACCCCATTTCATATACAGCGTCATTGATGATCCAAATGTTCCGGTTGATGTATAGTTTGTTCCAGTCCCACCCGACGATGTATTCCACCCCCCTGATAAATATCCCGCCTTGTATACACTGCTGTATCCGGGCAGGGAACACGGCTGGTTGTACGGACAATAATGGGCACCGGGATTGGTAGATGCATAGCTAGAAACGTTTGTGGAAACAGTACCACTTCCACCGTTTTTATTTAATGTCATTGTAACAAAATAAATTGCCCCGATGTCCGCACTGCCAAAATTTGCACCATTGCTGGCATATGCGTAAATATGGGTGTTATAGGACCCGTTGGTGGCCCCGCCAGACGACAAGGGTATAACGCGGTCATGGTCAGAGAAATTCACAAGATAACGATAGTTATATGTAGATCCTTTAATCGTCCATGAGCCCGCCGTTCCGGATGCGGCGCTATTCATTGGCCAGTTGCTTTGAATATCGTCCTGGCCATTATATGTGGTCCAGGTTGGAAACTGTACACGTAATATGCTGTATCCACTGGGGGCCGTCACATATGTATAAACATAATATCCGGTTAGCCCATTTGGCACCCATGTACTGCGCAATATTTTGGGTTGTGCAGCCCATACGGCATACAATGTCGTATTTGAGGAAAATATACCTGATACAGAATTTACGTTTATCGCAGAATAATCAAGACAAGATTGACTGGCACATGACGAAGACCTTGCCCATCCCAAGAAATCATATCCAGAACGGCTAATCCCATCTGCTGGTAGCGAACAAGCCGCGCCAGGAACACACTTCAAACTGCCGCTGGTTGTACCAGATGCACCACCCACTGTACCACTGCCGCCATTTTTATTCAGCGTAATGGTAACGGAATTGGCCTTTGGGCAGACACGCCCCCCCGCATAAGTATAGGCGGTATTTGTACCATGTATACAAGAGTTTCCGGCAGTCAAGGTACTCTCAGAAAGTGTTTGACCGTTCCAATTACCGGTATTAGCACCACAATTGGACAGATAATATCCAGAACTGCACGATGTATATTTTTTCAATGTGGGACAGGTATAACCTGCGCCATATGCCGAACCAATAAATGCAAACGCGAAAAAGCACGCCAAAAGGCGTATAAATTTGGACATTTTCCCCACTTTTTTTCTCTTGATAAAAATAATAGAAAAAAAGACATATTGTGTTCAAGCAAAAAAATTTGAATTTTATAAAATATAATGATACGATAGCCCGCGTAAGATGCACAGAGCATAGCTGACCTTAACAAGGTTGGAGGAAAGTCCGGACTGCATGGGACGGCATACCGGCTAATGACCGGGCGGGGAAACCTGACGATCAGAGCAACAGTGACGAAACGATTTAGTTCGAGTGAAACGGGCAATCTCTATGCGCAGCAACTTCAAATAGGCCCCCTGTGACCAGTCCCAGGATTGGGGGCGGGTAGAAGGCTCGACATATCATGGTAACATGGTATGCAGATTAATTATGCTCACTACCCGGGCGTGGTTTGTGAAAAAACTGGGCCCGTGGCAGGACAGAATCCGGCTTATCGTGCATCTGCGCACCGTCCCTGCGGGGGCGGTTGTTTTTTATTTACAAATGCGCCGTTACGAAAACAGGCTTATTTATCAATGAATAAAAAAACATCCCGTTCGGGATGTCTACATAACCTTTCCCTGGTTCGGATAAAAGGTCAGCTGAATCTTTTCCCATTTTGCAAACTCGTTCGCGGGCAGCATGCGAAACGGCTGGCATACATTTATTGCGGCACGTATCGTATCCAACACATATGCAAATGCGGGATCGGTATCCGCGGCCGCGGCCCCCTCAAACCAGACATCGCGCACTGTTCCGTTTTGACGCATTGTTAAATGCGCAACTGCACGAATATCAGCAATATCTTCGCGTGTCGTATCAATCGCCCAGCATCGTGTCATCGCAACACGCAATGCATCAACAACCGATATCGTCAATGTTCTGTCCAGAGATACCGTTTCACGATTAACACGGACAACCGTCTTTTTACGGGGGGCCGGCGCACCCACGGTTTTTTCCTGGGGCGGCGTGGGCTGGGCGGCGGGTTTCTTTTCCGACACAGGCTCTGCATCCGCCAGGCTGGGCTCCTCTATTGGTGCGGGCGCCACAGATTCCGCCGGGGCAGGGGCCGGATTTTCCGGGGCGGGCGTTTCCGGAACCACATCCGGCGCCGCGGTATTATAAAGGTGTGTTTCATCCCCCGACACTTTTACCGAGTTTAGGTCAATTTCAACAATCTCAATTCTATCCGGCGCAACCATTCGTGCACGGTCAACCACCAGCACAAAAGATGTAATCATAACAGCGGCCAGCGCCAGGTGTCCCCCAATGGACATCAGCATATTTTCCGATGAAAATTGTGTCCGCCAATTCATTGCATTATTTACCCGGCTGTGTACGCAGACCCACTTTTTGGAATCCGGCGTCCTTTAAACTTCCCATAACGGCCATAACCGCGCCATAATCGGCATGCCTGTCGCCGTTTATCATAATAGTCAGCTGTGGATTTTCGCCACGCATGGCAACCGCACGACGCACCACATCATCACGCGACATCTGCATATCGCCCAGATAATAGCGCCCCGCGGAATCAACACTAACCTGGATTGCATGGTCGTTGCCGGTCAATGCAGAGTTTCCGGCAGTCGGCAGATTCAAATCAATTCCCGTCGTCATCATCGGGGTTGTAACCATAAATACAGCCAACAATACCGTCATGATATCAATCATCGGTGTCAGCGATATCGCGGCATCCGCGCTTCTGCGTCTGTTACGTGACATGTTCGCCCCCGTTTTACTTTTTTAAACGCGTTTCACGAACCGCGTCATTCATGGCGTCATACAAATCATCGGCCCGGCGGGTAAAGTACTGGTACGCGACCGCGGCCGGCACCGCCGCAATCAGCCCCAGCGCCGTTGTCCCCAGCGCCGTTGCCAGCCCCGGCGCAATCACACCAATTGAAACCGACTGGTTTACACCAATGGATGCAAAAGAATCCATAACGCCCCAAATTGTACCGAATAATCCGACAAACGGCGCAACGTACGATACCATGGATAAAAACCACAGATTTCTGTCATATGGACGAATTGCGCGGTCAATATACAATTCTGGCGCTTTTTCATCTATCTTAAAAGCCTTTCGCTTTTGGGCGCGCCACAAGCGAAACTTTTCAATAATAATCGCCCATGACATAACACTGGCCGCCACCAGCAACAGCGATATAACCAGCGTCATTATGTCGCCGGTCGTGAATAAAGACAGCAATGAAAAATTATTTGTCATTTCCCTTTTTCCTTTTTAATAAAAACTTACTTTACCGAGCCCAGAAATTCATCCGGTATACGCTTTGGGCGCAAATCGCCCCCTATGTACGCGGCAGTCAGTTGAATTATAGCACAAACAACATCGTCTTTCACGAACTTTTGTTCAATATGAAGACTGGCCCCGCCACGCTTTACAATTTCAGACACTACAACAAAATCATCGCCCAGGCGCAATGGATGCAAATACCGCGCGCTGATTTCACGAACAACAAACCCGACATTACCGGCCGGCGGCACGGCCCCACGCAACCAGTTCATGCGTGCACGCTCTGCGATTTCAATATAACGACCGTGATATGCAATGCCACCCGCATCAGTGTCCGCATAGGCAATAGAGAAAGGAAATATATGAGCCATTGTTTTTAGCGCCCCAAATTTCTAAAACGCGCAGGAATCATATCACAGCGCAGGTCAAACGTCTTGCTAAAACGTCCGTTCAGATACTCGTTTTTCAGATATTCAAACTCGTCACATTGCACAATAAGAGTGTTGCAGTGCAATCTTAAATGCTGTATCGCCCTGATATTATTTTCGGAAAATCTGCCCCCAATGGATTTGACATAGTCAACATACATCACAAAGGGCAACTTAACCGGCTCCGCCAGACGGATTTTATATGCCGATTCTAACAAATCGTAAAAGGCCTTGTTTTCAAATCTATCGTCAACAACATTGGCCATGCCGGAAAAATACTTATACAGGTCCATGCTTAGCCCACGCGGCAGGCCGAACGTGCGACCGTGCAACGACCATCCTGTACTTTGTGGGATAAAAACCCGCGAAAGACTGATGCTATCTATCATTAATATTACCTCTTACCTACTTTTCCAGCCCCAGATGCGCATACCCTGCATCGGTCACAATGCGCCCGCGGGGTGTGCGCTGAATAAACCCAAGCTGCATCAGGTAGGGTTCTATAACATCTTCAATAGTATCCGTCGGTTCAGACAATGCCGCCGCCAAATTTTCAATCCCGACCGGGCCGCCCGCATAATTGCGAACAATCGTTGTCATATATTCACGGTCTATTTCATCCAGACCGCATTCGTCAATATGCAGCTGAAACAATGTGGTCTTTATCGTGTCGGCACCAATTTCAGCACGGGACAGGGCGCCTGCAAAATCACGCGCACGCTTTAACAAGCGGTTTGCAATTCGTGGCGTACCGCGCGACGCCCGCGCCAGCATCAACGCACCGTCTGGCGCAATTGGCGTCCCCAGTATATTCGCACTGCGTACTATTATTTTCGCCAGGTCTTCGGGCGAATAAAAAGACAGGCGCAAATCAATTCCAAACCGGTCACGCAGGGGATTCGACAGCAATCCCGTTCGCGTCGTCGCCCCAACCAGTGTAAACGGGGGCAGGTCAATGCGCACGCTTTTTGCGCTGGGGCCTTCCCCCAGCATGATATCCAGCTTGAAATCCTCCATTGCGGAATAAAGAACTTCCTCTATCGCGGTGGGCAGACGATGAATTTCATCTATAAATAAAACATCCATCGGTTCCAGTGATGTCAAAATCGCAGCCAAATCACCTTGCTTGGTCAGCATGGGCGCCGCCGTTGCACGGAAATTCGTCCCCAGCTCGTTTGCCACGATATGCGCCAGCGTTGTCTTGCCCAGCCCCGGCGGCCCATACAGCAATACATGGTCCATCGCCTCGGCCCGCGCGCGCGCGCCGGAAATAAACACCCCCAGATTCTGTTTCAAACTTTCATGTCCGACAAAATCCGCCAATGCACGCGGTCGAATAGTCGCCGCCATGTCATCTGGAATATTTGGGTCAAAAAATCTGTCGTTTGTGTCGTTTTTCATGAATTACAGCAACTTGTCTTCGGCATTTTCACGACCAACATATGCCTTTAAATCATTATACATCTGGCGCAGGTCGACCGGTGCGCTATAGTTTGCATCCGCACCCTTTACCCGAATGGTTTCCAAATCAATTTGGGCCTGTTTTTTCAAAACCTGGGTCAGATGGGCGCCAAAAGCCTTGGCATCATCCGTCTCGCCCGTTCCCTGCAGTAACAGCCCGCGATTTGGCCGCGGCGACAAAAATGCAAAATCAGATATAGACGCATCCGGCGACACCAGTGCAAAACCCGACACCTCTGGGCGGCGCATCATCGCCTGCAGTACGTACCAGGCCCCCAATCCGTGACCTGCCAGCCAGATTTTATCACTGTCTTCATTATGATTTTGAATCCAATCAATCACCGTGGCTATATCCAGCATGTTGTCCGCCGTTGTTCCGATGGCGCCGTCTGAATCATTAACGCCGCGATAATTGAATCGCAGTACGGAAAATCCGATATCCATAAACGCACGAAACATTGCATACGACACACGGTCGTTCATATGATATTTCTGGCGCGGGTTTCCCGACAGAACCACCGCCAACGGCGCCGCCGGCGCGGCCGCCTTGTGGTATACGGCATGCAGTTTTCCAGACTCGCCGGCAATTATGATATCAACCATGTTGAACCACCTTCCTTTTCGTATTTCTTTATATTACATTAATACATATAGAACAAATAGGTTTCCGTTTTCAATAAAAATATTTTTGCTTTGACACAGCCGCGCCGAATGTTCTAATATTCCAGAAAGAGGGAATAAAAGGCTTTGATTATGGCTAGATTTATCTTAACGGCGATTTTTGCATTTTTATATACCGCCACCGCGCGTGGCCAAGAAACGGCGTCATTTGACAATTTTCAGACTATTTACACCGAAACGCCGGTACAGTCTTATTATGCATATCCTGACGATCCGAACTTTATTCCCGAAACGGAATTTATGGACCGCGCCGACAGTCTGAATTACGACCAGGCAATCCTTGACGCCCAGGCGGCCGAATACTATATGCACCCAGGCGTTTCATTTGCATCACGCCCGATGGTTATATGCCGTGATTTCGGCTGTACGCGGCTGAACGACAAAATCACGCGCACATTTTTATTCAACAGTTTGGCCAATATGTTCATGATGAACTCGCATTCGCGCGTTTATATTTGTGAGGCGGACCCGTTTTCACGCGACTGTCTGCAGTCGGGCATATCATTCCCTGTACGCAGCGGAATCGCCAACGCAATGGTAAAAATACCCAAGGCGACAATATCCCAGGTAAACATATCAACCGGCCTGTCCAAGGCAACTGTTGGGATGACATACGAATTTCTGGTAAATGGAATAGACCGTCGTTGCGAGCCGACAATAATGGATATTGTCGTTCCCGTAAACTCGCAGGCGACATTATCAAATCGCGAATTTGCATGCAACATGACCAGCGACGGGATGAGCAACGTATCCCTGATGGTAAACATTGACTATATCGATTTGGATTACGGCATTATGGGCGGATATTATTCTTTGGGATTACAGGGCCCGACAACCGGCGGCGGAACGGGATATGCGCTATTCAAAACAGAATTCACAACAAACGGAATGAAATTTCGTGCCGCCATCGACAGCGATATTGAATCAAACGGGGTCGGCAACGCGGTACACACGATTCAACCTGGCGAATATGCGGTTGAACCGATGCAGAAATAATGAACAAGACAGTTCTGATTATTGATGACGATGATATGCTGCGGCGCACATTGGCCGCAGGTCTGCAGGGCGAAGGCTTTAACACCCTTGCCGCGTCATCGGCCGAGCAGGGCGCTCAAATTCTCGATAAGATAAATGTGGACGCCATTGTTCTTGACAGAATGATGACGGGCATAGACGGGTTAAGCTTTCTAAGTGCCCGCCGCACGGCCGGCGACGCAACGCCTGTTATAATGCTGACCGCACTAAGCGGGGCGGAAAACGCAATCGCCGGTCTGGACGCCGGGGCGGACGACTATCTGGCAAAACCGTTCCAGTTGCGCGAACTTGTACTGCGACTTAACAATATAATCAAAAAAAACACATCCGCACCGCATCTGCCCCAGGGTCTGATGTTTGCAGATAACGAATTCTTTATCAGAAACAATGATATTGACACCCCGCGGGCACTGTCCCTGTCGGGCGAAGAAAAAAAGTTGCTGACACACCTTACATCTCCGATGGGGAATATTGCACCCGCCGCACCAATGGTTGCAAAACGCTTGCGTGCAAAATTAAATAGTGTATTATCCAACATAGACATAATTACAATCCGCGGCCGCGGGTACAAAATGGTTGTACTGGCGCCCCCGGCAGAACACAAGGACATGTCATGAGATTGATTCCGCGCAGTTTTCTTTGGCGTACAATTTTAATGATTCTTATTCCACTGGTGGTGGCGCTTACCATTGTTGCCAATGTATTCTTTGGCAACCATTGGGACCGTGTTCACGCAACCATGGCACGCGGCCTCGCGGGCGAGGTTGCAACCATGCTGGACTTTATGGATCGTGGCGACATTGATGCGACCCGCTCGATGGCCCAGCGTATCGGAATAAACGTCAGCGTACATGACCGCCTGAACAGACCCAAGCATAATGACAACGCCTCTGGCGAGGCGGGGCCCCTGGCGGATGAACTGGCGCGGCGCATCAACCGTCCATCTTCAATTTACATTGATAAAGGCAAGCGCCTGATATTCATCGACATCCCAACAACCGACGGAAAAACGGCAACTTTTGCAACCACGCTGTACCGCATATATTCGACCAGTACAGAAGTGTTCTTGATTTGGTTGCTGGGGTCGCTGTTAATTGTATCCATTCTTATCGCACCATTCATAGTTCTGCACACACGCAGTATTCGCCGAATTTCCCGCGCCGCATCCAGATTTGGACGCGGCCTGGACGCACCGGGATTTGAACCGACCGGCTCAAAAGAAATACGCGAGGCCGCATCCGCCATGATAAAGATGAAAGAGCGTCTGGATAGATACAACAGAACGCGTACTGATATGCTGAACGCGGTCAGCCATGACTTAAAAGCGCCCCTGACACGCATGCGCCTGGGCGTGGAAACCGGTGCGGCCACAAAAAAAGACATGTTGCGCGACATTGACCGGATGACGGAAATGGTAAACGGATACCTGGCATTTGCACGCGGCGAAATGCCTGAAATAGAGCAGGCCACCGAATTGCCGGCAATGCTGATGCGCATGGTCCGCGATGCGGCGCCGTCAAAGAAAATCATAACGGATTTTCCGGAAGAACCGGTTCAGTTCTATGCCCGGCCAATGGCTCTGGCGCGCGCATTCGGCAATATAATTGAAAACGCCGCCAGATATGCAAACAAAAAAATAAAGATAACAGAGCGCGACGAAGACGAACAGGTCGAAGTCATTATTGAAGACGACGGTCCGGGCATCCCCGACGACAAAAAAAGAGATGCCATGCGACCATTCGTGCGCCTGGACGATGCACGCGGGATGGAAACCGGCGGAACAGGACTGGGGCTGTCCATTGCCCAAACAGCCATTGAAAACCATGGCGGCCAAATGTTTTTGGAAAACAGCGACCTGGGCGGCCTGCGCGTAAGAATTGTATTGCCGATATAGTAACTTTTTAAGGATTGTTCACGATGAATTTATACAAGCATGTATCAGACGCAATAAACCAAAAACTGGGCCAGCCTGTAAATCTTGAGGTGCCACGAAACCGTGAATTCGGCGACTTCTCCACCAATGCCGCAATGGTTATGGCACGCGGGGCCGGGAAAAATCCACGCGAACTGGCCGCGGATATTGCATCCAAAATCGCTGAATTGGATTTTGTTGCCGATACATCAATCGCCGGCCCGGGTTTTATTAATATAAAGATAAAGAACGAATTTCTGTGGCAGGGGGCCGCACATGCAACAGATTTAGATTCCACGCCCACACTTACGATTGATATGGATTACGGTTCGTATAACGTTGCAAAATCGTTGCATATCGGCCATTTAAGAACATCAATCGTAGGCGACACTTTAAACCGCATCGCCAAATATCTGGGACACAAAACAATATCGTATAACCACATCGGCGACTGGGGGCGTCCGATGGGGCTGGTTATCGCGTATATTGAAAGCCTGCATCCCGACTGGCCATTTTTTGCCGCCGATTTTGATGCCTCAAAAATAAATCCCGCAGATTATAAAATAACCGCAACCGAGCTTGATACATATTACCCGGCGGCATCCGCACGCGGAAAAGAGGATGAAGAATTCCTGAACCATGCACGCGAAATTACCGCAGATTTACAAAACGGCCATCCGGGATATACCGCGTTGTATAACTTGTTCCTTAAGGTATCACTGGATATGATGGACGGCATTATAAAAAAGCTGAATATGATGCCGTTTGACAAAACACTGGGGGAACGCAATGCATCCATGCATTTGGGCCGGGTGGAAGAGATGCTACGCGCCGGCAATCTGTTGGAAACCAGCGACGGCGCAGAAATTGTGGTCGTACGTCGCGAAACAGATTCAGAGCCCATGCCCCCGTTCATGTTTTACAATTCTCGCGGGGCCGACACGTACGAGGCAACCGATTTGGCCGCCATATGGTTCCGCAAGGATGCGGACAATCCCGACAAAATATGGTATCTGACCGATGCGCGCCAGCAACTGCACTTTAAACAGGTGTTCCGCGTGGCAGAAATGCTGAACCTGTTCCCTGTTGAAAATCTGGAACATTTGTATTTCGGAACAATTAACGGTCCCGGCGGCCAGCCATTTAAAACACGCGACGGCAATGCGGCCGGGCTGTTGGATATTATAGACATGGTCGGCGATGCCGTACGCCAGCGCTGTGTGGATGCGGGCAAAAACCTGGATGATGAAACCATTGGCGCTATTGCACTGGCTGCATTAAAATTCACGGATTTAATGCATGATGTAAAGTCTGATTACATATTTGACCCCGCCGCCGTTACCAGTTTCGAAGGACGCACAGGACCATATATTTTATATACCGCGGTTCGCCTGAACAGTGTTTTGCGCCGCGCAGGTAATGACTGCGACGAAATCCCACAGATGCCTTCATCCATATCTGCGGACGAGCGCAATCTGATTATAGAAATACTGGACTTCGAACGCACCATCCGCAGTGCTTTTGACAACCGCGCCACAGATTTATTAGCAAACTATGCATACGATTTGTGCCAGCTGATAAATACGTTCTATCACAATTGTCCGATACTGCGTGACGATATCAGTGCCGAAACGCGCTGTACGCGCCTTTACATTGCACGGGCCGCACAAAAAACATTGGAAACGGTTATATCTTTAATGGGCCTGCGCATACCAAGCGAAATGTAGAAACCACATCGCGGACATAAAAGAGAGAGAATATGCGCCGAATATTGCCGATTTTGATAATATGCATAACCAGTTGCATAAACTCGGCATATGCGGTCCGCATTCACGGCACCATCTTATCGGCCACAGACAACGAGACGGCCTCAAATGCAATCATATACGCATACGACAGCCAGAATAAAAAAATTAAAAGCATCGTTGCCGATATAGATGGAAAATTTGATGCAAACGTACCCGACAACACAGTGGCCGTCGAAATAGGATTCCTGAGCCATGCGCCACAAATATTGCCCCCAAGCTCATTAAACGGTTCCACCATATATCTGCAGGCGAATCCAAATATGTTAAGCGAGCTAGTGGTTGTTGCCTCTCGCCCCAGTACAACATCCGCCACAAACAGTGCCAGCGACGGCTGTGACGATGAAAACAACGACCGAATAACGCCGGAACTGGCGCTGTGCAGTGTACACGCATATAACATCGGCGAACAGGAAAACCCCAGCGGGGCCGACAAACAGCTGATGCGGGACGTTGTTGCGCTAAAAACGACGGTAATTACCCAACAGATGAACAAACAGTACGAGTACATGGATGCCATGATTCGCCGCTTTAAAACACAGCTGGAAAAGGCGATACTGACCACCAAGCTACAGGCCGCAGGCGCGGGCACCGGCACGGTACGATAATACCATATGTATTTTTCTTGACTTTTTCGTATAATTAATCCATAATTGCGTCGCTTTAATAATAAAAAGGTAAAATAATGGCAGCGACAAAATCGTTAAAAAAGTGCGAATTAGAGGCCAAATGGTATCTGATTGACGCAACAGATTGCACGCTGGGACGTTTGGCGGCATATACCGCAAACATTCTGCGTGGCAAGAACAAGCCGACATGGACCCCGAATATGGACTGCGGCGACCATGTTATCATCATTAACGCCGACAAGGTTGCATTGTCTGGCAAAAAAGCCGACAAGACAAAGTTCTTTTGGCACTCGCTGTGGACTGGTTCCTTAAAGGAACGCACACTGGGCCAGATGCGCAATGAAAAGCCGGAAAAACTGGTATTTAACGCGGTAAAGCGCATGATGGGCCGTCGTACGGCGGTTGCATTGGCAAACCAGCGCCTGACAAAATTGCACGTTTACGCGGGCGCAGAACACAAACACGAAGCTCAAAAGCCGGTCGTTATTGATTTTGGTTCATTGAACCGCAAGAATAAAAGGGGCGAATAATGACAGAAACAAAAAAGACCGCAACTGCGGCAAAAACAACAAAGAAAGCCGCCCCGGCGAAATCCGCCGCGAAAAAGACGGCCGCCGTATCAGTTAAGCTGACAAACGCGACATATGCAACCGGCAAACGTAAAGATTCCGTTGCACGTGTATACTTGGTACCGGGCAAGGGCAACATATTTGTAAATGAATCCGTGGCCGCTGAATATTTCCGTCGTCCGGTATTGCAGATGATTATCGCACAGCCGTTTGACGTTACCAAGCGCGCGGGCGCATATGACGTTCATGCATTTGTTCTGGGCGGCGGACTGTCCGGCCAGGCGGGCGCTGTAAAACACGGTATTTCCAAAGCGCTGGAAAAAGCGGAACCAGAATTGCGTGCAAGCCTGAAGGCAGCCGGATTCCTGACACGCGACAGCCGTGTTGTAGAACGTAAGCACTATGGCGTTCGCAAGGCACGTCGTTCAACACAGTTCAGCAAACGTTAATATTATGCGTTTGCACGACACAACAAGACCCGCATTATGCGGGTCTTGTTTTTTATCAAACGAAAATTACAAACACATAAAAACGTGTTGTTTTTTATTAACGTACGCGGCGCGTATTGTGTACGCTATCCAAAACATGCATCCGAACAACATTTGCAGAATCAACGGCGGCACTGGTCTTAACCTGGGGGTCTTGAACTTTTTCAGGATTATCTGTTCGGCCCATCCCCAACAATTTTGCAGCCAACACCAAACCTATCAGGCCGGCCGTTGCCAATGTCTGCCCAAATGTATAGGCCTTTAATTGAAAATTAATGTCATCTTTCTTGTTCACTTTCATATCCTTTTTAATCACAATAAACTTTAACCCCGCGATGTAATAAAGTCAATAAAAAGCGAATTATCATGCTTGCGTTTATAAAAAAAGCGTGTATAATCACGGGGCAATTTCACTGTTCTTTAGGGGAAAAAATATGTTCAAAAAAGAAAAAATCAAAGATTTGCATTATTCCGTTACAGGTGTTATATCGGCGGCCGACCTGCAGGCGGCGTCGGATGAAATTTTAACAGAATACGGAAAAAAGGCTAAAATGCCGGGATTTCGTCCGGGCCATATTCCGCTGTCGGTTCTGCGCCAAAAATTTGGTGCATCCGCATACGGCGAGGCAATTGACAAGCTGATGAACAAGGATTTAAACGAATACGTCGCATCCAAGAAAATTCGTCTGGCCGGCGCCCCAAAGGCAGACTTGGCGGGTTGGGAAATTGGCAAAGATGCCGAATACAGCCTGGAATTTGATATTCTGCCGACACTGCCGACGATTGACCTGGAAAAGTTCACTGTTACAAAAAAAGTGACCGATGTCGACCCGGCAGAAATTGAAAAATCGCTGGAAAACATTCGCAAAAACCGCAGTACGGCCGAAAAACAGGATGAAAAGTACAAAGCCGCAGACGGCGACGTCGCAGTTATTGACTTTAAAGGATTTGTCGGCAAAGAGGCATTCGAAGGCGGCGAAGCAAAAAAGCATCATCTGATTTTAGGTTCTGGCGCGTTTATCCCGGGTTTCGAAGATCAGATTATCGGGCATAAAACAGGCGACAAATTTGATGTAAATGTTAAATTCCCAAAAGAATATCATGCGGAAAATCTGGCCGGCAAGGATGCCCGGTTTGAGGTTGAAATTCACGAAATCCGCAAACATATTCTGCCAGAGCTGAACGATGAGCTGGCCAAAACAGTTGGCCAGGAATCTGTCGCCGCACTGCGCACACACATTGAAAATATTTTAAAAGATCAGTACACAGAGGCGGCACAGCGCGAAATGCGCAGCGAATTGCTGGACATTCTGGCGGACAAGATAAAATTGGACGTACCGGAAACACTTGTATCCCAGGAATTCGAAATGGCAAAATCAGAACACGAACGCGCACATGCGCATTGTGACGGCCACTGCAAATCCGACGATCATAAATGGGACGAGAAAAAAGAGCGCAAAGAGGCCGAACGCCGTGTAAAGCTGGGCTTGATTTTGGCGGAATGGGGCACCCAGAATAAAGTTGAGGTCACACGCGAAGACCTGCAACAGGCCGTATGGGCCGAAGCGGCACGCTATCCCAACCCCCAGCAGGTTTTTGAATTCTATAACAAAAACCAGAACGCATTGGCAATGTTGCGCGGCATGATATTTGAACGCAAGGCATTGGATGCAATGCTGGCCGGCGTCAAAACCAAAGAAAAAAAGGTCAAGGCCGAAGAACTGTTCAAGCAGGCCTAAATCACGAAAAAACAACACCCGCCGATTGGCGGGTGTTTTTAAATTGAATAATAACAATTGCTGTTATACGCCCCTCGGCCACCACTATCGCTAAACGCCGTACCGGATGGAATATAACATTCGGCGGCCGACGTTGCACCCGTGCCGCCGGTTGTGCCATATGTACCACCATCAGACGGGCATCGCGTACATTCTAGCCGCAACGAAGATATTTGGTAATACCCAACATCGCATTCACTTGTCGTAACACAAGTACACTGTGCGCTGACGGTATTTGTGGCCGAATTATACGTTGCTTTCTCTGAACACGTCTTCACAGTTATCATACCGTTTGATGTTGTCGTTGTGCGGTATTCTGCACAGCACCCCTTGTTGTCCATTAGCGAGCCACTGACTGACGATGTACAACTTGAATCATATGTGGGATTGGAACCAACGGGCACTGACGCACCCCCACAGCAGTTCTTCGCTGCAAATACAGCATCCGGCAACACCAGACAGACCGCCACTGCCAATATTTTACCTTTTTTCACGATTTCTGCCCCCTTGCTTTTTTTATAAAACACAAAACCGCCAAAAAATGGCGGTCGGGGAGTTAAGAAAATCATAATCAAAGAAATGACCCCGACGGTTTTTGGGCGCAAATGCGCCCTGTGGTATAACCGACGGCCCCCCGACCGAATAACAATCGGGGCAAATACAATAAAAGGCGCAAATGCGCCGCAATTGTACTGCGGATACAGCCGAAATCTCGACTGCCTTGATTATGGGCTTTCTTACGACCCCGAACCCAATATCCCTTTGGATTCGTACGGAATTATACAGCATTGCATCAATAAATACAATATAAAAAATCCTTTTTACACAACTTGCAAAAAACAGACACAAAAGATATACTTAAAATTGTAATCCAAGGAGAAAAATATGAAGAAATTTATAGCGATTTGCATGGCGGCGGCCCTGACGGCGTGTACCGCAAATTTAAATACAAACAGCTATCAAACATCCGCCACCGGCAAGGTTAATTCTGTCCAAGAAGGCGTGATTATAAACGTCCGCCAGGTGCGTATCGCAACCCAAAACGGTGGTGTCGGTTCACTGGCCGGCGGAATTGCGGGCGGGGCCGCCGGTTCTATGATTGGCGGCAACAGCGCGGTTAACATCATCGGTGCCGTTGGCGGCGCAGTTCTGGGCGGCGCGCTGGGGGCAAAAGCCCAAGAGGGCCTGTCTGCACAAAACGGTTATGAATATATTGTAAAACTAGATTCCGGCAAAGCGGTGACACTTACCCAGGGCGCCGATACAGTATTCAAGGTGGGTCAGCCCGTATATGTATTAGATGCCGATTACGGTGACCGCGCGCGAATAATTCCGCGATAATAAAAAAAGCCCGCAATAGCGGGTCTTTTTTTATTTAATTGTTTTAGCGCTGACGCCGAACCGGGTCATGCTGTTTCATTTCTTTTTCCCTGCGACGCAGGCGGGCGTATGCCCCAATCGCCACCAATGCGTGCAACGGATATATCAGGGCAGGGTTTGCCGCATAATCTTCCTCACAGCATAATTTATCATACGGATCGCCCGGTTCAACCCAGCCCCTATCGGCGACATAACCCTCGTCGGTCAGCGGTTGAGGTATGCCGTCCTGGGCGTCATAATAGTCCGCGTTTCTAAATTCATATGATACATATGTTTTATGTGCTGGATTTGGGTTCAAACTGTATGCACATTCAAACCGATGCGACAATGATGCATCATCCAACATATACATACCTTTGCCCGGCATACAATGCGACATAACCCCTAAAACAGGTACGGCAACGCCGCTGATTAAAATTGATTTTGCTATATTCTTTGCCGTGCTCATAATTTATATCCTTATATTTGGCAAAAATGCCGTTGACAAATTAAATATATCACAAAATATTATTTTGTCAACACTTATTATGTCCAAACAAAAAGTATAAAAACAGATACTTTTTAATAACAAAATAACGAATTGGATATGATGGAAAAGCACGACACCACGTCATCTATTGTCAACAAAAGCCTTGATTTTCATAGAAAAGCGTCGTATAATCAGTCAGATTTTGCGGGTGGGCGCAAAATCAATCCGATTAACCCCACAAGACCTCGCTGTTTCAATAATTACTGGCGATGGCAAACTTTGTATAACATTTCATCTATGAAAGATTTATCCAAAGATTTATTTAACCCCCTGTCCGGCGAAGATTTTGTTAAAATGTTCGATGCGAACTATGGCACACAGGAAACGCTGCAGGGATACGCAACCAAGGGTACAGTCAAAGACATTCGCGGCGATTTCGCAATGGTTGACGTTGGCCTGAAATCAGAAGGCCGCGTTCCGTTGAAGGAATTCGGTGCATCTGTCCCGTCCGTTGGCGATATCATCGACGTATTCGTAGAACGTTATGAATCCCGCGAAGGTACAGCGGTTCTGTCCTATACAAAGGCACGTGCGGAAAAGGCATGGAAAGACCTGGAAAAGACAGTTGCCGAAGGCATCGACCCAGAGGGTACAATTATCGACGTTGTCCGTGGCGGCTTTACAGTCGACCTGGGCGGCGTATTTGCATTCATGCCGTCATCTCAGGTTGACCACAAACCGGTTCGCGATGCAAAATCGCTGATTGGCCTGAAAGACAAGTTCCGCGTTTTGAAAATGGATGCACTGCGTACAAACGCAATTGTATCCCGTCGCGCGATTCAGTCCGACTCTATTGCGGCCGCACAGAAAGAAGCGATGAAAAACATCACTCTGGGCGCCGTTATTGAAGGTACGGTAAAGAACATCACAGATTACGGTGTGTTTGTTGACCTGGGCGGAATTGACGGTTTGCTGCACGTAACAGACCTGTCATGGAAGCGCGTAAACCACCCGCGCGAACTGGTTCATGTTGGCCAGAAAATCAAGGTTAAGGTTATTCAGTTCGATCCGGAATCTCATCGTATTTCATTGGGCGCAAAACAGCTGGAAGCCGATCCGTGGGACACCGCGTCACGCGCATTCAACGTTGGCGACACAATCTCGGGCAAGGTATCTTCTCTGACCGATTACGGTGCATTTATCGACCTGGGCAACAATATCGAAGGTCTGGTTCACATGTCCGAACTGTCTTGGACAAACAAGAACATTCACCCGAGCAAAGTTCTGCAGAACGGCCAGGATGTAAACGTTGTTGTTTTGGGCATCGACCAGGAAAAACGCCGCATCTCGCTGGGGTATAAGCAGTTGCAGCCGAATCCTTGGAAACAGTTTGCAGAAACGCACAATATCGGCGACGTTGTAACAGGCCCGATTAAAAACACAACTGAATTCGGTCTGTTTGTTGCACTGACACCGGAACTGGACGGTATGGTTCACATTTCCGACCTGTCTTGGAACAAACTGGACGAAGAAGAACTGAAAAAGTTCGTTCGCGGCCAGGAAGTAACCGCCAAGATTTTGGATATCAATCCGGAAAAAGAGCGCGTTACATTGGGTATCAAACAGTTGACCCAGGGTGCGGACAACAACTCTATCGCCATCAAGAAGGGCGCGGTTGTTTCGGGAACAGTTTCCGAAGTTACACCGGACGAGTTGATTTTGGCATTGCCGAACGACATCTGCGGTGTTATCCGCCGCACAGATCTGTCGCGTGAAAAGGCCGAACAGGACACAAACAAGTTCCATGTCGGCGACACAGTAGAGGCATCTGTTGTTTCCGTTGAAAACAACACTGTTAAACTGTCTATCCGCGCGTTACAGGTAACGCTGGAAAAGCAGGCGGTCAAAGAATACGCCAACCAGGCCGACAGCGGCTCGGTTCTGGGCGACATTCTGGGCGCTGCGATTGAAAACAGCAAAAAGTAAAAATAGGGGGGGCACTATATGCCCCCTTTAAGTTCCAAAGGCAAAACAACAATGAAAGATATGATTGTGCTGATGGGCGGCCAAGGCGTAGGCAAGGGCACGTTTTCTAAAATGTTGCGTGCACGGCATGATTACAACTATATCGAGACGGGCGCCATGTTTCGCAGTCTGCCGGCAGATTCCGCAATAGCGAAACTGATTGCCGCGGGAAATCTGGTTCCAGACCCCGAACTGTTCAAGCTGGTTGCCTCAAAGATTACCAATACCAAAGATTTATTGATTGACGGTTTTCCGCGCACATTACCCCAGGCCCAGTGGTTGGTTAAAAACTATGCAGACAAATTTGCAATCCATATCCTGTACCTGGATGTCCCGGAAGAAATTATGATAAAGCGCATAAACAAGCGCATAAACGAAGGTGGCGGACGTGCCGATGATGCGGATGCGGCGGCGGTACGGCGACGCCTGGATACATTCTGGCACGTCACGATGCCGGCCATCGAATGGTTGCGCACGGCGGGCGGCATAAAATTCTCGGACGTGGATGTTACCGGTCCGGTTGATGAAAATTTTGCCCGCATTTTGGCGGCAATGGAATCCCAGAAAACCAAATAAAATACCCCGCATGTTGCGGGGTATATTTTTATATGCGCCATATGGCGGGATTTTTTATATTTTTTCTATTACAACCATTGCGGCCGAATATTCATTTTGATCTGTGATGGACAAATGAACGCGCCCATCACCCCCGGCCAGCTCTTTTAATTTTGCACGGGCGCCACCGGCAATCAACAATTCAGGACACCCCGCGTCATTGTGCGTTACCGAAACATCGGAAAACGCGATATCTTCGCCAAACCCTGTCCCCAGGGCCTTTAAACATGCCTCGCGCGCGGCCCAGAAATTTGCCAGATGCCGTTCTGCATTTGCATTATCTGCATCCGCGTATTCCAATTCTTTTTTTGTAAATATGCGCTGTTTTTTAAATGCCGACCAGTCCAAAAAGCGGTCACATTCCACCAAATCAATTCCAATGCCAATTATCATAAGACAAGCTCCTCTGATTTTAGTGCGTCTCGCGCATACTAATAACAAAAGTCCGATTCGTGCAAGCATAAAAAACAGCACCGGCATATTTGCCGGTGCCCGAATGCATTATTTGCTCTCGCAAGACGGTTTTTTGTCGCACTGCGGGTTTTTGTTCTTCTTTTCGCCCATTGCATTTGTACAATTCTTGCACTGTTTTTTATCACAATTACACATAGTTTTTCCTTTTTGTTTTTGGGTTAATTTATACTGTCCGGACAGTATAAATAATACCGCGTCACGGCCGCGCTAACAATATGCATGTATTCCATAACAACAAGAAAAGCCGCCGCATTCCGCGACGGCTGATTTTTTGGTCGGGATGACAAGAATCGAACTTGCGACCCCTTGCACCCCATGCAAGTACTCTACCAGGCTGAGCTACACCCCGACATGCCGAATAATATAAACGATAAAAATATTAAAAACAATACTTTTTTATTGCGTACAGTGCTTTTGTATCATATCGCGCGTCTGGGCGGCAATCGCATAGTCGCGTGCATTTCCAATGGCACACGGATCACAGTCGGCAGGCCGAGAGCCGGGGGCGCACACAAATTTCACACCATTGCATTCGCCACGCTGGGTTACCTCTACCGGTGTGGTCAGACGGGCCATGGCAATATTTGTGTATTTTTCCGGTACGCTTTCGGGATTGTATGCCCACATTTGCGCAACCGCGTCCGCAACGCGCTTTACACATTCATTGTCCGCCTGGGGCTGTTGGTCTGTGCCTGGGGCGGGGGCGGCAATGGTGTCTTGGTATGCACCGGTGTCATGAATTATGGCGTATGCAACGATACCGCCGCATGCCGCAACCATGGCGATAAGCAATATATAATGCGCAATAGAGAAAGAGTTCGTTTCACTTGCCATATGTTTTCTCCTGATTTTGTTATATATATTTTATCATCAGTAACAATTCGGGGGAATGTTTTTTTATTCCCAGAGCTATTGCATTTTGCCTTTTTGTGCATTAAAATACACTGGCTCAGCCAAAAGGGGGTGCGATATGTTTGTCACAGAAAAGTTAAAGACATTCTCTTGGGTTAATGTGGGCAATCCCGATCATCATGATTTTGAAAAACTGCGCACGGAATACAAAATAGACGAAGATAACATCCTGGACATTTTGGACCCTGACGAACAGCCGCGCCTGGAAATCGAAGACGATTACAAGGTTATAATCGTACGTTTCCCAATTATTAACCGCGAGACTGACACCGTCTGGCATACAGAACCGCTGTCTATTATTTATTCGACAAACCGTGTAATAACCGTTTGTCGCAAGCGCTGTGATTTGCTGGATAAAATAAAAAAGTCTGAAAAAACATCTCGCGAGGAATTTATTCTAAACATAATATATTACATCGCGGAATCATATCTGCGGTTCTTAAAAGAGCTGAACAAGCGCGTTATTGAATCTAAAAAAGCCCTGCAGGAACATATCCGAAAAAAAGATTTGATGGCCCTGCTTGAGGTTGAAAACAGCTATACACTGTATATGGCGGGCATAAAGGGCAATGTTGCCGTGCTGGACAAGCTAGAGAAAGTGCGCGGCTTTGTCAAAACCGAAGACGCCCAAGAACTGGCCGAGGATGCACGAATTGAGCTGGCCCAGGCAACAGAGGTTGTTACCAGCTATAGCAAGATGCTCAAATCCATAAAGGAAACATTTGAGAGTGTTATTAACATGGATTCAAATACATATATTAACCGTTTAACAATGTGGAATATTATTCTGATTGCCCCAACAATTGTTGTGGGATACTATGGGATGAATGTAAAGCTGCCATTTGCCGAAGACGGCCGCATCGGCTGGGTAATATTTGTCCTGATAATGGCACTGCTTATTGGATACGCAATGTATGCGGGCGTACGCCGACGCATCGTTTAAAAAAGCCCCTTTCGGGGCGTTTTTTTATTAAAACATGGGTTCATAGCATTCGCCGCTGGACGCGGAACAACATGCATACGTTCCGTCGCCGGTATCGGTATATCGCTCATCACCGCAACAGCCGTTTACATCCGGCGTGCCGCCATCATCGCAAACCAGGCCTGACCCGACGCTTTCCTGAACAATGGTTGTATCCTCGTATACCACCGGCGCCGGTTCCTGGGCCGAAACCTTTTCAGTGTCATACCCCGCATCCGCAACAAACATATTTTCATTCTGCGATCCCGCGTTATATGCCGGCTTGTTTACAACAACCGGCTTTACAGGTTCCGGCTCTGGTTCCGGTTCTGTCAAAAACGGTGTTTCTTCTGGCATTTGAACAACCGCAGGCTCTGCCACAACCGGTATTGCCGGAACAGTCTCATCAACTACCGGTGCGGCCGGCTCTTGCGCAATCGGCTCTGGTTCCGGCATTTCCTGAACAACAGGGGCGGGGGCGGGGGCCACAGGCTCTTCAATAACAACGGACTCTTGTTGTGTCACGATAAAAGGACTTTCCGATGGCGCCTCTGTTTCAGATGTCTTTTCAGGCGCATCTTTTTGTTGCGTCGTTACGGTTGCTGCCAAATCAGGCACAGTATCATTGTTCTTTTTCTGGTACAGCCACAATGTAAATATTGACAACACAATCAACGCAATCAGCAATACATAATACATGAATGTCGGCCGACGCCCGCCCGTATCACCACCGCGAACCACATCAGATGCAGGCATGCCCGTCACAGGCGACACAGGTCGCACCGCGGCCGCGGGCGCCCCTCCTGGAACCGCCGGACTAACCGGTGCGGGCCGCGCCGTGTTTTCATCCGCACCACTAATAATGGGGGTAGGTGCCGGCATAACAAACGGTTCGGCCATATTCTGGGGCGCAACATTCTGGGATGGAACAGCCTGGTCTACAAACTGCTCTGGTATTTCCACGGATGTAATTGTATCCAAAACAGGCGTCGTCCGCGCCATTTGTGTCGCATCACTGTCCATATCGGCATTGATTGGCGGCACAAACGACAGCGGCGCCGGCGCAACGGTTTCCGCCGCATCATCAAACCGCGGCATCGCATTATCCGCGGGTGCAACAGTGGGCGTAACACTAAAATCTATGGGCTTGAATGCAATTTCTTCATCCAAAATTTCAGGGTCTTTTTCAAACAAGGGTTTTACTTCTTCGGCCATATTTTTTGCCTTTTGTTCTGATTGTTGTGCAGTAATTTGTTTGGGTTCCATATCCGCAAAGTCTTGTACAGGCGCCACCGCCACGGGCAAATCAGACGTGTTCCTAACCGGTGCGACCGCGCGTTCGCCAACCACCGCCGGAACCGGCGCCGCGACGGCATTGGCGCCGCGCGCCAGTATCTCACGCGCGATTCCCGCGTCTTCCTCTGCCGACACCAGCCTGCGGCGGGCATTTTCCAGACGCCGCTCTGCACGGCGCTGTTTTTCTTTTAGCGCATCTATTTGTGATTCCGTACGCAGTATTTTTGCCGCCGACTGTTTGGTCGGCTCACGTCCAACGTCCTTGCGCTGCTGACCAAGTCTGGTTTTTAATGTTTTTATTCGCCCCCCCAGTTCCGAAATTGAATCACGGGCCTTTGCTATTGTCTCGCGGGCGTTTTCTGCGGCCGCATCGGCCGCACGCAGACGATCCGTGGCCGCCTGGCGCGATGCGTCCTCACGAAAGATATTCAGCGCCGCCAGCGAATCTTCGATATCCGCGCCTTCTTCAAAATCTGCAATCAAATCGCCATATTCGTCCAGCCCAATATATTCAATATCCAGCTTTTGATACTTGTTGTCTTTTTTAGGCCGAACCATTTCCAGTGAAACGCCGTAATCCTTGGCCAAAATCTCATCCCATTTTCTGTCATCATCAGAATTTATGACCAGTAATGCATTTGGTTTGTCCGGCGTGACCGTATCATCGATAACAAAAACAAGTTTATCAGAGGCATCAAAAAATGCGCGTATTTTATTTCCGGCAATATTATACGCACGCATGCGCAGAGCGCCCAAACCATTGCTTTTCGAAACATTCTCTCTCTTGGCTGCCATTTTCCGTCCCCTCACACAGAATTATTTCTTTTTCGGCGCCGTAAACTGATACGCCTGTTTACAGTGTTCATAACAATATGGCTTTCCTACAAACACCTGATCACCGCAAAAATGAAAATGCTCTGAATCCGGATCACCAATCGGCCAGCGACACTGGTTTGGCTTCAGGTTTGCCATTTCCAGTGAATGTTGAATTATCCGCTGGTGCATGGCCAGTGTTTTATTCATGGACTTGCCCGACGAAACGCGTGGCGCCTTTACCTCTTTTTTTGGTGCGGCCGCCGTTTCTTTTTTTGCGGGCGCATCTTTCTTAGGGGCGGCGGCTGCCTTTTTCGCCACGGCGGGCGCTTTCTTGGCCGGTGCCTTGGCCGCGGGCGCCTCAACCTTTTTTGCCGCACGCGGCGCAGACTTGGTTTCTTTTTTTGAAACCTGTTCCTCTTTCTTGGCGACGGGGGCGCCACCGGCCTTGGAATTCCAGCCCAGTCTGTTCAGTTTGCCAACAACGGCATTTTTCGACATCCCCAGTTTTTTGCCAATCTCGGCCGTGGACAAACCTTTGCCCGTCAATGCCTTTAACTTTTTCAGCATTGCGTTATCCCAACCCTTGCTCATTTTTATATACCCCTGTTATACTTTATTATGTAATATTGTAGCATAGTTCCGAATCGAAAGGCAAGGGGGAAAAATATGAATTATTATGCATTGGTATATTACGGATTTTTCGGCTTTTTATTAGTCACTGCGATATGGTGCATGTATCAAATGGCGGTGGCCGACTGGCGCCGGCGGATAATTCCGGACGCATATCTGTTCCCATTTATGATTATCGGCCTGATTGTAACCACATTTTTCCCGTGGCTCCACGGAATACGGATTGCAATTATTGGCGCAACATTCGGATACGTGCTGGCGACACTGATAGGGTTTGCATTTGATTACTATATTCGCCGCAGAAATCCGGACGCCGCAACACCAATCGGGATGGGCGATATAAAACTAATTTTTACCGGCGGAATATGGCTGGGGCCGGACGGTTTGGCATGGGCGCTGGTTATTGCATGCATTGGCGGAATCATTTGGGGGCGCTGTAAAAAACAGAAATATATTCCCTTTGCGCCATTCTTTATAATTGGTGGAATTTTATCTTTCCTTGGAAACCTGTTTTTGTTATAATTAATTAACATATAGGGATTAACAAGGATGAGAATAAGTATCCGATATTTTATTGCTGGCATATCTGTCATGCTGGGCATGGGTGGCGCCAATGCGGTGGCGCCGCTGTCCCAATACGGCCAGATTCAAAATGTCCAAAACTATTCCTCCAACCCGTTTTGGAGTCCTAATGCCCCTTATAATCAGCGTGTCATGCCGACACCGGTTTATGCAACCGGCCCGGATGTTTCCACGGACGAATGCCAAAATATTGTTGCAAATTTGGTTGCCGCGCAATGTACCGCACAGAACAAATGCGTTGGCAAACAGCTGTCAGATATTCGGCCGACGATTATGCTGGAACTGTCGCGACTGCCGGGACATAATTTTGCAACCGCCTGTGCGGGATATATTGATGATGCATTTCAAACATATGTGAACCAATACGCAAATACAGTGCGCCCGACAACGTTCCCGTCCGCGACGGCACCGGCGGCAACATCTGAAAACAATGACTTTAAAATAAAAAATCCATATGCGCCCAAAATTCCGGACTGGGCCACAGATGTAAAAGAGCGCACAATAGAACTACAACAGTTACAGTCACAAAACGGCACCGGAACAGAACATATAGCCAAGGCTGATTTTCCAACGACAATAAACGATATTCCGTTTGCGGACCGTATGGAAAATCTGGCCGCCGGTTATGCCCCGTACAAGGATGCCAAGGCCTATAACGGAATCAAGTTGGAAAGCAAAAAAGACGCCGCAACACGTCAGTTGGAAACGGCCCGCTTAAAACAGCAATTCTGTGAGCTAAGATACGGTACAACAATGAATGTATTGGATGCGGACCTGGCAACGTTGCAACGTTGCCAGGCGGCCGGGACGCCTATCGCCGACTGTCACACCCAGGGAACATATTACTAAGATAGATGAAAAAAGGAATCCTTGGATTTTTAGTGTTGTTATGCATAATTGCCGCGCACCCGTCGGCATATGGTGCCGTATCGGTCGCCCCGGCACAAACGATTGATTTAGGCAATATATCTAATCCGGGTGGCTATATTCAAACAGTACACCAGAAAACGACACCTAATCCAAACGCGTTACCAAAGCCAAAGGGGGTGGGCATTAAAAATGCGGCGGTGGGCGTACTGGGTGCCGCGGCCGGTGCATACGGTGTATATGAATCTGCCAGTGGTCAGGACGAACATGGCCTGATGAATGTTGCCGGCGGCACGGCCAGCGGTGCAATTATGGGCACATCTATTGGCTCAATCGTACCGGGCCTGGGAACGGCACTTGGGGCCGGCATAGGGGCTGTGGTTGGCGGCGTTGTTAGCGGCTCACAGATATTATCGGAAACAGACTGCCTGCATGACCCAATAACAGGCCAGTTTACATGCTGCAACACTGTATTTAATCAAGGGCAACGCCAGGTTCCAATCGGCGGATATATGTTCTGTGGCAAAGACGGTACGGCAATGCCCCCCGGCGTGCGCCAGTGCCTACAGGGCGGCAAAGCCCAGGCGGCCTCATGGTGGGATGGCCTGTGGGAAGATGATGAATGGGAAAAAGAATGCAGACCCAGATGGTGCGCGAATCAATCCGAGCCGGAATCCGGAACAGACGGCGCCGCGATAGTATGGTTGCCTGATGTGGAAAATGTTTGCTGGAAATGGGACTGCAACCAAGAACAGGGCTATGTACGGGAGGGCAACACCTGCCGATCGATTAATTCACAACCACAATCCGGCTCGGCCAGCTCTGGCGCGGCGGTCCAGTCGGGTACCGCATCGACAGAAAATCCCTACGACAGACTGATACAGCGGGTTCAGCAATTACGTCAACAAATGCAACAAGAATGCGGCATTGGGGCGGGGCTATGAAATTATACCGGCTGATATTATGTACATGCCTGATTTTTTCTACGCATAGGGCGAATGCTGTTGCCGGGATTGAGGTGCCGGCGGCCGAGCCAGATACGCCCGACATGGTTTCAATTGACGATTTAATTCGAACAGATACAACAAACACGCAATGCGCAACCAAGGTTTTTGCAGACGCATTGGCGGCGGCGGTATCCGATGTAACAGAACAATCTTCAGAGGCAGAAATTCAGCAGTGGATTTACAACACATTCTCTAAGCCGGCGGTTCTGGAACAGGTTTTGGCCTGCCCGGAAATCGCGAGTGCGGCCCCCGGCGACGATATAAGATTTATCCCGATTGAATATACATTTCCGGCCGGCCGTCATATTGTTATAAATTATGAAACCCAGCCGCGCATTCTGAATCAACGCATGTCCATTGCGAACAAGCGCACACTGCCAGATAAAAACCCCAGCCCGCGCATTGGCGCCATCGGCGATACGGCAATATGGACGAATACAGACCCGGCCTGGTACGGTATCATGGTGGTAGAGGCGGGCGCACTGCGTGATTTTGCCGGCCCTGGGAAAAATAATACGATATCGATGAAATATATAAACGATAACATCGACAGCCTTTATCCCCGCGGATATCACTGTACCAGCAAAAGCGCACTGGCCCTGGACAATGACGAAATCAACGAAGCCGTCGCAAAAGCGGTAAATATAGAAGACGACACAAATGATTACTATGTCGCCGGCGATGTCAATCTGCAGTGGATATCATATACGGAAATTGCACTGGACATTGTAATAACCGCCGTAACTTTCGGGGGCGGCGCGGTGGTTCTGGGGGCGACCAAGGCGGCCCGCGCATCGCGTGCACTAAAAGGTCTGAGCGCATCAATGCGAACCCTGCGTCAAACAGAATCCGTGCAAAAATACATACGCATTGGCAGTAAATATTCGCGTGCAGCCGAAGAATTAAAAAAAATAGACAAAGCCACGGATGCCGCCGCATATGCGCGCAAATCAGATGAACTAAAACAGCTGGGCGATGCGATGCGCACGATGGAGCGCACAGACGACAATGTAAAAAAATTTAAAACATCGGCGGACACATTCGCAGACCTTAACAAATACAAACGAAATCTGCGTGCCATCAAGAAACCGGCACAGCGTGGCAATATTGCCGCACGCGCCTGGCGCAGCCTAAAGGCCGCAAACACTGGGGCAAAGACGTTAAACCGCGGCGCAAAAGTTGCACGCAGCAGCACCCAGTCCGGAAAAGTACGGGACTGGCTGTTTCACTCAACAATGAAAAACATCGGAAAGGTTGCAAAACTAGAAGAGGCCGGCGGTCTGTTATATGGCGCTATCAGTCTGGCTGGTGAAACTTACGATTGGACGGAAACCAGCACCGGCGACTATACCAGTGGTATTGATTTCAAGCCGCTGTTACTGCTGTCGGCGGATGATTTACAGGGCCAGGAAAACGTCGTTAACTATGGCATGTGGCTGATGTGGGCGGGCGATTCGGTCAGTGCAGCGGATGATGATGCGGCATATCTCCAGGCAATGGATTTTGCAGAAAAAGTCTGGCAAGATTTAACCCAGCACCAGCAAGAACAGGGCACCCAACACTGTAACATAGATATTTACGTGGTACGTCCGGTAATTCGCAACCCGGGCGAGGCCGATGCCGCGCTATATTATCTGATTATGAACGACCAGCCATGGTCAACCGCATCCGCATCCCAGCACTAGCCGCGGCGGCCAATCCGCAAACCAGACAAAATACCCGTTGTTTTTCATTTGTTTTTCTCTTATAATTTACATATAAACAACTAAAAAAGAGGAGGACACCAGCCATGAAAAAAATATTGACTGCTATTTTAATCTGTGGCACAGCGCTGACCACGGCAAACGCATACCAGGTAATGTCATCCAAAGAATTAGGCAAAAACGACGCAAAAAACCAGAATGTTGTTGTAAAATGCACAACCGATACAGGCAAGGTTTCAAACCAAACATGTTCATTGCGCCGCTATGCTAAATGCACCGGAACCGGCGCGAATAAAAAATGCAACGGCTGGCAGGCATGGAAAGATTTGCGCGACCCGTCGAAACAATATTCCGACTGGCGCACGGCGGCGGCGGCATGCTGCCGCGCAAAAGGGTTGCGATAAAGGATACACGATAAAAGAACCGCCATTGCTGGCGGTTCTTTTATTTTACATGGTGGATGTGATTGGACTCGAACCGACGACCTCTTCGATGTGAACGAAGCGCTCTAACCAACTGAGCTACACATCCGACAGATTTCTGGTGGGGATAGTGGGACTCGAACCCACACGGTTGCAATAACCAAAGGATTTTAAGTCCTCAGCGTCTACCATTCCGCCATATCCCCACAGGTGCACAGGCGTAGCCTAAATTTTAACAGCATACATCCGGCCGCGCAAGTAAAAAAACACGGAAAAAGTTGTTTGCAAAATGCGCTGAATTTAATCTATTATTATAACAATAACTTAGGAGAACACCGAATATGAAAGGAATAATACTGGCCGGCGGCAGTGGAACGCGCCTTTACCCGCTGACCAAGACAACGTCTAAACAATTGCTGCCGGTTTATGACAAGCCTATGATTTATTATCCGCTGTCAACCCTGATGCAGTTTGATATCCGTGATATTTTAATCATATCCACACCCCAAGACACCCCAAATATAGAGCGCCTGTTTGGCGACGGCAGTGCACTGGGGTTGCGCATACAATACGCCGTTCAGCCAGAGCCAAAAGGCATCGCCCAGGCATTTACAATTGGTGCAGATTTTATAGGCACCGATGACGTTTGTCTGATACTGGGCGACAATATTTTCTATATGGGCGAACAATTCCGCTGGTTTCAGCAAGAGGTTGTTAAAAACGCCGGTCATCGGGCAACAATATTTGCATATCACGTATCCGACCCCCAGCGTTTCGGCGTGGTTGAATTTGATGACAATTTAAACGCGGTATCGATTGAGGAAAAACCTCAAAACCCAAAATCAAACTTTGCCTCAGTTGGACTGTACTTCTATCCAGGCGATGTTGTAGCCAAGGCAAAAACACTGGTCCCGTCGGCACGCGGGGAACTGGAAATAACCGACCTGAACAACATGTATCTGTCAGAACACAGAATGTCGGTCGTGCCAATGCGTCGCGGGAATGCATGGCTGGATGCGGGCACGCCAAAAAGCCTTATGGAATCCGGGAATTTCGTTCAGATTATAGAAGAGCGCCAGGGCCTGAAAATCGCCTGTATCGAGGAAATTGCATATCGCCGCGGATTTATTGACAACGCACAATTAAACAAAATTATTGCTGGCTTAAAAAACAGCGACTATAAATCTTATCTAATCAAAGTAGCGGGAGAAGACAAACATGAACTTTATTAAAACGGATATCGACGGGGTTATTATCATAGAACCACGCATATTTTCAGATGCACGCGGTTACTTTTTTGAAAGTTATAACGAGGCAGAGTTTAACCGTGCCGGAATAACCAACAGGTTTGTTCAGGACAACCAGTCCAAATCATCTTATGGTGTTGTGCGCGGCCTGCATTGCCAGACCGGCGAGCACGCCCAGGCAAAACTGGTGCGCGTACTGCACGGGCGCGTTTTGGACGTGGCGGTGGATATCCGCCCCGGTTCACCCACATTCGGCAAACACGTTGCAGTCGAGCTATCGGACGAAAACCAGCGCCAGCTGTTTATTCCGCGCGGATTCCTGCACGGATTTTCCGTGTTAAGCGATACGGCAGTTTTCGCGTATAAATGCGACAACCTGTACCATCCGGAATCAGAGTTCGGAATTCGTTTCGACGATCCGGAAATCGGCATCGACTGGAAAGTGCCGGCCGATAAAATTATCACGTCCGAAAAAGACAGAATTGCAAAGGGATTAAAAGATGTACCTAATAACCGGTAGTCGCGGCCAGCTGGGCCAGGAATTGGCAAAATTATTGCCCCAGGCTATTTTAACAGACTCTGACACATTGGACATAACAGATGCAGACGCCGTCCGCGATTTTGTCCGCACCAACAACATAGACACTATTATCAACTGTGCCGCATACACGGCCGTAGACCGTGCCGAAGACGATGAAGACGCCGCCCGGCGCGTAAACGTTACCGGTCCGGAAAACCTGGCCAAATCGGGTGCACGGGTAATACACGTATCAACCGATTATGTATTTGACGGATGCGCCCACACGCCATATGAGCCTGATGCCGAAACCACACCGGTATCCGTATACGGCCGAACCAAGCGCGCCGGCGAAATCGCCGTACTGGAAAACGCATGCGCGGCGGTTGTTATCCGCACGGCGTGGCTGTATTCGCCATATGGCAACAACTTTGTAAAAACTATGCGCAGATTGGGCGCGGAAAAAGAATCAATAAATGTTGTATGCGACCAAATAGGCACCCCAACCGCGGCCGCGGATCTGGCGGCGGCAATTGTTACAATATTGCCGCAAATGCGCAATGGCATGAAAGAAGTATACCACTTTACAAACGAGGGCGTATGCAGCTGGTATGATTTTGCCTGTGCGATTATGGAACTGTCGGGACTGTCATGCCGGGTAAATCCAATACCTACATCTGCATACCCAACACGGGCCACGCGTCCCGCATACAGCGTTTTATCAAAAGATAAAATCAAGCAAGATTTCAATATAACAATTCCACACTGGCGGGAGGCCTTAAAAACATGCCTAAAACAATTCTAGTTACCGGGGGCGCCGGATTTATCGGCGCCAACTTTGTTCCGTATTTTGCGGCCAAATATCCCGACTATCACATTATAAACCTGGACAAGCTGACATATGCAGGCAATCTGGACAACCTGGCCGAATGCGCAGATATGCCGAACTATACATTCATCCGCGGCGACATCTGTGACCGCCAGCTAATAGAACAGCTGTTCCGCGAACACGACATCCGCGGCGTAATTCACTTTGCCGCCGAAAGCCATGTTGACAACTCTATAAAAAATCCGGGCGCATTTATAAAAACAAACATCGAAGGAACATTCAATCTTATTGATGTTGCGTTCCGTCATTGGATGGACGGGCCGGGCAGGGTAAAGCCCGGCTATGAAGACGCGCGCTTTCATCACATATCCACAGACGAAGTATACGGAACACTGGGCGAAAACGGGATGTTTACAGAAACAACGCCGTACGCCCCCAACAGTCCGTATTCCGCATCCAAGGCCAGCTCGGACTTTATAGTTCGCGCATACCACCACACGTTTGGGTTGAATGTCACGACATCTAACTGTTCGAACAACTATGGCCCCAAGCAGCATAATGAAAAACTGATTCCACATATTATATCAAAGGCCCTGGCGGGCGAAAGCCTGCCTATATACGGGCGCGGCGAAAACATTCGTGACTGGCTATACGTTCTGGACCACGCCAAGGCAATTGATTTAATATTCCACCAGGGCCGTGCCGGCGAAACTTATAATATCGGCGGACGGAACGAACGTAATAATATTACCATTGTAAAAACAATCTGTAACATATTGGACGAAAAGCGCCCGCGTCCAGACGGCCGCAGTTACGCAGAGCAAATTACATTTGTTGCGGACCGTGCCGGGCATGATTTCAGATATGCGATTGATGCAACAAAACTGGAAACAGAGCTGGGCTGGCGCGCGGATGAAACATTCGACACCGGTATTGTCAAAACTGTTGAATGGTATATCAGCAAATAAACACTAAACCGCCCAAAAAGGGCGGTTTCTGATTTTTTTAATAAGCAAACCATTCTGGAGTGCCTAATAGGTACCTGTGGTGGCCGTTCTAATAGACTCTCAATAATTATATCCAGCTGTTGCACTACATTATTTGACATTCTGTCGCCGTTTAATCCATAAGACGAAGATACGACTCTGACTGTTGGTTCTTTTCTTTCGTATTCTACGCCACATGCTGGAATTGTAAACAAGCACATAAAAAATATAGATATTTTCATTATTATTCTCTAAATCCATTGATAATAAATTCAACAATTTTTGCCACAACGAATGGCACACAAAACGCACCAACGGCGGTTATCCAGCTCGGTTCGCCAAAAATATGGCAAGACCTTTTGCCGCCGCAAATAATATCACTAATTCCGGAATGTTTTGGGATTTCAATAAATGCTACGACCGATAATGTTATACTTAAAACAAAGCACAGCCGCTGAGCCCCTTTGTTCTTCGGTAATATAACTCGCCAAGTACGTTGTATTGTGTCCAATATATCTGCGCCATAGTCTTCTAATATTGCCGCCACCATAGCTAGACCCAACAATATCATGATAAAGATAAATATTACCATAACAGCCCTCCCAATATAAAACCGCAAGCATATAGAATAATATACACTATTGCGTAAATCAGAATTGTTTTGTGGATATAGCCTTGCTCGGAATAATTCAATACGATTGACCTAGCGATAAAATACTTTGCAGCAAAGAAATGCAACCACCCAATTCCTACATGTCCACGAACAGCAAGCTCTACATATGTAGCAATTTGCGCAAACCACGCTAAAAACATCAACCCAAACAGTATGACGTTTATTTTGATGTTAAGTCGTGGAAAGTTTTCTTTTATTTCTCGGACATATTTTCTGGTGGCACAAGCAAAAGCGATACATGCAACAACGGAAAACGAGAATAGTCCAAGTATTAGCCACCCAGGCAAAACAAAAGCCAGCTGTGTGTCTATGGGCACATTTGCATAGTTCATAAAATTCTCCCAAGATAAAATTAAACCGCCAAAGGAATGGCGGTCGGGCGTTTTCAAAATCATACGATAAATGACCCTGTTGCTTTTGGACAAGCCTGTTATATAACAACAGACACCCGACCTTGCGGTCAGGCATAATCGGATTACGACGCAACACACGCCGTATCGTATGGGTTTTGAAAGACCCCGAACCCAATTCCCATTGGATTCATTTGTATTATATCAGGAATTTACCCCATTGTAAATACCAAAAGACCAAACAAAAGGTACCATGGCACGTCACTGGGGGGGGGGGCAGGGATATAAAATCCACAAAATGTATTTACTTTTGTTTTCTGGTGCAAGAAATTTTTTCTTCCGATTTGTTGATATAGTGTTGATAAAAATTAAAGACGGCATTTCTGCCGTCTTTCTTATTTTGTGCAACTTATTGATTTTACATGCTTTATATTGGTGGAGCTGATGGGACTCAAACCCACGACCTCTACGATGCGAACGTAGCGCTCTATCAACTGAGCTACAACCCCAAAACTTCTTGGTGCGGATAAGAAGACTCGAACTTCCAAGGCATTGCTGCCACTAGTACCTGAAACTAGCGCGTCTACCAATTCCGCCATATCCGCACGGTAAGCGATATATTATCTTATGTTTCCACGTTTTGCAACAAGAAAAATCATTCGGGGCAAATTATTTTTGCGCATCTGTATCAGTATCGCAAATATCGCCATAGCCCAAAACTTTTTCCAGCCGGGGATGCGGCCGAATCCACACAATTGCAATCAAAATATAAATCCCAAGAGAAACGAACGGATGAACCGCCGCCATCAGTATTGCAACAGCAAATGCCGCTATGGTCGGATTCTCACGACGCCCGGGGCGCAGTGCGCGAACGATTACCGCATTGGAATCATGTGCGCGTATCAGCAGTATTTCCAGCACCCGATATGTAATAAAGCACATCATCAACACTATACCATATGCGGCAACTGGTACCGGTGCGGCATGATTTTCATCAACCCACGCGGTAAAGAACGGAATCAGCGACACCCAGAATAAAAAAAGCAGATTTCCCCACAACACAAGGCCGTTTATGCGCCGGGTCGCCGCCAGCAAATGATGATGATTTATCCAAAATACGGCAACATATACAAAACTTAAAACATAACTTAGGAACAGCGGAATCAATCCGCGCAGCGCCCCCAGTGTCACACCATGCGGCACCGTCAGTGCCAGAACCATTATTGTTATCGCAACCGCAAACAGGCCGTCGCTGAAAGCTTCTAATCTTGATTTTTTCATGTCATTAATTATACATTGTTCAATACGTCAGATTCCATGAGAAACAAATCTCGTTCCGGATATGTTGGCAAATAAAATCGCTTGCCCTGAAATTCTTTTTTTTGCTAATATTTTTAACAGAGATGAAAAGAATTCTGATTTTTGCGGTTTCTGCCCTTGTATCCATGGGCTGTGCCCGTGCGGCTGTGCGCGACGGCAACTCTATGACACGTCAAAAATCAAACACTGCCCCGGCCCAGCGCGCAACCACAACAGAAAAAACACTTACCACGCGCACATCTGTTTTGACGCCGCGCAACACGACATCAACATCGCGCGCCGCATCAGTACAGCGCACAACTCAAACCATATCGGCCCGGTCGGGCACGGCATCTGATGTCCCCCAGCGCGTCAGCACACGCACCGCGGCCGGCGTATCTGCACGCACAGCCGCAGCGCCCGTTGTCGCGCGCGCGGCGGCGGCAGGTGGCGCAACATCCATGTCTGAAACCCGCACCGGTGCGGCGTACGAACAATGCAAAACTGCATTCTTTACCTGCATGGACCAGTTTTGCACGCTGAAAAATGACGACTATCGCAGATGCTCGTGCAGTAATCGTGTATATGATTTGACCAAGAAACGCGAAACATTACAACAGGCGGGCGAAAAACTGACCATATTTACGGAAAATCTGGACATTGTCGGAATGACTGCCGCCCAGGCGTCCGCAATGAAAAACCCGTCAGAGGGCGAAAACGCGTTAACCGCAGATACATCCGCATCCAAGGCGCTGTTACAGGCAATAATGAATTCCATACGCGGCACCGACAGCAGCGTCGGCGGCAAATATTCAGATTTAAACAGCATTAACATTTCTTTTGACACGGCAAACGCATTTGGAGTAACCGATGCGGGCCAGGCGGTCGCATCATATAACGGCCAAAACCTTTATTCCGCCGTCTATCCCCAGTGCCGCAGTGCGGTAAAGGCAGACTGTAATGACGCATCGCTACAGCGGGCAATTACCGCATACCTGATGGCGATAGAACAAGACTGTAACACGGTTGAAATTGCAATCTCTGAAAAGCAAAAACAAATGAAATCAGCCGTCCGCGAGGGCAGTGCAATGCTGGATTTGGCACGCGTTGAAAATCGCCAAAAACATAACTCCGCCGATGCCGCCGCATGTCTTAGCAGTGTAGAGGCCGCCGTACTCAGCGAAGAGGTATGCGGTGCAAATTACCACAAATGTCTTGATAATGGCGAATTCATAGACATCAGTACGGGCGCACCTATCGCCGGCGTGGCTAATTTCTATGAGCTGGGGGAACTGCTGACATTCCCCAGCGGTGTTGATGCCGCCGACCAGAAGCTGACCCGGATTCATAGCAACACCGTGTTCGTTAAAAATTTTGAAAAACGGGTAAAAAAATTTGCCCAGCCGGCATTGGATAAATGTACAGAAATGGCAGACGACGTCTGGGCCGACTATCTGGACAAGGCCATGCTGGACATATTCTATGCCCAGCAGGCAAAAGTTGCCGAAATTCGCCAAGGATGCTTTGATTTCGTATCCGCATGCTATATGAACGGCGACAAATCCATAACCGCCGCAATGAAAGAGCTGACCGGGGATACCGGCGTCATTGTACAGCCGCATCGCATTGTCTTAACAGACAAACTGTGTACTGATTATGTTAACTCTTGTAACAACATGTTTGATGAAAACATCGTCCAGGATTATATAAACAACCGCACTGAAACCGACACACTGACGGCATGCCGCGCGGTTGTAAAACAGTGCTTTGATAAATACGGCGCCAGTCGTTATGAAAATTTCTATTATCCATACAGCGGACTGTTCGGGTCAGGCGCGGCCCCAGACTGGTTTACTTTATATGACACAACCGTCGACGGCGACTTAACCGTAACATACGACAACGGCCAAACACGTCCGGCCGCATACAAATCAGAATGTGCAAAACAGCTGACGGAAATTGCCGCATGCAACGACCAGCAAATTATAGAGCAGGCCTTTGGCGGATTTGATAAATTCCTGGCCCAGGCAAAAAAAGACAAAACAGTCGGCCAGGCCTGGGTGGCGACAGACGACAGCCAGACCGGCGAAAAAAGCAACATATACGGCCTGTTGACAACCCAGGATCTTAATGACGGCGAAAACAAAACAACCTACAACTCTGCAATAAAGCACAGATACCTGCGCCCAACGGGCGTTGCGACCGAGATTTACAATCAGATAGTCGATACGCTAAACACGCAGTGCGCAAACGTCCAGGGCCGTTTTGTTGAATATCAGTTTATACGTCCGGGCGTATACTCCGGCGACGATGCATGCCTTGCAACATTCTGCACCTATAAACCGGACGGCACATGCACCAACCCGAGCCAAACGATATACGCGCCATTTGTTCCGGAATACGGCATCGGCGACCACGAAAACATGTGCCCGCGCGATTACAGCCTGAATGTGGACACGGCATCTTGGGGCGCGTGCCTGTGCTGGGAAAATGGCGGCCGACGCAGTAAATGGGGCAAAAGCGCCAAATGTGTCGCAGAGGTTCCGGTGGCAAGCACAAAAATAGCCGATGAAACATGTGATTTTGACACGACCCAGGGCCTGAAAGTTGACATTATTCATCTGCAAAGCAAGGACCACTCCATTGATAATTGGTGCACGATACCGCCGGTCTTTATAAACAACCAGCAACAAGTATGCCTGGGGCTGGATGATTGCAAAACAGACCTGCCAAAAGGAATGAACTAAAATAAAAAAATGCCCGTAAAAACTTACGGGTATTTTTATTTTGCCACAAATCAATTTAGCTATTTTTTATCGCCGCACGCACACCCGCCGCAATCAGCGCCGCCGCCCCATTACCGTCGCGCCGCCACAGTTTGTCAGCAGAGCGCAGCGCCGCCGTCATCTTGTCACGAACAGACGGAATAATCAGCTGTCCAAATGCATCCATAACACATTCAGAACGCGCCGACGGACCCAAAAACTCAGGATAAACGCCCTTGTTCAATAAAATATTAACCAACGACACCCAGCGGATTTTTATGACCTGTCGAACCAGCCATGTCGTTACAGGATTCATCTTATAAACAATTATGGCCGGCACATGCATCATCGCCAACTCTGCGGATACGGTTCCGCTGGCGGCGACGGCCACATATGTCCGCGAATACAGCTGATACCGCTCAGACGACGGCACCAGCTCCACCGGCACATCCCATTTTGCCGTCTGGGCCGCAACATAGTCCGCAGTGGTTTCCACCGTCGGAATCGCAAACTTGTACCCACGATATCCAGAACGCCCAATAATTTCCGCCACATCACGCATCAGTGGCATCAGGCGGCGCACCTCTGACATTCTGCTGCCGGGGATAAACGTTATCAGCTTTTCATCTGATGAATTTTTCTTTGGATTGCCATATTGACCAATTATCGCATCCGCAATTGGATGCCCAACCGCAACAGTATCCAGTCCATATTTCGTAAAATAGGGCACCTCAAAATCAAAAAAAGCATACAGCTTATCAAACGTGCGTGCATATTTTTTTGCACGCCCCGCGCGCCACGCCCAAACCTGGGGGGCAACGACATGATGAAATTTCAACCCATTGCCAATTAATTCGCGGCCGGCCGGAATTTTGCGCAGACGCGCAATAACACTGCGGGCAAATCCGGGTGAATCTATTGTCAAAACGATGTCTGGCCGGATACGAATTATCTGGTCCACGGTTTCCTTTATACGCCGTGTCAGTGTGCGCGCATGCGCCAAAACCTCTATCACGCCCATAACAGACAAATCAGCCATTGGAAACAATGACCGCAATCCCGCGGCGGTCATATTTTCGCCACCAATACCGGCAAATTCCACATCCGGCATTTGCGCCATTATCCGAGAACCCAAAACATCCCCCGAAACCTCGCCGGCGATAATAAATACTTTTGGCTTATTCTGCATTTTTCGATGTACCGATGCCGCGTTTCGACCGGTTTTCTATAAAATCAATCGCATCCATCGCATATTTATTATTTTTTACTTCCTTGCGGATACGGTTTAAGCGTTCGGTCACGGTTCCCTCTGTGCCACGGAAAACAGCCGAATAAACACTGTGAATCGCATGCATGTCTTCGTTTGTAAATCCGTGACGCATCAATCCGACGCGATTAATAGTACGATAAACAGCACGCGGATTTCCATCGTATATCGCATATGGCAATATATCGTTGCCAACACCCGACATCCCGCCGATAAACGCGTTTCGTCCAATACGCGCAAACTGTAACACCATTACGCCACCGGACAAAATTGCAAAATCTTCTATTTCCACATGACCGGCAACCTGGACCAAATTGGACATTACAACACTGTTTCCGATTTTGCAGTCATGCCCCACATGGGCGTTTACCATAATCTGACAATCATCACCAATTACCGTACCATCAGATGCCGGTGTTCCGGAATGAATTGTAACATACTCGCGAATACGGCACCGCTTTCCAATACGCAGTCCGGTCATGGCCGCCTCGTCCTGCCATTTTAAATCCTGGCTCATTACGCCCAGAACAGCAAACGGATAAACAATGGAATCGTCCCCGACGGACGTATGCCCATCAATTATAACATTTGATATTAACTCTACACGGTCACCCAGTACAACATTGGGCCCGATAATACAGTTTGGCCCAATTTTACAGTCGGCGCCCAACACTGCGCCTTCATGAATAATGGCGGTCGGATGTATGCTCATCTGCTTGCTCGCTTTATTTTAGTAATTATTTCGCCTAAAATAATACATTATCAAGCATATAATTGGTATTAAATAAATATAACAAATTATAACAAGAACCCGGCATCCCGCAAATGCGCATCCTTGGGGGCGGCCGCCCATATAATAACCCCCAGCGCGCTTATTACAGGCATGGTGGTTATCAGGCCAAACAGCCCCAGCGCAACCGCCAACATTCGCGGCGCAATTCCACATGTGATATTCTTGGAATGCCATATAGACATTAAAAACATGAAAAACATCATCCCCAGCGCACCCAGAAATACCGGCACAGATTCCGTCAGCATGAACAGCACAACCGCCAGCGCCGTCACAAATCGCATCATCCATTTCAGCTTAACATACGCGCTGTGATGTATGCGGCCGGCCGGACGCGCCCAGCATAATGCGGCAAATGCGGCAACGGCGCCGCCGGTAATTACCAGCGCCCCCAGATGCACCGCCGACAACGCCCCCAGTTGCCCAAACCTAAAAAATTCCGGTTGCATCAGCATCAGCGTTGAAACAGCACACACAACAGCCAAACATCCCGGCACCGTCCAAGAGGCACGCCCAAACAGGCGTCCAATCAGCGCGCCACCGGCAAATGCACCTATCTGCATCACAGTACCCCACCAGGTGTGATTCCCGGACATTCCAACCGCAAACGCCACAAAGGCCAAACAAATCATCCAGATTCCGCGCCACCGCCAGGACATATCGCGCAAACGCGGCATCGGCACAGAGCGCGACACAGCCCCAATCAGGCCACTGCATACAAACACAACACCGGCAATACAATAAGGCAACACAGATGCGGCATCCCGCAGAACACCATAATTTCCACCAAACATAATCAGCCACACCAGCGTTAACGCAACCGTCAAGGTGCAAGAATTTGTAACAACATTATCGTCACGCCATCCCATGCGCCGCAAAAAATCTGCCCCGTAAAAATACGCCAGCACCATCAGCGGCGCCGCCAGCAGGCCCGTCCAAAAGAAAGTGGGCGCCACCAGCGCGGCGTTATTAAACGCGCTGACCGCACTTTGTACAACCAATGTTTCATCAAACATAATCTTGCCTTTTATTTTTGATGAATTATTATATATGCCAATGGCGCAAAAACAAGATATTTTTACCCTGATGGGCGGACGCGTACGCATTCGCCGCGGCACCTATAATCCCACATCCGATGCGGTGTGGCTGGCGGCATACGGGGCGGGGCGAAACGCAAAAACCGTACTGGACGTCGGAATCGGCACCGGGGGCGCCGCACTGTGCCTGGGCGCCCATATGCCCAACGCACATATAACAGGAATTGACATATCACCGCAAATGCTGGCCCAGTGCGCGGAAAACGCGGCCCTTAACGGCTGTGACATAGAACTGATAAACGCCGACATAACAAAATGGCGCACGGATAGCACATTCGACCTGGTTATAACCAATCCCCCTTATTTTAAAGGCACACCGGCACGACACAACGCCCACCACAATACAGATTTAGACCTGTGGACAAAAAAATGCCTGGCCCGGGTCAGGCCCCGCGGAACATTCGCGATAATAACAGACGCCGCGACGGCCGCCACCGTTATTGCCCAAATGGCGCAAAAATGTGGCGATATAGAGATTTTTCCACTGTTCGGGGCAAAAAACACGGCCGAACGCGTAATTATTCGCGGCCGCGTCGGCACCCGCGGCCCGACAATTATTCATCACGGTATGCCAATGAACAACCCGGACATTTTACGCGACGGCTTGACTATTGATGCCGCATTGTCTACACTTGGTTGAAATGATAAACTTTATTACAAGACATTTTACATCTCTTTGGGCGTTGATAACATCGCCATTCCGGGCAATTTGGCGCATCATTTCACGTATTTTCCCACCGCGCGAATTTACGGTAATGGACACCCCGCGCGGGAACGTTTATACATTTAAGCAGAGCAGCTTTTGGCGCTTTACCAAATTCTGCGGCAAAATAGGCCTGTTCATTTGGGCCGCATGGTCTACATATGTATTCATATACCACCGCCCGCTGTTGCAAAAGCGCACCCAGCAACTGGAGCAGGCCCGTGCCCAGCATGCCCGCCAAATGACAGATTTACAGGTATATCTGGCAAAATTTAACGATTTGACGCGCAGTTTGAACGTAACCGATGACAAAATACTAAACGCCAAAAAGTTAAGCGACGAAGAAAAAGAAAACCTTATAAACGCACGCTTAAAAACGTGGGGCGAACTGGACTTTTTGCGCACGCGCGTATCTGAAATCTTTACCGATGACGAGTATACGCCGGAATATGCAAAATTATCTGAGCTGTCGGCCGAATATGAATTGACCCGCTCTGAAAATGAAGAGCTGAAAAAGCGCAATGCGGCAATTGTGGAATCGATGCAGGCTGTTGTCGCGGCCGACACTGAAATAATTGACACGGTCAGCGCCCTGGCCGCCGACAAAACAGAAGAATTACGCCGCGATTTAAAGAAAATAAACGCCACGATTGCAACACTGGGCCTTAGCGAGCGCGCCCTGGTCGCAAAAGCCAACAAATATACAAACCCGCTGGTCGGGGCCGCGTTCAGCCCGCTGGAAATAGACAAATCATTGGATCCAAAATATCAAAAACTGGCCGATGATTTGGAATTGTGGCATGGTCTGGCACGCCTGCATACAATACTGCCCATCGGCGCACCGGTAAAGCAAATGCGCATTACATCCAACTATGGCATGCGCAAAGACCCGTTTGACGGCAAGCAAAAACGTCACCGCGGCATTGACTTCGCAGGCAAGATCGGAACCGAACTGATGGCGGTGGCGCCGGGCCGTGTTGTATCGGCCGGGGAACGCGTTGGATACGGAACAACAGTGGAAATAGACCACGGCCTTGGATTTACAACTCTTTACGCGCACCTGTCCCAGATAACAGTGTCGCGCGGCGACTGGGTCCGCCCGGGAACGGTTGTGGGATTGGGCGGTTCGTCCGGACGCAGTACGGGGCCACACCTGCACTACGAAATCAGATACAAGGGCGCTCAATTCGACCCGGCAAAATTTGTAAAGGAATAAAAGATGCTGGCATTTACTAACTCTTTGGAAAAAAATTCACCTACAATTATCGGTGCGGGATGCAGCCTGACCGGCGACATCAAGACCGACCATATTGTTCAAATTCACGGAATTGTGCACGGCAACATAACGGCAGACACGGTTGTAATAGGGCGCGGCGGACGCGTTGTTGGGCGGATTACAGCCGAAAACTTGTTCCTACATGGCGAACTGGACGGGCCAGCAACCGTCAGCACCGCCAACATGTTCAGCGCGGCTAAAATGTCCGGCACACTGTCATACAGAACCATAAACATTACCGGCAATACCGGCCTGGAATGCAAACTGGCAAAAAGAAAGGACAAAAAGGATGAATAAAACCGTTTCAAAAGTATATATTGCCGCCGACCATCGTGGGGTTGGCCTGAAGCTATATTTGATTGAAATGCTGACCGCGGCCGGATACATGGTTGTAAACCTGGGCGTTGATGACCCCGGTGTTTCCGCCGACTATCCCGATGTGGCCGAACGTCTGGCCGATGCAATCGGCGACGATAAAAACGCACGCGGAATCGCAATATGCGGCACGGGCGCCGGCGTTATGATTGCGGCAAACCGTTACCGTAATCTGAGAGCCTCGCGATGCGACCGCCCGGAACAGGCACGTGATGATCGCTTTCACGATGACATAAATGTTTTGGCACTGGCGGCGGACGATATAGATATCGAAATGGCATATCTTTGCGTTCAGACATTCCTGGAAAGCCCGTTTGATAACATAGAGCGACGCATTCGCAGAATAGAGCAAATATCCTAATCAAATCACAATCCCGCGACGGCGGGATTTTTTCGTTTGTATTTTTACCGCATACAGGCTATACTTATCTTGTTCGCGGGTGTTCCGCGAATGAGGTGTGAGAACCTCTGCCTTAGCGTCGGAATAGAATCTTAAGGCGCGCCGTTGTGCGCCCGTTTTAGTATTACGACGATAAACAAACTCCTGGCCCGGGTCAGGAGGGCTGTGAGTATATAGAATAAACAGCACAATTCTAAGGATTGTTCTCAACCTCCTGACCACCAAATGTTTTGGTGGTTTTTTCGTTCGCAGAAAGAACAGAGCAGGAGACAAGAACAAATGAAAACCGGTATAACAATCGCCACAATCGGCGCAACCCTTATGTTAACGCAAAACGCAGTGGCACTGGGGATTACATGCATAAAGTGCACCCTCGAAACAGACAATACGAAATGCCTGAATTACGGCGCAACATGCTGTCCGCCATGCGAATTCGAGCCGCCAAACCCAATGGAATGCTCCCCTTCAACATGTTCGGGCGAAACTGTTAGCAATATGGGCAATGGATGCAACAAGGTCAGCACCAAGGGCTGCGTTAACAATTATTGCTCTGTAACAATAACGGCACGCTGTCGGCAGGGCTATTACGGCACCGCCAAATTAAACAACCTTAAAACCCAATGCACGGGATGCACCGCATGCACATCGCCTGGAACAACATCTGGCCCAGGCGCCACCCAGCAGGAAGAATGCTATATACCAAAAGGATTCAGCTTTTCCGACACATCGGGAAACGGCACGTATGCAGATATTTGCCCATGGTAAAAATCCCCCAGTTGGGGGATTTTTTTATTTTTTCACAACAAAATTTACCATTCGGTTCGGAACGACAATCGTCTTTATTATATCCGCCCCGGCCAGCTTTGCACCGGCGGCATTTTGTGCCGCGGATATTATATCCGCCTCTGGCGCACCCACCGGCATTTTAAATTCCGCCGCACGCTTTCCATTTACAGACGCAACCAGTGTCATTTCTGTCTTTGCAAGCTTGCCCGCATCAAACGTTGGCCATGACGAAAACGCCAGCATTTCTTCGTTACCCAACCGCTGCCACATCTCTTCTGTCAGATGCGGCGCGAACGGATTCAAAACCCGCAACAGGGCGGTGTACGCGGCGCGCGGCATCGTCCCGGAAAACGCATTTAAATACTCCATCATCGCAGATATGGCCGTATTAAACCGCATGCCGTCAATGCGCTCTGTAACATCGGAAACCAACTGATTCATCAGGCGCTCCTGTTCCGGCGTCATGACATCATCCGTTAAATTACCCGCCATGTTTTCCACACGGCGCAAAAAGCGCTGAACCCCGGCCAATGTTCCTTCGGACCAGTTCACATTCTGGTCCCACGGCCCCAGGGACAATATAGTCATGCGACAGGCATCCGCCCCCGCACGCGCAACAACATCACTGCTGGGCACCATGTTGCCCAATGATTTGGACATCTTGCGGCCATCTTCGGCCATCAGCAGACCACTGCTGGTGCGCTTTTTATATGGCTCCGTTCCGGGAACCAGCCCCAAGTCGGCCAACGCCTTGTACCAAAATCTGGAATAGAGCAGATGACGCGTTGTATGCTCCATACCGCCGTTATAGTGATCAACCGGCATCCATTTATCCATTAATGCGCGATTGCAAAATTCATCGTTATTTTTCGAATCTATATAGCGCAGAAAATACCACGAAGACCCCGCCCATTGCGGCATCGTATCTGTTTCACGCCGCGCCGGCGCACCACAGCACGGGCAGGGCACATTAACCCATTCAGTTGCACGGGCCAGCGGGCTTTCGCCCTCATCAGTTGGCCTGTAGTCAGACATAAACGGCTGCATCAGCGGCAGCTCGGATTCAGGCACCGGAACCCATCCGCACTTTTCACAGTGAACCAGCGGAATAGGCTCGCCCCAATACATTTGGCGCGAAAATCCCCAGTCTTTTAACTTGTACTTTTTCGTTGCGCGGGCAATTCCTTTTTCGGCGCCGTACTTGATTGCGGCCTCTATCGCATCGTGCTTGTTCATACCATTCATAAATTCTGAATTGATATGCGGGCCGTCGCCCTCCCAAACCGCATCGGCATCGCCACCGGCCAAAACCGGAATTATATCCAGCCCGAACTTCTTTGCAAAATCCCAGTCGCGGCCATCATGCGCCGGCACCGCCATAATCGCACCAAACCCGTAATCCGCCAGTACGTAATCCGCAACAAATACCGGAATCTCGCGACCGTTGTATGGATTTGTTGCAACAATTCCGTCCAGGCGCACACCCGTTTTTTCACGCGTTATGTCTGTACGCTCTATCTCAGACTTTGCCTTGGCGGCGGCGATATATTCGCGAACCGCATCCGCATTTTTCACACGACCGTCGGCAATCCATTTCTGAACCAGTGCATGCTCGGGCGCAATTACACAAAAAGTAACCCCGAATATAGTATCAACACGCGTGGTGTACACCGTCATTATATCATCGCCGACACGAAAATCCACATCAGCCCCGACCGAGCGCCCAATCCAATTAATCTGCTCTGTCTTTACGCGTGCCGGGAAATCAACCAATGCCAAATCATCAATCAACCTATCGGCATATTTGGTAATGGCCAAATTCCATTGCATCTTCATCTTCTTTTCAACGGGCCCATGACAGCGCTCGCACTTGCCATCTTCCAGCTCTTCGTTGGTAAGATTGGTGCGACAGTTCGGACACCAGTTCATCGGCAGCTCAGACTTATACGCCAGGCCCGCCTTAAAGAATTGAATAAACATCCACTGGGTCCACTTTATAAACTCCGGGTCGGATGTTGCCAGTTTTGATTCCGGATTAAAAGACAACCCCATTACGGATATATCACGCTCAAAAATCTTTATCAGTTCCGCCACAGATTCGCTGGGATGCTTTCCAATTTTTGTCGCATATTTTTCAGACGAAATCCCCATTGAATCATACCCAATTGGAAATAAAACATCATACCCCTGGGCGCGGCGGAATCGCGCCATAACATCCATGCCAGTATAGGGCAGCATATGCCCCACATGCAACCCAGAACCACTGGGGAATGGGAACTCTATCAAATTATAATATTTAGGCTTTTTCCCGTCATTTTTTGGCACAAATGCACGGGCCGCCGCCCAGCGTCCCTGCCATTTTGCATCACGCTCTGCTATTTTTTTGATATCGTCCGCCATTTTCTAATCCTTGGGTTTATATAATGTATGCAAAATAATATACGCAAAACACACCGCGTTCAAGGAAAAATACAATTTATCCGCGGTATACAAAATGCCCCAGATACTCAATATTACCACTGCCGCCGCGAACAGGGGACTGCTCGGTCATCGAACATACATATCCGCAACGCGCAAATGCCTCTATCGCACGATTTATCGAATACTGGTGCCATTGTTCTGATTTTATTACACCATGCGCGGCGGCGGCAACCGCACGCGGGACCTCAAACTGTGGCTTTATAAGCGCAACAACATTTTTTGCCCCCCATTGCGGCAAACACGCAACAATATCAGCCAACGAAACAAAAGAAACATCAATCACAACCAAATCAACCGGCATTGGCGGGATTAAATCACGAATATCTGTCTGTTCCAGCGACATTACACGCGAATCCGCACGCAATTCAGCCACCATCTGATTAGTTCCCACGTCAACGGCAATAACACGCCGGGCACCACGGGACAGCAAAACCTCTGTAAAGCCACCCGTACTGGCCCCGACGTCCAGACACGCCAGGCCCGCCGGATTAATTCCAAAAACATCAAGCGCATGTTCCAGCTTCAAACTGCCGCGCCCCGAAATATACGGCAACGCGCCCCCCACCAATGAATCTGTTTCCACGACCGCCAGACTAGGCTTTTTAGCAACAGTTCCATTAACGGAAACCAACCCCGCCTTTATCGCAGCCAGGGCCTTTGCACGCGTAGGATAAATTTTTTGCGCAACCAGCGCCACATCCAGTCTCATTACCATATGATATTAAGGCCAGAAAAACCAAAAATCAACTATAAACACAGTAAATACCAAATAATATACTTTAATACTTATTTATATTAATATGATTATACATTTTATATTTATATTACATACACCCATAGAACCTAAGCCAAACCCACCACAAACACCCAAACAACCGTCTAAAAAACATACAAACCACGCAACAAAGTAATAAAAATACCAAAAAACCGCAGAAATCCGCCATTTTTTCTAAAAAACAATAAAAATAGGGCGACTATATAAAAATATTTTATATTAAAATACAATCAATCAATTAATTTAATATTTTAATATAATACATTAATATATTCAACCACAAACAAACACCATTGGCCAGGCTACACAAACCAAAACAAACACCAATAAACATTTAATAACTTTAAACAAACAGCTAAACAGTATTATTAATATAACATAACAACAAAAAAATAAAATAATTCAAACCAGAACCACAATCGTACATCAGCAGACAAAAAAACATTACAAATCACGCAAGAACACACCCACATCAAGTATTCAAAAAATCATAAAACACCCCATTACTCCACCACACGAAACAAAACTATACATAATATACATTATGCGCCTTTTATGTGTACCGCCCCGCAACAAATATAAAGACCACAAAAAATCGCCCCAGCAGCCCCAACCCCGGCCACCTCACAACCAAACAGCACCACAACATAAAAGCGGACGCCACACAGGCGTCCGCGAAACCATAGCGCATGGCACAGGCTTATTTTTTTACAACCCTGGATGCTTTTGAGATCTTACCGCCCGCAACTTTCTTTAATCCCTTTATACCTTTTACCAATTCGCTTTCCTTTGGCGCCTCTACTTCTTCCGGCACAACCGCCGAACAACAGTTCGGACATTTTGTCGCCGCCTTGCTTATCGATGTTTTACAATAAGGACAATCACGAACCGTAACCGGCTGTTTACTGCGCATTTTATTAACCACGCGGACAAACAAAAATATCGCAAACATAGTAATCAAAAAGCTGACCACGGAATTCATAAACACCCCGACATTCATAGTGGTCGCGCCCGCCGCCTGCGCCGCCTCTATCGTAGGATATACAACGCCGGCCTGGCCACCACGCAGAACGATAAACAATTGTGAAAAATCAACACCGCCTATCAGCAACCCTATTGGTGGCATTATTATATCTTTTACCAGCGAATTAACAACACCGGTCATAACGCTGCCGACAATTATACCAACAGCCATATCTATTGCATTTCCACGTTCTATAAACGCGCGAAAATCCTTTAACAAATTATTTTTTGCCATTGCTTTTCCTTTTGTTTTCATGATTTTGAATTGCATCCAGCACCTTCCCCAGCGTTTTTCGCAAACTCTCGTCGCGTGTCTGCACCATAACATCCGCCAAGGCATATGTTTTATAGCGCTCATCTATAAGCTGGGCTAAAATTTTTTTACTATCCGCATTTAATAACTGAGGGCGCGTATCACGAAAATTTGTTCTTTTAACAAGCAGTTCCAGCTCTGCCTTTAACCATATTGTCAACGCCCTGCCCGCCAGCATTTCGCGCACCGCAGGTGTGATAAACGCACCTTCGCCCGTCGAAATAACCTTTACCAACGGCGGCGTATCCAGCAACCGGGCGATTACCCGCTGTTCTACGCGCCGAAACTCTTTTTCACCATACATGGCGAAGATATCAACAACACTGCATCCGGCCGCCGCCTCTATCTCTTTATCAGAATCAACAAACGGCACCCCCAGACGCCGCGCCAATGCGCGCCCAACACTGGTCTTGCCCGCACCCATCAGACCAACCATAACTATCGGCATGTCGGGCTTAAAATTTAAATCGGATTTTTCCATACTTTATATAATACACAAAAACGCATAAAAATTCCAATTAAAAAACAATACAGCCCCAAAAGACACTCTTCCCCGTTCATAACGAACAACTTTAAGACATAAATATAACCAACAGAAAATTCTTTAAATAAATATATTATGCGATCTATAAAAAGGCCCCGTTTTAACCGGGGCCCGATACTTATTTTAATAAATCACAAAAAATAAATATTCATTCCATTCCCGCCAATTGTTCCAGCTGGTCGGCCGCAATAAGCGCATCAATCATTTCATCAAGCCCGGTACCACCGGCCAAAATGTCATCCAGCTTGTACAGCGTCAGTTTAATTCTATGATCGGTTACACGCTGCTCTGGGAAATTGTACGTACGAATTTTTTCACTGCGATCACCACTGCCAACCATTGATTTGCGTGATGCATTCGATGCATTCATTTGCTCCATACGCTGTTTTTCATACAATTTAGACCGCAGCACCGCCATTGCAGATATTTTATTTTGCAGCTGTGAGCGCTCGTTCTGACAGGTTACTACAATCCCTGTCGGAAAATGCGTAATGCGTATCGCACTATCGGTTTTGTTAACGTGCTGGCCGCCGGCACCCGATGCACGAAAGATATCTATACGAATATCCTTGTCATCAATCACGACATCAATATCTTTTGCCTCTGGCATTACGGCGACAGATGCCGCGCTGGTATGAATACGACCGCCCGCCTCTGTCTCGGGAACTCGCTGAACACGATGTATACCGGATTCAAACTTCATCCGGCCATACGCACCGGCGCCGTCTATCTTAAAAATAATTTCCTTATACCCGCGCAGGGATGTGGCATTTTCTTCTACAACCTCCACCTTCCATCCCTGGCGCAATGCATATGATTTGTATTGGTTAAATAAATCGCCCGCAAACAGCGCCGATTCCTCGCCACCGACGCCTGCACGAATTTCCATAATCACACTGTTGTCGTCCGCATCGTCACGCGGCAACAACGCAATTTGCAATCTGCGCTCTATCTCAGGCAGAACATGATTCAGCTCAGCCAGCTGTTCTGCCGCGATAGCGTGCATTTCTTCATCATGCAGCATCTCGCCCGCATCGGCTATGCCGCGCGTTGTCTGAAAATATTCGTCAATCAGCGGCAAAATTTCCCCCAGACGAGAATATTCTTTTGACAGCCGCGTCAGTTCTTCGCCCGAAGCCGAGCCCGAATTCATCTGGGCAGCAATATCTTCGGCACGCGCCTGAATATCTTTTAGTTTCTGTTCTATTATCATGACTATTTCTTTAAAATTGTTATTAAATCCTGTACAGACACCTGTTGTTGCCCCCCAGATGTCATATCCTTTAGTGCAACGGAATTATTACCCACCTCTTCATCGCCAATAATGACACTGAATGGTGCCGCAATTTTATCGGCATATTCTATCTGGTTTTTGAATTTCTTTTCAGTATCCAGATATGTTACTGTTGCAATACCGGCGGCACGCAAATCATCTGCGACGCGCATGGCATATGAAACATTTTGATTGCCCATTACCAAAACCGCAACCGCCACAGGGCGCGAAAAACGAGTAACATCTATCTTGCCACTTTCCAGCAACGCCCAGAAAATTCGCGAAAAACCGATTGCGGCGCCAACACCGATTATTTTTGTTTTGCTGAAATTCCCCGCCAAGTCCGCATAACGACCGCCACCCGCCGCCGTCCCCAGCTCTGGGTGTTCAGTCAGTTTGAACTCGAACACCAGCCCGGTGTAATAAGCCAGTCCGCGCGTAATGGACAAGTCCAGTTCCGCCTTTTCAACACCAATTGCCCGCAACGTTTCCATAAACCCGGTCAGTTCCGCAATTGCGGCATCCAATGCAGGCGAGGCACCGACAAACCCCTCATACCCATTTGAGAATACGGATTTTATCCTGCCTTCCACCTCCCCGTTGTCGAGTGCATCATGCAGGCCTTCTGCGAAATCCTCGTCCCCCATTTTGTCTTTCTTATCAATTAATACAAAGACTTGTTTTTTCTGGTCCGCGGTCAGTTTCAGATACTCAAACAGCGCATCCCAGAACGGACGACTGCCAACATGCACACACGCAGGCCCAATAAATTCCCGCACCGTATCCAATGCACGGGAAATAACCTGAATTATTTCTGCATCATAATTTACAGACAAACTGTTGATACCCAAAATATCTAAATCCATCTGATAAAATTCGCGATAACGACCGCGCTGGGCACGTTCGCCACGATATCGCTTAGAAAACTGGGCCGCGCGAAACGGGAATGTCAAATCGTTTAAATGCCCGGCAACATATCGGGCCAACCCCACCGTACCATCATATCGCAATCCCATTTTGGTATCGCCTTTTTGAAACAGAAACATCTGAGTTTCTATTTCTTCCCAGTTGTCTTTGTCGGTCAGAACCTCTGCCCGCTCTATCGCGGGCAGATCCAAAACCGAAAATCCCGCCCCGCGCAACACGTTCAGCATGCGCCCCGCACATGCATCAAAACACCGTTGTTGTGCCGGCAACAGTTCTACAAATCCTGACAATGGTTTTGTTGGCTTTAAGTCCATAATAAAATCCTATATATTTTTTTGCGGGCGCACCCGCGGTTTTGCTGTTGGTAATTATATCATAAAAAGAATGCAATAGCTAATAAGACGCCCGACGGGCGTGATGCGGGTTATAAAAATTAAAACCACATATAAACATGCATTTAATTTTAGCGAATATTTTTGAATTTGCAATAAAAAAGGCGCCAGAATACCAGGCGCCCCATGACGTTTATTAAAAATATTTATGCAGTTCGCCGCCATGAACCACCAGCCAGCGTTTTGCCCGCTCTACCCCGAAACCATACAATTCCGATACCGTTGCCCAAAACTCGGCCGAATGATCCATATGCCGCCGATGCGCCAGTTCATGCATAACGACATATCGCATCACATCATGCGGCGCAAACGCCAGCCGCCATGAAAAAGACATCGTACCGGTAGACGAACAGCTGCCCCAGCGACTGGTCGTATCACGCAGCGCGATTCGCCGCGGCCAAACATCGCGCGGCGCGGTGTGTATGATACGCTTTATCTCGGACATCAGCTCTTTTTTTATTACATCGCACAGGCGCCGTTCAAACATATCCGGCGCACCACCTATAACCAGCCGCATTCCATCCTGACTGACACAGTTTGAATATTGCGCCGGATCATGCAACACAGTTACCCTGCGCCCTAAATACTCTAGACACATTCCGGGCACGACGCATTCCTTTGCGGGACCGCGTGCAAACGTGCGCTCTATCCACTTTCGCTTAGATTCCAAAAAATTAAGCGCCGCCGCATCACGCACCAGCCACGGCTTGGAAATATGTATTTCACGAACAGGATGCGTCTTAGGCCGCAGTGTTATATTACGCAACCCCCGGCGTGTGGCAATACACACCGGGATATCATTACCATCCGATAATCTAAAAACATATTCAGCACGAGACATCTATTTGTTTAAATATTTCTTTATTTGCCGTGCAATTGCATCCGCATCAAACCCGCACTGCTTATACACCGCGGCACCGTCGCCTGATGCGCCGAATTCATCGATACCGACAACGGCGTCTGCAAATTCAAACCACGGTGCACCGGCCGCCGCCTCTATTGCGACAACATAACCGCGCAGTATTTCTTTTTTAAACTCGTCACTTTGCCCGCGAAACATAGAAACACACGGCATGGAAACAACCTGTACATCATCCCCCAGCTTTTCCGCAACATCCGCGGCCAGCGGCACCTCTGACCCGGTCGCGATTAAGGTTGCGCGCACGCGGCGCGATGCAGCCGGCTTTATAATATACGCACCACGCGACATATCCGCCGATTCGGGAACCGACATCTGCCATACCTTCTGGCGCGACAAAACAATGCAAGACGGACGCGCCGTATCCGACAGTGCATACGTCCATGAAAACGCAACCTCTGGCCCGTTACACGGTCTGAGCACATTCAAATTAGGCATCAGCCGCAATGACGGCAACTGTTCTATCGGCTGATGCGTGGGCCCGTCTTCGCCAACAGCAATACTGTCGTGCGTAAACACGTAAATTACCGGCAGACCGGACAGCGCGGCCAGCCGAATCGATGGCCGCATATAATCTGAAAAAACCAAAAACGTAGAACCAATCGGGCGCATTCCGGCGGCGGCCAAACCATTCATTACCGCCCCCATCGCATGCTCGCGCACACCATAGTTTACATAGTTGCCCGTAAATTCGCCCGGATTTATCGCATGCGTCGCATCACTTTTTACATTTGTACTGCCGCCTAAATCGGCACTGCCCAAAACAATACAATTATCATTTGACATCAGACGCGCCAAAAACATGCCCGACAGTTCGCGCGTGGAAATATCCACACCAACATCCCATGTCATATTCAGTGGCGTCATATCAGGCACTGTCCATGCGGGAACCACATCGTCACCATGCGACGATGTCGACGACACTTCGCCCCACAGTTCCAGTCCCTTGTCTGAATGCAATTCATCCGCCAGGCGCCCCAGTTCCCCCAAATCAACCCCGAGCCCATGCGCGCGGGGCGTTCCGGCAACACTGGATCCCTGGCCAAGTGTTGTTTTTGCCTGAATAAATACCGGCCCATCACAATTTGCCGCATCGTCTAAGGCATCAGAAATCTGTTCAAAATCGTGTCCGTCTATGGACATTACGTGCCAGCCGGCCGCCTCCATCCGCATTGGCACATCCATATCCGTCAGCGCCGCCCCGTCGATACTGATACCGTTATCATCCCATACGACAATCAAATTATTTAATCTGTATCGGCCTGCGAACGCAATCGCCTCTTGGGCGACACCCTCCATCAAATCACCGTCACTGCACAAACAGTATACACGCCCATCACCCTTACCCATTTTATCCGCCAGCGCCAACCCGGCCGCATTACCAATACCCTGGCCCAGCGGCCCGGTGGTTGCAAACACCCCGGGAATACCAAATTCCGGATGCCCCGGCAGACCGCCAATCTTTCTAAAAGATTCAAGCGGCGGCAATGCATACCCGGCCAGTTTTAATACCGCATACAACAACGCGCTGCCATGACCGGCGGATAAAACAAACCGGTCCGTCCCACGTCGCAGGTGGTTGGCAAATATATCCGTGACAACATCGGCCGCCCCCAGGACGATACCGACATGCCCACTGCGTGCGGAAATTATTGACGCAAGCGCGGCACTGCGCACCGCGCGAGACATTTCTTGTAATTTTTTGGAATCGTATATCATTTTATGATATTATATCACAAAAGGATTACGAAAAAAATGTTAAAAATATGGACCGACGGCAGCTGTCTTGGCAACCCAGGCCCCGGCGGCTGGGCATTTGTGGCAACCAACGGAAAAGATACCGCCGAACGTTGCGGCTGCGAAAACGACACAACAAACAACCGCATGGAATTAATGGCGGTACTGCGTGCACTGACGGCGGCACACCGTCACGCAGAGGTGGAAATTCACACAGACAGCCAGTATGTAAAAAACGGCATGCAGTCATGGCTGAAAAATTGGAAACGCAACAACTGGCGCACGGCGGATAAAAAGCCGGTAAAGAACCAGGACCTGTGGCAGGCACTGGACGCCGCGTCGGCACGAACAAAAATTCACTGGGTCTGGGTAAAGGGCCATGCCGGCGAAGAACTGAACGAGCGTTGTGACATTCTGGCACGCACGGCGGCCGAATCATTAAAATAAAAAAAACGCCCCTTTGGGCGTTTTTTTATGAACCCGACCAGTTACATTTCGCCACATAGGTAAATGTTCCGGCCCCGTCGTTACCAGTGACATTGGGCGGGATATAGCATGTAGCCTTAGCCGTTGTTCCAATTTCGTTGGTCCCGGAAATCCCGCCATAAGACGGACAATCAACACACCAATTACTCCCATCTTCATAATATCCGACATTACAGCCATATTCCTCTTTTCTTGATATAAAATCGCATAAATAGGAAGAACTTACATTATTATACGTATATTTTACAACACTGGTTTCATCCCCAGGATACACTTCCCAGCCGGTTGATTGCGGACACTTACACACGGTACACGGACTGCCGTTACGCTCTTTGGCGCAAATCCAGGTCGCTTCATCATCTGCACCACCATCAGCCCTGGTTATATAACATGTTGTTTGCCCGTTGACCTCTAAATAATCTGGGCTGTTATTACACATCCAGTGACGCCCATCATTTGCACAATTGCATTGATATACATACCAACTGCCAAAACCGGTCGTGGGGCATGCCTGGCCCTGGACCAATGCCGCGGCCGGTATACAATGCAAAACCCCGCCCAACATTATGCATGCCACCAAATATCTTTTTACCATATTGCTCAATCCCCCACTTTTTTTCAAAGAATAAACCACCAGCTTTGTGGTGGTCAGGAGGTTGAAGACAATCGTAAGAACCGTGTGCTTATTCAATATATTCGCAACCCTCCTGACCAAGGCCAGGAGATTACTTGTCATCGAAAGGCCAAGTCCGATGTATACAAAACACCACAGACTTAATATTCCGACGCTTACGCAGAGGTCTTCACACCCCATCACAAAAACACTTTGTGACATTTGATATTATATACATTACCGGTTGATAAAACAAGAAATAAAAAATGGCCGCTATAAAAGCGGCCGAACATCATCCACGAAATCCCATTGCAACAATAAACATTTCAACACTATCCTTGCGAGATGATGGCGGTTTTATATGATAAACCTTGTCAAAATTGTCCTTTATCTGCTTTAACAGTTCGTTTGTAGTGCCACCTGTAAAAGATTTTGCAACAAACGTTCCGCCAGGCTTCAGTGCGCGCAACGCAAAATCAAACGCATATTCCAGCAACACCATTTGTCTGATATGGTCGGTTTTTTTATGCCCCACCGTATTGGGTGCCATATCGGACATTACAACATCCACCGTACCGTTTTCCGCGGCATCTGCGGACAGATTTAATTTTTCAACCAGCCACCCCAGCGCCGCATCCTCTGTAAAGTCGCCCTGATAGAATTCTACGCCGGGAATAGGCTTTATCTCTAACAGGTCCATAGCAAAAACCTTGCTACGCGGAAATTCACGCGTTACATACTGTGTCCATGAACCCGGCGCCGCCCCCAGGTCAACAACAACCTGGCCATTTTTTAAGAAATGAAATTTTTCGTTCATTTCTATCAATTTGTATGCCGCGCGCGCGCGATACCCGTCACGCTGGGCACGGGCGACATACGGATCCGCCGCCTGGCGCTGCAGCCAGGCAACAGATGACTTTTTCGACGCAATTTTTTTGTTTAATATCTTCATATTATTTTACACCAATCGGCGCACCAGGAACACCACCAGCACCCTGGGCCGCCTGCATTTTTTGCATTACGGCCTCCATTCCGCCCATGCGCTGAATCATTGCCATCTGCTGTTTCATCTTTGCATGCTGTTTGATAATATGTTCAACATCACGCACGGTGCACCCGGCCGTTTCAGCAATACGCGTTTTTGCATTTGCAAAAATTTTCTCCGGATTGGCGCGCTCTTCGGGCGTCATGGCCTCCAAAATTTTTATCTGGGCATCAACACTGCCGTCCTTTATCTTTTCCTTCATTGCAGACACCGCCCCGGACATGCCCGGCACCATTTTAAGCAGGCCGCTGAAATTACCAATTTTTTTAATCTGCTTTAACTGCGCCAGCATATCATTCAGGTTAAACTCACCCGACATCATACGTGCGGCTGTTTCCTTCATCCCGCTGGGGATTTTTGCATCGTCAATTGACGGCATGGCACCGTTTGTAGCCGTTTCTTTCTTTTTTCCAAAACCAAACATTATGCTTTCTCCTTTTTTAAAACTCTTGATTTAACCGTTCGCGGCGCGGGCAGATACTTTTTCAAATACCGTCCCGTGGATGACGCGTCTGTTGCGGCAACTTGCTCGGGCGTGCCAGTGGCAATAACACGACCACCGCCAGCACCGCCAGCCGGCCCCAAATCAATTATCCAGTCTGCGGTTTTTATAACCTCCAGATTATGTTCAATTACAATGACTGTATTTCCCTGCTCTACCAATTCATGCAGAACAGACAACAGCATCTTGATATCCTCGAAATGCAGACCTGTTGTCGGCTCGTCCAGGATATAAAGCGTCTGCCCAGTGCTACGCGCCGCCAATTCCTTTGACAGCTTTATACGTTGGGCCTCGCCGCCCGACAGGTCCAGCGAACTCTGCCCCAGTTTGATATAATCCAAACCAACCCGTTTCAGTAGCTCCAGTTTTCGCGCAATCTGGGGAACATTTATAAAGAACCGATATGCTTCGTCTACAGTCATGTTCAGCACATCTGCAATCGATTTTCCCTTATACTTTACCGCCAGCGTTTCCTCGTTATAGCGTGCGCCATGGCATTTGTCACACTCTACATACACATCTGCCAGGAAATTCATCTCTATCTTTATCTGGCCGTCGCCCTGACAGGCCTCGCACCGGCCGCCCTTAACGTTAAAAGAGAATCGGCCGGATGTATATCCGCGCGTCTTAGCCTCTGGCAGACCGGCAAAAAAATCACGAATGTTTGAGAACACCCCAGTATATGTCGCGGGATTACTGCGCGGCGTACGTCCGATTGGCGACTGGTCTATGTCTACAACCTTGTCCACGTTTTCCATTCCGCGAATAATATCGTGTGCCGCCGTCTCCATCTTAGAGTTATACAGCGCACGCATCAGCGCCGGATACAGCGTCCCCAAAAGCAGCGTTGATTTTCCGGACCCGGACACACCCGTCAACGCAATAAATTTCCCCAGCGGAAATTCCACATCGATATTCTTTAGGTTATGGCCGCGCGCACCGTGAACGGAAATCACACCGCCGTTCCCAGTACGCCGTTTTTTCGGCACATCTATCTTCTTTTTACCCGACAGGTATTGCCCCGTAAGGGAATCCGGATTTTTAATAACCTGGGCCGGCGTACCGCACGCAACAACGCGTCCGCCGTTGACACCCGCCGCACGCCCGATATCCACCAGATAATCAGCGGCACGCATGGCATCCTCGTCATGCTCTACAACAATTACCGTATTATCCTTGTCACGCAACATTTTCAGCGTTTCCAACAGTTTGTCGTTATCGCTTTGATGCAGACCGATGGACGGCTCGTCCAAAACATATAATACGCCCGACAACCCACTGCCTATCTGCGACGCCAGACGTATTCGCTGGGCCTCGCCACCGGACAGTGTTCCGGCCATGCGCGACATTGTCAGATACCCCAGCCCGACATTCTTTAAGAACTGCAGACGACTGGTAATTTCGCGCAGAACAATGCGGCCGATATCATTTTCTTTTTGTGTCAGATGACCTGGCAAATCATTAAACCAGCGCAATGCGTCTTCGACGGACATTTCGCATACATCCATAATGTCTGCACCGTTGATTTTTACGCACAGTGCCTGAATGTTCAAACGTTTTCCATGACACATCGGGCATGGCTTTTCTGACTGATATTTTGCCAATTCGGTACGCATCGCCTCTGAATCCGATTCGCGCCAGCGTCGTTCAATATTTGGAATAACGCCCTCATAAGGCTTTTCATACACGAAACCGTTCCAGTTTATTTTTATCGGCTCATCCCCGCTGCCGTACAGAATCAGGTCTTTTTGCTCCTCGGTCAATGCATGCCATGGCCGCGTCATCGGAATCTTGTATTTTTTATGCAAAGCACTCAGCAGATGCTCAAACTGGCTAAGCATGCCACCGCGCGACCACGGCGCAATTGCACCATCCAAAATAGATTTAGACGGATCCGGAATTACCAAATCTGGCGACATTTTCAGCTGTACCCCCAGTCCGTCGCACGACTGACACGCACCCGCGGGCGCGTTAAACGAAAACAGGCGCGGTTCTATCTTGGGTACGGTAAAACCACTGACCGGACATGCGTAATTTTGAGAATATAAAATGTCTTCGTCGGTATCCAGGCGCCGCACCAGCACAGATCCCGGAACCAGACGCAACGCCCCCTCAAACGAGGCATACAGGCGCGAACGAAACTCTTCAGTGTCATCTGATGCGGATGGCATGACCAGGCGGTCTACAATTACCAGAATATTATGCTTTTTATTCTTGTCCAGAGGCCCCACCGCGGATAAGTCATATAGTTCGCCATCAATAATTGCCCGACTATAGCCCTGCTTTATAAGAAACGCAATTTCCTTGCGATATTCGCCCTTGCGGTCACGAACCAGCGGCGCCATAACAAATATCTTGGTCCCGGCTGGTATTTTCATGGTCCAGTCAACCATTTCAGATATTGACTGTGACTTAATAGGCAAACCCGTCACCGGCGAATGCGGCACACCGATACGCGCCCACAGCAATCGCAAATAATCATAAATTTCTGTAACCGTTCCAACGGTAGAGCGCGGATTTTTTGATGTGGTTTTCTGTTCAATTGATATCGCCGGCGCCAAGCCTTCTATTAAATCGACATCTGGCTTTTTTTGCATATCCAAAAACTGGCGCGCATACGAAGACAGGGATTCGACATATCTGCGCTGGCCCTCTGCGTAAATGGTATTAAACGCCAGCGACGATTTCCCCGACCCGGAAACGCCCGTAAAGACCACCAGTTTGTTTTTTGGCAGGTCTAAATCAATATTTTTAAGATTATTTTCGCGTGCGCCGCGAATTTTTATCATATTTGCCATAGTATCTTAAAATATAGCTGAAATATTCAAAATTTCAAGGAAAAGGGCAATTTTTCTTATATACAACAGCCGGTATTTATTCACGGCACATTTTGGGGGTTAATTAAAAATCCCCCATATTGGGGGATTGTTTTATTCCGCCGTTTCTGTATCCGGCGCAGATTTTGCCGCCGGCTTTAAGCTTTCCGGATTCAACGATATGCCCGACTGTCTTGTATGTGCAGGCCCGGCCTTTTCCGCCGCAACACCATCAACCCAGATATCAATGCCACCGGCGTTGCCAAACGTTGCCTTGTGATTCGCCGCCGCCGGAACATAATAAACATCGCCCGGGACCAGAACGCGACTGAAAACAGTATTGCCGCGTGCATCTTCAACCTTTACCCACGATTCCTGGGCCGCCTGCAGGATAACACGCGCATTCGCCCTGTTTTCTGTTCCAAAACGCTCACGTACGGTTTTGGAATACGCCGGCTCCGATACGGCCTGAACTGTTTCCGCCACCACTACATCCGGGGTTTGTGCCGCATCATCGCCGCGACCCGACGCAACCAGTATAACAATCCCGACAACCAGCGCCCCCAGCAATACCGCCGCACCGGCAAACCATTTCCATTTTTTGCGTACAAATATCGCCGCACGCGCAACAATCCCGCCGGGAACCCCGCCCGTACCACAAGAGCCAGAATCGGCCGCATCGGCATCCGCCGCACATTCTGTTGCCATCCCCATCTCACGCTTTATCTTGGCGACAACATCATCCGGATTCAGCCCCAGCTCCATCGCATAATTTCTGGCAAATCCCAAAATATAAACAGGTTCGGGGATTACTGAATAATCACCGTCCTCTAACGCCTGCAAAAACTCTTCCCGGATGCATAATTGTTTGGCAATTGTCGGAATCTCACGCTTGCGACGCCCCGTCGTACGGGCGTTGCGCAACATTTCCCCCGCGGTCATTTCCACATTTTGTACTTCTGTATCATTTACAATATTTTCATTCATGTTGATTAATTCCCCTGCTGATTGTTTTTATAATAGAATCTATATGTCCAAATCGCAACCCCAAAATTCATCAATTGCCACCCGCAGTTCGTCTGGGTCTATTATACCATTCACCCGGATACGAAATTCGGCAGAATTTGGCATCCCTGCGCTATACCATGCAACATGCTTTCTAAACATTGGCACCGCTGTTTTTGCACCATAATATTCCAGTGAATATTCTAAATGACGACGCACGATATTGCCGACATTTGTTGGCGCCGCACCACCCCCAATGGTCCCTATAATCCAGGGCCGCCCCAGCATTGCACGCCCAATCATGGCCCCCGCATAGCCCAGTTCGGACGCACGGCTTAAATCATCAGCGCATCGTATGTCTCCATTTGCAATAACCGGCAGAGGACACCCGTGAACATCCGGCAGCACCGCGGGTCCCAGATACAACTGGGCCCGCGTACGCCCGTGCAATGCAACAAATTTAACCCCGCAGTCGGCGGCAACATTTATCATATCGCGCCAGTCGCGATGCGCATCATCCCACCCCAGGCGCGTTTTTATAGAAACAGGAATCTGCACCGCATTTACAACCGCACGCATAATATCCCCGGCCAGACGATGGTCGCGCATCAAAAAGGCGCCCGCACCGGCACGCGTGGCAACCTTTGGCACGGGACAGCCCATATTTATATCAATCCATTTGGCGCCGGCATCCTGCAAAATTCGCGCCGCATCCGCCATCAGACCGGCATCCGCGCCAAAAATTTGGGCACCGACGGGTCCTTCTTCATCATATCTGTCAAAATTACGCAGACAATTTTTGCGTCCCCCAACCAGCGAATGGCATGAAATCATTTCCGTTACAATCGGGGCGTTGGGTGCAAATTCGCGCACAATGCGTCGAAATGGCCGATCCGTAACGCCCGCCAGAGGTGCTGCAAAAATTTGATTATTGGTAAACATTTATGATATAATGACAAACATGTGGGAAAAAATCAAAAATTTATTTGGCTTTATCGGGCGTGCATGGTCGGGCAGCATTCGCGGCAAAATCGGTGTTTTGTTCGCACTATTTGCCGGATTTATGTTTATTCGCATCTTTTGGGGCGAGGTCAACGTCCAAAAATTCATAATGAACATATGGCGTTTGAATGCGGAACAGCAACAGCTGGCCACGGAACAGAAAAAGATGGACACCCTGGCCCGCCATATAGAACTGATTCAGAATTACAGCCCCGACTATGTCCAGGAACTGGGGCTGCGATACCTGAACATAGGCGATCCGAATTTCAAAATTTTGAAACTGTAAGTCAGTTTAGATATAATATCACACCATTTAAGTACGTGGCAAACCCCAGCCACAATATATATGGAACAACCATGTATGACGCGCCACGGTTGATAGAGTAAAATGACCGCATCATCCATATTGAAATCACCAGCAATGCAACGCTGACCGCAAATGCGACACCTATCAAATGTGCGCCAAAGAACAAATAAGTCCACAATCCGTTTAATATCATCTGGGCGCCAAAGAGAGTATATGCCCGTGTCTTGCCGGAACCACTGCGGGCGGTGTTCATAATCAAAAACAGTGCCAGCCCCAACAGCGCATACAAAATAGTCCACGCGACACCAAAAATCCAGCCATCAGGTGTTATCACAGATTTGTTAAGTGCATTATACCATGCATCCGACGCACCACTTGGCGTGAACATAATTCCGAAAAAGCCCGGCAGAAACGCAAAAAACATTGCACAAATAAACTTTAATATTTTTTTCATATAGCGCACCTTTTTATAATTCTATTATAACATTGTCACCGCCATATCTCACACAGGAACCTTTTCGTGTAATAAGTATAAAAAATATTAGAAATTTCAGATAAAATTTGTAATAATATACACTGGAGTTGAGAAGACGCACCCGTGGGCCCGAATTTCGGGCCCACGCTGAAAAAAAGGCCGCATACGCGGCCTTTTTTAATACAGTTTGATTACAGAATTACTGCTGCTGTTCGCAAACCTCTACTGCATACAGAGCCTCGCCGTCAACGGTCGGATTTACACCCAATACGCGATAGCATGTTCCACCGACACCCTCAATAGTGTTTGCCGGAACAACGTCGATATAAACATTTTCAACATCCGCCAGGATTTCTTCGCTCGGGGTAACCGACAGGAACATCGCGTTCTTGTCCGCATTGCGAACCGCATCCAATTCCGGAACAACCGGGCATTTTACCAAGAAATCGCCACGTTCACCAACCGCGATTTTCTCGCATTTCTGGCCCAAAATTTCAACAGTGTTATCCTTGCTGTTGCAACCAGCCAACAGTGCGCCACACAATACGGGCAAAACAAAAATTTTCTTCATTATTTTCTCCTTTTTTCCTTTAAAATAAGAAACGACACAGCAACCCGGCTTTTGCCATACGACACGTTCAACAATTTGACAGCGTCCTACGGGAAATCACATGAGTTAATTTATTCTAATCCCAAAAAAAACACCCCGCAAGAACTATTTTTAAGAAACAAGACCTGAAAATAGTTCCGGCAGATAAAGCACATACTTGAAATTGACAAAAATTTAATATACAATATAGGACATGCGCCCTTAGCTCAGCTGGATAGAGCATCGGATTTCTAATCCGCAGGTCGCAGGTTCGAATCCTGCAGGGCGCGCCAATAATAAAACGGAGGGGGCGTAATATGGCACTTAAAAGTTTGATAAATTTCTTGAACGAAGAAAAACCCGTAAAGCAATATTATGGCCAAATTGACACATACCAGGCGGCGGTCAAGGCTTTAAATTATCTGGTATACTGTGCACGCAATAAAAAGAACATAACATATAAAATACTGGCCCAGCATTCCGGCATCCCGCAAGAATACATCGTACACCACCAGTTAAGCAAAATTTCCGCACGCATTTTGGATGCCATACATTATTACTGCCTGGCGTATGGATTACCGCCACTGGCCGTACTGTGCGTAAAGGCGTCGACCGGCTGGCCGTCACCCGAAGGCGTGGAATCAATTACCCGCGAATATGTACAAAAATATCCCAATCTGCACAACAAGTCTTTTGAGCAGATAATCAGCTATGTCCGTGATGAAATATCAAAATATAACTGGAAACCCGTCATGGCAAAAAACAAGCTGTCCGAGAATCTGCCGGATGAGGTAAAAGACGAACTTTATGACCAAATCAGCCTGGAAGTAATCGAAACAATAAAAACAGAGGCAAAAAAAGAGGTTCGCGAAGAACAAGAAATTGCCGGAATTACAACTATTCGTAACACGTCACGGTGCGGTGCGGTACTGCTGTTCATTATGGGATTATTCATATTGGCCTATTCTATGTTTGGTGACTGGTTTTTATGCGGTTATATGGGCCACCAGGCGGCATGCCTGACAACAAAGTCTGAATATATTTTCAGCTTGGCCTGGTTGTTATGGATACCGATGTGCCTGTTGCTGTGGAATGCATCAAACCTGATACTGATAATAAAGAAAGACTTTTTCGACAAATCCAGTTTCAGAAACAGAGACTGATGGAATTTGAATCTGGACAGAGATAAAAAACGACCCCTTTTTGGGGTCGTTTTTTTATTCTTTTATCTTGTTTTTCAAATGCACCAGCTCAATAAACATATATATATCCGACGCAGCATACAACAGTAATATTATCGCCAGCGTATATATCATTGTAATTGCGCCAACAATTGGAAAGAACATCAGCAGAATCGCCAACAAGAACAGCACCACCGCAACAGTTAAATCCATTGCATAATGCCCCACGCGGGCGCGTGCCATATTTATTGCAAATATCAGTGCCTTTATCGCCTTGAACAGCAACAGCGCAATAAACACATACACCACACCCATAAATGAATCAACCGGGTATGCACAGAACAAAACACCCAAAATAATGTTTACCAAACCGAATATAACATCTATCCAGCCACCACCGGGCGCACGTGACACCATAAATCCGGCAATCGTGCGATACAGCCCGAACAGGATAAGCGCCACCCCAACAATAAATGTCATCATCGACAACATTGCAATCGGACGAAATACGATTAAAATAGCGGCAAACCCCAGCAATGCCGCCTCGCATATCAACAGCGGCGCACTGCGGTTATACAAATTTTGAATATACGCAAACATCGGATTACGCGTACGACGCTCTGATTGCGTGGATGATTTATTTTTTTGCTTTGGTTTTTCTCTTGCCATTTGGCCCTCCTGTTTTTTGTTATAATTTTATCATATTTATTGCCGACACCCCTTAGGCGTTTATTCCGCGACGTTTTTTTTGATACATCGACATTCGGGCATATATCAGCCAGTACAACGGTTTTGGCAACCTGTGAAAACGCGCCAGCGCAACCGCCAGATTCTTTTTTATAAAATGGTCGCTGCGCGGCGCAAAAACGCCGTTTACATACAATCGGCGACGCCATAAAAACTCTATCGCCGCCAGGTCTGCAATACGGCCCGAATTCGGACGCCGCCCCGTTCTGGAATAATATTCGCGTAAGATACTGCGAAACAAGCGCCCATTACGCCCCAAATACGGTAGCACAAAATCACGCCAGCGTTCATAAATACCACCGTTGCAAAAATCAAACACACCGCAGATATTGCCCTCTTGGTCCACCACGGAATTAGCGCCCTTCATCCCCATATGCACAAACACCATGTCATCCGCATCCACCGGCGCATTAACAATGCGCCTATAGTTTCGGGCAAAGCATCGCATCTGGCCCGGCGTCATAAAACGTCCCAGCCATTGTGAAATCTCGCCCCAGTCACAATACGGCACCGTATCACTCAATGTTGGCACACGCCGTACCAGCGTGCCGGTATCCAGAGCATGCAACTCTCCCAAGAATTGCGCGTACGAGCGTGCCAAATTCCGCTGGCGACGCGGCGCCCATGAATATTTGTGCCAAGACCATTTTCCGCCGGTTATCATTTTGTGTACGGCAAATTCATGCCCGCCCACAGAAACAATATCTATACGCGGAATGGGAACACTAACACCATGACGCACGGCATCCACAACCGCCGCCTCTGCCGCATAAACATCAACGCTTTTATGTGGGAACCGACATATATTGCCCCCAACCTTAAACGCCATTGAATCAGTACCACAGCCTGCAAAATTTATTTCCTCGCCCGGAAAGCATTCCACCAAAAAGCGCTGTATTTCGTCCCGGCTCATGTCAAAGCCTATTGCCCGTCGCTTATCTTCAGCCCCAGGTTCTCTGGGCTAAGCTTTCCGGTCGCCGCCAAAACAGCAAAATAAGCGGCCACCTTTCCATGACGCGCACGTGTCAGCGACACGCGAGAATTTAGCAACTCCTGTTCTGCATTCAGCACATCCAGAACCGTTCGCCGACCGCGTGCCTGTTCTTCGCGGGTGCCATCCAGCGCCAGCTGGTTAGCACTGACCGCGGCCTGGGCGGCGTTTATTGCATATGTCTGGGAATCGTACATATTCCATGCCTGGCGCAGGCGCTCTACAATTGTTCGGCGCGCATCAATTGCCTGCTCCTGGATTCCGGCAACAGTATATCGCACTTTTTCCACATTTGCGGCGGCATTGCCCTTGTCGTAAAGCGGCATGCTTAAATATATTCCTACACGGCCGTCTCGCAGTTTGTCGGCAACAGGAATATCGTTTATCTGCATCGCAGAGGCTTTTATATCCACTGACGGCAAGCGCGATTTTCGTGCAACGGTAATGTTTTCCCGGGCGGCGGCCTCTTGCGCATTCAGCGCCATTATAACAGGATGGTTGCGCATTGCGTATTCCTCGGCCGCCTGGACTGATTCAGGGAATAAATGCTGAACTTTTTTCAGGCTGATTTCTGTATATTTTTCATCCGCACAACCGTATATGCGACGAAAAGTTTCCAGCGCATTGTCATATTCCGCACGCGCGTCGATGGTTTGATATTTCGCCCCCTCAAGACGTGCCGACGCCTGGGCGACATCGGTTGCGGTTAAAACACCAACCTCTTGCTTTTGACGGCACAGGTCATAATATTCCTGTAAAACATGCTGGTTGTTCTTTTTCAGGTTCCAAACCTCGTCTGCGTTTAAAACATTTATATATGCGTTTATTGCATCCAGAAAAACCTGCTGTTGCGTTGCATACAGCGATGCCTGGCGGGCGGCAACGATTCCCTTGGCCCCCTTTATTTTCGCCATTGTGGAAAAGCCCTGAAACACGTTTTGCTGAAATGTTGCGCCGATTTCAGTGGGCGTCGTATCAAACGTCTGGTCAAAAAATTTAGTCCGGGCCACGCCGGCATTTGCAGAAATACCCAAATACGGCTTCGTTTCAGTCCGGGCCGCGGCCAGCTCGCTATCGGCAACACCAACGGCCGCACGCGCCTCTGAAATAACGGGGCTGGTGTCATATACACCCTGCAATGCGGAATAAACATCCGCCGCCGCCGGTGTCGCAGACAATACAACCGCCAAATTAAAATACAATATACCCTTCATGTTTCTTGCCTCTCCTATAGCGTGGTTTTAAACTTTTTAATAGCGATAACCCAAATCAAAATTCCAACTATAATCATTATAAACGAGTGCTGGGCGAAATACGACCAGTCGGGCCCTTTTAATATTATGCTGCGAACCATATAAGAATAATGACTCAGCGGGTTTATATAACTGATATATTGCAACGCGGCGGGCATGTTTTCCGTAGGAATCAACGCCCCGGACAACATCAGCGACAAAAACGCTACAATTACAATCCCCAGCAATGCCTGCTGTTGGTTCTTGGTAAAGTTTGCCAGCAACACTGCAATTGCACTGCCCGGAATGCAAAACACTAAAAACCCCAGCACAAACATCAACCCCGACCCAACAAACGGCAGTCCGAAAACAATAAGCCCTATTATCAAAATAGAGAGCATTATTAAAAAGGAAACCATGACATACGGCAAAACCTTGCCCAGAATTATGTCGTACTTGGACACAGGACACGAAATCAGTGTTTCTATCGTGCCGGTTTCCTTTTCCTTGGCTATGGAAATCGTTATCAAAACCAACAGCGCGATAAAAACCAGTACGGCAATCAGCGACGGAACCATAAACCATTTCGTATCCAGCTGGGGATTGAATAAAATACGCAAATCAAACGCAATCGGCGACGCAGGCAGCGCATACCCCATTTCCGCCGCCGCATGCGCAACCACCCCGTGCAGATATGCCTCTATGCTCTGGGCTTTTAAAATATTCATGGAATCTATTAAAATCTGAACCTGGCCCTCGCCGCGCATAACGGCCCGGGTTAAACCACCATCGGGCGCAACAATTGCAACATCTGCACGCCCGCTTTGCACGGCGGCGACAACATCCTTGTCTGTATTGGGCGCCCGCACAAACCAGCCAGAGCCGATGGCATGATTGTAAATCTTTTCCATCATTACGTCATGTGTCCCGACATCCACCGCCAGACGCAGATTTTTAGCCTCCAGCGTTATCGCCCCGCTAAGCACGACCAGCTGAACCGCAGGCATGACCATAACCGCCACCAACAGCACAGGATCGCGCAACAGGCCGATTATCTCTTTCTTAAAAAAGCCTATTAACTTTTTCATTCCAACGTCCTTTTGAACCGCCCCAGACATGCGACCAGCAAAACAAACGCCTGCAACCCCAACAAGGCAAACAGCACCCATAAATCGATTACAGAGCTGCCCTTTAGAAACTGGTCGCGCGTTATATCCATGTAAAAACGGGCCGGAAACAGTGACGAAAACAGCTGGTATCCGCGGTTCATATATTCAACCGGAAACACAAAACCCGACAGAACAACCGTCGGCAACAAACCGATTATGCATGCGAACTGAATTGCAACTTCTTGCTTGTGTGTGGATATTGATATAAACAGGCCTATGGCCAAATACCCCAATATAAACAACAGTGTCCCCAAAACAAGAGTCAAATAGTGGCCCGCAAACGGAACACCGAATACCACGCGAGCAACAATAAACACCAAAATAAATCCGACAAAGCTTAAAATGGCATACGGCAGCACCTTGCCCAGTATAATCTCCAGCGATGTCGCAGGCGTAGACAACAGCATTTCCATCGAGCCTCGCTCCCACTCGCGACATATGGTAAGCGTTGTCAGCATAATCGCAACCAGCGCAATAATAACCGCCGACAGCCCCGGCACCGAAAACCATCTTGAATTTAATTCCGGGTTAAACATATACCGCGTCTTAAAAGACAGGCTTTCCGTTGCCATATCGCGCGGCATGTCCATTATTTTAAAATAGGCGTTTCTGTTTATTGTATTCAAATAGTTTACAACCGCCATAACCGAAGAGTTGTCCGCCCCATCCAGCAAAATCTGAACATGTCCGGTACCGCCGCCCAAAACATCTTTTTCGAAATTCGGCGCAACAGACACCATAACGCGCGCCCGTTCGTCGACAATGTTGGAAAAGCCGTCTTCTGGACTTTCTATGGTAAACGGCCTGAAATAATTCGAGCTGGCAAACGTTTCCATCAGCTTACGCGAACTTTCCGTTCTGTCCGCGTCATGATATGCCATGTTTATAGACTTTACATTGAACTCTATGGAATTACCCAGTATCAGCACAATTGCCAGCGGCAACATCAGCGCCATCAACAGCGTAAACGGGTCACGAAATATATGCTTGAACTCTTTTGAAAATATTGCACCCATGCGGCGCATTGAAAACATCTTCATCGGTTCTGCCCCTCTACCAGGCGGATAAAAACATCCTCCAGTGACGGCTGTATTTTTTCAATTTCAAAATCAGCCTTGTATTTCTTTAGCGCGGCCGTGACATTGACGCCATCTTTGAACTTTACGTGCCAGTGCCGCCCGTACGGCTCGCATATGTCCATATCGGAATCCGCCACAATTGATGTCACACGGCCGCGCGGCGTAAAGTTATACAGCGAATCCCCGAATGTCTGACGCTTAAGGTTTTCCGGCGAGTCTACCGCAATCAGTTCCCCCGCCCGCATCAGCGCAATACGGTTACAGTTTTCCGCCTCGTCCATGTAATGGGTCGTAACAAAAACCGTTTTTCCATCTGCGGCCAAATCTTTTATCAACCGCCAAAAACGATTGCGCGACACCGGTGCGACACCTGCGGTGGGTTCGTCCAGAAAGACAATCTTTGGATTGTGCAACAGCGACACGCACAGTGCCACCTCTTGCTTTATTCCGCCGGGCAAATTCTTTACCACTGTTGCCAGGCTTTCCTTAAAACCGATAAAGCGCAACAGGCGCTCTCTGTTTGCCAGATATTCCTGGCGCGACAGTCCGCGCAGTGCGGCCGCAAAATCAAAATTTTCTTTTACCGACAGCCCGTCATACAACGTAAAACGCTGTGACATATAACCGACCTTTTGCTTTATTATATTTTCACGGCCGGCGGTAAAGTGTTCGCCATCAATTATCACATCCCCGCGACTGCCGGGCAGCAAACCACACAACACACGTATTGTGGTTGTCTTGCCGGCACCGTTGGCGCCCAGAAATCCAAATATTTCCCCCGGCGCCACGCGAAAAGAAACATCGCGAACGGCATAAAAATCACCAAATATAACCGACAAATTACGAACATCAACAATTGGGGCGGTCATTTTTCACCCCCGCGTTTCAAAAAGAATTCGTCAAAATTTGAACAACCATACCGAGTCAGCAAATCACGCGGCTCGCCGCTGGCCAGGACGCGTCCCTCCTCCATCAAAACAACCTCGCTACAGCGTTCGGCCTCGTCCATGTATGCGGTGGTCATAATCACTAAAATTCCTTGCGCCAGCGATTCATGCAACAGGCCCCAAAACTCGCGCCGACTGATTGGGTCGACCCCATTGGTCGGCTCATCCAGCAGCATAACCCTTGGCGATCGCAACAGTGCACACATCAGCCCCAGTTTCTTGTACATCCCACCAGAAAGGTGCCCCGCCGGACGATGTAAAAATTTTTCCAGTCGCGCCAAATGCACCAGCTCTTGCTTTTTTTGCGCATACTCCGAATCACCTATTCCATACAGCTTTTTAAAAAAATCCAGATGTTCGTTTATAGACAAATCTGCATACAGACTCTGGCTTTGCGGCATATATGCTATGTTTTCTGAAAAATCCGAAAAGCTTATTACACGCCCATCCGCGCGGTATTCTATATTACCCGCCGCGGGCTGCATCAGACGCAGCATCAATCGAAACAACGTGGTCTTGCCCGCACCGGCCGGACCAATTATGCCATACAGCTTTCCTGTTTCAAAACGCATGGAAACATTGTCCAGCGCGGATACCGCCTTGAACTTTTTCGATACGTTGGAAATATTTATCTCGACTTTATTCATCGACCAACGCACTTTCAATTGTCATGCCTGATTTTAACGTCAAATCAGAATTTTCAAACTGCACCTTTACCCCGTATACCAGACGCGTGCGCTCTTCGCGTGTTTGAACGTTTTTCGGGGTAAACTCGGCCTCTTCGCTGATTTTAACTATCTTGCCTTGAAACTGTTTATCATCGGCCTCCGGCAAAATGCCTGTAACAATCTGCCCCACATGCAGCTTGTGCAACATTGTATACGGAACATAAAAATAAGCCCATATTTCATACGGATTTGCCAGTGATATCAACACCGTTCCGGGTGCCACAACCTCTCCCGGCTCACGAAACTTGGTTGTTATAATTCCATCAATTGGCGCCGTAATGCGACACCACTGCAATTTCAAGTCATTGTCTTGCTTGTTCCGGCTAAGCACGTCAAATTCCGCCTGGGACATGTGTCCGCGTTCTGACAATGCCTGGGCACGCCCATAATCATTATCTATCTGCGTCGCCAGAATTTTGTATGTATCACAGCTAAGCTCCATCAGGCGCTGGCCCCGAATGACATAGTCGCCCTCAGATACAAACACATCGGAAATATCAGACGCCACGCGCGCCGCCAGTGTAACCTTGGTCGTTTCAAGCGTACCCGCATACATAAATGGCCCCGATGTCAAAACATGCTTTAACACAACCGCGCCGGCACACAATGTGGCAACGGCGGCAACAATATACACAACACGCCGCCGCTTTTTTGTCGCATCAGCGGGCGTTGTTTCAGATTTTGTATTCTGTTTTTTTACCTTGGGCATTTTCTCTCTCCTGAATGCTTTAAGTACTAGGATTATTGTCGTCTCATAATTATTACATTTTTTAATAAAAATTCAAGCTTCTATATTCAAGAATAAATACCCTTACTTAAAAATAGCACTGGATTTTATTCATAAAATATGTAATACTCTTTAAAGAGATGAGAAGGCAAAATCCGGTCCACCAGGACCGGATTTTTTATCGAAATAATGTATTTCCCATGAATAAAAAGTTGACACAAACCACAATCACAACTATAATTTTTGTCAACCTTATAAAAGAAATTGTTATGCATCAGAAAAATACGCAAAACATTGCCAAGTACACCGATTATATAATATCGCAACATGATTTTAATTTATTAGACAAATACACAGATAATGCCGACCAAAATATTAAGAAAATAAAAGAAATACTGGCGCGATATAAAAAAACCGAAAAAGAACAGCTGACGCCAGAATCTTGTCATCGTATATTGGGCGACCTGTATAACAATGTTGTATACTACAATCATGACACGGAAAAATGGAACCGTAATTTCTATAACGGATGTTTCATTATGGATCAAGAGGTTGATACAGCAACCGCAAAAAAACTTAAACAAGCCTTGGAAACAATACCGCAATTTTCAAAGAAATATGAACTGGTTGCAAATATAACACTAATAGTTAGCAAACGCGACTTCCCCGGCTATGAAAAATGGGCACATAATGTAAAACATTGCGCTACGGGAACCGCAACAGTTGGAAACCTGATAGTACGCAACAAATCCAGGGGCCGGCTAGAACTATGGTCTCCTGCATGGATTGGCGTTGAAAATTGCGGCGCACAGAGCTACTGTGTACTGCGCAGCGCCAGCTGGTTTGCGGACAGCGTGGTCCTGAATAATGATTTTCGTGCAACCTTACTTTCAAAACGCATCAGATAAAGCACAAAAATTAAACTCAATTTTGATACAACTCGGCGATGGCCGATAAAAAACAACCTTTAGTTGTAGATTGCTTTCCTAATCGGCATTGATATAATTGACCAGTAGTAAATATCTCACGATTCAACGTTGTAGATTGCTTTCCTAATTGGCATTGATATAATAGCTGTTAATGGTTTCTATAATAAAAATAGGTTGTAGATTGCTTTCCTAATTGGCATTGATATAATTTATGTTGTTCGTCTATGTACGCTGATACTGTTGTAGATTGCTTTCCTAATTGGCATTGATATAATATCAATTGATTCTTTGGCATTGGCTTTATCGTTGTAGATTGCTTTCCTAATTGGCATTGATATAATACAAACGAAATAACCCGCTGAATATAGCGGGTTATTTCGCAATTATTTAAAGAAAAACTAGAACATAACAAGCTGCTTTGCACCTATTTTTTCTTGTTTTTTCGATTCGCCAACCAATATTTCCATATCAGCGAACTGCTTTTCTGTTACTGTCATTAGCCTAACACTTCCGCTTGGCGGAATCAAGCATTTTAGGCGTCCGACATGTTTTTCAACCTGTGCCATACCCTTACAAATTCTGGAATAAACAGACAATTGCATCATATAGTATCCATCCTTTAATAAAGCGTTACGGAATTTAGATGCTCGCTTTCTATCTTGTTTTGTTAGTGTTGGTAAATCAAAAAATACTATCATTCTCATAAATCGTTCCCCATATTGCGCCATTACTTAAAATCTCCCACATCCAACATAGAAAAATCAAATACAGGCAAAGATAATAAACGATAATCCTTTTGTCTTAATGTCTTGGCCAATGATGCCGACATTATTTCCACACATTTAAGTAATGATATGGCCTCACCATTCATATTTGCATTACACAACAATACTGATATTAGTTTGCTTTTTAATTTTGGCGTTAAATCCGAACACTCGGATAAATCTAACTTCGCTACACAATAATCTACAAATGGACGCAATGGCTCCATCATATCATCAACCAGATTAAACTGATTTAATTGATTATCATGATGAATACCAAAACAAGGCAACAATCCCGACGCAACAATGTTGCGTGCCATACAGCCACGCACAATGGCATAACCATAATTTAAAGCCTTATTTATAATATTCGCATCATCGCGACGCGTAAAATCTCCAAATAGTAACCGCCAATATAATTGCGCCGCGTGAGCTTCGCGATTATCACTATCACCGCTTTGCACTCGCTTGACTATTTCACTTAGCACATTATCTATTCCTAATGCGCACAATACGGCAGATTGATTTAGAATCTTTTGTTGTACCACCGATTGCCAAACGCGCTTTTTTAATGGTTCACTGGCAGAAATTTGAATATGTGCCACTTCTGAATAACGTGAGTTATCATGAAATGGGAAAAACGTTCCCGATGGTAAATGGTACGCATCACACGTAATCAGAACTACATCATTTGTAGCAAACTCTGCCAAAACATGCCCTGTTAGTTGCACAAATCCAGTCTCCAAAACAACGGCCGATAAATCCTCTATCGGAATCGTTATTTTGGTATCATCTGATTCATAAAATAATTGCTTTTGCTTTACTGATAATTTACATGGTTTCGTTAGTTGAAGGATTCGCCAACCCATTTTTATTCCTTTTTGGCTGTTTCCTTCCTTTTCTTTTTTCTGATTGCAATTTTATAGCACAAACAGGTGCACGATGCCCAGATTTTACCTCTGACATGTCGCCTAACACGCCAATCTGAAATTTTTGCAGATTCTTAACCGTACCTATGTTTATTGTTTTCTGCTTACTGCGTTTTTCATATTTATCAATAGTTTGTATTTGTTTACCCTTACGCGTTTGCTTTTTTACCGCCTCTACTTCTTCAACAATGCCGTTCGGAGATAGAGCACGCAATTTACCTGCCAAATAATCCATAACCTTGCACAAATTACCATCTATAACAATAAAATCACCTGGCTCAAACGTATCTGTTTTAACAGAAAATACTGCAGAATTATCAGAATTTCTGAAAACAAACTTCCCGCGCGGCATATCACACTGAATAATATATCCTTCATATACTTTATCGTCCACTGTTACGATTTTAATATAATCCTCCTTGTGCAGAGTCATAACAAATTCATACGTACCATCAATTGCAACCGAATGTTCTGCCTTAGCCGGTTGCGGATAAAATATATCTTGACGCTTTTTATCAACTGTGTCTGCTACAAATATTGGCACAACCACATATTTCCCGTCTTTCTTAAAGACATCCATACGGAACATGTTTTCTTTATCAGCTCGCCCACGCGGTAAAATTAAACTCCCCTTACTAGATTTTGGTGAATTAATCGTATCTTTATGCACCGAACCAGTTGCCTTGCCACGCACCGTACGCGAAACAAAAACGTCATCAACAGACCGAAAAACATCCGCGCGGAAACCAGCCCACGGCTCTTGAATATTTTGTTTCAAATTATTCCACCACGGCTTACCTTTCTCATTACGTTTATTTTCAAACAATCCGGATATCGTTGATAAGTAACGAACCATACCCGGCGTTGCACAGGCAATAACAATTGCATCCTGGGCATGATGCCTGTCCGATTCTGTACGTGATTTTTCCAACCCCCATTGACCACGTAAATAATGCGTCAATGCCCCAGCACGCACGTCAACCCGCAGGTCTGGAAATGCGGTATTTAATACCTGTCTAACATATCGGGCGGCATAGGCGTTATCATTTGCATTACGTTTGCGAAAATCATCTTCTGTTGTTTCAAAATCTTTATTCAGCAGATTATAAATCTTACGTGCCCCCAAGGTCTTGGTTGCAGATACGCGTACAACGAAATCATCCCATCGTAGAGTATTGCCAAAATATTCATATGGCGTTTTGTTGCCTTTGATCTGGTTTTCTGTATATTTAACAAGAATTTTGTTCATATAAGAATTATCCAATGACCGCGAATACGGTAAAATATGGTCAACTTCATAGTTATCCAGATGCTCTAAATCAATTGATTCACCCGAATACATACACTTTCCGCCTTGGTCTTGGTAAAGTTTGTATTTTAAAACTTCTTTAGTTGTGACTTTGCGGCTGATTAATGCTTCATACTCTGCTCGGGCTTTTTCTGTTTTATCGCGATTTTCGTTTTGTTTACGTTCTATTTTCTTACGGTCGTCAAAATTATTCTTTAATTCGCGACCGACTTCCAAATTTACTTGGTCTGGTATACCATATTTACGCACCAGCGCATTATAAACCTTGCGAAATTGGGCGACCGTACGATTTACAACCGGGACATGTGTCCATTCTGAAATCTCTGCGATACATCCATTGTCAGCCTTTACTTCTCCAGAGACTTTACTTTTAAAATCATAGCCCGCCCCATCGCAAGCCTTATCATACGTCAACCCACGCATCATTTCTGGAACTATTTTATACAGTGCCTGTAACGACAGATTTATGAACTTGGACGTACATAGTTTCTTTAATTCGACAATATACTTTTCTGGTACCTTCTTGCGGCGCAATTCTTTTTCTATGGCACTGTCATCTTTCTGGGTGGCAACAACCTTCATAATCCGGTCAAGCATTCGCGTATCAGCCATATCGGCCTCATCCATGATTTTTTTTAGTTTATGCCATCCCGTCATGGAATAAAAATCTTGAGATTCTTCTTTGACACCACGAAAAACAACATCTTTCCCCTTCCATATTTTGTTATGTAGTGTCTTATATTTAACCGTTTGCGTCTTGCTTAGCAATTCTAATATAGCTGCCCGTTCTGCGTCATCCACAGAACGCACCTCACCATCTATAACAATTTTCATATTATTTATCTTAGTCAACGCCACAAATAACTCCGCCGTTGGGGATTCTTTTGGCGCACGCAGACAATTTGGCTCTAACGTACACAAACCAACCATTTTACCAACCGACTGTATTGGGCGTACACGAAATGCAATTTTTTTGTATTGTTCTAGTAAATCTTCAGTAAAAACCCCATATTTCTGCTGGGCATCAAATATATAATTCAGTTCTCGTTCTATTTCTTCGCGCGGAATTGAATTATCATATACTCCGTCACCATTACGATATTTTCTCGCCCCATCACAATTACTCTTATAAATCATCTGAGCCATTGTTTTATATTCGCCCATACTTTCGCGATTCCGAGCAATTGAAACGAGTACTTTTCCTGTTTCTTTATCGTTTTCCTCTGCGGATTTACGCATTGACTTATACCCGCGATGCTTCGCCATATGAATCAATACACGCGATAGTTCACGCGCCGACAACTTGCGGCAAAAAGCGTCTTGCGCGCGCAAAGCCCAGACATCAATATCATCAGCATTAACAACGATATTCTGGCTACCTAGTCCGCTATTTTCTAACAATGCGCGAATTTCTTTCATTCGCAGCGCTTTTCTGCGTAAGGCACGCCGAACCAGTCGCTTTTCACGACGAGGTGCCGCCAACGAAGAACCATCTGTACTTTCAGCTTTACTAAAAATGCGCACCCCGGATTGCTGTATTTTTCCAATAGCGGCCCGTCCCGCCTCTGGATTATCGTTTTCCTTGTCTATGTCAACAACAGCCCAACCAATACTAGCAACCCCTAAATCAAAACCAAATATCCGCATATCTTTTGCCTTTTTCTTGACATTTTAATTCGTATAACTACAATACACAATGTATTTCTAAATTAAAGACTGAACTGGAAAGCAATCTACAATAAAGAAATACTCTGTGGGGCTCTGTTGGCAACAACATCCTCTATTGCCCGCTTGTCGGGCTTTTTTACATCCCCATTATCACGGCATCGTCACGGGGAATAGCTATAATAAACATGCTGATTTATTTCGCCACAGCGCATATTAAAATGCGGATGTATTCTAAACTCGCATCCTCATAGCGCTTGAATTTGCACACCGCTTTAATAAAACGGGTGCCGGTTGGCACCCGTTTTATTAAAGCGTGGTCGGGGCGACATGATTCGAACATGCGACATCTTGCTCCCAAAGCAAGCACTCTACCAGACTGAGCTACGCCCCGATATATGTTATGAAAGTATACCAGTCTTTTTTAGAATTGCAAATTTTTATACTTGTTTCGTATTCTTAAAATATTCTACAATATGTATACAATGGTTATGCGGTATATATTTTCTGTATTTTTATTATTGCTGGGGGCAACGGGCCCTGGGGCGGCCATTACCACGCGCAACACTGGGGCACGCGCCGCGACCGCATCACCCAATGCGGCATATAACTATAATTACATGTACCCTTACTTAAACAACCAGATGCGAACGGACCTGAACCCGGGCGTCACACCAAACCAGGGCTCCAACCCGATAAACGTCATAACAAAAACCGAAGAACTGTCCGCCCCGCGGCGGGTCGTTTCCCGCAGTGCCGCGCGCAGCGCCACACCGGCGGCGCGGGCGGGAACCACAAACTCTGTACGCACGGCACCTGTCGCCGGCCAGAACACAAACACGACACGACGCGTTGTCGCGCGTTCCGGAACAAAAACATCAACCATGCGCTCGAGTCGCGGCTACGCATCCCAGACCGTCAATGCGGCGGCAAATGCCACCGCGGCCGCGGCGCTAAACACTGGAACCAGCCTGCCGTCAACACGCTGTTTGGCCGACTATACCGAATGTATGAACCGATACTGCCAGCGGGAAAAGACCGCATATAACCGCTGTTACTGCAGTTCTAAGCTGGCGCAAATAGACGCACAATACCAGCCTGCAATCGACAGTCTGATAAAACAGATTCTAAGCCTGCGCAGTAATAATGCATGGACGGATGCCGAAATGAACCAATACTGGATGGACACTATCGGTAAATATACCGGCGATAATTCATGGGTTAATTTGGATAATGCCCTGAACATAAACTGGGCCGGCACGGAAAGCCGCGTACGCGGCCAACAGGCATTTGCAACAGGCCACGACTATTGCGTCCAGCATCTGCGCGGATGCGCATACATGGCGTCAAACATGCGCGATGCATATCGCTCAGAAATATCGCGCGACTGCGCAACATACGAATCAGGTTTGGCAAAAATCAAAAATGCCGCCGAAAGCATAGTGGAGAGTTACAGTGACTAGTTTTATTGGTGTAGAATACAGCCGCGGTGCAACCGCAAATATAGTAGAGGGAGGCCCCGCCCGTGGCCCCGCCGCGGTACAGGAAATGTTTCCAGACGCGAACTGGACAATGATATCATCCGCGCCGGTTGATGCGGCACAATGCATGGCGGACCGTTTTGGCGATGCATTTGAAATACATAAAAAGGTTTATTCGGCAACGCCGACCGATCGCCATATTTTGATTGGCGGCGACCACAGCGTTAACTTTGGCCATTTTGCCGCCATGGCGGATAAAATGCCCGACGAAGACCTGTGCCTGATATATATTGATGCACATTTGGATATACATACACCAGAAAGCTCTCAGGCAGAGGCATCCGGTGCACCGCATGGAACAAACGTGCGCGCCAACCTGGGCGAAGGCGACACGCGCTGGCTGTCACTGCAGACAAAGTTCCCTGCCCTGCGTCCGGAAAATCTGTTTTATTTGGGGTCGCGCTCATATGAGCCGTCTGAAATCGCTTTTGTTCGTGACAATGGTATATTTATGCGCACCGCCGACAGTCTGCAGACCGACGGCGACCTGGATGATGCAATTATGGAAATTCGCCGCCGCTTGGACGGCCGGCCGTTTATAGTATCTTTTGATTTTGATGCAATTGATCCAAAATATTTTAAAGATGTGCTGGTTCCGGAACCAGACGGTATCAGCATGTATGCCGCACGCCGCCTGACCCGTGAATTTTCAGATGCGCACAGTTTTGAATTCGTAGAATACGCCCCCACAGGCGACGCCGCGGCCCAGGCCGCCGTTCGCGAACTTGTCGGGATTGTTGCGAATCAATAAGCGCGGCCATGGGCGCGGTCAATAAAATCCCGAATATTTTGGTCGGAATTATGCCGAACCAGTTCAAATGCCCGGCTAATATCTGTGGCGGTCGGCGCGGCGCCGACCGCCAACTGTGCCAGACGGCACAGCGAATTGTAATCTTGACTGTGGGCGAAGTTTTTTATTTGACGATATAATTTGCGAACCCGATAGCTGGCCGCACCATATGTCGTCTGATATGTATCACCAAAATCTATACGGCGCCCTTTGCGATAATTTCTGGGCGCTACCTCTGATGCATCAGTAACAAATATTTCGTTCTCGTTTTTACGGTATTTGCCATCTATGACGTCGCCCTCCCACAGTGAGAGAATATAAGGCTGATTGAGCAATGATCCCATATATACGCGTGCATTATCACGCGGCTCGGCACAGGCGGCGGCAAATGCTGTTGTAATCTCATAATCCGCACCATGTGCGCCATAATCATCCTCTTTCTTTATGGGAACAAATATTTTCAACGCATATTTGGCACCTATTTCCGGAAAAGACATCTGACAGACAACACCAAACTTACCGGCCCATATGCGCACACCCGCATAGTTTATGGCCCCCACCTCTATCGTACAGGACGAACCAAACATACGGCCTATTTCATCCATATAGTATGTCAGCCCTTCGAAAGAATTCAAGATATCACAAACATTGTTGGTTAAAAAATTCTCTAAATAAACATGAAATTTATATGTGATATCCCCCAGCCGCTCCTTTGGTACGCGCGCCCGCAACTCCGGCGGCATACAGCCGAAATAAGGTGCAACATCACAGTTTGATAAAATCGAGTACACCAATTCAGGAAAACGCCACCATTTGCGCCGGACCAGTTTGGTCAGCGCCGAATGCTTTTGCCGTGTGTCAACTGATGAAGAATTTTGTTCCTGAGGTTTCATACTAATACTATAGACAAAACTATTCTTTTGTCAATAGCCTTATTGCATTTCCTCACACATTTTATTATGTCGGTAAATATTACGCGCCAATTCATCACTAATCACGCCCCAGTCCCCCGCCCGACCATATATCGGCACACATGACACCGGTACGCACACATTATTCGGCAATTGTGTATTTTTCGCGCAAGATACGACGAATATCGCCAATACCGGTATTAACAGCAGCCTCATCAGCGCTCCTTTGTTTTTGAATTACAACCATCTGGGCCGCGACGGCGGCATCCGCATTTTGTGCGGCAACCCGTGCCCGGCATTCGGCATCACCGACACCGCGTCCAATAAAATAAAAAGCGCCCGCCCCCGCACAGGCCAGCGCAAAAAAATAAAAACGCATGATATAACAGCCCTTTATAAAAAACGCCCCGTTTGGGGCGTTTTGTTTACTGGTTCATCGCGCTAAAGAAATCCGCGTTTGTTTTTGTCATACGCAACTTATCCAACAGGAACTCCATCGCCTCCAGCGTCCCCATAGGATTGATTATGCGGCGCAAAACATACATTTTCGACAGCATATCCTTGCCCACCAACAAATCTTCCTTGCGCGTGCCGGATTTAGTAATGTCAATCGCGGGATATACGCGCTTGTCCGACAGCTTGCGGTCCAGAATAATTTCGCTGTTACCGGTACCTTTGAACTCTTCAAAAATAACTTCGTCCATCTTAGAGCCGGTATCAACCAACGCCGTCGCGATAATAGTCAGACTGCCCCCGCCTTCTATATTACGGGCCGCACCGAAAAAGCGCTTTGGCCGTTGCAACGCATACGCATCAACACCACCGGTTAAAACCTTGCCGCTGCTTGGCACAACAGTATTATATGCACGCCCCAGACGTGTAATGGAATCCAGCAGGATAACGACATCCTGACCCGCCTCAACCAGGCGCTTTGCCTTTTCGATTACCATTTCGGCAACCTGAATATGACGGGCGGCCGGCTCGTCAAATGTAGATGATATAACTTCGCCTTTGACGCTACGTTGCATGTCGGTAACTTCCTCGGGGCGCTCGTCAATCAGTAATACAATCAGCTTTACATCCGGATAGTTCGTCGCAATGGAATGCGCAATATTCTGCAACATAACTGTTTTACCGGTACGCGGCGGCGCAACGATTAGCGAACGCTGCCCCTTACCTGTGGGGGAAATCAGGTCGATAACACGCGCGGACAGACTGCGTCCTTTGTCTTTGTCGCCCTCTACCTCCATCTTTAGCTGTTCGTCCGGGTACAGCGGTGTCATATCATCGAACGACACGCGGTGGCGCAGTTGCTCCGGATTACCGCCGTTAACACGCTCTATCGTTTCCAGCGCGAAATAGCGTTCCGATTCGTTCTGCGGGGCTTGAATCTGGCCCTCGACATAGTCGCCGGTCTTTAGCCCATATTTTTTAATCAGCGCGGGCGATACATACAAATCATCCGGCCCGGCCAGATAGTTGCTTTCCGGTGCGCGCAGGAAACCAAATCCGTCCTGCATGCGTTCCAGCACACCGTCCCCTATCAGCGTAACCTTGTTATCGGCGGCATGTGCGCGCATAACGGCAAAGCGCAGTTGCTGCACATTAAGCTGTGCCGGGTTTTCAATTCCCATATCCTCGGCCATTTTCAATAGTTGCTTTGGCGATTTCGCCTTCAGTTCGTTGATATGCATATAAAATCCTTTTTTGGAAAAAGGCTGCGTGGAACCACGCGCCATGACAAGACATATTATAGCACAAAACGCCCAAAAAGTCAAGTTCGCCTTCCCCCTTACCTTTTCCCTTGCTTTTTGTCCGTTTTCTTGCTCAAATCAATCATAGAAAAAATAACAAAGGAAGAAGATATGGCAGGCAGCATAAACAAGGTAATACTGGTTGGAAACGTGGGTCAAGACCCACAGGTTCGCACAATGAACAGCGGCCAAAAAGTAGTCAGCTTTTCGCTGGCCACGTCAGAGCGCTGGCGCGACCGCCAGACAGGCGAACAGAAAGAGCAGACAGAATGGCATCGCGTTGTAATATTTAACCCGAATTTGGTTGATGTTGCCGAACGCATGCTGCAAAAGGGAACCAAGCTGTATCTAGAAGGTGCGCTGAAAACCCGCAAATGGCAGAATCAGCAGGGAATGGACGTTTACACGACCGAGGTTGTTTTGAATCCGTTCATGGGTCAAATGGTAATCTTAAGCGGTGTAAAATCGATGGACGGCGCAATGCCCGGCGAATATGGCCCGGCCCCGTCAAGCGCCCCCGCCGCCCCGCGCGAAGAAATATCTGTTGCAGAAATTGGCGACGATATTCCGTTTTAATGGAAATCAATTTATCCCAGACGCCCCAAACGGGGCGTTTTTTCTAGATTGCATTTAGCGCTTTTTTAGGATATAGTACATATCGTAACGGAAAAGACCGTTATGCGAGTTTAACACCTCGCTCACTAGGCGCCCACGCGGGCGACCAATCCTTTTGGGTTGGGGGCCGTGATATACATAAATAAACGGTGAGCAACCTAGTGTGCAAAAGTGTTAACCTCCAGCCCGTCTTTCCTATGATGGGTTTTTATATTTTATTGCGGCATTTTCGCTGGAAATCACGTGCTGCGATGATATAATGGAACGCATAACCGGTATTCAATCCTGTTACTAATTGGGGCTAGAAACTCCATAATACAAGATCGCCCGCGTGGGCGTAAAACACGTCCAACCCTTTGGTTGGAGGTCTGCGAATATATTGAATAAGCAGAGCAATCGATCTTGTATTGTTTTCTGCCTCCAACCACCTGAACTTACTTCATGTGGTTTTTTTATACAGCTTCTAACATCACTATAAATAAGCGCAGCTTATTTAAAAAATCCCGGCATTCGCCGGGATTTTTATTTACGTACCGCCCAATACAGCGCCCACAGCCAACCGACACCGGTCCACCCGAACAGCCAACTGGCCACACGGATAAGGCCCATATCCCATTTATCTTTTTTGGTCTGGCGCGCCAGCCACGCGGGCGCCAGACCAATGATAAGTAGTATCATTGCGGCCCCCGCGTACTTCATAGCCAATAAAATGTCGGGCGATATCTGCATTCACACACCATTACAGGCCGTATTTTGCAGACGTGCCCAGTTCTTCTTCGATACGAATCAGCTGGTTGTACTTTGCCATACGGTCCGTGCGCGACATAGAACCGGTCTTTATCTGGCCCGCGTTTGTCGCAACCGCCAAATCGGCAATCGTTGTGTCTTCTGTTTCGCCGCTGCGGTGCGAGATTACAACGCCATAGTTCGCATCCTGGGCCATTTTAATAGCGCGCAGTGTTTCGGTTAAAGACCCAATCTGATTTACCTTAATCAGAATCGCGTTCGCAACACCGTTGTCGATACCCTTCTTCAGGCGTGTCGGATTTGTAACGAACAAATCGTCACCGACCAGCTGGCATTTGCCGCCGATTTTTTCCGTCAGCTTCTTCCAGCCGTCCCAGTCTTCTTCGGCCAGCGCGTCTTCGATAGAGATAATCGGATAATCCGCAATCAGCTTTTCATAGAACGCAATCATTTCATCCGCAGACAGCTTTTTGCCTTCGAATTCATATACGCCGTCCTTATAGAACTCTGACGATGCAACGTCCAGACCAATCGAAACCTGGTCGCCGGGTACATAACCCGCCGCCTTGATTGCTTCAATAATAGTATCCAATGCCTCGGCGCACGTTTGGAAGTTCGGTGCAAAACCACCTTCGTCACCAACGTTGGTAGAGCTACCGTGCTTTTTCAAAATCTTTTTCAGATTGTGGAAAATTTCACTGCCCATGCGAATCGCTTCGACTTCCGTCTTCGCGCCGTTCGGGATAATCATGAACTCCTGCGCGTCCAGGCCATTGTCCGCGTGCGCACCACCATTAATGATGTTCATCATCGGGCGCGGCAAAACAACCGGATTCGAATTGCCATAAACAGACGCCAAATATTTGTACAACGGCATCTTTTTCGCCACCGCCGCCGCACGCGCCGCCGCCATGGAAACAGCCAAGATTGCATTCGCCCCCAGCTTGTCCTTGTTCGGTGTACCGTCCAACGCCAGCATTTTTTCATCCAGCGCTGTCTGTTCGGACGCGTCCATACCCATAATCGCCGGTGCAATAATGTCGTTTACGTTTGAAACGGCCTTTGATACGCCCTTGCCCATGTATGCATCACCGCCATCACGCAGCTCCAGCGCCTCGAATGAACCTGTTGACGCACCACTGGGTACCGCCGCACGACCGAACGAGCCGTCCGCCAATTCAATATCACATTCAATCGTAGGGTTGCCGCGGCTGTCCATTATCTGGCGCGCATGCACTTTTTTAATTTCAAACATTATTTTCTCCTTCTTTACAAAAATTAGTCTTTACAAACTAGATTTTTTCACTTGTCTAGGTTACCAATTTTGTGTGATAATGTGAGCACAAATGAAATAAAAAAGAAACAAAAAAATATGATAAAAAAGCTATTTTCTTTTATTTTCTGCCTGGCACCGGTTGGTGCAATGGCGGCGCCAACTGAATTAAAACCTGTTGATGCGAATGGCATTATCAATATAACAGATAATACCTTGCATTTAACCGCGGATGATAATTCCGTGGTTGTGACCAATGGCACGACCAGTGGCGACGACTCTGTAACGGCGCGCGGCATTACCGTCGATGCCAACGGCATTGATATTACGGGTGGCTTTATCGTTGGCCGCAACGCGGGTACGGAAAAAGGATGGGTATTCATATTAAATAATACCGCAGCCGGCGATATGACAAACGGCTTTTCTATTGTATCGGCGGGACCGATTAAAATCGGCGAAATGCTGCAGGTGGAAAACGGAAACTACCTGAAACTGGGCCAGACGGGCGGCGCAACAACTGACTTAACGGTGGGTTCTATTGATAACAGCGGACGGCTGGACCTTACTAATATCGGCGCATTTGCGACAACCGGAACGATTCGAAATAATACCGGCGCGATATCTTTGGACATAAACGCGGTATCAATGTCAACCGCATCCATCGAAAACACCAGCGGAACAATGATTCTGGGGCACAAGGACGCATCCGGTAATATTATAATGACGGGCGGCCTTAATACCAACGGCGGCACAATCACATCAGACGGCGCGGCAACACGTACGGATATCATTGCCGAAACACTGACGGCGGACAAAATACAAAATAATGCCGGCATAATGAACATCGAACTGGGCGGAAACTTAACCTCAACCGGTGTTATTGAAAACAAAAGCGGCGAATCGTTTACCATTTCCACAAACACGGACATAACAGTCACGGGCGCAATGACGAACGAAGGCGGCGATATGGTAATTACCGCCAAAAACCTGACTGTTAACGGCACGAACGCGGCGCATAATAACGCATCTTTTGTAAACATCGGCAATCTGACGCTGGACATCGGCGGGGCGCTGACACTGGCCAACGGCTTTGACACCAGTGCAATGGATAAAAACAATACATTTAACCTGACGACTGGCACACTGGATGTGGGCGGCAATGACAACTGGCTGCAGTTGTTCTCTAATAAACTGAACCAGTTCAATGTAACCGTGCGCAACGGTAACATGGCACTGGCAACGGATATAGTAAACGGCCAATCTGACAGCATTTCCAACGCAAATGCAAACATGAACATAACGGCCCAAGATATTGCGGCAAATTCCGTAACCAATACCGGAAACGCGCTGAATATAACTGCGGCGGGCACGGGTACATCAAACGGAAACATTAATATCGCAAACGGCGTAACAGGCAACACCGGCACCACCACACTTGCGGCAGTGCGCGAGTTGACAATCGGCGGTGCGGTTACCAATATGGCCGGCGCCACGATGAAACTGTCGGGCGAAGGCGGCACGACAATCGAATCGGTTACTAACTCCGGCGATATGCAGATAACGTCTGTAACGGGTGCAACCGGCTTTGTCACGGTCAACGGCACCGTTACAAACAACAGCGGCAACATGCTTATCGAATCGCGCGAAATCGACATAGCCGGCACAATTACAAATAACGGCGGAACAATGACGATTCGCGGCTCCGACCAGAATTCGGGGGCAGTAAACCTGGGCGCGATTACGGCGGCGGGCGGTACGATTAACCTGAACTCGCTGATTGGGCCGATAGCAGTTAACGGAAATATGCATGTAACAAACGGAACCATGAACGTTGGCCTGGCAACAACTGATATTACTGTTGACGGCGAAACGTTGGTTAACGGCGACGTGATATTATCCGCCACACCGGCACTGGCGGCGGGGTCACTGAACATTGGTGGCGCCGGGGTTCAAAACTTTACGCTAAACGCTGCAAACGGAATAGATATTCGCGGCGACATCAACGCAACACAAGGCGACTTTAGCCGCACCGCCCAATTTGTCGCAGGCAACAATATAATAAATGTAGGCGGCGATGTATCAGCGGCCGGCGGTGGGAGCCTGATATTCGGTAACAGCACTGCAAACACAACGACAATAGCGGGCGACGCCACCGCAAACGGCACAGGAACGCTGGAATTCTATGGCACTCAAACCACGGTCGGCAGCTTGTCTGGCGATGGCAAAATCATTACACACGGCGCCAAAGTTACGGCAACATCCGGCGGGATAAACATCGCGGATACAATATGGTTTAACAACCCGTCCACAGATCCTAATACGGGCCTTATTGTCAAAGATACAAATTCAATGACGCTGGAAACACAAAACGGCGACATCAGCGCCGGCGGGATAGAGCTGATTGCAGGCAATACTCTTAACCTGAACTCGGCCCGGAATGTGACAATTGACGGCACGGTTACCGACAACGGCACATTAAATATAACAGCGGCCCAAAACGCAAATCTGACACGCGATATTACTGTTGCGGCGGGTACGGGCACATTAAATATTGATGCCGCAAATATAAACATGGCCGACTTGACAAACAACAACACCGCAAACTTGGTCGCCACCACCATCAGTGCCGGCGCCCTGAACGCGGCCGCCGGCCAGATGAGCATCTCTGGCGACCTGCTGACGGCAAACCTGTTAACCGTATCATCCGGCGCCATGGCAACAATTGATGTCGGCAACACTGTCATCAGCGGCCCCGTAACAGTTAATGGCAACATGACCCAGGGTGCGGCAACATCCGGCCTAAGCATTACTAAAAACGGCCGTTTTAAGGGTAACGCGCTTAATGTGACTGGAAATTTTGACGCACAGTCCGGTTCTGTCGACTATATATTTGACACAACCGCACGCATTGCCGGCAATATAACCATTGATTCCGGCGCGGATGCAGATATAACAACAGGTGGCAAATTTACAACAACGGATATCACGAACAACGGCACGTTGCGTATTGCCGGCGGCACCGGGATTGACGCGGCACAGATTAGTTCGACCGGCGCATTAACACTGGATTCCGGCATAGGTATTACAAACGCGGGTAATGTTAACTTTGCCGGCATAACCGTTCTGGGCGGACGCGGTCTGACAACCACCGGCGCGTTTAATCAAAACATGTTGCGTCAAAATTATATCGGCGGCCTGGGGGCGCGCGATGTAAATGTAATGTCCAACAATTACACGATAACCGCCACCAATGTTACATTGGGCGCCGGACTGGCCCAGGAATCTGGTACAATGACACTGCGTACCAGCGATTTGACCGTGGGCGAAAATATTGATGCTACAAATCTGACTGTGGCCGCAAATCCGGCAACAAACTGGCTGAACGTGGGCGTCACGGGCAGTGTTTCCGGCGATGTAAAATTCGTTGGATTAGAGCATATGAGCATCGGCGGCGACTATACCTACAATTCCGGCAGTGGCCTGAACATGGCAATCCTGCCGTATGCGACGGGGCCCGGCTCTACCACGTATGATTACTGGGCCAACGTCAGTCTGAAAGACGATAACACACTGGGCCAGATAACCCACGACGGTCACCCTAACCCAGAGCCTCTGATTTCTGTAAACGGCACGTTTATCACAAATCTTAACAATAATCTAAGCACATCTACGGGATTGCTTAACGACGGCCAAATGGGTGTTCAGATATTCGACATGATTGACCCGGGTACGGCGATATGGCTGTTACATGCCAACGGCGGCATCCGCGAAGAAGGTACTAAAATCAGAAACGTTACAGTGAAGTTCTGTAACGCGGACGGTTCCAAATGCTTTGATTATTTCAAGCCGACACCCGGCCTGAATGAAACAGGCACAGATTTGCCCGCATACATATCCGTTCGTGATTACAACGGCGACGGTACCGCGGACAGCCTGTATCTGGTGTTTGATCCACGCTTTGGCGGACCAGTTCAGGTGTTCAAAATTCAGCCCATCGTTGACCGCGAAGGCACACACACCAAGGGCGAATATATCACCGCGGGCGCATTGGATGACTTGATTGCGGGCGGTCTGGCTGATGCAAAATTCAATAACCGCACACCGATAGAGGCGATACCGGTGGCATTTGCCGGAACAAACATGGAAGAAATGTCAAAAGAGCTGTTCAAGCGCATGGAATACTATACCACATCGCGCGACGGCCGCGGTCTGGCCCGGTTCAGCCGGCTGTTCCAACCGCGCGAGATAGAACAGTTCGCAGGCAACATAGTATTAAACGAACACACGTCATTCCGCGACTTTGAAGACCATATGCTGGACGAGTTCATATGGAACCGTAACCGTAATCTGCGCAAGGCATGGGGTGAATTTGATTTTGGCATGGTTCGTCAAAAGGTAACGGATGGCAAACGCGCGGCATCAAACCGTTTCAGCTTTACCGGCGGATATGACTGGCAGGAAACAGAAACATTGATTCTGGGGCTGGCCGGGCGCGTATCACATACATCCGGCGACAACGAGGACAATATTGATTTGGGTTACCTGCCCGGTCAGTCTATTGCGGGCCGCGTGAGTGTCGATGTATCTGACACAAACTTTGGCATAGGCGCATACTTGCTACAGAATCTGGGGACAAAAATGCGTGCATACGGAAACGCGTTCCTGGATTTGCATTGGCTGGATGTGACACGCGACCAAACATATATGTCCAAGATTGACGGCGATGGGACTGCATTCAGTCTGATATCCGAATGGGGGCTGATGCATGACTGGCTGAATCAATATATTGTCGGCAATGTTTATGCACGTGTTGGATATAATTTCGGATTTTCTGTAACGGAAAAAGCCGGCGGCGACGACTATATGAAATTAAAATCTGACGGATACCTGATTTTGACGCCCGGCTATAGCTTAATTGCACAAAAGCGTATCTATCCGTCCGCCTGGTTCCAGATGCGCCCGTATGCATCAATAGGTGTAGAGTACGATGTACTGGGTGCGCCGGATAATGCAAAATATAAGTTTGCCGTGGCCAACCGCTTTACAAAATATGATATTGATATAGACCCGCTGTGGGCCAATATAGGTGGTGGTGTGGAATTCTTGTCGGCAACCGGCGTTCAGGTTGGATTGGATTACCGCTATCAGTACAATGCAGATATACAAATGCATAAGATAAAACTGTCTGGCTCTTACCGGTTCTAGTGTAAAAGCGGCCCGTTTGGGTCGCTTTTTAATATTGCATTCCCATTTCACACGCAGTATAATTATATGGTTCACGGGTGTTCCGTGGATGGGGTGTAACGACCTCTATGTTGGCGTCGGGAATAGATACCAGTGGCGCGCAATTTGCGCCCTTTTTACTATCGATGACGAAAAACAACTCCTGAAAACCCACTTATGGGTCAGGAGGGCTCGCGAATATATTGAATAAGCGGCACAATTCCAACAATTGTCGTTAACCTCCTGACCACCAATGATTGGTGGTTTTTACTTTGTAAAAGATTCAGGAGATTGATTTATGCAAAAATATTTTTTCCTTACAAGCGCAATTGCCTTTCTCTTTACCACACAGACAATTGCAAATACACTATGCCAGAGGCAGATCAGCTGTCCGTTGGGCTATAATCAATGCCCGCAAATTAATGTATCATTAATATATTGCGAACAGCGGAGTTCTTTTTATTGGGGCTCTAATCAAGTAATAACATGTGATGTATGTCCATCAGGATTTCTGCGGGTGCAAAAAAGCGTATTAGCCCCTGGCTGCTCAAACGAGGTAACATACTATGAATGTCAAGAACCATGCACTGGCTGCAATAATTGTGTCAGCGACACAGACTGGTCCGAACCCATTTTGAATACCGGCGTACAACAAAAAGCTACCAGAAAATGTGTTTGTAACACATGCAATGCAACATATGAATATCGATGCGTCCCAGGATACTATGGCAGCCCGACCGGCACAGGCATATCAGACACCATATGCACGTCCTGCCCATCCCAGGGAACATCAGCGGCTGCATCAAAATATATAACACAATGCTATGAGCCGACCGGAACAACACACAATGATAACAGCGGCACTTTCTCTTGGACAAATAATTGCTATTACAGCGGCAGTTAACAGTTAAATCCCCCCCAGAAAACATCCGGGGGGATTTTTATTTAAGATTCGCGCTTTATTTTAGCTTAGCCCTGGCCGTTTTCTTTCTTGGCCGGCATATCGTGCATGGCGAACTGAGCGATATATTTTTTCAGCTCTGCCTTGTACTTGTTATTTGCCTTTGCCATTTCAACCAGTGCGTCAAAATGAGGATTTGCCGCACGCGCCGCCTTAAAACGTGATTCAGACGCCAGGAAATCTTCTAACGGAACCGTTGCAACCGCCGCGGAATCCATCATCAGTGGATTTTCCCCCTGGGCCACCCTGCGCGGGTCAAAGCGATACAGCGGCCATGCCCCTGTGTTAACCATGTCTGCCTGGTGCTGGGGACCGTTCTGCAGAGCGTATCCATGTGCGATACATGGCGCATATGCCAGAATAATTGAAGGTCCCGGATATGCCTCTGCCTCACGGAAGGCCTTAATTGCCTGGGCCTGGTTTGCGCCCATTGCAATTTGTGCAACATATGCACCCGACATCATTGCAATCATACCCAAATCTTTTTTTGCATGCTCTTTTCCGCCAATGGCGAATTTCATACTGGCGCCAAATGGCGTGGATTTGGACTGCTGGCCGCCGGTGTTGGAATATCCCTCTGTATCCAGAACCAGAATATTTACATTTTCCCCGCTATGGAGTATGTGATCCAGGCCGCCATATCCAATATCATATGCCCAGCCGTCGCCACCGATAATCCATACAGATTTGTCAACGATTTCGCCAATCAAACTTTCGGCCAGTCTGGCACGCGGCCCCTCTATTTTGCGCAGTTTTTCACGCAACATTTCGGCATTCGCACGCGATTTTGCCGCATCTGTCTCGTCAAACATCTGCTCTATATCTTCAACCCCCAGTTCAAACAGCAAACTTTTCAGCATTTCACGCTTTTGATTCAGCGCCAAACGCATCCCCAGTCCGTATTCTGCATTATCTTCGAACAACGAGTTAGACCATGCCGGTCCACGGCCGTTTGCATCGGTTGTCCACGGCGTTGTCGGCAGATTCGCCCCATAAATAGACGAACAGCCGGTTGCATTTGCAACAACCATTCTATCACCAAACAGGTGTGACAACATCCGAACATACGGCGTTTCCCCGCATCCCGCGCACGCCCCCGGGAATTCAAAATAATGCGGCAACAGTTCCACGTGTTTCGGAATATTCAGGTTCAGCTTTTCACGCGGCATATCCGGCAGTTTTTCCGCCGCATCAAATCGCGCCTGCTGTTGGGTGCCAACCTCTCGGGCAGATTTAAGCGCCAGTGCCTTTACCGGGCAATTATTAACGCATATATTGCATCCCGTGCAATCCGCCGCCGAAATATTCAACGTAAAGTACATATCCGGCCCCAGTTCCGGTGTCTTCATCGGAACAACGATTATACCCTCGGCCCGGGCCTTTTCCGCCTCGGCCGCGGTCATTGCCTTTATACGGATGGCGGCATGCGGGCACAGCATCGCGCACTTGCCACACTGGATACACTTGTCCAAATCGCATGTTGCAACCATTTCAGATATCGCACGCTTTTCATATTTGGCCGTGCCAACCGGATATTGACCGGCACCAAATTCGCCATCAACCTTGAAACGAGATACCGGAATCGCATCGCCGCGCTGGGCCGCAATTTCACCCAGGGTACCGGCAATCTCGGCCGGTGCATCCGCCGTCATTGCGGGGACAAAATCCGGCGCAAAATTAGAAACCGACGACGGCAAGGTGTACTCGTGCAGAAATTCTGACGCTCTGTCAACCGCGGCCCAGTTGGCCTCTACAATATCCATACCTTTTTTCTTGTACGTTTTTTCAATCGCAACTTTTGCCGACTGCGCCGCAACCGCCGGATCGATTACATGTGTTAAATTAAAGAAATTTAACATGATAAACGTGTTAATTCTGTTCCCCAGTCCCAATTCGCGCGCAGCACGGTTTGCATCCAGGAAATACACCTTTGCACGCATTCTTATAAGATGCTCTTGCGCGTCTCTGGGCAGGTTTGCAAACGCCACATCCGGTGCCATCGATGTATTTATCATTACCGTTCCGCCGGCGCGCAATCCTTTAAAGACATCAAAACGTTGAGCTATCATAAAGTTGGAAACACTGATGAAATCAGCGACTTCTATCAAATACTGACTCTTTATCGGCGCATCAGAAAAGCGGATATGAGACGCGGTCAAACCACCCGACTTTTTAGAGTCGTATACGGCATAAGACTGTGGATACAAATCGGAATTTTCCCCGACAATCTTTACAATATTTTTTACCGCACCAACGGTTCCATCCGAACCAATACCATACAAAATCGCGGTTTTAAAATTCGGGTCTTCTACCGCAAACGCCGGGTCGGTTTTCAGTGACAGGCCCGTCAAATCATCCTCTATCCCGACGGTAAAGTTATGTTTTAACTCCCCGCGCATCAGGTTTTCATATACGGCCTTTACATCGCGCGGCTTGAACTCTTTCGACCCCAATCCATAGCGGCCCCCAAACACCTGGGCACTGTCGCCGACAATTGTTTTTACATCCTGGTACAGTGGTTCGCCCAGGGCGCCGGGCTCTTTTGTGCGATCCAGCACAGCTATACGTTTTACTGTTTTCGGCAATGCCGCCATAAATGCCGCCGCCGGGAACGGACGATATAAATGAATCTTCAGCAGCCCCAGCCCCGCCGGCAGGTGCGCCAGTGTTTCCTCTATCGTCTCGCATGCACTGCCCATGGCAACAATAACATTTTCCGCCGCCGGGTCGCCGACATAGTCAACAAGGTTATACCGACGCCCCGTCAGCTCTGCGAACCGGTCCATCATTTCCTGAACTATTTCTGGTGTTTTGACATACAGTGGGTTCGCGGCCTCGCGTCCTTGGAAATACACATCAGGGTTTTGCGCCGTGCCACGAATTGTGGGCGCATCAGGCGTCATACCACGCGCACGATTTTCAAGAACCAGATTGTCCGGAATCATTTCATGCAAAACATCGTCCGTAATACGCGTCAGACGCGATTCTTCGTGACTGGTCCGAAATCCGTCAAAAAAGTGAAGGAACGGAACACGTGCACGCAGTGTCGCCGCATGCGCGATTGCCGCCATATCAGAGGCCTGCTGAACATTATGACTGCTTAACATCGCAAATCCCGTCTGACGCACGGCCATAACGTCACTGTGATCGCCGAAAATAGACAGTGCATGCGTCGCCAATGCGCGTGCCGCAACATGCATTACAAACGGGGTCTGTTCACCTGCAATCTTGTACATGTTCGGAATCATCAGCAACAATCCCTGGGATGCCGTAAACGTGGTGGCAAGCGATCCGACCTGTAACGCGCCATGCATTGCACCGGCTGCGCCGGCCTCTGACTGCATCTCAATTATCTGCGGGATTGCCCCCCATATGTTCTTTTTATGCTGAAACGACCATTCATCAGCCAATTCACCCATTGTACTGCTGGGTGTGATGGGATAAATCGCCGCAAAATCAACGCATCTGTACGCAACGTCCGCCGCCGCCCAGTTTCCATCCACTATCAGTTTTGACATAGTTTTTCCTTACCATAAAATTTATAACGCGCAAATAATACCGCCAATCATTGTCCAAGGCAAGAGTTACTTCACATTTTACTGTTGACAAACTTTCATTTTGTGTCATCATAATATAAACAGAGACTATATTATGAAAAGACCCTTTGACAAAACCAACAAAAACGATGTATGGCACGACAATATTGATGTTATGGATACAATCAACTATACAAACCGCTATCGCTTTTACAATGCCATATCGGAAATGCTGGACCAGAAAATAAATCTGGCGGCGGAAATTAAACGCCGTGGCGGTACCCAGATGCCCGTCATTCATATAAATCTGGGGTGCCCCGACACAAAAGAATACACAAGTCAGTCAGAGCGTTTTTTCAAACTGCTGAACCTGGCACGGCATTATGGAATCATTATTGAAACCAATGTTGTAGAACCCATATGCCTAAACAGCTGGGCGGGTTGGTTGATAAAACATATTGCAACACCCGGTTTCCGGAACTTATACGACACAGGATACCATTATTACTATCCCGCATCATACAATATCCAGAAGAAGCGTACTGAAATTATAACCGACAATCCAATAATCATATCGCCGGACCACGCCCTGAAACACAATATTTGCGATACGGTATTTTTAAGCAACGGTTTAATAAAAACCAGATAAAAACGGGGAAAATCCCCGTTTTTTACTTTTTCTTTGTTTCTGATTCCTTGTTCTCGGCACGCATATCGCTGTCTGGGGCCGGCTTGTCGCCCTTGCCATCGGTAGACATCTGTTCTCCGGTTGCGCCAACGGGCACCACAACGGCGCGTGCTTTCATTTTTGCCATGGCACGCACCATGTCCATTCCGCGTTGCAACTGATAATCCAGCGCATCTTTTTCCTCATCGCTAAGCTCTTCTTTCTGTTCGTCATCCTTGTCTTTCTTGTCAGCCTTCTTTTTAGCCGTTTCATTTTTCAATGAATTTTTAAATGACGCCTCAGAATACATGCTCTCTTTCTTTTCAAGAACCTCTACTTTACTGTGCAAAACCTCTATATCCGGGGTTATGCCCTCGTTCTGGATAGAGCGCCCCGATGGCGTATAATATCTTGCGATTGTAATATGTATCGCGGTACCATCCCCCAGCGGTTTTTGCTGCTGAACACTGCCCTTGCCAAAAGACTGGGATCCCATAACCAGCGCACGCCCATTATCCTGCAGTGCCCCCGCCACAATTTCAGACGCCGATGCAGAGCCATGGTTTATCAAAACAACTATTGGCTTTCCATTTGTACGATCACCGGGTTTTGCAAAACTGCGCTCTATATCCGTTTTGCCCTTGCCACGGGTAGATACTATTTCCCCACCGTCCAAGAATGCATCAGATACATCAATCGCCGCCGTCAGATATCCACCCGGATTGTTGCGAACATCCAAAACATATCCTATTACATTTTTCTTTTCCAGCGCATCAATCGCCTCTTTCAGCTCCTTGGTGGTTGTCGCACCAAAATCAGATATACGAATATAACCAATTTTATCCGGATTTTCAGAATCGTCATCCGCCAGTTGTTTATCCTCATACTTGACTGATTTTACCTTAATAATTGCACGTTTCAGGGTAACATCGCGCGGTTCCTGTCCATCTGAGACAACCTTTAGCTTAACCTTTGTTCCGGGGCGCCCTTTCATTTTTTGCGTCGCCTGGTTCAGGGTCATGTCAAATACCTGTTCGTTATCAATATGAGTGATATAGTCCCCAGCCTTTATTCCCGCCTTTTCCGCCGGTGTGTCATCAATAGGCGCAATTACGCGCACCGCGCCGCGGTCGCTGGTTATTTGAATCCCCAGGCCGCCAAATTCTCCATGCGATTTGTCGTTAAAGTCCTTGAAATCATCCGCCGACAGATACGAAGAATGCGGGTCCAGCGCCCCCAGCATGCCGTTCATGGCACCTTCCAGCATTTTTTTCTCGTCTGCCTCTTCTACAAAGTTTTCGCGGGCCACCTCAAACACCATGGCCAGTTTTTTCAGCTCTTCATAAATCTGTTCATCCGTCAAATGAACAACCGGTTCTTCTTTTTTCTTGTTCCCCCCTGGTGCACAAATCCCGGCCACAGGCACGGCCATAACCAACAAAACCAGTAACTTTTTAAGCATTTTATCCCCTTACCTTTCCTATACTACGCCATAACAAATACTTGTAAGCAAAGCTTAAAACAAAAACGGTCGCATCGCAAGTGTGTTTTTCACAAAAAACATTGACAAATATTATTTTTGGACTATAATTTTAGTATAAAGAACCGAGACCACCATGAGAAAACTAAAAGCAAGAATAAAAACAAACAGCCGCGACATATACGAGACGCTAAGCAGTCCGGTTTATTGGCTGGCCTATCCTCAATTTTTGAAAAGCCAGCTTATCCGCGAAAATCAGGCATTATGCCCGAAATCCAGCGATTACTTTATTCACAGTAACGAAAACAAAATGCGCAAAAACTGCCTGGCGCGCGCGATGGATTACATTTTGCTGCACAACAACGAAACGTTTGACGCCGCCACCGTCCGCACAATACATCAGTTAATTTGTCGCGGCACCGAGGTTCCCGGCGGCGCAATGCGCACGCGCCCTGTGGATTTAAGTTCACTTAATATCGAAGTGCCTCAGTTCAATGAAATCTATGAGCGGATGGACAACGTGTATTACACGTTGGGTCAACCGTCGAACGACCCGCTGCGCACCGCACTCCAGATACATTATGAAATCGTTTCCATTCAGCCTTTTGCAGATTTTAACAAGCGCACCGCCCGTACAATCATGAACGGTTATCTGATTCAAAACGGTCTGACCCCTATATTTTTCAGCGAGCCGGGCGACCGCGAAATGTATATTGATGCGATAAAAAACAAAAATCAAAAGAACTATTACGAACAGATATTCCTGGAAGTAATGCGCCGCACCCAAAACAATATTGAAAATCGGCTGTTGCAAATCGCGGCCATGGGGCGCCAACGCTCGAAATAAAAAACGCCGGAAAGATTCCGGCGTTTTTATTGGCTCTATTACTATTTGGCTGGCGCCTCTATCTCTTTGAGTTTTGCCATTAAATCACGCATAAAATCAACTTTTTTAGCATTGTTATAAACACTTTTTTCGTTGGCGGGATTCACACGCAAATCGTCCGACGCCTTTATAAAGCGACGCAACAGAACCGTCATCAGTCTAAACTTCATAATTTTCTGAATATTTGGATTATTGGCATCCGGCATATCATAAAGGTCGTCGTTATGTATTTCCTTGTACGCATCGTAAATGCGACGCCCAACCCCCAGCTCCATTGAAACAGGCGAAAAAATATCACGATAAACAAAGCGATAGTTCGCCTCCGCAAAGTCAATAAATGACAGACGGCTGGTTCGTGCATCATACAAAACATTGCCTGGATTTAAATCACAATGCGACCAAACGGGTCGTGTTTCATATTCAAATTTACCAATCTCGTCACAGATACCGGCCATATATCGCACTTCGCCGTCGGTAAAAAAACGCGCCATTTTCCCGCCTATAAAGTTCTCTAGACGCGCAAACTTCAGCTCGTCTGCAATTTTATGCCGGCGCCAGTCCTCTACCGGACGCGATTCATTCATATCGACTAAAAAGCTGGCGATGCTGTTTACAATCTCTACCTGCTGGCGTCGTGTCAGACCATTAAACAACTGTGCGGTCAGGGGCACACCCTGCGCGCGTTGTTCCAAAATCTGGTATTCCACATCATTGATATAATGCATTTGCGGAACATTATAGATAGGATTATTAACCGCACGAATAGAATCAATCGCATCCTTGGTCCGGTGCTGTTTCGCCAGCCATGCATTACGCGCATCATCCCCCAGCCACGGCAGCGGCCGTTTCAAAACATAATCGCCATAGTAAGACACATAACTTTCGCGCCCATGCGGCAGTTTTCCTATGTCTTTCATGTCCGTATCCTCCCGGAATATATGCCTAATCCAAACCACCGTTTTTGGTGGCTGTTTTTATTCCTGTGTCTGCGCGCGAAAATCCGCCTTTTTTATGTCTTTTCAGTTGCCTAATCAAAACGGTGGCTTTTATTCGTGCGCAACTATTTACCTATTAAATATAGCACATACAGCATTTTTTGTCAAGAGGCACGCCTTAGTCCGGCTCCTTAAACATATTGGCCGGGTCCACAGCCTTGTTGCCGCGGCGCACCTCCAGATACATCTCCGGCTTGTTGGGGTCCATACGTCCAATCGGCTCCCCCGCCAGAACATCCTGGCCGATAACAGCATCAATCTGCCCCAGATTTGTCATAACAGTATTATATCCGTTTTTATGCGACATAATGATAACCTTGCCAAATCCGCGAAAGCTGTCGGCGAACTTTACCTCGCCGTCGGCGGGCGCCATAACCAGTGCATCGCCACGCGTACGTATGCGCCATCCATCCGAATTCAGCCCCAGGGCCGTCTTCTCGCCAAATCGCACAACCAGGCGCCCGCGCACAGGTGTATTCAGTTTTCGCCGTGAAAAACGCGCATCGGATGACATCTTGGAACTCCCCACGCCTGCGGACAGTTCGGATATATTTTTCGCACGCGCGGACAAATCGCGCAGCTTTTTGCGAACCGCCATTTGTTCATTTTTAAGCTTTTCATTCTGGGCCGCGCGCTGGCGCAACAGTTTGTCCAGTTGCGTCTTTTCAGCGGCATATTTTTTCGCCGTCCGGTCCAGTTTTTCCTTTTCAATCGCGCGCGCGTCACGCATCTCGCTAAGCTGTTTTATCTGCTCTTCGGCGCGGCGCATTTCTTCATCAAAGCTGATTGCAGCCCCCGACAGCACGGACGATACTAGTGCGTATTGCCGCATATCTTCGGTATCAAAGCTGGGATGCGATGCAACGAATAAAACGCTGGCGGCGGCATCTGCGATGCGGCCTTTGTTGCGGTCAATTTCCGCCGACAGTTTTTCTATTTTATCGTCCAGTTCGGCTATTTTTTTTGCGATGGCGCCGCGTTGCTCTTCCAGTGTACTGACCTGGTCGGCGGCCCGGACCAGCTTCTTTTTCGTTGCGGCAACATCACGCTCGGATGTTTTTACCTGCTGGGCCAGTTTTTTATCCTGCTGTTCGGTCTGCTTTATCTGGGCATTGATTTTAGCCAGTTCACTGGCCCCCATTGCCGGGCCGGCAATCGTTACAAATGCTGCAAAGATTATCGCCCAGCGCCGCATTATTTACACATCACCCGCAGGAAGGTTTTCTTGCCCTTTTGAACCATGATATCGCACGCCGGGGCAATCATGGCGCGCGGGTCGGTTATTTTTACGCCGTCTATTTGGATGCCACCCTGCTCTACCATGCGGCGTGCCTCTGACTTAGACGGGAACAGCCCCGCCGCGCACAGAAAATCCACAACCCCCATTGGTGCATTCATCGGCAATTCCACAGACGGTGCATTTGACATATCGGCCCCGCCGCCGAACAGCGCCGCCGCCGCATCCGCCGCCGCATCCGCCGCCGCGGTGCCATGCGCAATCTCTGTCGCGGCATAGGCCAAAATCTTCTTAGCCTCGTTCAGCTCGGCCCCTTTTAGCGCCGCCAGGCGCTCAATCTCGGCCAGTGGGATTTCCGTAAATATTTTCAAAAACTTTTCCACCAAATCATCCGGCGTATTGCGGAAATATTGATAGTATTCATAAGGGGATGTTTTATCTTCGTTCACCCAGATAGCATTTCCGGCCGATTTCCCAATCTTTTTACCATTAGAATCGGTAATCAGCGACGTGGACAGAACGAACGCCTCTTTCCCCAGCTTTTTACGTATCAGCTCTATCCCCATAATGGCGTTGCCCCACTGGTCTGCACCACATGTCTGCAATATACAGCCATAATCTTTATAAAGCGTCAGGAAATCGACCGCCTGGAACGTCATATAGTTAAACTCCAGAAACGTCATTCCCGTCTCCAGACGACGCTTTACGCTTTCCATGCTAAGCATGCGCGGCACGGTAAAATCAGTACCAAAATCCCGCAGGAAATCCAGATGGGAATACCCCTTCATCCAGTCATAGTTATCAACCATAATGGCATCGGACGCACCGTCGCCAAAACGAAAAAATTTAGAATAAGACTTTTTAAGTCCTGCAATATTATGAGCCAGCACTTCTTCTGTCATCATGGGGCGCCCGCTATCACGGCCCGACGGGTCGCCGATGCGCCCCGTTGCGCCACCGACCAGCATAATTGGCCGATGCCCGTATTTTTGCAGCCACCGCATCATCATCACAGGCACCAAGTGCCCCACATGCAGAGAATCCGCCGTCGGGTCCGACCCCAAATATGCGGCAATCCGGCCTGCATTCAGCGCATCGTTCAGCGCATCGATATTAGACACCTGATTTATAAATCCGCGCGCAGTCAACTCGCGCAACAGCTCGTTTTGCATACCTAAAATCCCTTTTGCCCAAATGATATCAGCTTTTTAGCGTCCACGCAACTTTTTCAGATGTTTAAATATATTGAAATCCTACAAAATCTTATGTATAACTACCTATGTATCGATGTGTTGTCGGTATTGGGCTTCTAAACCCATTTCACATAGCATATTATTATGATAAAACTCTGGTAACCACGGGGTTGGAGGGCGATGAATAAAGCCTTTGGCTCAATAAATCCGCTAATCTTATGTTAGTTTAGAACCTCCAACCACTTTTTATATATTGAAATCCTATAAAATCTTATGTATAATTACCTATGTATCGATGTGTTGTCGGTATTAGGCATAACAACCTATTATTAAGATTATCATACCAAGGTATGATTGACTCTGGATGTTCTGGGGTTGGAGAGCAGTGAATAACCAATAAACTGCGTCATTCTTAATAGTGATTGTTATTCTCCCACCCCACCTATTTTCCATTGAGTGGTTTTTGCATTTATTTTTTTCTTGCGCCGCATTTATATATATGATATTATTCATCTGCACTAACGATGTTAGTGCGAGGCATAACAACCTCTTATTAAGGAAACACGCCGGGGCGTGATAAAACTCTAACTTCTTTGGTTGGAGGCCAGTGATATACTTGAATGAACTGGGCTATACCTTAATATAGTTGTTAACCTCCAACCGCTTAAATTTTACAGCGGTTCATTTTTTATCGGCGGGAATGTTTGTTAGTGGAAATAAAATATTTATCCGTGGGTAAAAAATAAATGTCGGGGCCTGTTTTACCGTCTTCTCATCTCCAATCACAGAAACGGTATCGGGCCCCGACCCCTTAATGTCTTACACTGTATGGCCCGGCGGCGCTATCCCCGGCTCTGGTGCTGGTACCGGGCCGCATTGCCGCCGGGAAAATAATCAAGCCGACACGCCGCGTTAGCGCTGCACCTGATATTTTCGGTGCGCCTCTTTATACAGCATGATATTCGTTACCGGGCTGCGCGTCGGGCGCATCTCTAACTTGCGCAGGGCCTTGTTCAGCTCATACTTAAATACCAAACTGTCCAGGCTGCCGCTGTATATGTCTTTAAAGTTTTGAATAAACTGATGCGCCGTATCGCGCGTGGTTGGCATCATATTAAAATACATATATCCGCCAAAGCTGTATGCAACCGCGGTGCCACCCCGATTACGATGCACAATTACGCGCATTCCACGCTTTAGATATCCTAAATACGCATCGGGAATATGCACGGGCGCCATACCACCATTGCGCAACCACACATTCAGAACCCCACGTCCATTGGGCGTTATCGCCCCTACTTTATAACTTTCCATTCTAATCACCACTGCAACAATAAATCCGGCAAAAACCGGATTTATCTGTTTTCCTAACACCAAGCCTTACTTTATCCTAACATCTTGGCGACTTCGTCGGCCAGGTTATCTTCTTGCTTTTCGATACCCTCGCCCAGGACATAGTACGCAAAACCGGCCAGTTTTCCACCCGCTTCGGCGACAACATCCTTAACCTTTTTCGACGGGTCCATAACGAACGGCTGTTCTTCCAGTACGGATTCCGCATAGTATTTGGAAATACGGCCCGCTACCATTTTTTCAACAACCATTTCCGGTTTGCCCGCGGTGGCACCCGATTCGATAAACACTTTCTTTTCGCGTTCAACCGCCGCCGGGTCAACGTCATCGATTGTCATGAATTCCGGCTTGTTCGCGGCAATATGCATCGCGATTTTCGGCCCAATTTCATCAATGCCCGCACCATTGCCGTCAATTGCAACCGCAACACCAATCTGGCCCATGCCGGGAACCATGGCATTATGAACGTATGTATAGATATGGTCGCCCGATACCTTTGCGATACGGCGCAGGTTCATGTTTTCACCAATTGTGGAAATCGTGGCGGCAATGTCGTCCTTGACCGCGCTAAGCGTTGCATCAAAATCACCCTTCAGTTCCAGCGCGCGTGCGGCAACATCCGCAACCAACTTCTGGAACTTGTCATTCTTTGCAACGAAATCTGTTTCCGCGTTCAATTCAACAACGCAACCCATGTTGTCGCACTTTACAACCGTAACCAGGCCCGATGCCGCAACGCGGCCCGCCTTGGACGCGGCCTTTACGATACCCTTCTGGCGCAGCCAATCGGCAGCGGCCTCGATATCGCCGTTATTTTCAGTCAGCGCTTTCTTACAATCCATCATACCTGCGGCTGTTTTTTCACGCAGTTGCTGAATCAATTTTGCTGTTATTTCTGCCATTGTCTTCTCCCGTTAATTATTTGATTGATATTCCCGCCGGCGCCCGGACATACGCCCGGACGCCACAGGGTATTATTATTTATCCGCTTTTTCAGCCAATTTGCCGCGACGTTCTGCGCGGGCTTCGGTCATTTTGGACTTTGCGCGCGCTTCGCGTTCTTTTGTTTCCGATTCGAAATCATCGGCCGCCGCCGCCTTCATATCGGATTCTACTTTCTTGCCGGCAACGCCGCCCAGGCGCTTTTCAATACCGGACAAAATCGCATCTACGAACAAATCACAGTACAGCTGGGTCGCACGGGCCGCATCGTCGTTGCCCGGTACCGGGTAATCGACCATTTCCGGATTCGCATTCGTATCACAGATTGCAACCGTCGGAATGTCCAGGTTTTTCGCCTCGCGTACGGCGTTCATTTCACGCGGTACATCGATTACAACCATCGCCTGGGGTGTGCCATGCATTTCCAGAATACCGCCGAAAATGCTGCGCAGTTTTTCAACTTCCTTGGTCATGACGCCAACTTCTTTCTTGGTCAGCCCCAATTTGTCCGCGTTTTCAATGTCTGCTTCCATCTTTTTCAGACGACGAATAGACTGGGATACCGTTGTCCAGTTTGTCAGCATACCACCCAACCAGCGGTTGTTAACATAATACTGGCCACAGCGTTCCGCCGCATCTTTAACAATATCTTTTGCCTGGTGCTTGGTCGCAACAAACAGAACCTTGCCGCCGGCGGCCGCAATAGCCTCCAGCGCGACCAGACTGCGATGCAACAACGGTGCCGTCTTGTTCAAGTTGATAATGTGAATTTTATCTTTTACGCCGTAAACGTACGGTGTCATCAGCGGATTCCAGCGACGTGTGTGGTGACCAAAGTGAACGCCAGCTTCCATCAGCTGTTTCATTGTAAAGGTTGGCAATGCCATGATTTTTATCCTTTTTTCTGTTGTTATCCTCACCGTGTGCATCAGACCAAATATATCTTGGACAGAAATTTTAGGCACAACGGTTGTGTTATTCGCGCATGGCGCGTACGCCGATAATAGCGCAGTGCCCCTGAAAAATCAAGTATTTTTTGATATTTGTAAAAATAATAAAAATTTACATTCCTATATTGACAAAACAGTGTTTTGTGTCTATATTTAAAAGAGAAGAGGGAAAAATGTTTGCATTACGCCTGATTTTAATCGCCGCCGTTACCGCCGCACCAATCGCGACATATGCCGCGCCGCGCAATGATAACAATTGTGATAATCCTATATATAAAAAGAATCATCCCTACGAATGTAAAAAGATTTCCAAGGGCTGGATTGGTGCCGGCCTGGCACTGGGCGGCGCCGCGGCCGCGGGTGCCGCGATGGCTTTTGCCGGCGGTGGCGGCGGTGGTGGCGGCGGCAATGACGCCGGCCCGATGCCGACAATGAACGCATATGACTATGTCGGTGCCGACGTCAGCGCAGCCCACGTTGCATCTGTTATGTCCCGCGAAGACTATGACAAAAATCACGCACAATACGACAGCATACGCCTGGCCTATTCTCTGGCACGCGGATATACCGGCAAGGGCTCTACTATCGCGGTTCTGGACGCTGATTCATGGCATGGCAACGCGGTGGCGGCCATTGCCGCGGGCCCGATTGCCGCAGATGCAACGGTTGAAAAATACAACATTGCCGGCGCTAATAATAAATTCTTTTCCTATGCCGAAATTGGTGATGTTGTGGCACGCGCCGCAAATGCCGATATTATAAACGCCAGCTGGAATACAGAAATGCGCGCGACCCAGATTCGTTCACGCCAGCAGCTGGAACGCCTAACCGATAAAAACTTTATCGATAACCTGGCCGCCGCCGCGGGCAACGGCGCAATCTTCGTATGGGCCGCCGGTAACGAAGGGCTTAGCCAGTCTGGCGCGCTGTCTGCGTTGCCGCGCGTTGTACCTGAGATGAAGGGCCACTTTATCAATGTTGTTGCATGGGATGATACGCGCGGAGGCTTGGCCGATTACAGCAATGCATGCGGCGAAACAATGGAATATTGCATCACGGCGCCGGGAACCGGCATCGACAGCGGAAATCGCGTTGTCTCAGGCACATCTTTTGCCGCCCCGATTGTATCGGCCGCCGTCGCGGTTATCCGTGAAGCATTCCCATACATGACCGCCCCCCAGATAACAGACCTGTTGCTGACAACGGCACGCGATTTGGGCACGCCGGGTGTTGATGCCGTATATGGCCACGGAATGCTGGACCTGGAACGTGCAACACGCCCGGTGGGTGCCGCAACGGTACCGCTGGCCGCGGGCGGCAACGCGCCGTTGCGCGCGGCACATGTGCCGGGCCAAATCGGCCGCAAACTGCGCGGGGCCGATTTAAAACTGGCGTTTGTTGACGACTATGGCCGCGCGTTTGAAACAAACCTTAACGACCATATCAAAATCAAAAATCACGGCCGCGCATACGAACACCTGCGCCACCCCGCCAAGACCAGCGCAAACGCAGGCCCGATTGAATTCGGTTTCCGCCGCAGTGAATTCCTGGCCGCGGACGGCCTGTTGGGAACAGACGAACACACAACCATAACATTTATCGCCTTAAATCAAGAATTTGATGTTGGCGGCGCGAAAATATTCCTGCGTCCGGAAGTCGGCGCGACACATCCGCGCGGCCGCACGGACTCCATGATTACAAAATTTTCCAGCATATATACCGCATCTGTATCCGCCGGTGCACAAATTGGCGACTGGCGCGCGAATGTTTCCATGACAGACATGATACTGTCGGGCGATATGCATATGCGCATGCCAACAGGCCGCGCGGCCAACGGCGCACTGATGTTCCAGGACGCATCAGCATCCCTGGCCGGCGCCGCGGCGGTTGAATACTCGCTGACGTACAAATTCGTAACAGCGGCATTCGTTGACAACCCGACCGGCACAGACGAATTCTTTATCCTGGCAAAACGCACGATGGCGTTTTAATCACGCAACAGGTGCGGATGCCACCGGCGCAATACCATTAAGTTCTATAAACTTTGTCAGTGTATCGCGATGAACGCGCAGACGCCGTGCAATCTCGTACTTGCTACTGCCATTGCTCAGCTTTTGTATAATATATTTCTCGCGCCCCTCCAGCTTGCATGCGTTACTGCTGCCGCGCGGACGGCCAACATGCTTGCCCTCTGACTTTAAACGCGCCAATGCCTCTTTTGTGCGCTGGGAAATCAGATTTCTCTCAATTTCTGCAGACAATCCAAACGCAAATGCCAAAACCTTGCTGGTTATGTCTGAACCCAGCCGATAATTATCTTTTATCGTCCATACGCGCGCACCAATATCCATGCAATGATGCAAAATGCTCATAATCTGCAACAAATTACGCCCCAGTCGTGACAATTCGGATGCGATAATCAAGTCATCCTTTTTAACCTTCTTTATCAAGCGCCCCAGTTTTCGCTTGTTTAAATCCTTGGTTGCGGAAATTATTTCCTCTATCCAGCTGTCTATTACCAAGCCCTGCTTTTCGAAAAAGCGCTCTATTTCAAAACGCTGGTTTTCAGTTGTCTGATGGTCTGTTGAAACACGTATGTAACCATATATCATGATACTATTCCTTTTGTCTGTTGGCATAAAAACATTGCCCTCCGGACTGACGCACATGACTTTTATAACACACTGTTTTAACTAAATAATTAGGAATCTTATGAAAACTGCATCAAAACCAATAAAAAACTTGTATTTCCGGGCTTTGCGATTTAAAATAATTTTCGAATGGAAGGGCAAAACATGAAAAAATCAAGAATAAATTCCGGAAAACAGGTAAAAAATCAGCCAACCGCCATAAAAAAAATATGGAAAAAAACGATTATTTCAGTTCTTACCGTTATCGGTTTGGCCGGTGTGATATATGCCCTGACGACAATAATTGGAAAAAGCGACCGGCCCCGATTTGAAATATCGGTCACTGCGCCGACCCCGTCCGTCTTTTCAGACAACGCCGCCGCTGATTTTATAGGGGTCGCGGCAATACCGGAACCAAACAACAATCGAGAAATCGGAATGCCTGGCGAACTTGTATTATTATATGACCAGGTATCCGGCGATTACGCCCCCGCCCTGCGCATGGATTTAACAGATGCAGACATTGAATCCGGCGTAAAGATAGACCCGGCCATCCAGGGAACATGGATGCGCCGCGGACCAAATGCACTAGTTTTTCGCCCAAAACACGAACTGCCCGCCGATACCAAATTCACAGTAAAAATAAATCCAAACATATTAAACACCGAAATACGCGCAAATACATCCCGCATAGCATTTACAACATCTGATATTGTCGCAACAGTCGAATCATTTAACACATATCCCGCCGCCGACAAATCTGTAATCGCGGCCGCGGTAATATCATTTAATTATCCCGTGGACACAAAAAAGTTTTCTGATCGTGTAAAAATGCGACTGGACGGCAAACACATTGAATTTAATGTAAAATTCGATCGATTTCACAGAACGGCAATTATAACATCCGCACCGGTTGCCATAACCGACGCCCCCCAGGTTCTGCGTATAAAGCTTAACCGAATTCCAGCCGCCACGGGCGATGCAATGACGCAAAAAGTAACAGGAAACACAACAATAGAATCTGCCGACAACATATTTAAAATATCTGAAATAAATACCACTGTTGCAGATGATTCAAACGGCACGCCCCAGCAACTGTTATTAATAGACACGACATCCGCCGCGGCCGACAACACAAAATGGGCCCAATATATAGAGCTGTTTTTGTTGCCACGAAACCGCGATGGAAGCACAGACCAGGAAAAACCGCACAGCTGGGCCGCCGATGAAATTACAGATGCAGTAATAAAAAAATCAGAAAAACTGGCACTTAAGAAAATTGATTTTGAAAATCCGACCGGCACATACCAGTATGCTTTTTCGTACGATGTATCCGAAAAAAGCGACAGGTTCATTTATGCAAAAATTCTGCCCGGATTCAAATCGGCCGCCGGCTTTGAATTAAAAAACGGCGCCGGCCGCGTATTAAAGGTCCCCTATCCTGCACGCACGGTAAAAATCGCGGGCAGTGGTGCATTATTAGCACTGGGGGGCGAAAAAAAGCTTGGGATTGCGGCACGCGGCGGGGCCGATGCGGCATACGTAAATCTATACAAGGTAAAGTCTGAGGAAATAAATCATCTTATATCTCAAACATATAATGTGTTTGGCGCAATAGAGTTTAAATCTTGGTCTTTTGATACATATGATATGTCTGTTGTTTTCAAAAAGCGTATCGGCTTTGCTGATACATCCATGAAACGCGTCAACTATGCATCCGTAGATTTGGGCGACTATTTGGATCGTACTAACTCAGACAAGACAGGAATCTTTATCATTCAAACCGGCCCAACACAATCCCAAACAGATTTCAGCGACCGCCGTTTGATATTACTGACAAATTTTGGCATTATCCGAAAGGTAAATCTAGACCAGTCATCAACCGTATTCGTTTCCGGTATAACATCCGGCACACCGGCCGCCGATATAGAAATATATGTATTGGGGCGCAACGGAAACCCCGTATGGGCCGGTAGAACAGACGATACAGGTCGTGCCAACATACCGGCACTGCCCTGGAATGAGTACAAAAACGAAAAAGCACCGGTTGCCATCGTGGCACGCAATGGCGATGATGTCTCTTTTATCCCGTACGACAGTCCATACGACAGACACGTTGAATATTCCAAATTCGATATAGACGGCGTATACGCATCACCGACGACATCACTAAACGCATTTATGTTCACAGACCGCGGAATATACCGCCCGGGCGAAAATTTGATGATAGGCGGAATTGTAAAACGCGATAACTTTTCAGGCATTCCCGGCATACCTGTTAAACTGGAAATGCGTGACGCGCGCGGACGCCTGGCGCTAGAAAAGACATTTTCATTAAACGCGGACGGAATGTTCGATATCTCGTATGATATATCTGAAAATGCCCCGCTGGGCGAATACAATATCCAGCTGTTTTCGCTGAACGCGAAAAACAAGCCGCAAGAAATATTGGGCTATACCAGCTGTCGTGTTGAAGAATTTACCCCCGACAATTTAAAAATAAGCGCCACTATCGCCGGCATGACCGACAACGGCTGGTCGGCGGCGACAAATATTAACGCCGATGTTTCATTGCGAAACATGTTCGGCACACCGGCGGCCGACCACATTGTGGCGGCGCGTGTGATATTAACCCCGACAACATTCTCGTTCAAAGAATTTCCGGGATATAAATTTACAGACAATTTCATATCGGGCGGTGGAATGTCCGCAAATGCCGCCGGCAAAACAATAACACGCGAATTCAAGGATATAAAGACTGATTCCGACGGCCGCGCCATAATCGACATGGACATATCAGATGCAATATATGACAATTCGACATATTCCATGACCCTTATTGTCCAAGGATTTGAAAACGGCGCCGGTCGCAGTGTCCAAACAGCGCTAAGCGGTCGCATATCAAACGCCAAATATCTTGTCGGATGGCATGCCAACTCTGATTTGTCATATATAAACCGTGGCGCAAAACGCAGCGTTAATCTTATCGCGGTTGACCACACGGGTACGCGCACCGCGGCAACAGATATTGAAATGCGTCTGATACGCCGTGAAAATTTAACCAGCCTGGTAAAAGATGGCGCGGGATATTACAAATATCAAACTGTTTCACGCGACAAAATCGTTACCAGTGAAAACATATCACTGCCCGCAAACGGGATGGATATAAATTTAGACACCACAACGCCGGGAACATACTATCTGCAAGTTATGGACGCCGCCGGGCGAACAATGGCAAACATTGAATATTTTGTTACCGGCGACGTCAATACCGAACTGCGGTCTGATACCGTTGCACAATTACAGATAAAACTAAACGCACAATCTTATTCGCCCGGTGACAACATATCCGTAGCGGTTACATCCCCGTATGCCGGATATGGCCTTATTACGATAGAGCGCGACAAAGTTTACGCCCATAAATGGTTTAAGGCCGACACGACCCAGTCCGTGCAAAACATTGAAGTTCCCGCAGGATTTGAGGGAACAGGTTACGTAAACGTGTCGTTTGTTCGCGACATCAACAGTCGGGATATATTCACAACGCCATATACTTATGCGGTGGCGCCCTTTATGGCGGACACTGCGCGGCGCACAATCGGAATAAAACTGAATGCCCCGGAAACACTGGCGGAATCAAAGCTTACCGTTAAATATGAAACCAACCGCGATGCTCGTTTGATGATATTTGCCGTAAACGACGGCATATTGCAGGTCGCACGCTATCAGATTCCCAATCCGATAAAACACTTCTTTAAAAAAGCGGCACTACAGGTTGAAACATACCAAATCCTGTCACTGATACTGCCCGAATACAAAATACTGCATGAATTTGCAAAAACAGGCGGCGGAGATTATGACGACATGATCGGTGCGACGCCTGGTATTGCCAATCCTTTTGCGCGCCGCCTGGACAAGCCGGTCGCATTCTATTCAAAAATAATAACCGCCACGGCCGGCAAACCTGGCAGTGTAACATTTCAAATCCCGGATTCGTTTAACGGAACACTGCGCGTATTTGCCATCGCCGCCGGCGAATCCAGCATCGGCGCCGCCGACACGTCCGTTACAATCCGCCACCCGGTCATAGTCACAATAAACGCACCACTGGCCGTGGCACCCGGCGATAAATTCGATATAAATGCGGTTGTTACAAACCTGACCGATAATGAAAAGCCCCAAAAGTTTACTGTAAACGCTGGAACTTCCGCCGGCATAGATATAACCGGGCGCCCAATCTCAGACATTGAAATAGCCCAGGGCACGGATTCATTGGTAACATATCACGCCACAGCCGGCAACACACTGGGCTCTGCCGACATAGATGTATCTGCAAACGGCCCCGATTCCATCGGCCGTGCAGTTGCAACAATGTCCGTTCGCCCCGCGACACCATATATTACCAATATTCAAATAGGCCGACTGGACTCACAAAAAACAGTTCTGAAACCTAAAAAGCCGGATATGTATCCAGAAAACGCGGTACACAATTTGTATGTCTCATATGGCTCTGATGCGGTTGTCCGCCCATTGGTCGAATATCTGAACCATTACGAATGGAACTGTACGGAACAGATGATATCACGCGCCATTCCATACGCCGTCATCGGTTCCAGCAATATTCTAGGTATAACGAATGACATGGCGGCAAAAAAAATTACTGATACTGTTAATACTCTAAAAAATCGACAAAACGATGATGGCTCTTTTGCAATGTGGGCTGGCGGCGGCACGGGACGCAACAATGAGTCCGACGCCGATGCGGCATACATAACCGCATACGTTGTAGAGTTTTTAAACATCGCCCGCGACCGCGGCTACAACGTTCCACGCGAAATGGTATCGCGTGCGCTGGACTATCTGCGCACATACGCCGGAACGAATATCCGCGATGCACATGACGCGGCGGCACATGCATTTGCAATATATATCATTACACGAAACGAATTTGTCACAACCGCATACATCGGCCAATTCGAAGAATGGGCAAACGCCAATCTTAAAAACTGGCAATCAGAGCTGATGGGTGCATACATTGGGGCCGCATATTCCATCATGCACCAAGACGATCGCGCCGCATCCCTGGCATCGGCATACAAACCCGAAACACGGATAAAATACGAGTCCGAATTCAACAACACAGTTGCAAATAATTCTATTTACCAGTATTTGGCGTCACGCTATTTCGGTGCCCATCCATCACAACCGACACCGGAACAAATGAAATATATAAACAGTGGCCAATACACATCTTTCACGGCGGCATCCATCATACTGGGCCAGAGTGGCAACATCGGCGCATCAAACCAGATTACGGATTTACTGACCGTAACAGCCGACGGCACACCTGTTCACAGCGAAACTAAAAGCGGTGCATTTATTGCCAAAATCCCAACCGGCGCCAAGAAAATAGATATACGTTGCCCCGACTGTGGAACCAGCGTGGCGCCATTTTGGACAATAACCGCCCAGGGATATCCAACACATATCGCACATGCCGCCCAGGGCATGGAAATAACGCGCGAATATTACGATGTTGACGGAAATCGCATTACCAGCGCAAAAATCGGCGACCGTGTTTTGGTAAAAATATTTGTCCGCGCACGTGGGGACGTTAAAAACGTTCCCGGCGGCGTAATCGTGGACCTGTTGCCGGGCGGATTTATCGCGGATACAGAATCACTGCGCGGGGAATATGAATTTGCAGAAACACGCGAAGACCGCATCGTAATCTATGCGGATATAAATCGCAAAGAATCTGTATACGAATACATGGCCCAGGCCGGAACAAGCGGTACATTTACCATTGCACCCGTATACGGCCAATCAATGTATAACCCCGAAATACTTGCAATCGGCAATGGCGGAACATTCACGGTAATCAATGAAAGCAACGATTAGTTTCATTCGCCGGCACAAAATATGGTCCATATTGGGATTTATCATAACGATATATCTGGTTATACGCATATTTTTCATCCCCCCCATATTGTCGGACACGTATTTTTCCACAGCATTTTACGACCGCAATGGCCGCCTGATGCGGATGACGCTGGCAGCGGACGACAAATACAGACTCTATACCCCTCTAAAAGACATCGCACCCGATGCCGCCCGTGCAATAATTTTATATGAAGACAAATATTTTCGTATACACCCTGGGGTAAACCCGGTATCATTGGCAAAGGCGGCATCAGAATATCTTCGCAACACACCGCGCCCAATTGGCGCATCCACTATCACGATGCAGGTTGCACGCCTGCGATATAACCTCAATACCAAGCATCCTTTAGGAAAACTGAAACAGATTGCCGCGGCAATTTATATTGATGCATTTCATTCCAAAAATGAAATATTAGAAGCATACCTGAACCTGGCCCCATACGGCGGCAACATAGAGGGCATCGGGGCCGCATCCCTGATATTTTTTCAAAAACGTGCGGCAGATTTAACAACCATAGAATCAATAACATTGGCGGCAATCCCCCAGAATCCGACGCACCGTAACATATCAACACCGGGCGGTCTGGATAATATGATGCAAATGCGCGGGGATTTGGTGCGGCGCTGGACGGCGGCAAATGGCGACAATGCGGCACTGCGTACAATGTCCGGCATGCCGCTGGCGGCAATGAGTGTGCGCGACCTGCCCTTCAAGGCCCCCCACTTCGTAAACCGCATGGCGGCCCAACATGGCGGCGCACTGGCGGTGCGCGGAACAACAAAATCAGAAATAACAACTACACTGGATGTAATGCTACAGGACAAGTTAACCCGAACAATGCGCGCACAAATCAATCAGCGCCGCCGTTTTGGAATAACAAACGCCGCCGCGATTCTTATAAACTATAAAACAATGGAAACATTGGCATATATTGGCTCCGCCGATTATTTTGACAAGGAAATTTTCGGCGAAAATGACGGCGTACGCGCCAGACGCAGTCCTGGCTCTACGCTAAAGCCGCTAATATACGCCGCGGCGGCCGATGCAGGCCTGATACATTCCATGACATTGCTGAAAGATGCACGGGTAAATTTTGGCGTATATGCCCCTGAAAATGCAGACAACGAGTTTTACGGCCCGGTACTGGCGTACAAGGCGCTGACTCATTCGCGAAATATTCCGGCAATAAATCTGGTCCGTCAGCTGGGGGTGGCAAACTTTCATACACTGTTGGGTCACTCGGGCGTTACAAATTTAAAATCGCCGGGCTATTACGGAATATCTGTTGCCCTGGGCGGTGCAGAGGTATCAATGTGGGAACTGGCCGATATTTACTCAACAATGGCCAACCTGGGGTTGCGGCGAGAAATAAGAACTTCTACTGCAGATGATGATACACAAATCAGACAGCTGTTATCGCCAGAGGCATATTTTCTGACACTGGACATGCTGGCGCAACAAAAAACACACCATAAAAATATACCTTTTGCAAAAAAACATTCCATACCACTGCGCCACTATTGGAAAACAGGAACATCATCCTCATACCGTGATGCCTGGACGGCCGGAATATTCGGCGACTTTGTCCTGATTATATGGGTTGGCAATTTTGACGGCCGCCCCAATAACGCATTTTCAGGCGCAAAAACAGCCGCACCAATATACTTTGCAATGGCCGACAGCGTGCTGGAATATTATGCGGCACACGGCACACCGATAAAAAACAACAACTTTTTACGCGACGATTTAAATATATCACAAATAGATATGTGCCAAGACGTAGGCGGCATTGCCGGCACGCATTGCCCTGCGACACGACCATCTTATTTTATTCCGAGCAAATCGCCTATTGAAATGTCGTCAGTTTATCGCGCAGTACCGATTGACAACACCAGCGGCCGTCGTGCATGCAATCCCAATCCGGCCACAACGCATATGGCGGTTTATGAATTTTGGGATTCAGAATACCTGGACATGTTTCGCCGTGCGGGAATAACCCGTAACACCCCGCCGCCGTATATGCCTGGGTGTGATTTGGATACCATATCAAATACACGCAGCGCCCCCGTTATAACATCGCCGGCCGATGGCACACGTATCGTTATAGTCACAAACGAAGACACCGCCCAGGTATCATTCCAGGCCGCAACAGACATGACCGATGCAAAAATATTTTGGTTTATGGACGGTGCGGTAATTGGAACCACAAATTCAGGCGACACCATAACAGCCGACGTATCAATAGGCACACACACTGTCCGTGCGATTGATGAAATGGGCGCCGCCGCTGAATCGAGATTCACGGTCGTAAAATAGCCCCTCGCACCCGGTCGAGGTCAGTTTTATCGGACAATAAAACAAGGGGGCGCAATGCCCCCTTAAGAAAAATTGAACCGGATGTTTTATTTTTCGTTCTGGCCCGGAAATACATCCATGCCATCAAATGTTATATTACGGCGTTGGAAAGCCTTTGCCAGGTCAAATGCCTGAACCCGTGCCATTCCACGACGATAACCCGCCGCCTGCTGCATCGCAGCGCCCGCTTTATTAAACATATTTACCTTATCAGTCATTTTCAATGCCTCTTCAAAAACATCTCTCTGACACGCCCAGTTTATACCAACACTCGTTTTTTGTCAAGCATAATCGTAAAATTCCCGACTAAAATTCAGGAATTTCCGAACTTACTGGCCGCAACCATACATTCCGCATTCGTCGGCGGAAACCTCTGTTACCTCAATCGCGACGGGTGCCGCTGATTGTGCCCTGTCCTCGGAATACACCTCTTTTACAACGCGAACACGGCGGTTCTGAGCATTTGGAACACCATCCGGTGTCGGTACCGCCAAATCTTCTTCGCCCGCAGACACTGCGACAATCTGGCTGGCGGGTATGCCATATTTTATCAGCATATTCTGTACCGCCTCTGCACGACGCCCACCCAACGAATAATTATAATCCTTGGAACCGGATGTATCGGTATGACCGACCACAGATACCTTTATATTCTTGTTTGCCTGGGTTGCACCGGCCAGTTTACGGATTAAATCCTGATATTCCGGCTTTATAGTGGCCTTGTTGAAATCAAAGTGAATCTCAAAGACCTCTTCCATTATATGCTGGGACGGTTCCAGCGGAATCTGCTGAACCTTTATCATGGTTTTATCGTTCTGGGCGGCCTGAATCTTGTCCAGACGGGCGTTTATTGCCTGCAACTCTGCACGCATCGCCATCATCATATTTATAAACTCGTCACGGCTTACGAATTCGTCACCCATCATCGGAATCTCTGCGGCGGCGGCCGGGGCCTCTGCACGGGCGTTTGGCATCTGAACAACCGTGGTGCATTCATCATCAACACAATCCGTCAACGAATTATTATTTGCATTGTTGTTCAAACTGTTACTCATAGACTTGTCGCCGCCGTAAATATTTTGGTTAAACACCATCGGCTGAACCGGAACAGGATTAATCAGGTGCTCTGGAACATTTACATTATTAACGATAATAACACCTTCGCGGGCGCGTCCCGCACCAGTCATTGCAGACATATTACGCGTATCAGGATAATAATTTTGCGCATCCGCACGACGCGTTGTTGTCTCAACCGCAATCGTTTCCGTAGATGTCACTGTTTTTGTCGGACGCGGGCTTACTATTTTGCCGCCACGACAATCACGCAGTGCGGTCATTGTTTTGTTAAAACGCGTACGGCATTCGCGGGCGGTAGATTTCTGGCCGGATGCCGCCGCCGACAACCAGCAGTCAAATTTTGCCTGGGCCTCTGCGGCTAATTCCGGGTTATTCTCGCTGGCATCGTTTTTCAGCTCGTCCAATAATTCATTGTACGCCTGGCTAAGCTCAAACGCGGTCTGCTCATCATCTACGGGCCAGTTAGACAGCGTTTCCGGGAACGGTAATTCCCCAGAAAATGCGGCCACTGCCTTTTGTGCGAACAGTTCGCCCATATCGGCATATCCGCTGGTACGGGCATTATAAATGGCATAAGAGCGATAATTCATCGCCAACTGGTTCAGGAATGAATCCTTGTGCGGGGCAGAATAAACATCCAACGATTCCACATAATCAACAGTGGGCGTTGCCACAGGCGCATATTCGCCATTATTAGCGCCACGCATTGATGCACACCCGGCCAGTCCCACCACCGACGCCAGCGCAATCATACGCGCAATAACTAATGTTGATGCAACAGATTTGTTTTTCATCCCCGTTCCTTTATATATTATCCCCCTTATTATACGATTTTTAAGGGTCCGAGTAAAGCAGAAAAAACGCGGCATGTAACGTGCCGCGATAGTTATTTATTCAACAGCTGGGTTGCCAATCCCGACAGGGATGATATTCCCCCGCCCAAACCACTGTTTGAAATATTACCGACCGACTGCATAATTGCACCGGTATTCGTTGGCTGGCCAACATTACTGATGGTATTTACCAAAAATTCACCCCACATGGCGCGTTTTGTGGCACTCAGTTTTGCATCCGAACACTTTTCAATCTTTGCCATCAGCTGGCTGGCCATTTTTGCCTCTGACGGGGTATAATCCGCATCACTAAAATCAATTAAATTGAATATATTGTAAATATTTGAAACAGTTTTCTTTTGCGAGTTGCCGCACTCAAAAGAACCATCGGCACAATATGTTGCCTTTGCCGCCATTGGGAAATTCTCCCATACCATTCCGACATTACCGGGCCCGCCGAACCAGTCGGTACATAAAAACTCGTCATCGTCGTCACCGGCATTCATTTCAACCATACGCGCATACCCGCCGCTGGACACATCCCTGCACCGACGCATACCTAATGCCTTTTCGGCCTCGTCTGCGGTTGATGCACCTGTTTTGGCCCATTCCTTTACAGTATTGTTTACAAATGTAATTTCAGCCGCGGTCGGAATACATTCCGCGGTTAATTCCTTGGTCTTGGCGTCCAGCTGCTTTACCGCACCGACCAGCCCCAGCACCGTTGGCACCAAACTGCCGGTACTTTCGACGGGGGATGTTGCCTTGGTAGAAACAGGCGCCGCCTTTTTAATTGTTACCGCCCCATGCGCCCAGTTTGGACACACTGTGACAATAGCGGCAAAAATAAGTAAGGTTTTTTTCATTCTCTCTTGCCTATGATTATAACATAAAAAGATGCCTGTACAAATATAAAAATTGCTTTTTTCGTACGGGCGGTCTAAACTGCGTATGTGCAAAAGGACAAACGCAGTTTTATTATTTTCACAAAGCATCGGCGCTGGATGCGCCTGTGGCAGTTTTTCTTTACCGGCTGGGGGCTGGTAATGGTGGCGGCCCTGGTTGCGGGCGCCCTGTTTACAAAGCAGCTGTTGTGGACACCGATATCCGCGATAAACATGACCGACGTAATCAGCAACCAGTTTAAAATGTCGGGTGCATCGTTTGCCGGCACGGATAAAAACGGTGCACCGTTCCGCCTGCGTGCGGCCACCGCCCGCCAGGAATACAAGACACCGGACATAATATACATGGACATTGTATCGGGCACGATTACGCGCAAATCCGGGGGCCAGACCATAACCCAGGATATAACGTCACGCACGGCGCAATACGACCGCAAGAAACGAACAATCCGCCTGATTGGTGATGTCCGCATCGATTCCAGCAACGGCGACCGCATATTAACAAAAGAACTGGTGATAAAATTATGAAGCAATCGGTATTACGTGTCGAACACCTATCGAAATCATACGGAAAGCGTATGGTTATCCGCGACATTTCACTTATCGCACGCCAGGGCGAATCGGTTGGCCTGCTGGGGCCCAACGGCGCGGGCAAGACCACGGCATTTTATTGCATCACGGGCCAGATAGGTGCCACCGGCGGCCAAATATTTTTAAACTCTCAGGATATAACCCACCTGCCGTTTTATCAGCGTGCGCGCCTGCACATCGGCTACCTCCCACAGGAGAACAGTGTTTTCCGCGGCCTGTCGGTGGAACAGAACATCATGGCGATACTGGAGGTGGTAGAGCCCAGCCGTAAAAAGCGCAAGATAAAGCTAGATGCCTTGCTGGACGAGTTTTCAATATCGGCCCTGCGCCGCAGTCCTGCGACCGCCCTGTCGGGGGGCGAGCGTCGCCGCGTTGAAATCGCGCGTGCATTGGCCAACGACCCAAAGTTCATCCTGCTGGACGAGCCGTTCGCCGGCATTGACCCGATTGCGGTAAACGAAATCCGCAGTCTGGTGTCCCAGCTGAAAAATCGCGGCCTGGGGGTTATTATTACCGACCATAATGTTCGCGAAACATTGGGTATTACCGACCGCAGTTATGTTTTGCATGACGGTAAAATCCTAAAACACGGAACCACGGCCGAAATCGTCAAAGATGAAATGGTTAAAAAAGTCTATCTGGGCGAAGACTTTGTAATGTAACGGCGATTCGGAATCTTTTTTGGTTGCACCGACAATATGAATTGTTGTAACTTTATCGGTATGAGAAAAAGTTTACTTATATTTTTAGCGGCCCTGTCGGCCTGCACATTTCAGACCAAGCATCGCGGATACGTATTCCCGTCGGATTTGGATACGGTTGTTGCGGATATAAAAACAACAAACGCACTGACCGAAAAAATTGGCATGCCCCAGGTAAAGACCCAGTACGGCGACGAAATCTGGATTTATTACGGTGCGGATGAAAACTATTGCGGCCCCCTGCCCCATACGTTTGATAATAAAACAGTGCTGTTGGCATGGGTATCGGGCAACCGCGTAACACAGACGCGCGTCCTGCGCGATGATGATTTGCCAAACGTTCGCATCGCCGACGGCGAGACGGAGATTCCGGCCGCGATAGAGCTGAACGCCCTGCAGGAGCTGTTTAACAACATCGGGCGGTTTACGCCGGCGGGCCTGGGCCAGTAATAAACGTTTGCGATTTGGTCGAAAAAAGTGTAAAATGTATCTAAACGGATACCGAGAGATGAAACAGATTATTTTCGCAATTTCCAGTATAATCTTAGCCGCCGGCGGCGCAAACGCGGCGTTTACGTCATGCGGTCCGGGCTATATTTTAACCAGCCACAACAACATCGACGGCATAAATGCGGCCGAGTGTCAAAAGCTGTGGTGTATGGATTTGGAAACTGGTAAATCAATGGGCCACGGCAACACGGCCGCGTCGGGCTACAAATCCACATCCGCCCCGGCAGAGCTATGCGATGCCAGCGGTAATTGCATCGAATGTTTTGGTGAGCGTAAATGGTGCGGCGGCCAGGCGGCGGGTATATGGAATGCGGAATACGGTGCATATACACGCGGCGGCGGCGACAACGCCACATACCAGTCATACCAAAAAGGCAGCTGTTTTGCATGGCGCCTGGAAAAGCCGGATTGTCCCGGCGGTCAAACGGCGGTTTTACTGAACGGTGAATGGCATTGTGCCACGTCCAGCGGCACCGACGTCGGCAGTCGCGCATCCAGTGTGCGACGCACCGGTGCGATTCGCCGCCGCTTGCCACGATAAAAGGCGCCCGAACGGGCGCTTTTCTTTATTTTTTTTCGCGAGTGTTTGTTTTTTGCTTATTTTATGATATAATGCATGATATGTCAGAGAGAATGGCAACGTTAAAGGGTACGGCCAAATGGCAAGCAAGAAATTAGACTTTAAAACAGGACAATACGTCGTATATCCGACCCAGGGCGTCGGCAAACTATTACGCGTCGAAGAGCAAACAATTGGCGACCAGAAGGTAAAAATGCTGGTCATTGATTTTGAGCGCAACCACATGACCCTGCGCGTTCCGGTCGAACGTGCCGAGATATCGGGTCTGCGTCCGTTAACATCGGCCAAAAAGATGGATGAGGCAATCGCCGCCGCCAAGGGCAAGGCCGGGGCCAAGCGCATGATATGGGCACGCCGTGCGGCACAATACGAAGAAAACATAAACTCGGGCGACCCGATGAAACTGGCGGAGGTTGTGCGCGACCTGCAGCGGCGCAGTGCGGCCGATACCATGACATTTTCTGCGCGCCAGCTGTACCTGCGCGCGCTGGAACGCATGGCCCAGGAATTTGCGGTATTACACAAAATAGATTTAGACGAGGCATCAGATAAAATCGAAGACATTTTGGGCATACCAAAGGAAATTGATTTGAACGCGGTCGAAGGCGACGAAGAAGAAGAAATCGAAGACGAATCGTAGTTCCACGCCCCACCCGCGGGGGCAGATTTTTTTGCATGGCCGGGGGCCGATGATATATAAATAAATCGGCTATTCCATCGAGATAGTTTCTTACCCCCGGCGCCTTTTATGGTTGGATGACGACGAATAACCAATAAGTCGTTCTATTTCGTTGATAGTAGTTCTTAACGTCCAACCACTTTTTATGGTTGGAGTGGGTGATATACATGAATAAGCCCGCTATACTTTACGATAGATTGTAGCTCCAACCACTTTTTATATATTGAAATCCTATAAAATCTTATGTATAATTACCTATGTATCGGCGTGTTGCAGATATGAGGAATCTAAACCTCTTTACCAATGCATGCAAAAGCATGAACATAGCTCTATGTTATGGGATTGGAGCGCAGGCGAATAAGAATCTTTGATTCAAATAAGCCGCTCTATATCATTGGTATAGTTTATATACTCCAATCCCGCCCATTTCATAGTGAGTGGTTTTTGCATTTATTTTTTTCTTGCGCTACATTTCTATATATGATATTATTCATGTGCACTAACGATGTTAGTGTGGGGAATCTAAACCTCTTATCAATGCGTGCCGGGGCACGTTAAAAATCTCTGACTATATTATATGGTTGGAGGGTGGTGATATGCATAAATAAACCCACTATTTCATTGATATAGTTTAGACCTCCAGCCGCTTAAATTTTACAGCGGTTCATTTTTTATCGGCGGGAATGTTTTATGGTGGAAATAAAATATTTATCCGTGGGTAAAAAATAAATGTCGGGGCCTGTTTTACCGTCTTCTCATCTCCAATCACAGAAACGGTATCGGGCCCCGACCCCTTAATGTCTTACACTGTATGGCCCGGCGGCGCTATCCCCGGCTCTGGTGCTGGTACCGGGCCGCATTGCCGCCGGGTTTAATTATTTTTTATCATCGTTTGTAACGTCGATAATACCAAAACGATTTATATAGTTAAATGATATTCCGATTATAAAATTACTGCCATACTGGTCGGCACCGCGTGCCTTGGCACGACGATATTGTACGTATGGGCCCAATGTGAACTTGTTCCACAGATTCGTATCCATACGAACGGTTGCGTTAAAATCCCGTTCCAGGTCGGTTGCTATATAGCTGGAATACGACAAATACTCGCGATAATATCCGTTGCTGTGGAACTTTACCCCCTCACGCAGTTTGTATTCCAAACGCCAGCCCAGTTCTGCCGCCGTCTTACTGATTTTATCATCAGAATACGTAAAATCGTATTCATATACGCCGGTTAAATAAAGACTCTTTATTATCGGATGGTCAAACAGCGACATACCCGCATTCGCACGAACCAGATTCTGGCGCGGGGCATCGCCACTGGCGACGAATTCCGTTTCATACGCGCCGCGTACCGTCGGACCAAAGCTGAACTGGCCCCATTTCCAACAGGCCCATGACATATCACTCGACAACAATATCTTGTCGGCGTTTTCACTGGTCGTGGCGGGCTCGTTATATGGCTTTAACGTTGTTTTACCGTATTCCATAAACAGGCTGTTGTCCCATTTGAACTTGTTGCGCTTGTACTCCAGCGCGGTGTCCAACACGCCCTTTATAAAATCCTGGCTGTCCGCCTTCAGGGCCTGTATCGGCGAATCCTGATATTGTGCGGCATGGCGTACCTGGGTTTTCGACATTTCCAGGCCAATGCGACGAATATTTAGGTACAATGCAATCTCATCCGGGTTATCGGCGTATGCCGCCGCCGGCAATATTGCTGTTAATACAAAAAACGGTAAAACTTTCTTAAACATTATTTCCAGATACGTAATACGCCACCGTCATCGGTCGCCTGCCAGCCGGCACTGCGTGCGGCGGATATAAACATACGGCGCCCCGATTCGGGAATAGACATGGTTAACTGATTTCCACTGATATTGCGCGTGTTTAAATCAATATTTTCGCCCCGGGCGATTTGATTCAGCTGCATCCAATCGCCAACACGGTCACGCAGGGTAACAACAACCATTACCTGGTCGCCGTCCGTATTGTCCGGCAGCCAGCTTTGTATATTATTCGCATTCAGCCAGCGCCGCACCGCCGCATTATCCAGCGTCATTGTAATATTTGCAGAGTAAGTGGTCGCCGACTGCTGTTCGCCATCAATACCCGACGACGCAACCAGCGCCGTCAAATCAGATGCAGACGCGTTTTTTACCAAATCAGCCAGCGCAATTTTATCAGCATACGGCGACAGTGCGTCACGCACAATCTGGCGCCGCGCATTATCCATCGCAATATTTTTAGCCGCCGCGGCCGTTTCACTGGTTACATTAACCGCGGCCGTGCCAGACAGTATGCGCGGCGCGGCGCCTGCAACATCTGCAAACGTCAACGCCGCCATTAAAAACGCTATTTTTTTCAACATATTCTTTTACTTTTTAGAACCGGGCCACAATCCCCAGACGCACGCCCAGTGATTTATAGAACGATTCTATTTCGCCGTTGGCCGAACATACCCATCCCGGACAATCTGATTCCAGGTTCTTGATATTTATCGCCGCCGGGTCGCCGGTTTCCGGATTCAGCATGTCGGCCTCGGTCTTGCCGGCGGCCTCCCACTGTTTCAACAGCTCGTTATAGATACCAGTGTAATATTCCGGATTCAGGTATGTTTTCGCATCCGCATCACTTACCGTATAATAATCATACGTTACCCCCAGCGACAGCGAAACCATATCCGTCAGCGCGGTCATCCACTGAGCCCCCAAACCCAAATGCAGGGCCGAGAACATGTTCGCCTTGTCCTCTACGCTTTTGGGATGTTTCCAGTCAAAACGATACGGCTGGTCGCCGGTGGACTTATATCCGGGGAAACCCAACTCTACGCGACCGGTAACCGAATTGTACTGGTTAATATCATACGCCATATCCATTGCGACATACGGCCCCGACCATTCAACCTCGTACGAGTGGCTGGTCCCGGGCTGCTGGTAATAATATGTGCCCTGGGTGTCTATATACTGCGCATTGGGGGCGATTTCCATTTTGTTGTTAATACTATCGCGCCACAAAATCTGCTGTGAACCGTCGCTATAATGAACAATTATCGCCGGGTCACACTGAACTTCGTCACTGCCCTCGACGGTAAAGCATGCCGCCGTATCAACCGCCAGACCATAATTCTTTTTCGTTTCCAGCTCATACTTCAGGTAACGATATCCCACAGACGGCGTAAACTTTACATTGCCCAGTTTAAACGCATCAACCATACCAAATCCAACGTTAAACCCGTACATCTTGCCGCCGTCACTGGTACCAATCGACAGGGCGTGGCCAATCTGGTCGCCGATTACACTGTTATCCTTGGCATCAATCCACTGGGTAATGAAATATCCGCCCTTGGATATATCGTCGTCGGTCATGCTGGACTCGCCCGATTGCATGCCGTATTTAAAGCCGGCATCAACCTTTAACGTCAGACTGCCTGCATTAAACTCGTACGCACCATTTAAATCCAAAACATTCCACGCAACATCGTCATAGCGCAAAATCGACGCGGAATCTTTCATCTCAAACTTCCACATTGCCGCCTCACGCGAGATGCCGCCACCAAACGTAAATCCGTTGCCCTGCTTCGCCGATGCATTACGTGCCGGCGCAGGGGCCACATTATTATTCTGGGTCGTGTTCGGGCGCGCCGTCTGGCCATAGCGCGTCGACGCATACGCCGCATTGTTATATCCACCCTGGGGCACGCGGTTATATGTCACACCGTTTTGGGTGTATGTTCCCCCGCGCTGAGACGAGTAAGACTGGTTCGAATAGCGCTGCTGGGGCGACTGATAGTTGCCTGTATAGTAAGTACCCGCCGCATTTGCCGCCATCGGCACCAATGCAAAAATCGAACACCTTAACAAGAATTTTGGTAATTTATTCATTTATTTGTACCCTGGGTTATAAATTTCAATGGACATTTTAACATAAAAAGGATAAAAATAAAAACGTAATTTTTTTACACATATTAAACCAACGCGGATATGGCGAAACTGGTAGACGCGCAGCACTAAGGATGCTGTGGAGCAATCCTTGGGGGTTCAAGTCCCCCTATCCGCACCACTGATTTTAATTATATACACCTTATTTTCTCCTTGCCCGGGTTTTCATAATTTTGCTACACTTTTATATAAAGAATGAAAGGACGTCATCTGCTTTTTGCCGTATGCCTTGGCTGTATTGCGTTTCGCGGCGCAATGGCTGATGATGATGCATCCGCCGCACGTGCGGCAACGCGACGTGTGGCGGGGAACACCGCAACAAATACCCAAACCAGACAGCAGGTAAAATCGGCCGATACGGCTCAGCGCTCGCAGGCGGCAACATCACGCCTAAATACCGCAACAACAAAAAGTGCCACCGGAACAACATCGCCGCGCACCATTGGGGCACGAACCGCGACTGTTTCTGAATCAAACCGCACGGCGGCGGAAAACAATGCGCGAACCGCTGTTTCCCCGCGCAGTGGAAATGTTATAAATGTTCAGGCACGCCCCAGCGCATCCAACACGGCCCGTACGACGATTACCGCGCCAATATCCCAATCACGCAGTGCGGCCCCCACGCGCATCGTCACACAACCCCGCGGTGCAATAACACAGTCACGCGGGGCCACATCCGCCGCATCCCGCGGACGCAGTGCAATATCAGCCACGGTATCACGTGCGGCCGCCAATACTGATTTACGTGATGCCGTTATGGGTCGCGATTACAAAACATGCCGCCAGGTATATTATGATTGTATGGACGAATTCTGTGCGAACAAGGATTCACAGCTGAAACGTTGCGCATGTTCATCGCGCCTGCATGAATTTGACCGCGTAAAAAAAAGCCTTTCGAATGTAGAGGACAAACTGCTTGACTTTAACCAGCGCCTGCTGACGGTAAATATGGACAAGGAAGACGCAGATGCGCTGTTTACCGCCACAGAGGGCGAAAATGCCTATAACCAGACCAAGGATACGTCTGGCTCAAAAAAGATACTTGATGAAATATCAAAAAAACTGAACGCAGGCGGGGGCGATTCGTTCAGCCAGAATCTTTCCGCTATTTCACTATCACTTAATACGGATGCGGCATTTGACAGTGTTGATTCATTGCTGGGGGCATCAACCACCGCCAAAGAAGGCGCCGCTCTGTACAACGCGGCCCTGCCCGTATGTCGGGAAATGGCGGCAGAGGTATGTGATGACGATGCGCTGGCCCTGGCGGAAAGCGGTTATCAAATGACAATCGAACAGGATTGTAACACTGTCGCAAAATCATATGAAACCCAGACCGACCAGGCCCGCGAAAAAGTCCGCGAAGGTGCGGCCCTGCTTGATATTTCACGTCTGGACATACACCAAAAGCGTAATTCTGACGACATTCTGACATGCAAAAAGAAAATGCTGGCCCAGCTGTCCGAGACATCCGTCTGCGGCGATAATTTGGAAAAGTGCCTTGACATGTCGGGCCGATATATTGATCCGTCCACCGGCCAGGCTTTTTTAACAAACGATTTGGCCAACCTGGCATCACTTATTACCCGGCCAGAGGGTAACCAGACATGGCTGGGCGCACCTGGCAACGACCGTTTCGTATCTTATCTTAATTCCAAAAAGAAATACTTGGAACCGGCAATGGAAAACTGCCAGGATATTGCAGAATACGTGTGGGATGCATTTATAGAAGACGCCCTGGCCCAGATAAAACTGGCCCAGGATGCCAAATTAGAGGAAGTGCGCCAAAGCTGTACAACACTGACCACACAATGCCTGGCAAATACTGCAAAATCGTTGTCTGATTTTGACGCGCGTGCATTATCAACATTTGGCGTCAAGGCAGACAAAACAGTAAACGACATGTGTGCCAGCGTGCAAAACGCATGTACGGCACTGTTAAAGACAACCCAGGGCGATGCAGACTGGGTTGGCGGCATGACGCAAATCGCCACAGATAAAACATATGAAACAATTATGCAAACCTGTCGAGAGGTTGGCCGCGCATGCATCATTCAGGCCTGCAAATCCATATCTGGTAATTTCGGCATGTGCGAGAGCAACAATAATAACTCTATCAACCGCAAATCAATTATAAACCGCATCAGTTGCTGGAACGAAGTAAAGAACTGTGTGGCAGAGGCCGGTGTTGACGCCATAAACAATATATTTGAACTCGAGGCGCCCCAAAACGGTAATTTCTATACAGAGCTATATGGCGGCACAATTATTGAAAATGGCGAATCAAAGCCGATTACGATATCCCATGACACAACATGTTACCAAAAAAAGAACTCTAATTCTGTTGTGTGTGTTTATGATATCTGTACCGACAAATGCGCCTGCAGCGAGGGCGACACAGAGTGTGCGGCCGCCACGTCTTTTGAGTGTCGAACATGCCGATTGGCTGAAAAAATCTGGGGGAACTGCGAAGCAGAACCGGCATCACCGCTTGAAAAAGACGGCAGCCATAACAACATATTAAAACCACGCGATGAAAAAACCTCAACACTGTTGTCGTGGTTCTCAAAAAATACAGGAACCGACGGCAGTAATGTAACCGACAGCTGTCGCGACACATCCTGCCCCAGCGGATATACACCGGTGTTATATGGTAATGACATCGTGTGCGTATCATCTGAAAATATGGATACAAACGGTCTATTTTGCCCAATTGAACGCGGCTATAAAAAGTTTAAGCCCACAGGCAGCGAGAATCTGACCAACTGTTGCAGAATCGGCGACACCGAATCAAATGAAGACTTGTCATCCACGCCACCCGGTAATATGACCGGCAATCCGGAATGGTGCTGTATCGGCACGCCGGCCCAGACATCAAAGGATACAGACGTATTCTATGGCACAGAATCATATAATGTTCAAACCTGTAACCAGATGAAAAAAGCCGTATCGGTCTTGGGCAGTGTTACAATTAACGGAAAAACAATGGATTTGGTCTGCATATCAGACAATGATGGTACGCCAATATCCCGGGATGAAACGAGTGTAACAGCCGCATATCCCAACGGAAAAACCATAAAATGTGCCGGCCGTTTTGTATACGTCGACAATAATGGCTATCACATTGACCCACACAGACAAGATACATTTATGCAATATCAAACCCAGTCTACGACATGTGCATATGGCTATCAAAACGGCAAATGGCAATGGACCGAGGGTTGCATGGAAAACCCATCCAGCTGGATGGTAAATATTCCAAAAACACAAACAACCACAAAATAAAGCAATAGATATATTAGGAACTTTATCCACTTGACAAATATGCGCATTGTGCGATAAAATATAATGCATAGGTAAAAAAATTACCTGAACAAAAGGGTTACTGTATTGCAAAAACCGAACAAATGCTTTTACCATCAAACAGTGGCGCAAAATGCGCCGGGTGGCTCGGCGGCATGCGGCGGTTCAGCACTGTGCCCTGCCATGCACCGGGGCGAATTCGGTGCGAACAAGTTCTGATTGGGGAAAATCCGGCCTTTTGCCGGATTTTTTCGTTTATATATCAGGAATTTTGTCCGCCGAACCGCCACAAAAACACAAAACAAAGGAGCGACAAAATGCGCTTTAACAAAAAAATAAAATACAATATTAAACGCACCCTGCCTATATTGGCAATTGCGGGTGCAGGTCTGATGTCATCGTGCGATAAAGGCGACGATCCAGCCCCCGTCCAGCACGACGTAGAGTTAAAGTTTTATCAAGATAATTATAAAGAAATACAGCCTGTAGTTGTAAGCCAGCACGCCTACGATCCTTCGGTCCGTAATATTTACTTTGTATTAATCAACGGCGGCGATTTTACAACATTTGGTCCTATTGGGCTTGGCCAGTTTCGCAAATATTTGGACGAACGCATTCAAATTGCTCCACATAAAATTCGCGGCCGCGGCAATTTTGTATTTCTGCCTGGTATCGTCGAAAAAGAGGACAGCCTGTGGTTTGTAAAACAAGGCTGGACGGTTAATCAACATAAGCAAAAGTAAAAAAATCCGCCATATGGCGGATTTTTTTTATTGCCTTTGTAAGCTAATTTGTTTTAGCATCTTACTAAGATGAGAGTAAATATTATAATTATAGCACTGATATTTCTGACCAGCCACAATACCTGGGCCGCAAGTTGTGATGGCCTTTCCCTTGAAAGCTGCAGAGCAACAGCAGGTTGCGGAACAGATGAGTCCGGGGTATGTAAAAATTGTTCCAACTCTCAGTACAGCGATGCAACTATGGAAAAGTGCACAAACTGTACAAATAAGCCGACAGAAAATGGAACATTTAACTGGGGCACCAAAACAAATAATGAATCCAATAGCTGTTCATGGACCGGCAAATGCAATGCAAATTTTTACTGGGACGGCAGACAGTGCAAGTCATGTGACCAAAATTATCACTCTTCACAACAACAGCAACTGACTTTCAATGGCGGAACGTCTAGTCTGCCAAGTGCAAACAATACCTGTACGGGAAACATATATACAATAACACTTGAAAAAAATCTTACCAATATATGGGAAAAAGCCAAAACAGTATTTGTAAAATATGGTTCCGGTTTTGCTGATTCCAAGGACGCAACCAGCTGGAGGCCTAACCCCAATCTGACCCCAAGCATAAAATGGTGGCAAACCTTTAATGGATATTCAGCCGGCGAAAAAGACCGATATTTATGGATAAATGCCAAAGGGGAATTAACCAATGGCAAAACAAATACAAGCTTTACTGACGACACGAAATTATACGGTCAATGGAACGGAGTAGACTTTACTGTCATTTATTATGCATCAGACGGAATTACAGAAAATCAGCGGCAATCATGCACTACTGCCCCGGATTCAGAAACAGCAACGTCAGGTTGCAAAGTACTTGATTATAACGGTAATATAGATGGTCAATATTTGGATTATTGGAAATGTACTTCTGGATGCGAGGAAAAAAATGTAAAACTATCCCCAAACGATACATTTCCTATTAATAGCTCTGCTAAACCTGATAGCATAAAACTTGTCGCTGTTATGGCACCATGCCCAAATGGCTATTATTGTGCGGCAGGATCTAAAAATCCTTGCCCAATGGGGTCTACATCAAATAGCGGCGCAAAAGAAATATCGGAATGTTATATCAACAATAACACGCAATTTTGTGACGATAGCGGTAACTCCTGCTTTAACCTGCCGACGGGAATAAAATTATATTATAAACAATAACTAAAATATTTTTATATCGTTTATTATGCGCCCTATTTCATCCATCTGGGCGTCGGTAAATTTCCCCAAAACCCAATCTGCCGGCGACATGGCCAGGCCCAGTTCGCGCGGATGACCAATGCCAATTCTAATACGGCGATATTCATTGCCAACCGATGCGTCTATGGATTTGATACCATTGTGGCCCGCACTGCCGCCGCCGATTTTTTCACGCATTTTTCCAATCGGCAAATCCATGTCATCGTGAATTACAATCAGATTTTCCAGCGGTATTTTATAAAACGCCATCAATGGCTGGACCGCGTTCCCGGACAGATTCATAAATGTCTGCGGCATCGCAAATATTACGCGCCGACCGTCAATATTTACAGATGCCGTACGCGCATTCTTTTCATTTTTCCATGTTGCATCCGCACCGGCCAACCGCACCACCGCCATAAATCCCACATTGTGGCGCGTGCGCGCATACTCTGCCCCGGGATTGCCCAGGCCTACAACTAAAACAGGTTTATTTTCTTGCATATATCCGTCTCTTTTTTCTATTATAATATCATAGAAAGGAGATAAATATGAAATTAAAATATGCAGGATTTTTAACTGCGGCGGCAATAATATTCTCTGCCGCAAACGCACGCGCAAACCTGTTGTTTGACCCGTATATCGGTGCCACGGCGGGTGTTGGCGGGGTTACCACATTTGTTGACGGCGACACACATTCCGACATGGCACAGTCTTATGGCGCATTAATTGGTTTGGATGTGCCATTTATCCGCATAGAAGGCGAATATAACTACTTAAACGACAAAGACATTACTGCACATATTGCTATGGGCAATGTGTACTTGAAAATGCCGATGCTGCTTGTCAATCCATATATTGGGGCGGGTGTTGGCGCCATGTTTCACGGCGAAATAGATCACGGTCCGGATATTGACACAACGGTTGCGTATCAGGGTATGCTGGGGCTGACCTTTGATATTCCGGTATTGCCGTTTAAAATTGATGCAGAGGCGCGCGCCTTGTACGTACCAGACGCATACAGCGTTGCCACAAAAGACGCGGATATTCTCCATTATGACGCCCGCGTAAAATTACGCTATATATTCTAAAAAAATCCGGGGGCCACGGCCCCCAATAAATTCTAAAAGGCCGCCCATGCTGACATTGATTGACGGAAACTCTTTACTTTTTCGCGCATATTACGGCGTACACAGCCGACTGACGCGCAGCGACGGGACACCCACCGGGGCGGTGTACGGGTTCTTTAACATGATATTACCCGTATTGGCCGCGGCCAAACCGGGCGATGCGTTCGTATGTATATTTGATGCATCACGCATAACTTTTCGCCAGGATATTTACAAAGATTACAAGGCAAACCGAACTGAAACACCCGCCGATTTGATTGCCCAGGGTTCAATGATACGCGCCGGAATGGCGGCATTGGGAATGCCGGTACTGTGCATCCCCGGGGTCGAGGCCGATGATGTAATCGCAACATTGGCACGTGAAAACTGTACCACGCATGACGCAACCCGTGTAATTACCAGTGACAAGGACTTAATGCAGCTGGTATCTGACTGTGTATATTTATATGACGGAATGAAAGGTCGCGACATTCGCCAGCCCCAGGTACTGGAAAAATTCGGCGTAAACCCGGACCGCGTCGTTGACGTACAAAGTCTGATGGGCGATTCATCGGATAACGTGCCGGGCGTACCGGGCATTGGACCGAAAAAAGCCGCCGAACTGATAAACCAGTTCGGTTCACTCGATGCGCTTTACGAAAACCTGGACCAGGTAAAAAACGAGCGCATACGCAATCTGCTGCATGACAATCGTGACAAAGCATATATTTCCAAACAGCTGGTAACACTGAAAACGGATGTCGACTTGGCCGGTCTTAACATTACTCCATTTGTATTTAACACACCGGCGGCACTGGCATTTGTGCGTGAAAAACTGGAAAGCAACTCATTGGTGGCAAAAATAGAAAAACTGTTTCCGCTGGAAAACTATAATCCGGACGCCCAGCCTGCGGTTCAAAATTATCCAGGCTCGCAATGCCCTGTGGATTTGCCACAAACAGATACGCCTATTTCCCCCGCCCCACAATTCAAACTAACACATGAGATTATTACCAGCCGTCAATCCCTGGTCTCGTTTTTAGAACGCGTAAAATCCATAATCGCATTTGATACCGAAACAACGGGCCTGAACCAGATGACGGACAAGCTGGTTGGAATATCGCTGGCCGCGGATGCGACACACGGCGCATATATCCCAATCAGACACCACGTTGGCGACGCGGATTTGTTTGCGGCGAACACGCTGGCGCCGAACCAAATGGATATTGAAACAGTATATGAATTACTGTGGCCTGTGTTCACAAATCCAAAAATTACCAAGATCGGTCATAATATGAAATTCGACCTGCATATTCTGGCAAACGAGGGATGGGATACATCAAAAATAGCCCCGATTGATGACACAATGTTACTGTCATACGCTCTGCACGGGGCGGCGCATATGCACGGATTGGATGAATTATCAATGCGATATCTGGGGCATGAAAATATATCATTTGCATCGCTGTTTGATAAAAAGACAAAAGATTCCGATAGACATTTTGATATGTTGGAAATCGCCGCGGCGGCGCCATATGCGGCCGAAGATGCAACAATATGCTATGCCCTGTATGAAAAAATGCATGCCCAGCTGGCCGCAAAACCGGAACTGGAAAAGCTGTATATGGAATGCGACCTGCCCCTGATGCCCATACTGTTAAAGATGGAGCGCGCGGGCGTATTGGTAAACAAATCAGAGTTGCATCAGCTTTCCGGTGTATTCCACGCCCAGCTGGCAACGCTGGAACGCGAAATCTGGGACATGGCCGGCCACGAATTCAATATCGCCAGCCCAAAACAGCTGGGGACTATTTTGTTTGATGAGTTGCATCTGCCCGCCAATAAAAAGCGCAGTACGGATGCCGAAACACTTAATGATTTAATTGATGCACATCCTGTTATTGAAAAAATTCTTAACTGGCGGTCAATCGCAAAACTGGCTGGAACATACGCGGACGCCTTGCCGCGACAGATTGCATCCGACGGCCGCATACACACCACATATCTGCAGACCAGCACCAATACAGGCCGTCTGTCATCACGCGATCCCAACCTGCAAAATATTCCGATTAAAACACCGCTTGGCGAAGAAATCAGAAAATGCTTTGTCGCACCAAATGGCCGCGTGTTGATATCGGCGGATTACTCCCAAATTCAGTTGCGCCTGTTGGCAGACGTGGCAAACGTAAAAACATTCAAAGACACATTTGCCGCCGATACAGACATACACGAGCAGACCGCACGCTCTATATTCAACATTCCATCCGACCAAAATGTCCCAAAAGACCTGCGTCGTGCGGCAAAAACTGTAAACTTTTCAATTATTTACGGCATATCATCGTTTGGCCTTTCGACCCAGCTGGGGGTATCGCGCGCCGCGGCGGCCGATATTATATCCGCCTATATGGCGGGCCTGCCGGAGATAAAAAAATACATAGACGACACAAAAGAATTTGCGCTAGCCAACGGATTCGTGTACACCCCGTGGGGGCGCCGCATAGAGTTACCAGAGGCAAAAAATCCCCGCATGCGCGCATATGCAATGCGTGCGGCGGTCAATGCCCCAATTCAAGGATTCGAGGCCGACCTGATGCGTCGCGCAATGGTATTGATTGATGAAAAGCTGATGCGCCCCAACGCTGATAAAATACGTATGATTATGCAGGTTCACGATGAAATGATTTTCGAATGTGATGAATCTGTGGCACACGACTTTGCTGAAAAAATCAAATTTGAAATGGAAAACGTGGCCCAACTGTCCGTACCATTGCGTGCGGAATATATAATCGGCACCAAATGGGGGAAATAGTCTTATGCGGTTGCAACGCCGGCCACATATGTTGCCATGCTAAACATTAACCGGCGTTGCGCCACATCCATTTTCGTATACATTAAATCCATTGTTTGCTGGATTATTTTATCATTCGTAAATTTGCTGGTCGCGTCATATACCAGCTTATCGACACTGATTTCAAACATTTCGGCAATTTTATATAATGTTGCCGCCGTCATACGATTGTCGCCAGATTCATACTTTTGAACCTGTTGGTGTGTAATACCCAAACGTCTTGCCAAATCTTTTTGCGACAGTCCGCGTATCCGACGCTGTATTGATATTGCGTGGCCCAGCCTTGTGTCAAATTCAGATGCAATATATCTGCGCCCGGTCATAGTGCGTTTCCCCATTACAAGTTAACAAAAAACCACCGAGAAATATGGGTGGTTGGAGGTTGAGAAACAATCATCAGAACGAAATTGCCCCGGTGCCTTCAATATATAGCACCGGCCTCCAACCAATGGGTTGAAGCATACGCCTGCGCCTGCACAGGCGGTTCTGATGATAGGGTTTCTCACGCCCCTTCTTTTGCAACAGAAAATCTATTACGCATTTATTATACCGTGCGGAACGCATGATTTCCACAATATTTTTCCGTACAAATATAAAACCGTCATGTGATATGGACGGGATTGGAGCTAACAACTGCACAGTAGAATGCATGTGGTTTATTGAATATTCACCACCATCCAATCCCGATATAGATTGGCATTTTACGCCTGCAGGCGTCTACTGAGCGAGGTTGTTAGTCTCGCATAATAGGTCCCCTATTACAATCGGTATTATATCCTAAAAACACCTTAAAATCTAGAAGAAAAAAATCCCCAAACGGGGATTTTTTCTTTTATAGAATCGGATGGGATTATTCCGCCGCCGCTTCTGTTTCGGTGGCCGGGGCCGCCGCTTCTTCGGCCGGTGTTTCGACTTCCTCTTCTGCCTCGACTTTCTTTGTGCCGAATGTCAGAACCTTACCCGCAACCAAGGCATCAATTTCATCCTGGGTCTGGGCAACATAGATTTTAACCGGTACGATAACGTCGGGATGCAGAGCAATTTTTGTATCAAATGAACCGATAGACTTAATCGGGCTGCCCAGCATAACCTGTGCAGAAACAACCGGAACATTTGCAATCTCTGTCAGCATACGCGCGATATCGCGGCTGGATACAGAACCATACAGCTGGCCGGTATCACCTGCCTGGCGAATCATGTGCAGTTTTGCATTCTTAACCGCATCAACATACGATTCGGCCGTCTTTTTCGCCGCATCAAAGCGCGCCTGCAGTTCAGCCTTTTTCGCCTCAAACAAGGCAACGTTTTCCTTGCTCCAACGCATCGCCTTGCCATTTGGCAACAGGAAATTGCGTGCAAAACCAGTCTTTACCTCAACCGTGTCGCCGATATTGCCCAGTTTTGTAATTTTTTCTGTCAAAATAACTTTCATTTTATCTGTCCTTTTCCAAGTTAGAGGTATTACCCCAAATTTACTTTTTTATTTAGCCGATATTATTGCGAACAAACGGCATCAGGCCCAAGTGACGTGCACGCTTGATAGCGGTCGCCAACGCACGCTGGTCTTTCTGGGAAACACCGCTGATACGGGACGGTACAATTTTGCCGCGTTCTGTGATATAGTGCGACAAAGTCTTTATGTCTTTGTAATCAATAACCTTTCCCTTTAACGGGTTTGATTTTTTACGATAAATTGCTGCACGAACTGCCATTATTCTGCCTCTTCGTTATTCTTTTTCATCATGACCGACGGAGTGGTCGCCAATTCATCAACGCGAACGTTCAAGAAACGGATTACGTCTTCATCAATACGAGAACGACGTTCCAGTTCAGTAATCTTTTCGCCCGGCAGTTCAATGTTCAGCATCACATAGTGAGCCTTGCGATTTTTACGAATAATGTAAGCCAGATTTTTCAAGCCCCAAAATTCAGTCGCCTTAACATCGCCACCCAGTTCTTTGATAATTTCAGTAAATTTAGCCGCTTTTTCTTTAACCTGCGGTTCGGTCAGGTCCTGGCGGAAAACCAAGACGCTTTCATAATAAGCCATTTTATTTCCTTTGGTCTTATACAGCCGACGACCCCATGCCGTCAGCAGGAACGGTTTCAATTATGTCGAAATTTTTAATAAAATCAAGCTTTTTATTATCCGCCAGCCCCAAAATAAGAAAACGGTCCTTTTTTTTGGCATATGCATTTATACTGGTAATAGCTGAAAAAAGTGATAAAATAAATATGATATATAATGCCACATAAAACCACCGTTTTATGGGCACTAGTACGAGAGAGATGTTATGTTCCTGACCAGGTATACAGGCCTTAAAACCTGTTTTATTGTTTTTGCATTGTCCGTAATATTACCCGCAAGGGCTATAACCGCCCCGGATTTCTCCTCACTATTTACTAATGATGCGTTGACAGAAATCGCACAAAAATACTGCACAGATCCAAAAAATGTCAGCATTTCCTGTAATAGTACAACAAACTTACTATACTGTGACTTTAAAAAAGATATAAATACTGACGATGTAAAAAAAGATATAGGTGAATATTGTAGCAATAAAACCAATAACAAACAAGGAGCAAGCACCTCAGCGGGCTCCAAACAAGCCACCCAAACAACCACGCCCACTGAAATCAGCAGTACTATTGTTGACCAAAAAGGAGAGCCTCTTATAGGTGTAACCATTTTAGTTGAAGGCGTCCCTAATCATGGCACCACGACAGATTTGGACGGTAAATTTACAATAAAAATACCCACGGGCGCGACCGGTATAAAAATCTCATATATCGGCATGGAAACAATGAATTTTTCCCCCACTAATGTTCCAGAAAAAATTACAATGACAGAAACTTCAACTGAGCTAAGCGGGGTTACAGTTACCGCTTGCAGTGCGAACCTTAAAACGCAACTACACGCGACAGAACTCATTTGGTCTCCCACAAAAGAAAAATGTATCCCCACAAAATGCATAGACCATTATAAACTAAGCAACGAGGAATATTTAACAGATGACGACGGCGAATTCGAGCTTGATGACGAAGATCAAAAAATTTTAATATATGCAGAGTGTATTGATACAAACGGCCTCGATTGCGATCCTATGCCAGATAACGCAAAGACAGCAACGCTTGAAAACGGACAATGCATTATAAAGGAATGTAACAACCCAAAAAGATATAAGCTAGTTGACAATAAATGCATAGACCAGGTTGGCCAAGACTGTACGTCCAAAATACCGCATGCCATCAATGCCTCATATCAGATGGAAGGCGGAAATCTAGTCTGCAAAATAACAAAGTGTGAAGAACCCGGATGGATTCACAACGACACATACACCAAGTGTGAGGAAAGTGACGGTCCCTGCACAGCAGAACAAATAGCCCTGGTTTCCAACGCCATATCCGGCAGTCTGCGCAAAGGTAAATGCATAATCACAGAATGCGCCCATGGCTATCGTCCATCTGATGACGGCACACAATGCGAAAAAGCACAGCTTTCCGAAGAAGATTCAAAAAACAAGGTTGCAGAACTGCGTGACAACGCAAACAATATGAAAGCCAAAGAGCAATCATTCGAGAACAGGATGCTGGGCGCCACTTCAACCTTCGCAACGGGGATGGGCGGCAAGAACCTGATGTCTGGGCTGGCGGAACAAAAAGCAGACCAGGCGGCCGAAGAGGACATGAAAGCATACCTTGCAACATTTGTCTGTGACTATGGCCAGGGCCGCAACATCAAGGGCGGCGAGCATAACATCGACCTGCCCGGCGGCAATGACATGTTTGCGATAGTAAATGAATACAGGGCGCTTGCGGCAGATTTAAAAGCCCGCAAAGAGGCCCTGGGCAAACAGCCTGGCATAGAGTCTGAGATTATATACGACATCTCAGAAACCGGTCTGTATGACGACGTGGCCCTGGGTCGCCAGAGTGGCTCGTATGCCTCTATATCTCGTGCGCTGATGGACGAGACCGGCGAAGATGCAAAAGCCTGGGCACAGCAGAAAGCGGATACCGCATCGAAGGTAAAGACCGGTGCAATCGTTGCTGGTGCGGGTGTAGTTGCAGGAGTTGTTGGTAACCTGGCCATCAACAGCGGAGATAAGAATAAAAATAAAGCTGACAAGATTATCGCTGATTATGATAAAAAAACATCCGGGGAACAAGTTACATCATCAAACGGCGCATCAAATATAACGCCTGAGGTTGATAAAAATAAAACACAGGTTAATCAAACCAATACATCAAATATAACGCCTGAGGTTGTTGAAAATAAAACACCATCGGTCACCAATAATAATGCAACCCAAAACAGCGAGACGTCACTCACGCCACTTACAGAAGAGCAAATGCGCAAAGAGATGGCCAATTTTGTCACAGCATGTGAGAGCTATAAAGACAATGGTACAATTGGCATGTTTGTTGTTGATAACAATGTTAAACCCTGGTTCGTAAACATGCCAGATAATTATCATCAAAAGGCATTCTGCTTATTCTTACGAAAATCCGACGATGCAAATGCCAGTGGTAAAAAAGATCCACAGTTGGCCAAGGTAAAGCAAGCTTCAAGCGTCCCAGATTTGGAGACTTTGATGCCAGACGGATATGTTTTGGTTCCAGACCCGAATTCGACGTCATCCACATCATTACGTTGCAAAAAAACGTTTGGCAGAGTAAAAGAAACCGAAAAAGTTAGGTATCATGGAAACGGTCATTATTTTAAAGAAGACTATGACCACGGGCCGGCACTTAGCTGTGATTTTTCATACAAGCATCTATAAGTGACGTCCTTGTTGTAAAAATCCCTATATAATCTTTATTGACTTAGGTTTATAAAATTTACTATGATTCGTTTATAAAGAGAGATTTTATGACGAGTCGCTTTCACAGAATTTTAAACCGCATGGCCCTGTTTACCGCATTATTGGCGTGTGGATTGATTTTATTTTGGGCCCCGTTTATGCAGATTGCGACATCAAACATTTACCTTAATGGTATAATAATCGGCGCAACGTTGTTCGGCGTGGGGTTGTGTTTTGTCGAAATGTTTCGCCTGTTGCCCGAATATCGCTGGGCGCGCGCATATTTCAAAGGAAATAAAAATGCCGCCCTGCCCCCGCGGTTGTTGCGGCCAATGGCAATTATATTACGCCGTGGCGGGCGGGTCCCGGTAACATCACTGGGGGCGATGCTGGATATGATACTTTTGCGGATGGAAGATTCACGCGAATCAGTGCGTTATATAACAAACACACTTGTTTTCCTGGGCCTGCTTGGGACATTCTGGGGGCTGGTTGTAACGGTGGGCGGTTTCGCAGATTTAATCAGCACCCTTAACTTTAACGATGAAACGGTACTGGATGCGATGCAGGCGGGAATGGCCCGGCCACTGTCGGGTATGGCAACGGCGTTTACCAGTTCACTGATGGGCCTGGCGGGCAGTTTGACCGTGGGTTTCTTAGGGCTACAGGTGCAAATGGCACAAAATGCTATATTTAACGAACTAGAAGATTATCTGGCGGCCCGCACGCGGATACGCGAAACAGACGCGGCCTAGGATTAAAACGGAGGGAGGAGAAAAATGTTCAATATTCGCTTTCGTGAAAGAACAAATACATGGCCCGGGTTTGTGGATTTGTTTTCAAACCTGGTTATCATACTGATTTTCCTGCTGATTGTATTCGTGTTCTTGTGGACCACGACCAGTGTATTTAACAAACGCACAGGCATAAAAACAGTAACACAACTGAAACAGGCCAACGCGGAACAGATGGAAAAAATTCAGCAAATGACCGCCGACGAGCAAGAGGCAAAACGCCTGCTGATTCTGGCCCGTGCGGAACTTGAAACACTGGAAAGCAGTAATGCGGAACTTAACGACGAATTAAATCAAATGGACATGAGTGTCGAAGACCTGGTTACCGCATACGAGGCAAAGGTATCAGAACTGCAAACCCAGGGACGTGACATGCAGGCAATGGTCGACAGCCTGACCGCTCAGCTGAACCAGGCAACAATTGACAAGGCGGCGGCGGCCGAATTGGAACAACAGCGTAAAGAGCTGCAAGACCAGATGCAGACACAGCGCGCGGAACTGTCACAACAGCTGGCCGATTTACAGGCGGCATTGGACGCGGCAGAGGAAAAATCACGCACCCAGGAAATCCAGTATGTAGAAATGTCAACCCGTCTGAACAAGGCGCTGGCGGACAAAGTGGCAGAGCTGAAAAATGTTCAGTCGTACCAGTCCGACTTTTACAAGGCAATAAAGACAGCGCTGGGGGACCGCACCACGGTTCAGCCCGACGGCGACCGCTTTATAGTATCCAGTGACATTCTGTTCCCCAGTGGTTCGTACACCCTGTCGCCAGAGGGAAAAAATCAACTGCGGTTGATTGCGAATGTTATAAAGGATTTTGAAAACAAAATCCCATCGGATGTAAACTGGATTATACGTGTCGACGGACATACGGACAAAAAGCCGGTTGTTCCCGGAACGCGTGGATATCGAAATAACATGGAACTGTCTTTGCGCCGTGCGACGGCGGTGGCGGATGCATTGTCGGCCGCGGGTGTATCAAGACGTCGGCTGTTACCCAGTGGTTTTGGTGACCTGTACCCGGTAGAGCTTGGCAACAGTCCGGACGCATTACAGAAAAACCGCCGCATAGAACTGCAGCTTACCAATAGATAAAATCAGTCCCCGCATCTGCGGGGACTTTCTAATGGCCTGCAATAAAAAACATCCCGCCATGGCGGGATGCATTTAACGCATTCCAACAGAAAAATCATCGCCAAATTCTGCAACAATCTGGCCGCCAACCGTGCATTTTATGTCTTCAAATCCGCCCTTTACCTGATTCTTTTTTATTACATTACTGGTAATCAGACCACCCGCGGTACCCAATACAACACCCGCAACCGAATCAGAAACCAGACGCGATGAGTTAAAGTTTCCTTCTTTGTTTTTCCAAACGCTGGTGCCCTGACTTTCACTGACATTACGCAGATATGCTACAATACTTTTTATACGCTGTTCTAACGTTTGATGGTTGCCTTTTGTTATTGTTATGTGTGCATCTTGCTTAACCGATACCGCTGATGATATCTGTACAAATTCTTTTGGAGCACCCGCAGAACTGATAATCACACAAACAGCACGTTCACGCGGATTACTGGTGCGCCCATCGCCGCCATATTGCGCCATGTCGTCTGATTCGCCCGCAACAAAATATTCCAAATTATTTGAATTATGTTTTGTGTCGCGCAACTGCGGGTCCAGCATGTTTAAAACATGTTCCATACGACGCTTTGCCAAATTAATATTATATTTATCACGGCCGCGCGAATCCGCCAACCCCATTACATACATGACATCGTTGCCCGACAGCCCCTTTAACTGCTCGTTCAAAATATCGCGAATTTCAGTAATGCACTGTCCGTCTGGCACCTCAGCCACGGTGTCAATATCATTAAAAAAGAACAAACGATAATTACACTTTTCGGTCCATCCCGGGGACTGAGGAACATTTTCCGTATATGTATCCCCCCTGGTCCCATAGCACTTGTTATTAGGCACCTTGCGCGTTAAGTCCGCTGTGGCGGCATACGACATGGTCGGCGCCAGCATCCCCAAGGAAAGTAATAAAGTACTAAATTTTCTCATATCCGTATATTCCCCGCTATAATGATACTATTTTATCATAATTCACACCGCATACCAAATAAAAAATCCCTGCAAATGCAGGGATTTTACAAAATACCAATACGTTACAATATTATTTCAACGCATCAATAATCTGGTTGTACGGAATCGCACCCGGGAACGCCTGTTCACCGATAATCAGGTACGGCGTACCGCTGATTTCGAAACGCTGGGCCAGGTCACGAACATTTTCCAATTCACGCGCAACAACTTCGCCCTTCATATCTTTTTCCAGCTGGTCTACGTCCAAGCCTGCTTCTTTCGCAAACTTCATAACGTTCTTGTGAACCTTGTCACCCAGTTTGGACTGATCCTGCATATCTTCCTGAGTATAATATTCACGGTTCATCAGCATTTTGTCCAGCGCGGCCGCCTTTTCATTGCTCTGCAGTTTTGCAGCAATTACAGCCTTTGCCGGTGCATCAGACAGCGGTCCATGAATCGAGAAGTTTTTCAGAACAACGCGAACGTCATCACGCTCTGCCATTACACGCGCCAATTCGTTGTGAACACGGCGGCAGTACGGACAGGAATAGTCAGACCACAAAAAGATTGTCTTTTTAGCATCAACATTGCCCCAAATCGGTGCATCTGCAACCATAACATCCATTTTGCTACGAACATACTGACGAACAGCCTTGTTCTTTTCAGCATTCTGCTGTTCCTGCATACCTTCAACCATTTCCTGCAGAATCAACGGGTTAACCGATGTCAGATAATACGGCACAAACAGGCGGCATACGCTACCCGCGATTAAGATAACGGCAACCAGTTTGATTACCTTTTTTGCCAATGCAATGCCCATGCTGGGATTCTTACTGTCTTGTTTCAGCATCATGCCGCCAAACAAGAACAGAGCAATCGCCAACACCAAGACCAAGATTGTCCAAGTCATAGCTTTCTCCTTTTCTGTTGAACATCCAAACGATAGCAAATCTGAATAAAATTACAAGGAATAAATGTAGGTGTCTGTGCCAAAAATTATGTTATTTATCACGCAACATTCGTCGTGCGGCGGGCATGGACGCACCCTGGGCGACGCACACATGCTCTATTAGCCGCGCCGACACCCCCAGCGTCATCGGCAACGGATATAATTTGTCCGCATATGGCGCCCCGCATGCCGCACATACCGCCCGACACGTCCGCGGCGACAGATAGTCCAGCCCCGTGCGCACCCCACATCCCGCACACGCGGACAAATCCAGCGCATATCCGATTTCACGCAGGAAACCAATCTCCCATTCCAGGTATAATTCCGCCGGATTTTCCGCCCCCGGCAACGCATCTATAAAATCAGCGGTCCGAGAATAGAGAATATCATAACACTCACGTTCCGGCAACAGCGCCGACACCAGCGCAAACGCCGAATTCATCATCGACAGTCGCCGGAAATCTGCCATTATTGGCGCGGCCAGGTTACGCGTGGGTTCCCAATGAAAAACCCCCAGCTGGGAATCCAGACGCGCATTCCACGATACCGCCCCCACCTGCCCTGTCAGCGGACGATTCTTTTTTGCCACCGCCGCACCACGCATCATACCCGTCATCAGTCCATAATCACGCGTGAAAATACGCGCAAAAGAGTCACGCTCGTTAAAGGGTCGTATATCCGTTAAAATGCCAACTGTTTCTAATTTCATTTACAAAACAAAAGCCGCCGATTGTGTTCGGCGGCTTTAATCATTACTGGGCGAACACCTTGTCATAAACTTTCTGGTTTACCTTTATCGGATACTCACGCATCAGGAATGAATTATAGTCATCTGCAACCGTACGCATGGACAAGTTTTCCATTTCCTTGCGCAGGGCGGCTTTCTTGGTCGCATCCGCCTTTGGCGCAATGGCACGGGAAACCTGCATTACATAAAATGCATTATCATCCTCTATAATTCCGGTGTCGCCGACATTCGTTCCAAACGCGGCCATCAGAACTTTCAGCGGTGCACCCGACGTGCGTGATACAGTTGCCTTTTTCGCACCACTCAGTTTATCATTTCCCTTTGCCGCCGTCAGCATTTCATTTGCCCGGACATACGCCTGTTTGCGCTGTTGGGCACGCGCCCAGTCGGATGTCAGGCGCCCCTTTACACTGTCATATTCAGCATTGTGACGCGGCACTATTTTATCAACCCGAACTATTATGAAGCCTTTCGCGGTTTCAATCAGTTCACTTTCCATGCCTTCATCCATATCAAATATTTTGGCAACCATTTTATCGGTTAAAACAGTATCCACCGGCCGATTATCGCGTGCAAACTGACCCAGGGATACATATTTTGCCCCGTGATTTTTTGCCGCCGCGGCCAAACTTTCACCACCGATTATATCATCTTCCACCTTTTGTGCCCGGGCCAGCGCCGCATCATATGCATCCGGCTTTCCCATTTCAGCCGGCACCATAACATATGACACCGTTCTTGTTTCCTCAATCATATGCGGGTTTTGCGCATAAAAATCACGCAACTGTTCATCAGTTGGTCTATCTGCCTTAAAATCAGAATAAGGCACGGCGACATATTCTATTTCCCGCAGACCATATCGTGCATTATATGCCGCATCCACTGCAAAATCCGGAACCGGAACTGCAACATTCAGCCCCCCCAGAACCATTGAACGCAAAACCTGGCTGCGCAGGATATTGGCAAAATCAGCCTCTGTATAGCCGGCATTGGCCAACAAATTATCAAACATAAAAGACGAAAACTGACCGTTTATTTGAAATTCCGGAAATTCGCGGATTTCACGTGCAACCCTGGCATTTGTTACAAAAAAGCCCAAATCTTTTGCACGTGCCTCGGCCATGGTTTCTGTCGTAAGACGCGCCATCAGCTTGTTTGAAAACTCTGCCCCGGTTGCAACATCGGTATAAACAGCACGCTGTTGCTCCTTGGATAGCTTTGCCAGTTCCTGGGCACGGGCCTGGTTATACTGGCCAATGGTAATTTTTTCAGGCCCGACACGAACCAGCGCATTATCGCCAACCGCACCACCAAACACCCATTCGGCAACGCCCCATCCAACAAAAGAAAAGGCCAAAATTCCAATTAAAACTTTTGCAACAGGTTTATCTGCCGCGTTACGTAAATATTCTAGCATTTAATCCCCTTTTGCGCTACCATAGCAAAACGAGATACGAAAAATCAACGAAAAAAAGGGGAAAACAAATGAAATTTATCGCAGGTAACTGGAAGATGAACGGTTCGCGCGCGGCCTTGCAGACAATGATTGACGCACTGCGTGATGTTGATACAAAAAACACGGTTGTTTTATGTGTTCCATACACCATGCTGGGGGCGGATGCCGGGCGTGCGGCACTGGGCGCCCAGGATGTAAGCATGCATCACCACGGCGCATTCACGGGCGAAGTTTCGGCAGAAATGTTGCGTGATGTAAATGCAAAATATGTAATTGTAGGTCACAGCGAACGCCGCCAGTATCATGGCGAAACAAATGATATGGTACGAGAAAAAGCCGCCGCGGCAATCGCCGCCGGAATAACGCCGATTATATGCGTTGGGGAAACAATGGATGAAAAACAGGCGGGCAAGACAATGGCGATTATTGAATCAGGCGTTCGTGAATCCGTGCCAGAAAACGTTGACGCCCCCATCGTTATCGCATACGAGCCGCGTTGGGCGATTGGTGCGGGTCTGACCCCGACCGCCGATGAAATTGCCGCCGCACACACCTTGATTGCAGACACGCTGAAATCCATGGGCCTGGCGGGAACACCGGTACTCTATGGCGCATCAGTAAAGGGAAACAATGCGGCCGAAATCATGTCCATTCCAAATGTTGACGGCGTATTGGTGGGCGGTGCATCCTTGAAACCGGACGACTTCATACCTATAATAACAAGCGTGAAATAAATATATAGTATAAACTGGGGGTGTTATCCGCCGCCCCCACACTTTTTATGGACGGTAAACAATGGCTGAAATGGAAAACAAAGAAACAAACATCGAAGAAGTCTCTATAAACACCGCACAGGCAACAGACACCGCCGAGCCTGCACCGCACCCGACGGTAACAGGTGCCGATACAGTTCAAACCGCGGATTGCGGCACCCAGGTCGACAGCCTGATTGGCGAAGTGCGCGAATTAAACGACAAATATATGCGCGCTGTTGCGGAATTGGAAAACACGCGCAGGCGCGCCGCACTGGATTGTGAATCGACCGCCCGCCGTCGGGCAATGAATATTGCCGGATACTTTCTTCCGGTTATGGATGCCGCAGAGGCCGCGCTGTCCCATACCCCCAACGACGAGGGAATAAAATCAATGGCACGCGCAATAGAGGCAGCATTTGCCCAAATCGGCATCGTACGAATTGAATCCATAGGCCAGCCGCTAAACCCGCAGTTTCATAACGCGATACAGGTTGCAGAATCCAAGGACGCGGCCCCAAATACAATTATCGAAGAAATGCAGGCCGGATATATGTTTGGCGACACGGTCCTGCGAACGGCGATGGTTGTTGTCGCAAAATAAAAAAAACGCCCAGTGGGCGTTTTTTTCACTTTTACCTTACCGCCTTAAAACCGACCCGGTCTATATTCCCAACCGATGCGACAGTTTTAACATCAGCACGGATTCATTACCATATTCATCTGTATTATTGGGGTTCACACGATATATGAATCCCACCGCACCGTCGGTAAATTCCCCAAAACGGTGCCGATATGCGGCGGCAAAACGGGTTTCACGCTTTTCAGGCCGCAATCCCACACGACGCGCCCCCATCTCGGATACGGCGATATCAAACCTGCCATCAGAATCTTCGACAATATCATATTCTGCATGTGCATAATCCATATGTCCGGCCCGCGCCGCCAATGGCTGGGACGCAACGAACTGGAAATTACCCGCATTTATCCCCAATGCAAACGCATTTGATTCAATAGATGACAATCCCAAAATATACTGTCCCGACGCATCAGCGGTCGTTCTGGCAAATGTTGCACGCGCCTGGATATCAACATCGCCCCACAAATTATAGCGGCCATGCAAATCAACATAGGTCGTGTCGCCACCGCCCAGGTTAAGCAGCCCCCCCGTCTGAGCCCCCAACACAGTTTGGGTTTCACGTGCGACACCGGCCGACGCATCAAAATACATCCGCCCAGTATGCAATCCCGCACCAAACGCGCCACCATGCATCAGTCCCAAACGCGCCGGCGTATATTGTGCCGTCACAGTCGGATCATTTTCCAACAATTCATTATCCGTTATCGCACCAGAAAACGCACGCATATTAAACGTCCATTTACCTGCGTCATATTTTGCCCCGCTGGACACTGCGTCATGCGCCAACGACATCACAGGATTTACCATCCCGGCAAACAATCCCGCGCCATCTGTAAAATTATGTTGATATTCGGCGGAAAAATCCCAGTTGCCACGATGCCACCCCAGGCGCATTGAATCCAAGCCGCCCATATTGTCTGCATAGGGCCGATCCGATGTTTTCATTGAAAAGCTCAATGCCCCAATTTTAAAATCAGTATCTGGCGCATCCGATGTTTTCAAGTCACCAAAAACATCGCTTAAATATAATCCACGGCGACGCCCTGCCCCAACTTCAAATTCGTTTTCCCATATTCGCGGCATGCGCAACTGGCCGTCGGCACTTTCTAAAATATCAAAGAACGGTGCACTGATTGACGCCACACGCGGACTAAACGCGGACGACGAGCGAAACCGTGTCTGGGACGCCGCACGCCAATATGCATTACCGGACGCCGATACAATCTTGCCGTTGGCGCCATTATAAAAATAAACTTTTGTCCCAGGTTTGGTTGCGCGCTCCAGATTTATCAGGCCATATCCGAATACCTCTTTAAAGACATCCAAATATTCCTCGCCCCCCTTGTCCACGCGATACTGATATTCTGGCGGCAAAATATACATATTCTGCAGATGTGAACGCAATGCATCTTTTGTCAGCGGCGTCCCATCGGTCAGCGTTCCCAAATATGGCCCGTCCGCAGTCAACGCCAACAGAATAAAGAGTTCCTTGTTGCTAAGATATGAAAATGCGGATTTTACCGCGCCCGCCGCGCCCGCCGCAGACGAAACCGCCAATTCATCCGTAATACCGGTTGCGGCAAAACACCACGGGTCTATGCCGTTTGCCCCGCGCCCCGCGATACCACAAACACGGGCCTTATAATATTTGTCGTCACTGGGGTCGTCTGGCGTTGTGCCTTTGTCGGCCCACTGGGCTATTGCAAACTTGTTCCCTGGGGTATATCCGGAAACACTTGTTGCAGAAGACGTACCATTTCCGGTCATCCCGACGGCAACAATTGACATGAATAAATGCTCTAGATTATCGAACACCAGCGGTACGGCATTTTCAAACGTTGCCACCTGGGTTGGATCAGAATATGAACTGTTTGTCTGGGATGCGCCGGTAGAAAACAGTACCAGCGGCAAAAACCGAGACCCCAGACCGTTAAAAAAGGCAACGGCATCTGAAGAAGGCAGCAAGTTCGTCCCGCCATCGCCATCTGTTGTATCACGATCATAATATTTGTTAATCAGCGCTGAAAAATTTTCTACCGTAGGATTGGCAAGAATACTGTCCATCATTTCTGTCGTGCGACCGTGCAGAGGTTCTATCACGGATGCATTCGCCAAGATATCCATGCGCGAACGCCCGCCGGCCAAATCACCCGCCAACCACATTACACCCGCTTTTAACAACGCGCGATAATTATAATAATCAATATCCCCATATTCCCCAACCAGTGTCAGTTTACCGTCGGACATTGAATAAGCCTGGTTTATATCCCCCCCCAGCGTGTTGTTTATATAAAGATATCCATTTGCACCAACATATCCCTTGTATGTGCCGATGCCGGTGTCTTGGGCCTCGAAATGATTACCGGTAACAGACGAAACGGTAAGCTCTTTACCAAACAAGGTTATTTTATCGCCCACCGCCAATGTCGCCCCCGCCATCGTATAATCCCCCGACGGCGATGCCCCGGAAACAACCTTTATCCCCTTGCCGGCGCCTGTTCTAAAAATGCCCATTTGTCCGTTTGGAATAAATCCGAAATAATCCGCTGATGTATATCCGGTGTCATTGCCCCCCAGCACCTTGGCCAGCATATTATCCATGTCGGTTGCGTTTGTATTGTTTACCGCCGTCCCCCAGCCTGACAAATCAAAATCTTTAACAAAATTCTTGTCTTCGGTTGTAGAGGAATTGGTAATCTCGGCCCCACTCCCCCCCAGAACAATCATATTGTTGTAATACTTGCTGGACAGATTGCTTACCTCTGGATTTTCATTAACGGCATCACCACTAATGGTGGTCCATGCCAATAACTTGTCATCCAGCGAATTTTTTTTCGCCGTAATGCCACCCACCGGCTTTGGCGCGGCATTGATACCATTGGATGTTACCATGGCGACACCAACCAGCCGACCACCGCCAACAACCTCGCCTTTTATGTTTATTTTCCCCAGCACATCCGCCGCAACAGGAACATTACCCGTTTTACGCAGTGTTCGCATTCCCAAATATCCACGTGCCAGCGGCGAATATCCATGCATCATCAACAGATAGTTCTGGCCGCTTTTGGTCATTAATTCAAAGTTATCCTTTAAAATACCGTCAGTAGATGGGCTATAAAAATTCAAGTTGTTTGAATAGTTTGCGTTTTCCGATTCCGCATTTGGCATTGCCGGACCATATGGCAGTGTAAATTTTGCCGTCGCGGTTCCGCCGCCCGGATTGTCCCCACCGCCACCATTGGGCCGGTCGCCCCCGCCGCCGGATGAATTATTATTATCGGAATCAAACACATCGGTCAGCAACAGCAATCCCCCAACGACAACGGCGGCCCCCGCCGCCGCCAATGTCAGGTTATGGGCGGACGACAGCCCGCTGAACAGGCCGCCGCTTCGCTCACTCTTGTTCCTGCTGTTGTATTTTTTTATCTGCTGGTCACATTTTGACGCATCGGCACCATACATCTGCAGTATCTGGGCCGCCCTTACGTCATTATTCATCAATGCAGTACAAACAATCGACAATCCGGTTGAATCCGTAAAATTTACATCCGCCCCATTATTTACCAGGATTTGGACCTGTTGTATATCGGCATTACGCGCCGCGGCCAGCAACTGGGCGGCAACCATGAATTCATTTGTGGCGCCAAATGCGCACACAGGCACAAAAAACAGCGAGAACGCGAAAATTCTAATAAATTTCATCATATACATCTCTCTATAGCGACAATATTAACATATGTTTCAATTATCTGTCCAGAAAAAACTAAAACAGCCCGCCAACGGCGGGCTGTTTTTAGCATTTTAATAAATGTGCTATCTAGAGTGTATGCGACGCACTTTAACAACAACTGTCTGCTGTACGCTCGCACTGGCCTTGATATGCACAGAGTCTTTACGTACCGGCTGCGGCTGGGCGCCATAATAGTTATTAATAACACCATTGTTGATATTCACAGAATTATTACTGCCGCCATTAATTGTAATACAGCCGGGTGTCGCAGTCGCTGTTACCTGGCGCTTTCCATGAGATGATACACCATTATTTTTTACCGGCCCAGATTTCTTTGCCGCCCGCACTTTCTTTTTCGCCACCTGTGCGCTACGTTTACCACGACAATCATTAAGCAGAGAATCCAATGTGACAACAGAATCATTCAGCACAACCAGCGAATCGTTCATCCGTGAATATTCCTGACGCATCGCATTGATTGTATCGCCACGAGCGGCGGCCAAATGCATAAACTCAACACTGCGTTCATCACGTATTCTGATTTCATTGCGCAAGCTATCCATACGCGCATCGCAGACCACACGCTCACTCTCTGATTTATCTGTGCAGCGGGAAATTAAAAGCGCACTGACCAGGGCCAACGCAACCCCACCAGAGAAAGCCAAACCCCATTTCATCTTAGGACTAAGATTCATTTTTTACTCCATCATTGATTAAGTACACACTTACCATAGACAAAATACACGCTTTTGTCAAAGAATAATTTATTTTTCTCTTTGCGCCCCGACTGCTTTTTTGATATAGTTAAATACATAGAGAGAAATGAATATCAAAAACATATTTTTAACAGCTATTATCACAGCAGTCCCCCTAACCGCAAATGCGGTCACGACCTGTTCACGCGCAAATTTAACGCGCTGTCTGGATTCTGCATGTGCGATAAACATATCATCAAATCCTGCGGCCCGGTGCCAGTATTGCGGAACAGCATCTGCGGGCGCACCGGCGGCGGGCGACGCCATGCGCAGTGTATCTGTGGGCACGTCGGCAAAATATTCATTTTCCGCCAAAGAGCTGAAATCAGCCCCGTCTGATCCGGGCGCCCGGTATGCATGGGCCACCGCAGAATGCATAAAAAAGGTTGCGGGCTGTACCCCTGATGACGTCACAGATAATTATGACAGCCTGATAGAACAATCATGCCGTGCGGCCGGCATCACGGCCCAGGTTGCGACCCTGCGTGCGGCGGCGGCAAAAACCAAATCTAAATCCACATGCCAAACCGATATCATGGCATGCGTTATTGATACAAAACGCTGTGGTCCCGACTATAGCGCGTGTGCACAAAATGCTGATTTTGATAAATTCTTTTCCGGCTGCAGCGTGGATGCCACCGGTTGCGACGAACATATTGCCGCCATTCGCACGGAGCTGATTGACGCACGCGACACTGCGATAAAAAATGCGGACAACATAATTGATACAATCGTTGCATCATACCAGTCCCAGCGAAACACAAAATTAACCACAACCAAGGCAAACTGTACCAATAACGCCGGCCGCGAATCCTGCATCGACACAGTGTGCGAACGCAGTATGCCAAACAAATGCGGCGCCGGTTTTGCGGCCGAACGCTCGATGGCGACCCAACTGTGCAAGTTTCATGACCTGGCATGCGATACGCTGAAATAAAGAATATAAAGATGAAGCCACAAGATACAGTTTTTAATTTTCTTTCACGCCACGGGCGCAGGGCCGCGCAAACCACATTGGCGGCCGTGATTGTGGCAATCGGCACATCTGCAAACGGCGCGTCGGTTGTATCACGCGGTTCGGCCGGCACGGCGCGTCCGACGGTATCACGCGCAAACAACACGGAAAGCCGTATACCAACGTTGAACATACGCGCACAAAATACATCTAGCACACCGTCCGCATCAACCGACCCTGCAACGCCAGAGCCAACCCCAGAACCTGCACCGGCCCCCACACCGGAACCAGAGGCAGATGCAGAACCGATAGTTATAGAGAACAAATCATCCCAGTTTGACACCAGTTTGAACACATCCTCTACATCTACTGAGCGTGATTTAGGGGCTGAAAATATGGCCGAAATGATACGGCGCCAACGTGCCGCACTGGATGCACGCGATGCATCCGATACAGCAACAAAGTCAGCGGCCGCATCACTGGCCAGCGGACATAGCGCCTGTGACATTGGCCTGCGCGAATGCATGAAACAAAAATGCGGCGACGACTATTCCAAATGCAAAGGAGACGGCGATACCGCATGGGGCGACAAAATGGACGCATGCCGTCGCAATGTAAATTGCACTGGAAAACAGTACAATATGTTTGCCGCCGAGATTAAGGCCGACCGCGACATGAATGCAAAACTGTCGGCATATACAAAAATCATAAATTGCGGAAATGAATATAACGACTGCATCGTTAAGCAATGCGGGGTAAATTATTCCAAATGCCTGGGCAAAACCGCGGGCGATGCGGCGATTGCGGCATGCGGCACAATTGCAAAAAATTGCACCCAAGAGGACAGCGGCCTGGCATCGCGCACAATGAGCGTATTCGGAACCCTGCGCCAGGATGCGGAAAAACAAATTGTTAAAGACGAACAGAAACTCTATGCCATGCGCGACCAAATGCGTTCCCAGTGCCAGCGCCTGGGGGCAATGTTTGACGAACGCAGTCTGGTCTGTGTTTATACGGTAAACTTTTTTGCCGGCAACTCTACCACACCGACAGCATCCAAGAAAGCATATGCAGGTTCTGCATTTGACTGTACCCAGGATTGGTTCGGCATTGATGTCACAACCTTCAAAGAAAACGCATATCGTTATACCAGATCGCAAACAAGTGCATCATCGGCACTTATGGGCTCTGGGCTGGGTATTGGTGTCGGCGCGGTGGCATCCGGCATGATAGACCGTGCAGTCGACCGCAAAAAAGCAAACGATGCCCTGAAAAAAGCCGAAAAAGAACACGAAGAAAACTACGGCGATAAAAAAGACACAACAACAGAATCAAAAGAAAAAGAACAACAAGAAGAAACAGAAAAACTAGCCGATCCGGCGATACAGCCAGAACAAACAAATAAAAACGAAAAAGGACACAGACAACCAATTTATTCAAGATACCACATCAGAGATTCTGTCTAATGATACAGGAAATTCAACTAATGCCCAACCTGAACCAATAACAGAAGGCAGCTAAAAAACGAGCCGCGGAATCTTTACCGCGGCTCGTTTTTTTATAATATCACCGTTGCGTTACCAAACTGATTTTGATATAATTTATTATATATTTATAATAAAAGAGAGATTTCATGTTTCATATGAGACGGGTCTATATTTTAACCAGCATAATTGCAATCGTAACAATATTCGGTTCAACACCACTTTTCGCTGAAAACACCCAAAAAGAGCCCATACCACTTGGTGATACATCGAGTATTCCTAAACAAACTCCGCAAAAAAATATTATACAACAAGCAGGCGATAGCATAAAATCCGGTGCCAACGCCGTTGGCAAGGTGGCAACCGACGCATGGGCTGGTGTTACCGGACTTTTCAAGAGCGATAAATCATGCTCAGCAGATGAAGACACTAAATTACGAAACAATGCCACGAACAAAGAAAAGATAAAGAAAACCAAGCTGAACGAAAAAGGCGACTGCATCGTAGATCTGTGCGAATCAAAATATATTCCAAACGACAACCGTACAGACTGTCAACTATCAGAGGGTTCCTGCAAACCACAGGCAACAAATGCAACGGCTGGGGAACTTAAAAAAGGTAAATGCATAATCACAGAATGCGCCCATGGCTATCGTCCATCTGATGACGGCACACAATGCGAAAAAGCACAGCTTTCCGAAGAAGATTCAAAAAACAAGGTTGCAGAACTGCGTGACAACGCAAACAATATGAAAGCCAAAGAGCAATCATTCGAGAACAGGATGCTGGGCGCCACTTCAACCTTCGCAACGGGGATGGGCGGCAAGAACCTGATGTCTGGGCTGGCGGAACAAAAAGCAGACCAGGCGGCCGAAGAGGACATGAAAGCATACCTTGCAACATTTGTCTGTGACTATGGCCAGGGCCGCAACATCAAGGGCGGCGAGCATAACATCGACCTGCCCGGCGGCAATGACATGTTTGCGATAGTAAATGAATACAGGGCGCTTGCGGCAGATTTAAAAGCCCGCAAAGAGGCCCTGGGCAAACAGCCTGGCATAGAGTCTGAGATTATATACGACATCTCAGAAACCGGTCTGTATGACGACGTGGCCCTGGGTCGCCAGAGTGGCTCGTATGCCTCTATATCTCGTGCGCTGATGGACGAGACCGGCGAAGATGCAAAAGCCTGGGCACAGCAGAAAGCGGATACCGCATCGAAGGTAAAGACCGGTGCAATCGTTGCTGGTGCGGGTGTAGTTGCAGGAGTTGTTGGTAACCTGGCCATCAACAGCGGAGATAAGAATAAAAATAAAGCTGACAAGATTATCGCTGATTATGATAAAAAAACACAAGCTGTTCGTACTATTCAAGCAAAAATTGACAGTGTGCCGGACACTCAGCGGAGCTGCTCTGATTATATATATAATAATACCCCTTTGAGCGGCAACTATCCAGATTGTGAATGTGGAGACAATGCATATTTCAACACAGAACACTCGGAAAATGATAAATTAGTCGGTTGTATTCCATGTAGCAATGATATGAAAGTAAACGATACCAAAACAGAATGCATATGTATAAATGGTAAACAACCAGACAGCAACGGAAAATGTCCGTCAGAATTAACACCATGTAGTTTAACCGGCGATTTTGTAGACACAGAAAACTGCAAATGCACTGGCAACACACGTAAAGTAGCTAACAGCTGCGTATGCGACGGTAATAATTATAAAGATGCAAACGGCAACTGTGTTTACTGTAACCCTGAAACACATACACTAAATAATAGCAAATGCACTGAAACACCAAAAAAAACTCAACTGAAACCAATAGTAATAAAATCGGATAAGTTCTTTAATCTCAGTAAAGCAACATTCAAAAATGGTAATACAGATTTTTGGAACGAACTCTCTGAGCAAATCAACGAAATTGCGCAAGACAGCTATAGTCTGTACAATATATGCATAATGGGTCAAACAGACCCGTCCAACTTCCCACGTAACAGCAAAAAAAACAATGACGATTTGTCCACAGCACGTGCCTACGCTGTTTCTAAGCAACTAGCAGACAAAGCTTTTAAATCAGTAAAATACAAGGGGACCGGCCCTGTTAAAGAAAAAGATACAATTGACAGCAGTGATAACACAAATAACATATGTGACCCATCTGTATCAGGAAAATCCAAATGGGAAAATTGTCGTCGCGTGTTAATAACAATAAGTACCAACGAATGTCCCGATGGTTATATTGATTCAGATACAAAACCAGGGTTCTATGAGTTATATAAATAATGTATCCCACCCAACGGTGGGATTTTTTTATAATATTATTTATTCCATATAAAACATCGCCCGGATGGGCGATTTGTTTTTTTACAATTTCTGTATCGTATCTACGTCGATTTCTGTTTTCGTCATTCCACGGTCTACTTCGCCGTAAATCTTTACAGTATCAGCCGGCGTAACTGTCTGGCCGCGCCAGTCATCGTCATCTATTTCAACCGTAATGCTGCCGGTGGAATCCTCAAAAGTGTATTTGTCCCCTTTTAGCTGGCCTACTATTTTACCCTTTAATATGACATCTGTGTCGTCACGCATTTCCTTTACCTGCATTACTGTAACGATATTTTCATTGCCAACAAAGCCGCCTTTTACCGCGACAACCTCTGCCACAGGCTGAAAACCCGCATTTGCCGCACCGGCAAATGCCACCGCACCAATCACAAACGTTGCAACCTTTTTCATATCATTCTCCCTTGTTTCTATGTTCCATGCACCACTATTATACCATGCCGGCACGTTAAAATGTCTAGGAAAAAAACAGCGCGCCATTGGCGCGCCCGTACTTACTTTATCAAATGCACATCCAATTGTGGGAACGGGAAATTTACCTTCTTTTTCGGCAGATTTTTATAAATCTCTTCACGAATGGCCGCACCGGTGGGCGCCAAATCAGGCCATGTTGTCCAAAAGCGAACCGTTAATTCAACCGCACTATCGGCCAGATTTGATACAAACACCTCTGGCGCGGGATTGTTTTTAATACGCGGCTCTTTCGTCAAAATATCCATAATAACGCGACGGGCGGTGTCAACATTATCGCCATATGAAATGCCAATAATCAAATCAGTACGGCGAACCCCGCCATGCGACAGATTGGTAATCTCGCCGTTGGACAATGTGGCGTTTGGTAAAAATATAGTCTGGTTGTCAAATGTGCGCAGTTCGGTTGTAAAAATCATAATTCTTTTTACAACACCTGTTTTACCGCTAGCCGTGGTAATCGTATCCCCAACCTTAAACGGTTTAAAAAATAAGATAACCAGACCGCCGGCAACATTCTGCATTGTTCCCGACAGCGCCATACCAACCGCCAATGCCGCCGCACCCAGGGCCGCGGTTATTGCCGTCATCTGGACGCCGACCGTTGTTAAAACGATTACAAATACAAACACCTTTGAAATAATGCTTACAAAAGATGCCAGAAAAGACTGCAGCGACTGTTCCAGTTTACGCCGCTCCATCCCGCGCTTTACAATGCGCGTCAGGCGCGCAGACAGCCACAGGCCCACGGACAGTATCGCCAGTGCCGTCGCCAGTCGAAATCCAAAACGCACCGCGCCTTGTATCAGCTGTTCCATGACATCATGCAGGTTTAAATTTATTATCGGTGTTACATTTTCCGGTGTCATTGTACCATTCTTCCTTTTTTCTTACCTTACAATCCCGGCCGATTGGCCGGGAGTATTGTTACATTTGTATATCTTCACAGTTAGGACCGTTGCTTTTCACATCGCAACTGGTGTTCTTTTTACGGAACCAGTTACCGCCCTTTACCGTACAGCTTTGCGTGGTAACAGTTGTACAAACATGACACGTACGGGTATCACGGCTGAATATCGATGTAACATCTTTTGTAACGTTACTGCCGTTGCCGTTCCCAGCCTGAACAGTGCTGTGTCCGGTACCACCCTTGGTCAAGTCCTCTGTACTGAGGCCCGCCCCCACATCATAGCTGATTGCATACGGCGGCGCCAGTGGCGTATCAACCGTGGCCGAGCCCACCAATGCGCCATTATTTTCTGCGATTTTCTGACACATATATTGTGCCAGGTCCGCCGATGCGTCTTTTGTTGCCTTTGTAATTTCCTCTGTCAGCTTTTTATTATAGTTATCCTGGGCCTGACGCAGGGCCGCAATTGCAATCTGCATCTTTACCTGGTTCAACAGGTTCGGGAAACGCCCGGTTGTAGAATCGCTTTTCCCAGTAATCTGCTCCAGATTGCGGCCATTTATACAGAACTGAATCTGGGGATCCTGTTCTATCATTTCAATAGTACGATTAATAGTACCCGCAACATTATTCAGTTCTTCTTCGATTGACGACATGATTCCATCTGCATTTGCAACAGATGCGTTCCGCTGGCGCACCTGGGCCAGATACTCGCCAACCCCGATTTCACCAGGCCCCAGCGTTATCTTGCCGCCTTCACCATTGTCAATCGTACGACCGGTGGCGTCACCCATCTTTATACTGCCAAATGAAATCATACCCGTAACACGATATGTTGTCCCGTCTTTTTGGGAGCGCAGACTGCCTGTCCCCAGCACTTCATCTGCGGCAAACTTGTTACAGTCTGTGGTACTGCCGCAAATCTCTGCCATCTTTTTATCAACCAAATCCTGGCACTGGGTCAATGCTTGGTTGTCAATATTCAAATACAGCCCCATCAGCATATCATCCAAATCATCCATTGAAAATCCAGGATTGTTGGCCTTGCAGACAACCAGTTTGTCAATCGGACAAATATCGTGGATATAGTCGTAATCCATACCGATACAGTTTGAAAAATCCGGACCGCATCTCGTTTCATCGGTAAAGCAATCCTTGACCTCTTGGGTACATGCGTCAACACGCATGGCGGCTAACTTATCTACAACATATCCCCAAATCAGCGGCTCCATACGTTCACAGGGGTCAATCTCTACCTTACAGAAACTGCGTGCCATATCCGGACGCGACAAACAGGCATCCATGGTATCGACACCCTTGCCAACGATATCGTCCTTACATGCTTTTTGTATACAGTTGGATATATTGGTTAAACAAGACTGACGGAACTTTGACTCGGCCCCCTGCTCTGCTACGCGGATTGTGGGTGCGGCCTCTCGCAAAAATGCGGGCCAAACCATGTCACGAACCGCAACACACTGTTCCAAAACTTTTTCACATATAATGCGTTTAGAGCTAAGAATCTCCATTGTGGATTCGGTGATATCATATGTGTTTATTGTTTTAACCGTGGTGCCGGCGGTGCTTTTTGCCTTGTTATTCTGCATGTTTTCAGATGCGATTGTAAATACGCAGTTATTCCAATCCTTGCCACAGGCATCATCGGTCTGCATGCACTTTTTAAATTCAACCATGCATGTACCCAAATCGTATTTGTTTGCCGCATCAAAACTTTCTTTTAGTGCGTTTCGTACCGCCCCCTCTGCATTGGCCAACTCTATCTCGGCCGCCTGGCGCTTTGACGCCAAACTGTTTTTAAATGCAGTACAGTCGGACACAATCTGGCGGGCATATACCTGGCGCAGGAACGGCAAATCTTTTTCACAGGAATCCGGAATCTGCTGACGGCATATTTCCTCGGCGGCGGCATGCAGGTCATTACCCTTTTTGTTGGCAATATCAACCAATGAATCCATCTCGTCATCGTCGTCGTCATAAAGCGTGTTTTCAAACATCGCCAACAGCTCTGCGCGCTTTTGTTCCTTGGTCGAACCTTTTACCAATTCATCCACTTCTTTTAAATTACCCTGCTCATCATATTCGCGTGTGCCCGTAAATATGATGTCGGCCTGGGCACCAGCTTTTACCTTTTCAACCTCTACGGTGGAAATGCGGGCGGCCTCTTCCAGTATTTTTTGAATCTCGTCGAATTCTTTTTCATATGCCGCGCTATCATCACTGCAGGTGCAGCTGCCGCCATTGGCATTATCAGGAATACAGAACTGGTCCATACATCCGTAATATGCATCATAACATTCTTGGTCATACAAACCCGTTGCCTCAACCCGGGTGCGAACACTGGTTCCCTTTTGAATAGCCGACTGTTTTGCCGCGGTCTTTTTGACCGCCGCATATGCATTACCGGCGCCCCCCGCGAAAACTAATGTCAGCCCAAAAAAGATAGCAGATATATTTTTTAGCATTTTCTCTCTCCTTGGCGTGGGTTATATCCGCACACCGCCCCCTGTTACATATTTATATCTTCGCAGGATTCCAGTTCCTGGCAGAACTCTTTTTCTCCGCCCGTACTTCTCCCGCCAAAGAATCCGCCCAATCCGCCGACAACACCACCAATGGCCGAACCCCATCCGGGCATAACACTGGTACCCACCGAGACCCCTGCGGACAATCCACCCGCCAATCCCTTCAGGCCGGCCGCGCCCTTGGATTCGCCGCCCGTCTCGCACACCTGTTGCATGCGGCAAACGTGACAGTTACGCAAATCTGGCTCAAACGAAACACTGCGGATATAGCTATAGTTCTTTTCAGATGTATCCGGTGTTTCCGGCTTATATGTTTTCAGACAGTTTTCTCTTGCCTTTTCCAAATCCTGCTTACGCGATAGTTCTGCAATCTTGCTTTCCAGTTCGCGCATGGCACGGTTTTCCGCACCGATTTCCGCAACCAGTTTCGCACTGTTGAACACACTGGTCCCCAGGCTTTGCCGGCCGGCCGGCTTTTTTGCGTCGGCACACGCCGCAACAGTCATGTCTTTCTCGAACTGCTTAAAGAAATCTGCAACCGCCTGCTTTGAGTTATCACGCACCTTTACACGCAACGCGGCCAGGCCTTCTTCTGTATCTGGAATCGTGGTCAGCGCCTGAACCGTATCATCTGACGGCAGACATGACATATCTGTTCCGCATACCTTGCCCAGTTCTTCGCCAAAGTGGTTCAAACATCCCTGCAACATCTGATAATCCATCTGCAGTAATGTTGCCTGTAATATTATGTTAAACTGCTTTTCATTTTTGCAAGACGGGAACATAGACTGTGGACACATCGCTGTAATCTCGGACGTTTTTTTACCAATGCATTCTGGCGCGGTAAAATTCTCGCCACATTTGTCGCGCAGACACTTGTCAACGTCATTTTGACAGAACTGTGTACGCAGATACCCCAGTTTGTCGTTAACAGCGGTCTTTATCCCGGGAATCATTGCATTGCATTCATCAATAATAGGACAAACACCGGCCGCAACATTAACATCTGTCAAACATGCGGGATTTGTTCCGGTCGAACACCCATCCTCAAGACATGCCTGAATCCGCGCCAAACATGTCAGACGTGCGTTTTTATCCGCATACTTGGCGGCCTCTACCAATATGCTTTGTGATTCTGCCTCCCAGTCCTGGAGAACATAATTCCGCACCGCCATACACTGGTCCAGAACGTTTTCACATGCATTGGCACGACGCCCCAGCAGGTCTGCATCCAAACAGTTTTCAAAGTTAGCGCCACATCCGCCCTTGTCCGCGATACAAGAACGATACGCCAACAGACATTCACCGCGATTATATTTGTTCGTGGTATCCAGCATTTCCAAACGCGCCTTGCGTACTGCGGCCTCAGCCGTGCGCTTGTTCGCCGTGGCGTTTGTCTTTTGGTCGGCCAGATATAAATCAAACGCCTTACAGTCCTGTACTATCATGCGCGCATACAGCATTTCTTCCATCTCTGACTTGGTCCCGCATGATTCCAGCTGGTCTGCACAAAAATCCGCCGCCATGGCATACAATCCATCGCCAATATCTGCATCGGCCCCCAGTCCATCATCATCGCCACTGCCATCACTTTTCAGCCATTCTGAAAAGCTTAATCCCGACGCACGCGAACTTTTCTTGGCGGCCTCGCTCTCGCCGAACACCAGGCGTGCCTTAGCCCCCAGTTGTTCGCGCTCTACCCCCTCGGTATACAGCTTGTCTGCATCGGCCTGAATTTGTTGTATTTCCTGAATCAGTGATTTTGACTTGTTTATATTGGCAGAGCATGCACAACGATAGCCCTCAGACTCGTCCAGCAGACAAAATTCGTCCATGCAGGCACGGTATGCGTCACGACAGTCACTGCCTGCGACAGGTTCCGATTTAGCCGGCGGCTGGGGGGTGGTATCGGGCGCGGGCTGCGTATTTGGTACAGATGGCGACGGTGTTCCGGTCGTCCCTGACACCACCGGCTTTGTCGTCATTGTTGGGGACGAGACACTCCCCGAAGATTTCAAGTTTGTTGAAACATTTGGTGCATGAACCCCGGCCATTGACATTCGCCGCACACCGACACGCGCCTCATCCGTGCGCTCAGCCGCGCTTAACGCCATTGGCGCCATACACAACAACATAATAAGAAATCTAGACTTCATTGGTCCCCACCCTACATTATTATATCTAATTTTATCAAAAGCGTGCCCCGCGTGCAAGCAGATATAAAAATATTCTTGCTTTTTTTTATCCCAGGCAATATTATGCCCCTTGAAAATCAGAGGAAAATAATGGCAAAAGACGATGTAATTGTTTTTAGCGGCACGGTTGAGGATAAATTACCCAACACCATGTTCCGCGTAAAGCTGGAAAACGGACACGAGATTCTGGCCACCGTGTGTGGCAAAATGCGCAAGGCCCGCATCTGGGTCAACGTTGGCGAAAAAGTGCGTGTTGAAATGACACCCTATGATTTGGACAAGGGCCGCATCACGTTTGTAGAGCGCAACCGCCCCGCCCCGGATCAGGCCGCAGCAAACAAATAATTCCGTCCCGCATATGCGGGATTTTTTTCTGAGTTTTTTGAAAAAAAATCTTGCCAAATATTCAAATATACGTTGCCCGGCGGCGGGCTTTTTGATATCATATTAAACGTAATAATGAAAAAGTTTTTGCTTTTTGCCGGACTGATTGGCGTCGGCATTGGCGTTGCCAATGCTGCTGTTCGTGATGCCACCAGTGTAAAGCGCCAGACAGGCACATCACAATCCGGCCAAAACATTACCGCACGCACCACGGCAAGCACAACAACACCGCGCACAGGAATCGTTACCACACGCAATGCGACACTGTCGCGCGGGGCCACGGCCCGCACCGCGACCACATCGTCACGCAGTGCGCGCACAACCGTTCAATCGTCAAACACCGCCACACGCAGTGCGGTTTCCACACCGAACACTGCACGTACTGCGCGGGCCGCAACGGCCCTGACGCCGGTCGGCGCGATATCGCGCGCCGCGCGCACACCGGCGCGCGCCGCCACAACATCAAATACATTCGGCACCGGATACAATGCATGCCGTGATGCATACTTTACCTGTATGGACCAGTTCTGTGCCAACCAAAACGACACATACCGGCGATGCGTATGTTCGTCCCGCCTGGCGGACATAAAATCACGCGAGCGGACCCTGGTCCAGACATCAGACCAGCTACAGGATTTTACAAACCTGAATATAGAGGTTATTCCCAAAACCGCGGCAGAGGTTAACGCGATGCTTAACGCAACGGCCGGCGAATCAAAGGCATCGGCCACCAAAGACACATCGGCCAGTGCACAACAGCTGGCCGGAATAAGCGAGGTTTTGTCCAATACAAAGTCCAAGGCGCTGTCGACCCAGGGAACGCTGGACATTGCAGGCGACATAAACGCGATATGGGCAACAACCGATTTGGCATCCGGCGCCCAGATTGCAAACCTGACGGGCGAACCGCTGTACAACGCGGTACATGCCCAGTGTGCCGAACTGGTGGCGAACCAGTGTTCAACACGTTCGACGCTGAACATGGTTGTATCTGCATACGGGATGTATATAGAGAACGACTGTAATGCATTGGCGACGGCGCTGGATAAAAAATTTACGGCGGCGAATGCGGCCATCCGCACAACAGAAAATGCGATGCAGACGGCGCGTCTGGAAAACTATGACGCGCATAATTCAACAACGATAAACGACTGTATCGCCCAGGTCCGCAAGGACATAACATCCGAGACCGCCTGTGGCAAGGATTACGTGCACTGTCTGGACGTATCGGGCAAGTATTTAAATCGTGACACGGGCGAACCGATATATTCCCCGGATTTTTACCAACTGGAATCGTCGATTTCGCTGGCGGGCGACGTTTTAAACAACCAGGCGAACCGAATGATAGTAAACGAGCTGAACCGCAAGCGTTCATATGCCGCCCGCGGTCTGGACACATGCCGGGATTTGGCAGACGACGTATGGGATGAATTCATGCGCCAGGCAATTACAGAAATCTATCAGGGCCAGCATGAACGCATCCGCCAGGTAAAGAACGAATGTCTGGACGTTGTCAACCAGTGCTATGACACCCAGAACCAGTCATTGAAAGACTTCAGCAATGTAAAAGAGCAACTGTTGCTGGGTTCGCGTATGGAACTGTCCGAAGAAATGTGCAAGGACAAGCTGTATGCATGCGCAAACCTGTATGGCGGCGGCGCCAATGGTCTGGACGAACTGGTAAACGCGATGGGCGCCATTACCGATCAAAACATTGCCAAAGAATGCCAGGCGACATTGTTGGCATATGCCAAAGAAATGTGCGCCGCCCCCAGCAACGACAGCCTGCACTCGTACCCGTTTGGGTGTCGCACATATAATCCGGGAACCCAGCAGTATGCGGCGATGTGTCCGGTTAACAATTCATGGAACAGCGACGACAATAAAAAAAGCGGCGAAGAAGTCGCCACTGTTGTCCAAACATATTCCCCACTGGCGCCCGTGTTCACGGCATCGACCGGCGGCTATTCATGTCCGTTGCTAAAAAAGTACACCAAATGCAACCCGGGCTATTACATGACCGACAGCCCCACATCATCGAAATACAACGGCACGCCAAAGGCCGGAAATTCATGCCGGCCGTGTGCGGCACTGAAAGGCAACTGTACATGCCCGGGCGGTACTGCAAACGCGGTATGCGACGGCAGCATCAGCGAAGATGCAAGATGTGCGACATACTATAACGGCACGCTGTATCAAAAAATGGTCAGCTATGCGATGCAGACATGTGTTCGCCCATCCAAATCGAATGAAATGCCGCCATCGAACATATTACAGGATGTAAACGTTGTAATGGATTCAATACGTGTTGACATGGCGAAACAGCTGGCGCGCGAGTGCGAACGCCTGGGCGGCATCTGGATAGACACCGAACGCGACGACAGCGACGATGTCACCACCGCATCCCAGCCCGCCACACCATCGCGCAGCGGCGAAACCGGCGCGGATGCAATATTCGACAAGCGCACACATGAAATGCATAAAACATTTTACATTGAAACCAGTGCCAGCACAAAGTGGGGATACTGTGCGGCGCCGGTTGATACCGCGCCCGACATGCAGACAGGCTGTACCCAGACGGGCGGCGAATGGAGTTCTACAACGTCGACATGTACCTGCGCACTGTCCAAAATATGGAATGCGACAACCGCACGGTGCGTATACGCGAATGAAAAGACCGCCTGCGAAGAGACATCAAACCTGACCGAGACGGAAACAAACAAAAAGTGGAACCCATTAACCGAAACATGCAACTGTGGTTCCAAGAAATACAACCAGACCACGTACGAATGCGAATAATGCATCCACAGGCGCTTGCACGCGGGGGAAAAATTTGATAAAATAAAACGATAGAGAAAAAGTCATGAAAAGATTATTTTTTGCATCTGTGTTTTGTTTTGGCGTTGCCGCCAATGCGGCAATGGCGGCGACATCATCAACGCCATGGTGGTTGCGGCCAACGATTTGCCGCATCAGCACGACAAATTGTTATGTCAGCATGGGCGCCGGTTACGACCCGGGCATGTGGGATGCGAACGCAAACTGTCGCGGAATGAAACTGGTATGCCCGGGTGCACTGGTCGCGGGCGGCGATGAGCCAACCCCCATGGGTAAAACCGAACTGGCCAAGGGTACGGGCATCAAATCCGATTTTGACACAAACGCATTGGCCGACGGATGCTTTGGCGCGCGCAAGACATCGGCGAACGGCACACTGGCATCGGTTAATGGAAAATATGTAAACGTATATTGCCGCGGCGTATTGGATTCCCCGGACGAGATTGTGGCAACCGGCGAAATCACCACCGGGGCCCAGCCAACGTGCAGCCAACTGGCCGAAAACGGATATGCGGCGGTGGTAAACGGGCGCTGTTATGGGAAATATTACAACCCCAGCGAATACTATATCGAATGTGGGTCGGCCCTGATTCCGTCGCGGCTGATTGTGTTAAACGGCGCGGATTATATGGCGGGCGCATCGGCGAACACGCCGGCCACATTGGACGCGGCCCAGCAAAAGTTTGATTCAATGCTAAAAGTATCGCAGACACAGCATAAAAAGTACTTTGAGCCGAAAAACTAAACCCATAAAAAAATCCCCGCCGAATGGCGGGGTGTTTGTTTCGCTATCTTGCGGATTCGATATCCACCAGACGGGCAAATTCATTCATTGATGTATTTGTTGCCTCCATCGCCTTGTTTATTATCTCGAACGTGGGCCACCGCGGACGCCCCGCGGCACTGATACGTTTTGACGGGTTAAATGTAGATTCATGCAACCCCGCCTTTTTCGCCATACCGGATGTCGACAAACCATTATTCGCCGCCAGGCGGTCTATGGCACGCCACAGGTCTTCGTGTGTTATCATATTCTCTCTCCCTCCCCTCTATTGATGTTAGGGGGCGCCGAACCTCAATAATAAACATGATTATTGAATATGTGGGCAATTTAAACCTGCCCCCCTGGAACAGCAGATATTCCGCGTCGGTAATATTAAATATATTACACATTTGATAATCCGGAATACCCATTTCCGTACGTATATGCTCAATCTCTTGATACAACCGCACCAGCGCCCCCGTTTGTTAAACAAAACAAAAAACCACTGGAAAAAAATCTAGTGGTTGGAGCTGAAATGATACCAAAACGTTATCCCGGCTTATTCAATATATTCACCGACTCCAACCCGCATGTGGTGGAGCATTTTACGCCTGCATAGGCGGTTTTGGTACGCGAGATTTCAGCTCGCACTTTTGCAACAGGGGCTGCCCATTACAACTAATATTGTATCACATACATTTTTAATTGCAACCGCCAAGTATATGAGAAGACGGGGCGGGAGGTTGCACTCACATAGTTGGTATGTGTCGGTTGCAAGCAACCGTCCTCCCAACCCCGTAAGGTTGAAAGGTTTTACGCCTATGCAGGCAACCAACTCCAAGAGTGCAATCCTGGGCAACGGAATTCCCGCTGCATTTATTATTATACATTAAATCATATAAAAATCAAAAGAAAAACTATGGAAAGTTATAGGTGGTTGGAGCTGAAATGATAGTAGAACTTATCCCGGCTTATTCAATATATTCGCCGACTCCAACCATGGGTTGTACATGCCTTATTATACATTAAATCAAATAAATAAACAAGCGCCCGAATACCAACGGGCGCTTAAAGGTGGTGAAAAGCTATCGGCTTTTACGCTGCTTTTTTTGCATCACGCAGGATTTCAACCGGCGCTTTTTTACCCGCGACAACGTCTTTGTCGATTACAACCTCCGCCAGGTCTTCGTTATCCGGCGCCGCAAACATTACCGGCAATAAAATCTTTTCCAATATACTGCGCAGGCCACGTGCACCCGTCTTGCGCGCCACCGCCAACTTTGCAATCGCACGCAGACCGTCGTCTGTTATCGTTAACGCAACCCCGTCCAGTTCCAGCATCGCCGCAAACTGTTTTACGACGGCATTTTTCGGCTGGGTCAGGATTTGAACCAGTGCATCCTCGTCCAGGCCCTGGAGCGTTGTAATAATCGGCAGACGCCCAATCAGTTCCGGAATGATTCCAAATTTCACCAGGTCTTCGGGCTGAACCGAATCCAGATAGTTTGTTTCGTCGCGCTCCTTCTTCGATACAACGGTGGCGCCGAAACCAATGCCGCCACGTTCGCACTTGCGCGCGCCAATAATCTTGTTCAGGCCGTCAAACGCACCACCGCATATAAACAGAATCTTTGACGTGTCCAGTTGAACTGTGGCCTCGCCCGGGTGCTTGCGCCCCGCGCCGCCGGCCGGAACATTTGCGACCGTGCCCTCTATTAACTTTAGCAGTGCCTGTTGGACCCCTTCGCCGGATACGTCCCGCGTCAGGGACGGATTCTCGGACTTGCGGGAAATCTTGTCTATTTCGTCGATATAGATAATACCGCGGCCCGCGCGTTCAACATCAAAATTAGCATTCTGAAGCAGGCGCGTCAAAACACTTTCCACGTCGTCACCGACATAGCCGGCCTCGGTCAATGTGGTTGCATCGGCGATTGCAAACGGAACATCTAAGACACGCGCCAATGTCTGCGCGAACAACGTTTTTCCCGTACCCGTTGACCCGATTAGCAAAACATTCGACTTTTGAATCTCTACACTTGATTTCGCCGCGGCGTTATGACGCTTGTAATGATTATATACCGCCACCGCCAGGGTCTTTTTCGCATCATCCTGGCCGATGACGTATTCATTTAAATACGCGTATATCTGCGACGGTGTCGGCAACTTAGCCGACGGCGTATCCGATTTCGAATCCGCGCCGGTATCTTCGGCCATAATATCATTGCACAGGTTTATACATTCATCGCAAATGCATACGTTGCGGCCACTGACCAGCTTTTTAACCTCATACACGGCCTTGCCACAAAAGCTGCAGAACTGCTGATTATTGGTTGCCTGTTCGCCGGATGTTGTTTTGTCATCACTCATAACGTATTTCCCCCGCCTGATTTATTACTTGCGTACCAGAACATTATCAACCAGACCGTATTCTTTTGCATCTTCGGCCTTCATGTAATTATCGCGCTCCATATCCGCGGCCAGTTTGCTTTCCGGCTGGCCCGTGAATTCAGACAGCAACTTTACCCCCAGCTCTTTTAGCTCCTGGTACTGTTGGGCGACGATTTGAATGTCTGTTACCTGGCCCTGGGCGCCGCCGTGAGGCTGGTGTATCATAACACGGGTGTTGGGCAGAACACTGCGCTTGCCCCGGGCACCCGCCGCCAGTAATATCGACGCCATTGACGCAACCATACCCATACCGATTGTCGCAACCTTTGGCTTTATATAGCGCATCGTATCCAATATCGACAGGCCGGCATATACACTGCCGCCGGGGCTCTGGATATATAACGAAATGTCTGCATTCGGATTTTCCGATTCCAAAAATAACATCTGGGCGATGATAGTGTTTGCCATGGGCTCGTTAATTTCACCCTGAAGCATTATTATACGGTCACGCAACAGACGCGAGTATATGTCAAATGAACGCTCGCCCCGCGGTGATTCCTCTATTACCATAGGTATCAATGCCATAATAAAAATCCTTTTATTCTTAAATATGACTATATCACACAAAAACCCGATTCGCGAATTTATCATAATATTTGACAAACGAATATTTTTGTGCATAATGTAAAAAAATAAGGACAAATATTATGACACAACACACAGACGCATTTTACGAGATTGAATTTCAACGCATGTTCAAAGTACAGGGCGAAATACTGCGCCAGATACGCTTGCGCAAAAAGCAACTGGCCTGCTATCTGAACAAACGTGAAGAGCTGAAAGAAAACGGCTGGTGTTGCGACTCTATTAATCGTCGAATTGATTTGACAAACGCACGCCTGGCCAAATTCAACGACACCTATGAACAAATCGAAGACTACAAGGAAGAGGTGTCTATAAATAACCCTGCAAACGCCCAGCGCGCCGCAGATGCTAAGATTATTGCAGATGCATACGAACGCGCATACGGCGACGCATGCGCCATGCCACCGGCGACCGGTGGAATTTTCACGCGCCTGGTTAATAAAATATGTTCACGCCAGAAATAAAATTAAAAAAAACGCCCCATTCGGGGCGATTTTTATTTGTCTTCCAGTATCGCAATACCGGGCAGAACGCGCCCCTCTATGAATTCCAGGAATGCGCCACCACCGGTGGAAACGTATGTCATGTCGGCCTTGGTGCCCGACACCTCTAGCGCGGCAACCGTATCGCCGCCGCCAACGATGCTGACCAGTTTGCCCTCTTTCGTGCGCTTGGCTATTTCATCCGCAATTGCGAACGAGCCCTGGGACCAAACCGGCGCCCATTCCGCCATGCCGACCGTACCATTCCAGATAACCGTCGCCGCCGCATCAATCGCCGCCAGATTACGCGCAGTGGTTTCCGCACCCGCATCAATAATTACATCATCGTCTTCCATATCCGCAACAGCGCGGTTAATACGCGTGGCGTCACGCTTGAACTCTTTGGCAACACCCTTGTCCAGGGGCAATAACACCTGACAGTTTTGCTCTTTTGCATATTCCAGAATTTCAAGAGCAGTATCACGCTGGTCCGCTTCAAACAGCGAGTTGCCAACCTTATGCCCCTGAGCATAATTAAACGTAGTACCCAGCGCACCACCGATAATCAGCGTATCCGATAACTTTGCCAGCGCACGCAAAACACCAATTTTTGTTGAAACCTTGCTGCCTGCGACAATCGAAAGCAATGGTCGTGCCGGATTTTCCATTACATTCGACAGATTTTCAATCTCTGACGCCAGCAGTTTGCCCGCATAAGACGGCAATATCTCGGCCACGCCAACCGTACTGGCATGCGCGCGGTGCGATACGGCAAAGGCATCATTTACAAATATGTCATAGCCCGATGCTAGCTTTTGCGCGAATGCCGGGTCATTTTTTTCTTCGCCCTCATAAAAGCGGACATTTTCCAGCAGGACAACATCACCCTCTTTCATAGAGGGCATAAAGTCCTTGTCCAGGCAGTCCGCAATCAGCGGCACATTCATATATTCCGCCACCGGCGCCAGCGAGTATTCCATATTACGCGTACCCTTTGGCCGCCCCAGGTGCGCACAAATAGCAATCTTGGCCCCCGCCGCACGCAGTGCGTTTATTGTGGGCATACTCTGCTCTATGCGAAAGCCGTCCGTGATTTTTCCATCTACTATCTGAACGTTAAAGTCATCGCGCAGTAAAACAAATTTCCCGCGTACATCAATGTTTTCAATCGTGCGAAGTTTCATTCTTTATCCTTTCCTTAATCGGTCCAAAACTTTTTCTATAGCACTCGTTTATACCATACTTTTCAATCGCTTGCAAATGTGACGGCGTCGGATAGCCAGAATTTTTATCCCAACCATACTGGGGCCAGCGAAGCGCCAGGTCACTCATAATCCTGTCACGCGTCTCTTTTGCAATAATCGATGCCGCCGCAATAGATAATGATTTTGCATCACCCTTTACCACCGCCATACCATTTAAGCCACGCGGCACGCGATTCCCGTCAACCAGGCAAAAAACATCGCCCACCCCCAGTGAGGCGACAGCCCGCTCCATCGCGAGCATCGAAGCCCAGAGAATATTTAACTCATCAATCTCGGCCGGGGTGCAGTGCGCCACCGCCCATACCGTATTCGCAACAATCCAATCATATGCCGCCGCACGGGCCCGCGCAGTCATCTGCTTAGAATCACGTATAATCACGGGAATATCTATATCACGATTTGGAAAAATAACCGCCGCCGCCACAACAGGCCCACACAGCGGGCCACGTCCTGCCTCGTCGCAACCCGCAACCAGCGGTGCGCCACAGCTAGTCTCTAGTTCAAATGTAGATGTCTGCTTCATGATAGGAACCCTAGCACTATACACAAAAAAAGCAAAACACTTTTGGTTGACAAGTATTGTTTTTAGTATATTACGGGATTTTCTATTCTTCATAAAAGCACATATCTAACATTTCGAAGGTCCCGCTGGTGTCAACATATTCGCCCGGCAAAACAAAGCAAGCTTGCACTATAAAGTTATCACTAGAGTCATACATAGGGTTTACTGTTGTCGCCTGCTGCTGGCCCGTCCAGCCATGCCATGGACAAGCACTGCAGTTGCTGCTGCAACGCTTAAGGGTTTTGTTATATTTAGTAACACCATAATATCCCTGGCTGCATAGGCAATCTATATGTGTTGTTTTTACGCCGCCTTGGACAACATCATATGTCCTGGTTATAAAATGCCTGTCTTTATCCTCTGTCCAGTCAGAAGTGACTTTTCCGCACGTTGTCAACCCGCCGGCCGTGCATTGTTCCGCATAATCCGGATGCGGCAGCTTTTCATATCCATCAAGACATGGTGAATTTAAAGGACAATGATACACCTCAACAACAGAACCATTCTCCTGCGTGAAAGACACCATTACTGCAGAACGGCTGCACCCCTCTTCTGTTATAGTACGCGATAAATCGTCAACCCCAACATCACACACAACACTGGCATTACAAGGCACCTGCAATAGAATTAAAGTCAGTATGCAAAAATATTTTTTCATCTTTCCCCCATGGCTGTTGAAAACAAAAACCACCAAATAATTGGTGGCCAGGAGGTTGATGACAATTACGTGAATTGTGTGCTTATTCAATATATTAGCAACCCTCCTGACCCGGGCCAGGAGTTATTTTTCATCCAAATATAAAAAAGAGCGCGTTCAGGCGCCTTAAGATTCTATTCGGACGCACGTATCGGGTCATCACACCCCATCGACGAAACACTCGCCGACAAGCTTATTATACCGCAGCCGACAAAAGAAAACAACCCTAAAAAAAGAAAGCCCCGTTTGGGGCCTGTTTTATATCGACATTCTATCGGCGATTTGCTTTTGAACGTATTCATCCTCGCTGTTATACAAGGGCCAGTCGCCATCGGCCAGTTCACGCATCGACGTCAGCGGCTGGTTCAACCGCGCACGGTACAGCCACATATTAGACATCACGCGCTTTATATACCCGCGGGTTTCATATGCCGGAAAGCTTTCTATATACAGCAGCGGGTCATAGGTATCAAAAGACTTCTCAAACTTAACCAGTGTTCCCATTCCAGCATTATACGCCACCAGCATTTTAATTATATTGTTTTCAATATTAGGATGCGCCAACAGGTCTACTATGTACTGCTGTCCCAGGAACATGTTGTGTTCTGGGTTAGAAATATCGATATCGGCCATAGACACCTTGTTGTTTCGCGCAACCAGTTTCGCAGTACTCGGCATCAGCTGCATAACACCACTGGCGCCGGCGCCAGACTTTGCATTCGCGCGGAAATTACTTTCCTGTTTTGTAATCGCCAGCAACAGCGCCCGGTCAATAGACCACCCGCCCATCGGTTCCCAGTCGGGCAACGGATATTGCGCGGAATAAATAATATTATCGTCGATTTCCAGAATTCCGCGGTCACGAACCACACTTGATGCCTGAATAGACAGGCGCGGCAATCCATACGCCGTTGCCACAGAATTTACCGCATGCAGCGTCCTATCCGACGCACCAGACGTAATCAACAGTTTCAAGTACTGCTCTGCCCTGGCATTTTGCCCCACCTGTAACAGCGCCAGCGCAATTTTCCCATATTTGGTTTCACGCAATGCGTCAAAATCATCTTCGGTACAATCCTGTTCAAAAAACTCGTACTGTGGCGCATGCCCCAGCATTGTTGCCGACAGTGCGCCATAAAACGCCATCGGATGCGCCGCGGCAACATTCCAGTATTCGCGCGCACGACTGCGGCGACCGTCAAAGTCTGCGGCACGACCGGCCCAAAACGCGGCCTCTGTCTTGCGGGCGTTGTTTATCTGGTCCAGGTCTAAAATACGGCTGAAATACTTTTCGCTCTCTTCGAACTTTTCTTCCTTGAAATACAATAACCCCATCGTCCACAGGCCGTATTCCGATTCCGCATCAGACGACACAAAACCCCATTTCTTGGCCAGTTCGTATTCGCCATTGGTATAGTACACATACGCCAGGCGCCCGGCCAGGCGCCCATAATCAGATTCCGTCAGGCGGCGGCGAAATGCGGAATCCTGCAAAATCAAGCGTGCGGTTTTCGTACTGCCCGTGCGGATTGCGCTTTTAAACTTGCTAATTTTTTTTGCCGCGTCGCCGGTATATTTTTTTGCGGTCCATGTTTCAGATTGTGCGGCCTCTATCGATGCGCCCCCAGATATGGTCCGCGGCAGTTTTGCACTGCGCACATTTACCTTTTTAATTTTGGCCAGTTTTTCCATACGCTCGGCCCCGGGCATATTAAAATACTTCTGCTGCCAGGCGGCAACCTCACGTCCCTTGGTGTGGTATGTTTTTGATATATAACGCTGATACAGCACCTCTCCCATCAGCAGGTCGTCGGTCAGCTGTTTTTCCAGCCGCATTGCAGAATCTATTTTTTCTTTACTCTGCAGTGTGAAAATCTGGCTGTACAGGCTGGCGTTTTCGTCGTCCAACACATCCGGCACATCAACGGCCATGGCCGTCAACGGCATGATTACAGCGAATAAAAATGCAATAAATTTCTTCATATTTTTTAAAACAGTGACGTTTTCGGCAGGTGACATACCGCGGCATCGTCGTCCGCCTCTGGAATTTGGTCTATAATTTTTTTAAAGTCGGCAATCTTTGAAAACTTGCGATAAACGGATACAAATCGTACAAACGCAATCGGGTCCAGATTCAGCAACGAATCCGACACCATCTGGCCAACCATGCTGCTGGTCACCGTATCATCTGCGGTTTCCGTTTCCAACCGGCGATGAATGGACGTCACCAGTTTTTCAATTTGCTCATCACCAACATCGCGGTTTCTACACGCCAGCTTTATACTGCGGCGCAGTTTTTCACGATCAAATGCCTCTATCTTGCCGCCGTTTTTACGCACCATCAAATCGCGCATCTGCACGCGTTCAACCGTCGTAAACTTAGCCCCACAGTCATTACACACACGCCGGCGGCGAATGATTGCATCCTCGGTATCCGGGCGGGAATCCGTAACACGACTGTCGGTTGAATTACAGTATGGGCATCTCATAACATAACAACGGTAGCAATCAAATCCCCCGCACGCAAGCATAAATTGTAACCCAAGATTTTTTGAAAAAAACGCATTTTTATAAAAATCAAGCAGAATTTTATATCCATCCCACCCGGCTGCGTTTTTTTTAGCCCCCCAAATATGGTAAAATAGGATGTGTGGATAGAGAGATGAACAAATACCTGAATCAGATTTTAGCCGGCGATTGTATAGAAATGATGCGGGGTCTGCCCGACAATTCGGTTGATGCGGTCTTTGCGGACAGTCCTTATAATCTTCAGCTGGGGGCGAAAACGCTATACCGGCCCGAGGATCAGACGGCCGCCCGCGCGGTTCGCGATGAATGGGATGCGTTCGCCAGCCCGGCCGAATACGACGAATTCACGCGCCAATGGATGGCCGAGTGCAAGCGCGTTTTAAAACCGGACGGCGCCATGTGGGTCATCGGCAGCTATCATAACATATTCCGCGTTGGCGCTATTTTACAAGATTTGGGCTTTTGGATTTTAAACGATATTGTATGGGTAAAGACCAACCCGATGCCAAATTTCCGCGGCACGCGCTTTACCAATGCGCACGAAACACTGATTTGGGCCACACCGCAAAAGACCGGCAAATACACATTTAACTATGAAACGATGAAGAAAATGAACGGTGGGAAACAGATGCGCTCTGACTGGGACATCAACATCTGCCTGGGCGAGGAACGCATCAAAGGTTCAAACGGGAAAAGCTTGCATAACACGCAAAAGCCTATGGACCTGTTGCGCCGTGTAATATTATCATCGACAAAACCCGGCGACGTTATCCTGGACCCATTCATGGGCAGTGGCACCACCGCCGCCGCGGCCAAGGAATTGGGGCGTAATTTCATAGGGTTCGAGCGCGACGCATCATACGTTGCCGCGGCCCGCGCCCGCATAGAACAAATAACACCGGCCGACCTGACGGATATAGAGGTTACCGCCCCCAAACGGGCCGAGGCACGGGTCGCATTCAAAGAACTTATTGATGCGGGCCTGTTATACGTTGGCCAAACACTGGTCAGCCCCAAGGGCGCACGCGTAATGATTACGCGCGACGGCCAGCTGACACACAGCCTGCACGGCAAGGCATCCATTCATGTAATGGCCGCCCGCCTGCAGCGCAGCGTCAGCTTTAACGGATGGGACTATTGGTCGGCCGAGCGCCGCGACGGCAGTCTGGTCGCCATTGACGAACTGCGCAAATATCTGCGCGGAATAAAGAGCGACATGAAAAAAGCCGCATAAAAAAGTTTGGTCTGTCCCCGCGCATATTGCGCGGGATTTTTTTTATTCATCCCTGCCACAGGCCAGCCGCAAAAAATCCAGCATCGATGTATTCGTCACATCCAATGCCTTGTTTATCGTATCAAACGCGGGCCAACGCGGCCGCCCCGTACGGCTGACACGTTTTGACGGATTAAACGTGGATTCATCCAACCCCGCCTTTTTTGCCATTTTTGTTACCGACATTCCGTTGTTTGCCGCCAGTTTGTCTATTGCATGCCACAAATCGTTGTGCGTCATTGTTTATTCTCTCCCCTTTTTCAAGTAACGTCATCAGGGGGCGCCGGGTCTCTATAACGAACATGATTAATCCATACGTCCCGGGCCCACGCAGCATATTACTGCGATAGCGTCGAAACTGTTCCAAACTCATGTCAAATATGTTGCACATTTGATAGTCGGGAATATTTAACTCTCGGCGGATTTGCTCTATCTCGTCACGAATATTCACACGGTGCCCCTGTTGTTTGATAACAAAAAAACCACTGGAAAAATTCTAGTGGCTGGAGGTTAAGAAACAATACTCAGAGAATTGCCCCGACACTTTCGATATATGATGCCGGCCTCCAGCCATAACGGTTGAAGTTTGCGCCTGCGCCTGTATCAGACGCACTCTGAGCTAAGAGGTTCTTAAGCCTCGCGCCGTAACAAGGGTTACGTATTATACATTCATTATATTCCGCCGTCACAAAAAAGCAACCGCTAAAAATATAAAGCCCGCATTGAAGACAAAGCGGGACTGGAGCTAACAAATGCACAGTAAGTTGCACGTGGTTTATTGGTTATTCACCACCATCCAGTCCCGTATCGGAACTGGTATGATTAACGCACACACAGGCGCTTACTGCGCGGGTTTGTTAGGCCCGCATAATAAGTCTCCTTATTACGTATATTATTATACATTAATTCATATAAAAATCAAAAGAAAAATCCCCGCTATTGCGGGGATTGTTTTTATTCGCATGCGCCGTACGATTTTGCAACCGCATAGTTTTCAATACACCGGCTGCCCGACATTGTGCACGCCGATTTAATCAGCGTTATTGTCTTGTCCTCGGGCCCGCGCCAGTTTATCTGGGCATTCTTGCACTGCGTCGGATCCGTCAGCGCCCCACACAGCGCCCGCCATGAATTGCAATCGTTTGCCTGGCCGGTGGGCGTTATGCTTTCGGGCAGATGCAGATTCCATTTAACATAGAAATCTTTCAGCGTGCCGATATTGTGCGACTTGCCAAAGCCAACCTGGGCCAGGCCGTCGCCCACACGACAGTTGATGTTGCTGCGCTCTACAAACGCGGTTATCGCCGTGGCAACGCCGCCCGCACCCGCGCCAATTCCGGCGCCGACCAATGTCGTCTTTGCACGGTTATTCTTTTCACCCTGCATAATCTGAACATTACCGAATACACTGCCCAGGCGCGACGCCTCTTTGCGCAATTCTTCGGCCCCGATGCATCCAGAATCCGCCGTACAGTAAATACCCGTACCGGACGCCGCCGCTTTATTCAGATGCTTGAACCGACAGGTACCCTGGTTGCGCAACGCCACGACGCCCTGTTGTACCAATGTTTGGACCGGCGCCGTGCTGGCCATCAGTTGTGAACATGCAGTAATGTCATCAAGCCCCTGGTCGGCACACGGCTTTAACTCAGGCTTTGTTTGAAAGCACTGTTTATAAAACTCCTTTATGTCCGCCGGCGGAGTCTGAGCGCTATATTCACACAATGTATCAATAGCATTAGACCAGGTTACCGTTGCCTCAAACGAATATTCTTCGCCGGATGCCCCGACACAATCGGCGGCCGCGCTAAGCGCCTGTGAATATGCCTGGTACAGTTCAACGATATCATTACATTCCGACACGCTAAGCGAATCCGAAGATGTTTCTATCGGCATCAACAGGTATTCATTCAGTACCGCGATTTTACCTGAATTCTTTAGCTGTTCCATCGCCTTTTTACGATGCCCCTCGTTTGTACAGCTGAAATCGCGCGCACCATGCCCGGCCAGCGCACCAACGCCCGCCCCGACCAGTGTTCCACCGCCAATACCGACAACCGCCGCCGTACTGGTATCGTTCATCAGCGAAAATCCAAACAGGTCTTTGTTACAGCTGAACGTTTCCCCGGCCAGTTTCCATACCTCGGCCGGTTTGTCGTCACCGGCGGCACCAAACAGCCAGCTGTTTTTAATATGAGTATCCTTGTTATAGGCCGCAACGCGGATATAACAATCGGCTGTTGTCGCATCCCAGCGCGCATAATGCCCGCGTGACCCGTCAACCCCGCCATGACCCGAATTTACCGTCGGCCCCTGGGGATTGTTTTTAATCAGAATATTGCCCTGTTGGCGGTTGTATGCGCCAACGCGGTTATTATATTCAGATGTCGTAGAACCATTAACCCCCACCGCCGCAAATGACGGCCCGAACGTATTTCTATCCAGCAACAGGCATGTATTTTCAGCCTGGTTCGGGGTCAGCCCCGTCTTGCGCAATACGAAATTATAATATTCCGGCTGAACCTTGCGCGCGTTAAAGTCAATCCATACGTCTGCCGATGAACGATAAATATTTTTACAGTTGCGGCGAATTTCCCTTACACAGCGTTCAACCTGTATATTACACAGGCCCATGCCGCTCTCGATACTGTTGCGCAGATCTTCGTTAAACAAGTCGTTAATACCGTTGGGCAGACCGCCGTTGTTAACGCATGCATAAACATCGTTCATGCATTTTTCCACGTTATACTCAGAATCCTTGACCCCGCCGTCCGGACATTCGGAATCAGCAACACACGATTTTGTCTTGGCGTCTGCATGCGTGCCGTCCGGGCACTTGCACGCCCCGTCAACAACAACCTGGCCCGCGTATTCACACGCATCGCACGTATTGGTATTTACATTATATATTTTATCGCCCGCACAGACACATTTTGGATATATACCCGTCGCATCCGCGGGACACTTAACATCAGGCGTAGGCGGTGTCGGAATATTTCCAACGCCACCGTTTGGCGGCAAACTGGGCGACATATTGCCAACAGTATTTATGGACAGCGTCGGCATCGACGGCATACGCGCCGCATTTGACATCCCCGCACGACCCGTGGCGGCCGCATTATTATACCACGCACGACCGGCCGGTGCAACGCCGTATGCCGCACCAATAAACGCCAGCACCCCAACGCCCGCAAACGATGTACCCCATATTTTCAGCAGACTACGCATAAATAACTCTCCCTTTCTATCTTTGTAATTATGCCATAATTCGTACTTAAAAAAAAGTACTTTCTTAGGACATTTTATGCATATTTGACAAATTTATTTTATTGACAAACACGGTTATTTTGTCTATATTTGTATCAAATGAAGAAAATTGCGGATTTTTTTAAAGCCCACCGCTACGTCATTATATGGACGCTGTGTTATATATTCGCGATGAAATTTATATTGGGCGCGTTATTCAATTTTAATATGTTTTCACAAAACGCATGGATTCAGCTGGCGCATTCGCACCTGCACGGATTCGGTGGCTTTGTGTTTGGATTGATGGTATTGGCCGCGGTTCCAATGTACGCCGCCACAACCGCGATAATAATACGCACAAAAAAACCACTGTTTACGATTCCCCTGCCGGGATTCATAGTTCGAGCATTTGCCCCCCCCGCGCCAGAGCCGGCCCCGGAACCGGCCCCAGCCCCAAAAGGACAGCATAACGAACCAGAACACATAGAGCTGCCACAATATATGCCACTGGAAATGCGCGGCGCATTTATTCGCACCCGGCGCGGCGGGATACGTCCACCGGTATCGGCATTTGACACATCACATATAACAAACATGACCGCCCCCGCGAAACAATCCCCCACCACCGCAACAGAAACCGAATCAGTGGACGACTTTCCATTACCCAGTGACTTTGACACACCGGGCGATGCAGACATAAACTTTTCAGACGGCGCCCTGCCCAGTTTTACCACCATAGATTTTGATAGTCCGACTACATCGGCCGACACCCAACCCTCTCCACAACCCGGCGATGCAACCCCAGAAATAATAAAACATCTGACCGATGCGGGCCATGCCGCACACAGTGACGGCGAATTCATAGTCTGTGACAAACATCTTATCGCAATTCATACGGACAATGATTTCTGGATTGCCGACGATGTTGATTGGTTCGCGGGCGGCAAACAACGCCCCAGCCCCATCGCCGCCGTGATTGCGCGCGCCGCACAATTAGAACTGCAACCGGCGCTGTATCTGGGCGCAACAAATATTTTGGACCTGGAACAACGAATCGCCAAATGGGAATCAGACGGCATTCGCATCATAAAAGATTTATCAGAACTGTAACCTAGAACTGAGTATCCGTACAGGTTTCCGTACTTTCCGCCCATCGCTTACACTTTGGCTTACCAAAGATCGGATAGGACTGTTTAGTACATTTAGTAGAACGCACGCACTTGCGACAATTCAATGTATTCCAATTAAACGTTGTATCAATAACCTGTTTCCAGTTCCACTGGTTCAGTTCATGATGCCCCTCCAGCTGCAACTGCATAGAATTCTGACTATCATTCCCGGGGTCACCGGCATTCATCCCCAGTTGTGTTATCCCTGCGGCAACCATTCCCATCGCCGTTGCAGACAAGGCCGCCGCCAAAACAATTGCCGGCACCGTAGCAATTACGGTGGAACCAACAACTGCAACAACACCTATTCCAGTTGTAGCCAAGAAAGCGGCCGCACCAGCTAAAGATGCCCCACCAGTAAAAGGTGCCGCAACAATGGCCGCAGTAGCAACAACCGCCGCAACCAGCCACGCGCCCCACCCACCCGGCGGCGGCGGTGACATAGGCAACGACGCCATATCGGCCAGGCTGACGCACGAAATACGTGCCAGTTCACGACGAACATCCTTTGCATTTTCGCCCTTGATTTCCGCCTGGCGCTCCGCGATTTTTATATAGTCCTGCATCTGCCGCTCATATAGCGCGTCATACTTTTTATAATAGTTTTCTTTTGCAACACTTAGAGCCTGCGCCGCAATTAAATTTCGCGCCTGTTTGGTTATCTTTGGGAAACGCCCACTCCCAGACGGCGCACGCTTCATCCCCGAAACCGCCCGCCCCGTCATACAATAATGCACTGTCGGATCTTGCTCTATCAGGACAACCGCCCTATCAATCATCTGCTGCAGTTGATCCAGCTGCTCTGTTATTTCTTTTCTCTTTTCTTCCCTTACTTCTGTTGAGCCTGATGTCGCAAAATACTCTTGCGCGCCCGTAATCTGACCGCCGTCGCCAACCGTCACAGATTCCCAAAATATTATGCCGTCCATTACCCCCATAAATGGTATTACCGGCCCCAACTCGCCCGTGACAGAACCCGGAACACGCCCCAGTTCCCGGTCTGTGATTTGAGATATATTCGTGCGACATTTATCATAGTCTATGTGCGCACCGGTATCATCCATGCTCCATTCGCATATTTTATACTCCAAACTGCCGGCGCCTAAATTTCTATCAATCATCAACCCGCCGCAACCTTTCGAATCCCCACAGACTTTTATCATTGCCTCATCTACCGCATTCTGACAAAAATCCAGCAATTCGTTATCAACCCCCAGCATGACACCCTGAACCATGCTAGCCAACTCGTCATAAACTTTGTCGCCACGAATGTCTGTATCACCATAGACTTTCTGACAGCCGGTCAACTTTTCATACGGACACATTCGAATTATCGCGTCTGTATCCAGACCAACACATTGTGTATAATCAGAACCACATCTGGCATCATCCTGCAGACATTTTTTTATCTCCGAGGTACAGCTATCGACACGCATGGCCGCCAAGCGCGCATAAACATAGTCCAGAATCAGCGGCTCTGCATTGGAACACGGTTCTATTTCATTTTTACAAAAAGATTTTACGCTCTCCGGGCGCGTCAAGCACATATCATACGAACCGTCCGGCTCGTTGGGATCGACATTATCCCGACACGCCTTTACAAAACAATCAGATATATCCGATATACATGACGTACGCATGTTAGATTCCGCCAACAGCTCTGCCGTTTTCAGCTGCGGCGCAGCCTCTCGCAGGAAAGCATCCCAAACCTGGTCTTTTACATTAACACACGATTCCAGAACCGAATCACATATTACTTTTTTCGACGCAAGAATATCATACGTCGACCCTTCTATTGCAATTGTCGTATTCGAGCCTGTGATGTCATACGTTTTTGCAGCCGCAGCGGCCATTGATGTTCCCACACAACCGGTAAAGTCGTTTCCGCAACCCGCCGTCGTCGTCATACACTTTTTATATTCAAGCACACATCCGCCCAAATCATTTTTATTTGCCGCCTGCAGGCGCTGATAAGTGGCGCTGCGAACGGCACGTTGCGCCTCGTTCTGGCGCGATTGGCTGGCGGTGCGCTGTTGCTTAACCGCGTTTTCAAACGCGGCACAATCAGACTTTATCTGTGCGGAATATTTCGCACGCATATATTGCTCTGACGATTTGCATTCAGGAATCTTTTCAAGACATATATCTGCCGACTGGCGCTGCAACGCCAAACCAGACACGCTATTATCCGTACTTTTGGCGACATTACCACCATTGGCCCACATCGATAAATCCACGCGCGACGGCTTTGCACCGGCACGGCCACGCACAGAAACATTGCCTGTCTCTGCGGCCTCTACCCCGACGGTGGAAATAATATAGCTATCTCTATCGGTATTGGCTATTGACGTCAGCTCTTTCGATAGCTTGTCATGGTCCGCACTGCATTGACACCGCCCGCCATTAACATTATCGCTTAAACAAAAAGCATCCATACAGCTGGCAAATTTTGCAGCACATTCATCACCGCTTAGCGCACTCTGCCCGGCTGCCACAACCTTGGTGCCGCTACCTACAACCTGTTGCGTGGCACCGGCGCGGGCACGAACAGCTTTATGCTGTGACGGTCCCGCCGCCATAGCATCTGCGACAACAAGTAACGAAAAAAAAATAGAAACTATTGTTTTAACCATTTCCTAAAACTGGATATCATTACATGTTTCATGCTCTTCACCCCATGTACGACAATTCCTACCCTTCATCTTTGCACAGCCTTGTTTACGTATACATCTGTGACAAATCAGATTTTCCCAGTTAAACGTTGATGTAACGGTTTCTTTATAACTACGCGTATTTGCAATCGCATTCCCGACCAATATTTTTATATCGTTTATTATTCCGGAATCCCAATGACCGGCCCTGATACCAATAGCCGAACCCTTCGCATAATTAACACACGCCTGACGGGCGACCTCGCGACGCGCATCCAGCTCATTACTGGCCATATTTTTCGCAATGCGCTCCCCCAGTTCAATCATCTCCTTGGCTATTTTTTCCTCTATCTCATCATACTTTTTATAGTAGCTGTCACGGGCATTGGCGATTGCACTGGCCGCAATCAACATTCGCATTTGTTTCGTCATATTAGGAAATCGCGGGTTGTCCTTGCGCCCTATAGTCTGTTGTTCGGATTCTGTTTTTTTGTATATTCCCTGAACCTCTCGTCCGGTCATGCAGAACTGAACCTTCGGATCGGACTCTATTGCCTGAACAGCCATATCAATACTGTTTTTCAGCACAGAAATCTCAGAGCTCAGATTATCTTTTTGTTCCGAACTTGGGTTTTCATTATATTTAGTTATAGCTTCATCTATATTCAGCAAATTTCCGCTATCATCAAAATCCAGCAGTTCCCACGCAATCTGCCCATTCAGTTTAGCTTCAAATACATTAGGCACCCCACTGGTGCCATCTGGTGTTCGCCCCAAATCGCCATCGGGTATCTGCGCCACATTCAAATAGCACTTATTTGTCAGCTGACCGTTACTCACCTCGCAAATTTTATATTCTAGTGATCTTGCGCCAATATTATCATCGACAGCGAGTCCGTTACAATCTTCTGTAGAGCCGCACACTTTAATCATAGCCTCATTAGCGGCATTTTGGCATTGAGTCAGCA
>CATOOF010000001.1 GCA_951801825.1 uncultured Alphaproteobacteria bacterium | reverse complement strand
CTTCGTCGTGTTAGATGCTGGTTTCCCTGTCGAGGAGGTTAACTCTGTTTCTCACTCGGTTCTCGTCCGGGGACACGCACGAAACAAAAACACCCCGTATTCACGGGGTGTTTTTATTTCTGGTGGCAAATCACCCACAAAATTCCCATTTTGTGGGGCCCGATTACTGGTCGGACTCTCACTCGGTTCTCGTCCGGGGACACGCACGAAACAAAAACACCCCGTATTCACGGGGTGTTTTTATTTCTGGTGGCCCTGGTCGGACTCGAACCGACACTCCTTGCAGAACTTGATTTTGAGTCAAGCGCGTCTACCAATTCCGCCACGGGGCCAGAACTGCAAATGCAGTATTAGGCAACAGCCTTTTTCGCCTCAACCTTTTTTACCAGGCGGGCACTGCGTGTCGGCTTGTGTGCCGGCTTTTTCGCAGGTGTTTCAGGTTTGCCGACCTTCTTTTCAATCGCTTTCTTGATCGCGGCCATTTCAGGTGTCAGACGGGATACCGGCTTTGCCGTTACATAACCGTCCAGACCGCCATGCTTGGTCAGCGTGCGCAGACCAGCCGTAGAAATACGCAACGAAAAATCGCGGTTCAAGATGTCGCTGTGGAACTTTAATTTTTGCAGATTCGGCAAGAATGTACGCTTTGTATGGCGCATAGAATGGGATACGTTCATCCCTACTTCTGTTTTCTTACCAGTAACTTTACAAACACGTGGCATAATATAATCCTTTTAAACTCGGCATAATTTATAACAAAAATCGTAAAAAGTCAAGTAATGTTTTCATATATTTATTATGGCAATACATGCGGGCTTTGATTCCTGTAACTTGAATAATCAAAAACTGCCACTATATATGTGTTAACAAAACAAACACAGGAGGATTTACATGAATCCAGAAGAAATGCAGGAAACGCCCGAACAGGCCATTGCCAAATATACCACCGACTTTACCAAGTTGGCGGCGGACGGTAAACTGGACCCTGTTATCGGGCGCGATGAAGAAATTCGCCGCACAATACAGGTATTGTCACGGCGCACAAAAAACAATCCGGTTTTAATCGGTAATCCCGGCGTTGGAAAAACGGCAATAGTCGAAGGCCTGGCCACGCGCATAATTACGGGCGACGTGCCGGAAAATCTGCTGAATAAAAAGCTGTTGAGTCTGGATATGGGTGCCCTGATGGCGGGTGCAATGTTCCGCGGCCAGTTCGAAGGCCGCCTGAAGGCTATCCTGAAAGCGGTAAAAGATTCCGACGGCCAGATTATATTGTTTATTGACGAGCTGCACACCCTGGTCGGCGCCGGCAAGGGCGAAGGCAGCATGGATGCCGGCAATCTGCTAAAGCCGATGCTGGCCCGTGGCGAGTTGCACTGTCTGGGGGCGACAACACTGGATGAATACCGCCAGTATATTGAAAAAGACCCCGCCCTGGCCCGTCGTTTCCAGCCCGTATATGTGGACGAGCCCAGTGTCGAAGACACGGTATCCATAATGCGCGGCTTAAAGGAAAAATACGAGGGGCACCATGGCGTTCGCATCGCGGACAGCGCGCTGGTATCGGCGGTAAAGCTGTCGGATAGATATATAACAGACCGCTTTTTACCGGACAAGGCAATCGACCTGATTGATGAGGCGGCCGCGCGGGTTCGTATTGAAATCGCATCCAAGCCGGAAAAACTGGACGAGGTTGACCGTCGCCTGATGCAGTTAAAAATAGAACAGCAGGCACTGAAGAAAGAAAAAGACGAAGAGTCAAAAAAACGCCTAAAAGAACTGGACGGCATTATCAAGGAAACAGAGGCTGAGTCAAAAACACTGACCCAGGCATGGCAGGCAGAGCAGAAAAAGATGCGCGCACTGTCCGATGCGATGGCGGCACTGGACGCGGCCAAGGCAGAGGTTGCGACCGCTATGCGCAATGGTGACTATGAAAAGGCATCCGCACTGCAGTACGGGAAAATCCCCCAGCTGGAGGAGGAAATCAAAAAGATGAACGCCGACGCGCGCGAGTACAAGACCGTACTGCCCGAACATATCGCAACGGTTGTCAGCAAGTGGACTGGCGTTCCGGCAGACAAGCTGAGCGGGGAAGAACAGACAAAGCTGTTGAATATCGAGGACGAGCTGCGCAATCGCGTGGTGGGCCAAGACCTGGCGTTGAATGTGATTGCGCGTGCAATCAGACGCAGTCGCGCGGGACTGTCTGATCCACGGCGCCCTGCCGGCAGCTTTATGTTCCTGGGGCCGACGGGCGTTGGCAAGACAGAGGTGGCAAAGGCTCTGGCCGAATATTTGTTCCACGACGATACGGCCATGACAAGAATAGATATGAGTGAATATATGGAACCTCATTCCGTATCACGCCTGATTGGCAGTCCTCCGGGGTATGTTGGATATGAACAAGGCGGTGTACTGACCGAAAGTGTGCGCCGGCGCCCGTATCAGGTATTGCTGTTTGATGAAATCGAAAAGGCAAACCCGGATGTGTTCAATGTCTTTTTACAGATTCTGGACGACGGCCGCCTGACCGACGGCCAGGGCCATGTCGTGAACTTTTCGAACACGATAATAATAATGACCAGCAATCTGCCCGATATGGATGCGGTAAAAAAGCATTTCCGTCCGGAGTTCATTAACCGTATCGACGAAATTGTGTTCTTTAACGAACTGGGCAAGGATGTAATGGCCGGCATTGTTAAGATTCAGTTGCGCGGGCTGGAAAAACGCCTGGCGGAGCGGCACATCGAACTGCACGTGTCGGACAAGGCGGTAAAGTGGCTGGCCGAGCATGGATACGACCCGGCATTCGGTGCGCGCCCGCTGAAACGTTTGATTATGTCAAGCGTTGAAGACAAAGTCGCAGACCTGATTTTATCAGGCGACGTGACAGACGGCGGCACGGTTGAGGTTGACGTCAAGGGTAAAGAACTGGTTGTAAAATAAGAAACGGGGCGTTGCCCCGTTCTTTATTTTTGATTCTGATTCTCAGATAAGATTTTAAATACGATATCAGATGGCTTGTAATCCAACTGGACCCGCATCTTGTTGCTGACATCCAGAACCAGCTTATCATCGCCAAGCGTATGAACGCTGGTGATATAAACATTTTTCTTGGTTATTGGATTTGTTTGGGTGAATGTGCGGCGTGACATTCTGGTGTCATAAATCTGCCAAGATTGCTTTGTCGGCAGGTTCGCAATATCCGTCGCTGTGCCGTACACGCCCAGAATTGTTCCGTTTAAAAATGTGTGCAGTTGGGTATCGATGTGATTATGCAAAATACGTTTGCCATTAACATATACATCATAAAATGTGCCATCGAGACCAATCTTGGTGCGTCGCATGGTAACATTTAGCTGTCCGTCTAATACCGTTATTTGTTCGGTCGCCGGTTTAGATGCGGAGTTTGGCTGTTTTGCCGCCGCAACGCGACGCTCGCGCGCTTCAAACTCTTTTATCTCTTCGGGGGTGGCAAAGCGTTCGTCGCGCCCCAATCTAATAAACTTACGGGTCTGGGCGTCATAGGCCGGGAAACGCCGCGCCAGTTCCGCATTCAATTCATTTGATATTTTCCCCGCGGCATTATAATACGCGGCTTTCAGGCTTGAATCCGTCAATTCTGACACTGGCTTTTTCTTGGAACCTTTTTGCTTTTTATCTGGCAATACACGGTTTACAGCATCATAGCGCGAGCGATAGCGACGCTTAAGCTCTGTGTGCAAATCATCATCTATTGGGGTCCCGGCCATACGCGCGGCATGATATTTCAGCACGACTTCATTGTTGCTTAAATCACGATACGGCGAAGGTGCGGCGGCCCTTCCACCTCTGCCAGTGCCGACAAATATGTTTGTCGCGCAATCGTATGTCGGAAAGCGACGGGATAGCTCCGCCTGAAGTTCGGGCTCTATTTCCTTGCCCTGGCGCATGCGTTTGGAGTAAGCACCGCGTAATGACAGGTCCGAAGAGTTGGCCCAGACAGCCTTGCGACCACGACGCTTTTTTACAGTTGGCTCTTTTTCAGCCGGCGCAATTGTAGCGGGCGCCGCTTTTTCTGCGACAGGGGCCACTGGGTATTTTATCACATTGGCGATAACCTGCTCTACCATTTCCGGACTGAGGTTAACACAACAGCGCAATATATTGGTAATTGCAGAATCAATCGCCTTTTTCATACTGCGGCGCAACATCTTTATCTCTTGTGTCAATATTTCTAATTCTTTATCATCATGCATCATTTACTTTTCTTCCTTTTGTTTGTGTCGCTCTCTCTCCGGAATTTGATGAAAACTGAATATCACGCAGGCGCTGATAATCACCACCCGCATTGCGTAATTCTTCGTCGGTACCCTGCTCTACTATGCGGCCGTCTTTTATAACACATATCATGTCCGCATCCAGAATAGTCGATAAACGATGCGCGATTACGAATGTTGTACGCCCACGCATCAGGTCACGCAGTGCGGATTGTATTAACTTCTCGCTCTGGGTGTCAAGGGCGGATGTCGCCTCGTCCAGCAGCAGTATCGGCGCATCTTTTAAAATAGCACGCGCGATTGCGATACGCTGGCGCTGGCCGCCGGATAGTAATGCACCACCCTCGCCTACGTTGGTGTCATATCCGTCGGGGAATTCCATGATAAAGTCATGTGCATTTGCGGCGCGCGCGGCGGCGATAACCTGCGCGTCTGTGGCGGTGGGATTACCGTATTTTATATTGTCCGCAATGCTCATATTAAACAGGAATACGTTTTGCGAAACCTCTGCTATATTCTCGCGCAGGGATCGCAGGGTATATTTACGTATGTCTTTTCTGTTAATTGTTATTTTGCCAAACTGGGGCTCATAAAACCGCTGTAACAGATTAAACAATGTGGTCTTGCCGCCACCCGACGGCCCAACCAGTGCGCAGACACGCCCGGCCGGCACACTCAGGCTGATGTTTTTCAAAACCGCCTCGCCGGCGACATATTCAAATGACACATCGTCAAACGCAACCGACATACGGTCGCCTTTTAATTCAGTGGCATCGGGTGCATCGACGATGTCGGGCCGACTGTCAAGGAATTCAAACAACACCTCTGCCGCCAGCAGGCCATGCTGAACCGTGTCACCGGTACCGGTAATGCTTTTTGCCGGCTTGTACGCCGCCGTCAGCGCCAATAAAAACGCCGTAAAGTCACCTGTTGTAATCTGGCCCGATGCGATAAAGCTTGCCCCCATAATCATTGCAATACACAGACCGATTGAAATCATAAACTCCATCAGCGGCGAGCGCAGCGCATTCGCCTGGGTGCTTTTGTATGAATTCACGACCGATGTGTTTACGACATTTGCGAACTCAGTCTGCTCACGCGATTCGCCGGCAAAAGACTGGATAGTCTTAATTCCATGCAGTGTTTGGTTCAGGCGCTGGGTCACGTTGTTGGCAATCTTGAACGATTGGCGTGACAGTTTCCGACGCTTGCGCATAATTATCGACATCGGAATCATAATCGTCGGCGCCAGGAACAGCAGCACCACGCACATTTGCGGCGCGTACCAGAACATCAGCGCCAATGTCATCACCAATGTCGCAACATTTTGTATTAGCTTTAGTACGGTTGTTGTAACCAGGCTAAGCACTGCGCCGCTTTGCACCGTGAAATAGTTTAAGTTTTTCCCGATACCGTCGCCATAAAACCGCGACAGATTCATCCGCGTCATGTGTCGGAAAATCTTGTTCTGGAGCGCCGCATGCGCAACCAGGCCGCCCTTTGACATAACCAGCGCCTTGGCGTATGTGAACACACCCTTTATCCCAAAGGCCAGCACGATTTGCCCACCGAGGAAATATATTGCCTCCATGCTCTTGCCGATAAAGGCCTTGTCCACGACCTGCTGAACCAGGGTGATTGTATAAGCCTCGGCCCCGGCGGCCAACAGCGTGAAAATAATCCCCAGCCCCAGCCATTTTGCATAAGGACGCCCAATCTCGCGCCAGACACGGCCATATAACGACCATTTAATACGCCCCGAATCCGGGTCGCCCTTTATTATTTTTTTTACTTTATCAGATAATTTTTTTGCCATGGCCTGATTATAGCGCGAGATTAAATAGTGTCCAGTCTAAAGATTTTATTGACAATTGGTTTATAAATATATAGAATGCATTCCGCATTGGGGTCATAGCTCAGTTGGTAGAGCACCTGCTTTGCAAGCAGGGGGTCGTCAGTTCGAGTCTGATTGGCTCCACCAAGATAACAAAAGACAAACGCCGCAAAGGGGGTGAATTAGTTATGGTAAAAGTTCTGGTTCGCGACAACAACGTTGAACAGGCACTGCGCGTTGCAAAACGCAAATCTCAGAAAGAAGGTCTGTACCGCGAAATGAAAGAACGCCAGCGTTATGAAAAACCCACAACCAAGCGCAAGCGTTTGAAAGAAGAAGCCGTACGCAACGAAAAGAAGCGTCAGTCGAAACAACGAATGGTTTTCGGTTTCTAAAAAAATCCAATCCCCCGTTTGGGGGATTTTTTTATACCCCAAAGGCGCCGGGCACATCGCGGTCGAAAAATACCTCTGTTACCTGCTTGTGCGGGCGGCGTGTGAATTTATCCAGTTCGGTATGCACAATCCGCGCCAGGATAGAGATATCAACAATACCGGTTTTATAATCCGGGTATTTATTATAAAAAGTACACAGCTTTTGAATCAAAGGCGCCGGATATTCATTTCCAGGAATGTCCGGCATATACATAATATTATCATCAGTTGTTTTGTTTTTTACCATAGTCTGGTCCCCCGATTTGAAAAAACAAAAAACCACCTAAAAAGATGGTTGGAGTTTCAGAACAATCACTACGAATTGATGGCTTATTCAACATATTCAGCCAAACTCCAACCGACCGTTGGAGCTTTTTCGTCAGCTCGGACGCGTAATGTGGGGTTCTGAATCCCCATGCCAGAACACCTGGCACGAAAACATTTTAACACACAAAAGAAAAATAGCAAAATAAAAAACCATCAATAAAGATGGTTGGAGTTTCAGAACAATCATTACGAATTGCGGGCTTATTCAGCATATTCACCACACTCCAACCGACCGTTGGAGCTTTTTCGTCAGCTCGGACGCGTAATGTGGGGTTCTGAATCCCCAACAGCGACTTATCACCGCTGCAAGAATATAATATCATGTCAGGTATAAATTGCAAATATAAAAAATTTGAAAATACAGATGGTCGGAGGTTGAGAACCATGGTTTTCGAAACACGGTGTCGCCTATTTGGCGTATTTGACGACCCTCCAACCAGAGGTTATTATATCAGTACTTTTCCAATATATATAGCAAAAAACTGTTGTTATTTTTTTTCAAATGTTCTAATTTTTTATCATCATGAGCACTAAAATTATCGAAAATATTGATTCACAGCAGCTGTCCGACGCCCTGTCGGAGCGGTATTTGTCATACGCGGTATCAACAATTGTTTCGCGCGCCCTGCCCGATGTTCGGGATGGTCTGAAACCCGTTCATCGCCGTATTTTGTATTCCATGCTGCGCCAGAAATTGTCGCCCGCGGCCGCGTTCCGCAAGTGCGCAACCGTTGTCGGCGACGTGTTGGGTCACTATCACCCCCACGGCGACAGCAGTGTTTACGACGCAATGGTCCGCCTGGCCCAGGATTTCTCGGTACGATATCCGCTGATTGACGGCCAGGGAAACTTTGGCAATATCGACGGCGACCCCCAGGCGGCATACCGTTATACCGAATCAAAAATGACCGACGCCGCCATGATGATTATGGAGGGCCTGGACGAGGACAGCGTCGATATGATGCCGAACTTTGACGGAACAACGGTTGAGCCATCCGTCATGCCGGGCGCGTTTCCGAATTTGCTGGCCAATGGCGGTATGGGTATCGCGGTTGGTATGGCGACAAATATCCCCACCCACAACGTGGCGGAGGTTTGCGATGCCCTGAATCTGGTGGTGGACAAGCCGGACGCCACAACGGCCCAGATTATGAAGAAAATGATTGGACCGGATTTTCCCACGGGCGGTATTTTAATCGATAACTTTGACACAATCGTTAAAAACTACGAAACAGGCCGCGGCGCGTTTCGCGTACGTGCCCGCTGGAACGTAGAGGAGTTGGAACGCGGCGCCCAGCAGGCCGTCATAACAGAGATTCCATACGGGATTGTAAAATCAAAACTGGTCGAGCAGATTGCCGCACTGATTGATGCGAAAAAGCTGCCGCTGGTCGATGACATAACAGACGAATCCACGACGGACGTTCGTATCGTTATAACACCAAAAAGCCGCAATGTGCCGCTGGATAAAATGATGGCGCACTTGTTCGCGATGACTGATTTGGAATCGCGCTTTAACATGAACTTTAACGTTATCGATTCCAATGGCGCGCCACGCGTTATGGGTATTGGTGACGTTCTGCGCGAATTTATCGCACACCAGAAAAACGTTCTGCGCCGACGTACGGCATGGCGTCTGGGGAACATTGCACGCCGGTTGGAAATACTGGGCGGGTTGCTGATTGTATATCTTAACCTGGACCGTGTGATTGAAATTATCCGCACCGAAGATGACGCCAAGGCTGCGTTGGTTGCTGAATTCAAACTAACCGATGTTCAGGTAGAGGCGATTTTGAACACCCGCCTGCGCGCGCTGCGAAAGCTGGAAGAAATGGAAATCCGGCGCGAGGATGCCGCCCTGCGCGAGGAGCAGGAAAAGCTGATGGCGCTGTTGGCGTCTGAAGAGCTGCAAAACACTCAGATAAAGGCATGGTTCGCGGATATCAAAAAGACATACGATAAAAAGACCACATTGGGGCGGCGACGCACCACATGGGCAGAAGCGACCGAGGATATCGTCGTAAACGCAGACGAATTTATTGAAAAAGAACCGCTGACGATTATTCTGTCAACTATGGGCTGGATACGCGCGGCCAAGGGACATTTGGATTTGAACGCGCTGGATTTAAAGTTCAAGGAAGGCGATGAGCTACAAACCGCATTCCACGCAATGTCAACAGATAAAATCAATCTGTTCACATCCAAGGGCAAGATGTTTACCCTGATGGCGCGTGATTTGCCGTCGGCCCGCGGGTTCGGTGAATCTGTACGAATGATGGCCGATATCGGTGCCGATGAAAATATCGTGCGTGCATTCGTTTTGGATATGTCGGTGCGCTATCTGCTGGTTGGGCGACATGGAAACGGATTTATTGTTATGGGTGACGGATGCCTGGCCCAGACACGTACGGGCAAACAGGTTATGAACACCGATGATAAAAACCCCGCGATTATGTGCGTACCGGTAACGGGTGATACAATCGCAATGTCGGGCAGTAATGACAAACTGCTGATATTCCAGACCGCGGAAATACCGACCATGGCACGCGGCAAGGGGGTTATCCTGCAAAAATACAATGCCGAGCGCACATACGTTTTAGACGTTATGTTCTATAACGCGGCGGACGGTTTCGGCTGGACCACGGGGCGTGGGACAACCAAACTGGATGATGTCAAACCCTGGACGGGCAAGCGTGCATCCCAGGGCCGCACAGTTCCGGTTGGATTCCCACGCAGTGGAAAGTTTGGAAAATAAAAAACGCCCAAATGGGCGTTTTTTTGTATATCGACGAAACATTATTCCATCGCAACAATAAATATCTTCGCGTCGTTGGCGGCCTTTATCACGGCCGGCTTGTCCACGACAAAACATGTTTTCGCATTTACCACAATCCCGCGCAGGTGGGCCGCCGCAACCGCACGGACGGTATCAACACCGATTGCGGGGATATCTATTCTTAAATCCTGGCCGGGCTTGGTCATCTTGGCAAATACACCACTGCTTTTATTTAAATCGCGGCGCATATCAACCACTCGACGCAGCATGTTGGCCGTGCCCTCGGCCGCCTCTATCCCGATTACCTGTTTGTCCACGACGACGGATGCACCAATATCTTCACGCCCGATTGTATGGGATACGGCAATTGCACGCTCTATATCCGCCGCGTCGCGTGCGGCGGGGCGGGCACGCGTTTGAACGCCCGGCGTCTGGAATGTCAGGTCGGGCGCCAAATCCTGGGCCGCGACAATTTCAAACCCACGTTTTTCCAATACCTTGTTTAATGCAACCGCCATTGAATCATATCCTTTTTGATGTCTTTTAATACTTATCAGTGCGCCAATCGTCCAAAAATCAGGCCGCAGGTCTGATAATTTTGGATGACCGATTGCACCGACAAATGTTAGCTTTCGTATGCCGCGACGTCGAAACTCGCGTATTGCGGCGCCGCCCCCACCCAAACGCACAACCATATCGGGATTCAGCCGTGGGTCATAAAAATTTTTTAATCCAACAATAAAAACATCCCAGCCCGCCGCACGCAATGCATCACGCGTAAAGAACGGTAAATCCAGCGCACCCGCCACCAAGGCTATCTTTTTATCAGAGTTAATTTCTTTTTTCTTCATATTGGCAATAGTACGCATAAATAGGGCTGGAATCAAGTTTCAAATTTTGTTAGAATTTTATTAAAGTGTATTTTGGGAAGAAAAAGTGATGAAAAAGACACCATTTATTATTGGAATCTGTGGCGCAATTTGGGGTGCCACGGCAAACGCGGCCTATAGTGACCGCGCGTTTCGTTCTGAAATCTCGCGCGGGCTGGATATCGTCAGTGCCCAGGCAAATGTCGATATTGTCGAAGATGCCGCGCCGGGCGAACTGGGGCTGGAGGTGTATCAGACAACAAACGCCGTTGATACGCGCGATGTGAAGCTGTTTATTCCGACATCTATGTATGTTCGCGGGGGCGCGGGTTTGAATCTGGGATTTGCCACAGACAAGGCAAAGTTCGGCGGCAAAGAATATGAATCCAGCGGCAGTTGGACTACACAAATCGGACTGGGGTGGAATCTGTCATCGTATGTGCGTACTGAAATCGACTTTCAGACGTCCACATTTGAATTTTCCGACTTAAAGCAGCGCCAGGCAACGTACCAGACCATCGGCGGCATGCTGTATTTCGATTTGGCGCGCAGATATGTTCAGACAGGCGATATTACCCGCAGACGCGTCTTTGTACCGTTTATCGGTGTGGGTGCCGGATTTGGCCATTATGAATTTGAAGGAACCGGCGGCGCCGATGGATTTGTTATCGCCGCACCACGGGCCCAGGTTGGATTTAATATCGCATTGACCGACCTGATTGGCGTTGACATCGCATACCAGTACCAGATGATGATTGGAAACGGATTTGGCTGGGACGTGCGCGCCGGCGGCGTTGATAACGTCAGTAATGTTATGGCCTCGTTCCGAGTGAACTTTTAATCCGGGGGATTTTTAATTATGAAAGTTAAATATTTATTAGCAAGCGCCCTTTGTTTAATACCAGGAATCGCCGCGGCGGCGATTCCATACCGCGCCCAGCAAAATCGTATGCCGGCACCAACCGCGCCCGATGGCCGCGACGCAGAGGCATTTGCCCGGAATCGGCGCTTTTATGTTGGCGGGATGTACGACTTTTCCATGTGGCAATCGCGCACGGATGAAAATGATATTCATGCCGGCGGGAAAAACACATCTTCGTTCGAGGCCGTTGCCGGTATCCGAATTTATGACACGTTCCGCGTTGAGGCAAACTATGTCCGCACGCGCGCGAAATGGAATGGATTCTCGCTGGACGGGAATACAGGCTTTATCAATGCAATAATTGATGCGCGTATTGACAACCTGTATCGCCTGTTCTATCGTCAGCGTTTGGTCCCATATGTGGGGGCCGGGGCGGGCCTGTCCTGGAACAAGGCGAACGATGCGCATATTGATAACAAAATCACACCGGCCGTTGCCGCAATAGCGGGTCTGGGCGTTGAAATGGGCGATATATTCACGGTTGATTTAGGATACCGCTATATGTATATGTTCACGCCAAAGTTTGATAATATTTCCGACCTGGCGCCCAGTGCGCATCAGTTCCGAGTTGGGGCGCGTGTGAATTTCTGATGAATACATGTCCATTCTTTGGCAAATGCGGCGGGTGCAAATTTGATTTTGCATCCGCCGATTATCGTTCACAAAAGGCGGGCGCCCTGCGCGGCATCGCCCCCACCGAGCCCCCAATATGGATTGAGGCAGGAACACGGCGACGTGTTGATTTTTGCTTTGCCGGCGGTCGATTCGGCATGTATGTCGCAGGAACAAAAGATATTATACCCGTTAGTGAATGCCCCAATGCAGCACCGGCGATAAACAAGATACTGCCCGACATCGCCGCCATGCCATGGACCGGCGCCGGCAGTGCGCTGATAACGCAATGTGAAAACGGGATAGATATATCAATAACATCAGATGTGCCATATTGCAGCGCGGAATTTCGGCGTGCCACCGATAATCTGGCGGCAATTCGTGTAACATGGAATGGCAAAATAGTTAAGCAAACAGCAATACCTATCATAAAATTCGACGATATTGATGTTGAATATCCAGCCGGCGCATTCCTGCAACCGGGCAAGCCAGGCGAAGATGCAATCCGTGATATGGTGGTTGGGGCCGCGGGCGGTTCGAAACGTATTGCGGATTTATTCTGTGGATTGGGGAATTTTACACATGCACTGAATGCCGACGGCTTTGATATCACAGGCCCACATTGTCAGCGCGACTTATTTAAAAATCCACTAACACTGGGGATGCTGAAACAATATGATTGTGTCGTAATGGACCCACCACGCGCGGGCGCACGGGCACAATGCGAGATATTGGCAAAATCACAAGTACAAAAAGTTATATACGTATCATGCAATCCCGCGACATTTACGCGCGATGCAAAAATATTGGAATCGGGCGGCTATAAAATGACGCACCTGGTACCGGTTGACCAGTTTGTGGGTAGCACGCACTGGGAACTGTTTAGCGTATTTGAGAAATAAATAATAAAGAAAATTATATAAAAATTAAAACCGACCAAAAGTCGGCTTTTATTTTTGGCAGTCCCAACCGGAGTCGAACCGGTGTTCTCGCCTTGAAAGGGCGGTGTCCTAGGCCTCTAGACGATGGGACCAAAACTGCCGACGGATTATAATCGGCATTTTGATTATTGTCAAGCAATTATTCTTCGGACGGCAGCTCGTCTACCTGAGTGAAGACCATTTCCTTGCCCGCGGCATCTTTCAATACCAAGCGACCATCTGACAGTTCATAGTTTTCAACAGTGCTTAAGAAACGGAAGTATTCCTGTTCTGTTTCCATGGCCTCCATTGGGCCCATCATCATAGTTGATGCCATTTCGCCAAATTTAATTTTGTCGCCGTCAACACTGTACGGACCGTTATAAAGGTTTACAACACGACCGAATGCTTTCATCTCTTCGGGTTCAAACGACAGTGCGATTGTCGCACCAGGCTGCTCGGATACAAAATTCGCACCACGCAATGCAGCCGCATCCGGCGCAGAATCACCGCACGCCGCCAATGACAACATACATGCACCAATTGCAAAAGTTTTAATATTCATATTATTTCTCCCTTTGTTACGGAACAATTATATCGCGAGTATTAAAAATAACAAACAAAAAAATACCACCAATAGTGGTGGTATAAAATCTCTGGCGGGATTGAAGGGGCTCGAACCCTCGACCTTCTGCGTGACAGGCAGACGCTCTAACCAGCTGAGCTACAACCCCAGAGCGATACGTATATTATACTGCGAAAAGAATAAATGCAAGAAGTTTTTTAAGAAATAAATTCGCTTGCTAGAAAATTGGATTTGCACTATGATTAAATCAGTCGTGGAGAGTTGCCACGACCAGGCGTCGGAACCTGTATAAGAAGTGTCCGTGGTGGACAAAAAATATCTCCAACCAAGGGTTGGAGGGCGGTGAATATGTTGAATAAGCCCGCTATTGCTTCTTATATAGTTTCGAACCTCCAACCACCTAAGCTGATTATGGTGGTTTAATTTTATCTTTATACCGGGAAAAGTATGAGGGGCGTAATTATTTTATTAGCAATTGCAGCGGCTCACGGCACGTCAAGTGCCGCAACCGTCGTGCGATATGGGCCTATGTTGTGCGAAAATGACCAACAACTTAGCAATGGTACATGCATCGAAAAAATGCAAAATGATTGTCCGGCCGGATACTATGAAACGCTTATTGATGCGTCAACATATTCGGCAATGACATTGAAACTCCAATGTATGAATTCATACAACAAGGAACAGTTGCCGGATATTTTTCATGCGATTTATAATGGCGTTCTGGTAAAATATGGCGCAAAACTGTGTGGCGCCGACGAACACTTGATTGCCGGCGAATGCAAGAAAAAAAACCAAGGGCAATGCCCAGACGGTTCATACAAGACTGAAATCGGCCAGGCAACATTTTCGGTGCCATCAGCCACGCTAGAGGAATGTATGAACTCTTATAGCCAATACGAGTTACCCGAATTTTTTACCCCGATATATAATGGCGTTTTGGTTGCATACGGTGCAAAACTGTGCGGCAATGGCCAATATTTATCCGATGGCGAATGCACAGCGTACCAGCGCGGCGAATGCCCTGAAAACTTTTACGACATCACGGGCGCGGAAGAAACGCTTAGCATACCTGAAAACATGTCATGCGCATCGGATTACGTATCATATGGTTTGAATGCGAACTGTGCATCGGGGGCCGTATCAAATGGATTATGCGCCATATTGTGCGAGCGCGACAAGACATACACAGGCCTGGGGACATGCGCAACGCCCTGCCCGCATGGGATAACAGAAATGCATGCCGCCGGCGGCCATGCATGGCCGTTGTATGCAGAAAAGCTGACCACGCCGGCACTGAACATCAAAACGTCGAACGGGGTTTGCTATATCAACTTTTTACCGGGGGCGGCACGTGGCGTTATGAATATAAAATCTGCCACGGGCACGTATCATATATCAGATTAAAGGGATATGGGGGAATATATGAAAAAGACAATATCATTATCAATATTATTAACATTGTTTTATGCCGGCGCATATGCGGCAACAACATGCATTCGTAATCGCACGGCAGTATTCACAATAAAGAAGAGCGAGAATCCAACATCTGTATCTTCTAACACGGCAGAAAAAACTTTTACACTGCGGTTTGGATATGATCTGGTGCCAAACAATTCATCCCAGCGAACGCTGAACGGAACCGCCACATGCAACGAAATAACGACCAACACCGCAGAGATCACCGCCGCACCCGGCGATGCAAACGTATATCTGCGCGCCAGCAGTGCGGACATTGGGACACAATGCTGGTGCAGTTTGAGCGGCCCGGTAACTTCATGGTGGGTGTATTACGGCGCATTCGACAGCGAAGATGCATGCGATGCCGGCTGTACCAGCGCATGCGCGACCGCGATAAAGGATAACACTAATAATTTTCGCACAAATGGAATATATCTGGCGATTTGGTAATTGAAAACGGGGGTATGGGATATGAAAAAAATAATGATGGCGGGGCTAATTGCAATGTTTTGCGCATCGGCCGGGGCAACCACAATGTGCGCAACGGACGATACATTGGCAATCGTGCTGGACCCGGTTATTTCGGGGATAAGCAACACTTATAATTCAGATTTGTTTGAATGGTCGGCAACATTTTCATACGGGACCGTCTGGGGTATAGCCACATGTGTTGATACCAGTGGCCAGATGAACAGTTCTGTTGAAGAGCTGCGTGATTCAAATGGTGAAATTGCCACCGGCGGTGAAAGAACCGGCAAATATTGTTGGTGCAAAATGACGCATCCGGCGGTCTCGCGTTGGGTGTTCCGGGTCGCTTCTGCCTCGGTTGCCGGTTGCAGGTCGAGCTGCGCGGACAACTGCGGTCTCTACGTCCGGGCCGAGTCCGGGTTCCGTGCGGGCGTGTTCGGGTCGGTCGGCAATTGATAAAGCGGTATGCGGTAATGCCTATGCGAAACGCATAGGCCGGTTACTGGGTGTGGGTTCGGGGGCGGCGACCCCGCCCCCGGTGGGAACCAGCGCCGCAGGCCGAAATTTTTTGAAAATTCCCGGGCAAATCCGGGAATGGGGTGTGTCGCCGCTACGATGACTGTTCGGGTTCGATTGGCGGTCTCGCGTTGGGTGTTCCGGATCACTTATGCCTCGGTTGCCGATTGCAGGTCGAACTGCGCGAACAACTGCGGTATCAACGTCCGGGCCGAATCCGGGTTCCGTGCGGGCGTGTTCGGGTCGGTCGGCTCCTTGGGGAATGGTAACTTTATAACGCAAGGAAATAAAGTTTGGCTAACCTGCAGGACAAAGTGCGAAACAACACTTTTCAGACGGATAAAAACGTCTGTTTGTATGCCTTCCTTATCAAAGGCGGGGCGACATATCCCGGCAGAATGTGGCGACACATTCTCCGAACAAATAACGCAGGAAACATTCGGGATAGTAACTGCTACTTTACCCGGCGAACCCCCGAATGTTTGATTGTCTTTAACAAAAGGAAATGAAATGACAATCGAAGATATAAAAAAACTTGATAAATCAAAGTGTCCTAAATTTTCCATATTTGCACGCGACAAACTGCCAATGCCCGGCGACAAAAAGTTTATGAATGATATTTTAAACCGTGAAATCACCATTACAGATTTCAGAATATCGGGCAGTAAAAAGAAAAACGGAACAGATTGTCTGCAGATTCAATTTATTCTGGATGAAAATATCTGTGTCGTATTTACAGGCAGCAGTGTTTTAATAGACCAGATTCAATCTGCAAAAGAAAACATTCCATTCTGTACAACAATTGTAAAAATCGACAAGTATTATTCTTTTTCATGAAAACACACAAACATTTGTGGAACGATTTTATATCCGCGGAAAATTTCGAAATTGCCGCAGACCATGCCCTGCGCGGAAAAAAATCCAAAATATCTGCAAAAATCTTTATGCGACACCGTGAACAAAAATTGGCGCGACTGCGCAAATCCTTAAAAAACGGCACATATAAAACAGGACAATACCGCATATTTTTCGTTTACGAGCCCAAGAAACGACAAGTATTCATGTTACCACTGTATCCGGATCATATCGTACATCATGCGCTTATAAATATACTGGGGCCTATTTGGCAGAAACTGTTTATCAGCGATTCTTATGCATGCATACCGGGGCGCGGCCTGCATGAGGCATCGCATCGGTGTATGCAAATGCTGCGGCGCAACAAATACGTGTTGCAATGCGATATACGCAAATTCTATCCCAGCATACGTCATGAAATCATGATAAAAATACTGCGACGGAAAATACAGGACCGGCGAATACTGAAAGTGTTAGAGGATATTGTCTGCTCGGCCTATACGGAATGCGGTATGCCAATTGGAAATTTAACCAGTCAATGGATGGGTAATCTGTATATGAACGATTTAGACATGTTTATAAAGCATAAATTGCATGTGCGCGACTATATACGATACTGTGATGATTTCTGTCTGTTTGCCAATGATATTGAAACACTGCGGAAATGGCGCAATACATTGCAAGAGTATCTGGGGAAAGAGCTGCAACTGACATTCTCTAAATCTTTTATAAAGCCAACAGATGCCGGGATAAGCTTTATCGGATACCGTCACTTTAAAGATTATGTCATTTTAACCAAGGCCGGCGTAAAAAAAATGAAACAAAATATGCGCACGCTGATACAGAACAGAGAAATTTCCGCCCATAGCCGCAGCCAGCTGGCCGCGTTCAGTGGTTGGATGAAGTGGGCGCGCTGTAATAACCTGCGGCGAAAGTTTCGTTCCGACGCCAGACAGACCGGGGACAACGCGTTTATCCGTTTTTACAACAAATATCTGCAATAACAAAAAATCCGGCGTTGGCCGGATTTTTTATCTATGATAACTGGTAATTATTTAATCAGTTTCCCCATCGCAACGGCCGTGTCGCCCATGCGGTTAGAGAAACCCCATTCGTTGTCATACCATGCGGTTACATGAACCAGGCGGTCGCCCAAGACCTTGGTCTGGGATGCGTCAAAGATAGAGCTGTGCGCGTCGCCGGTAAAGTCGATAGAGACCAACGGTTTATCATTATAGCCGAATGTACGTGATGCGGCGGCCTTCATCGCGGCGTTTACAGCATCAACAGTGGCATCTTTTTCCAGATTTACAACCAGTTCAACAACCGATACGTCCGGTGTCGGAACGCGGATTGCCATACCGTCCAGTTTGCCCGCCAATTTCGGCAGTACCAGACCAATCGCCTTGGCCGCGCCGGTGCTGGTCGGAATCATGGACAGTGCCGCCGCGCGTGCACGACGAAAATCTTTGTGGTTTTTATCCAGCAACTGCTGGTCGCCGGTATACGCATGAACAGTCGTCATCCAACCCGATATAATACCGAAGTTATCGTCCAAAACCTTTGCCACGGGGGCCAGGCAGTTTGTTGTGCATGATGCGTTTGATACAATTAAATCAGTCGATTTCAGTGTGTCCTGATTTACGCCATAAACTATTGTCGCATCCGCACCAGCCGATGGAGCTGATACCAGAACGCGTTTTGCGCCCGCTTCCAAATGAACCTTTGCCTTGTCTGCGGCGGTAAAGATACCGGTGCATTCCATAACAACATCGATATTCATTTCACCCCACGGCAACTTTGTCGGGTCTTTTTCAGCAATGCATTTAATCTTTTGATTGCCAACGATGATTGTATCCCCTTCCAGTTTTACATCCATCGGCAATTTGCCGTGAACGGAATCATATTCCAACAAATATGCATTCTGTTCCGCCGGGGCCAAATCGTTAACTGCAACAAATTCAATATCGTCACGTCCCGATTCCAGCGCCGCACGCAAAACCAAGCGACCGATGCGGCCGAAACCGTTAATTGCAACTCTTACTTTTGCCATAATTATTTCCTTTCTTTTTTTATTGGACAAACCTATTCTAGCACCATTATTTTAAATATTACAATTGAATTTTACATTTTTGATATTTATACTTTTTGTCAATGACTTATAACGCATACATTATCACAGGCCCCACAGCATCGGGGAAATCGGACTTTGCGCACCGCCTGGCCGGGCGCATCGGGGGCGTGATAATAAACTGTGACAGTGTTCAGATATACCGCGGAATTGAAAATATCGCCGCCAGTCCATTTGCCGGCCGCAGCATCACTCCTGATATTGACGGCGTGCCGTATAGACTGTTTTCTGTATTGGATTTAAGCGAACAAATATCAGTGGCCGATTATCTGGAAATGGCACGCAATGAATACCAGGATGCGATATCAAACGGGCGGCCCGCGATATTTGTTGGCGGGACAGGATACTATATAAACGCCATTGTTAATGGAATTTCGCCAATGCCCGATATTGATGCTGACATTCGCCAACGGGCACGGGAAATGGTTGCCACCGACATTGCGGGCGCGCGCAAAATATTGGGACCTGACTTTAAGCCAACAGACCCCCAGCGCACCGCCCGCGCACTGGAAGTATTTTTTCAAACAGGCCGTCAAATATCAGAATTTCAATCAATGCCCCGCAGCGGGGCGATATGCCCGAACGCACGGCGTATTTTAATTAATCCGCCCACCGATATATTGCATGAAAGAATTGCACGGCGCATTCCTGAAATGCTGGACGGTGGCGCCGAGGCCGAGGCCAATCGCATAATCGACAGCAACTGGGACCCGCGGCGCGCAATAGGTGCGTCCCAGCTGTGCGCGTATGTTCGCGGCCAAATATCACGCGAAGAATGCATTAAAAACTGGATTACAAAAACAAATCAATATGCCAAGCGCCAGCGGACCTGGTTTCGTACGCAGTTTAACCCGGACATAAAAATATGCCGCATCGCAACCGATAACGATATTGATGCGGCAAAACAATAATGAATATTATTTCTTTCTGGTAATATTTTGCGCTTCCATAAATTCTGTGTGAACCTGGCAGGCCATACGATAAGCCTTTTTGGCTTTATCTTTTTGAATGTTAATACGGTCGCGCGCGACCGCAGCGGCACCCGCTGCGCGTAATTTACGCTTGGCCTTTTGACTGGCAAACAGTTTCTGTATATATTCACATTCGCTATACAAGGATTTCTTTAAGCTGTCCTCGGCACGGGCGTATTCAAGACGCCGTTTTTCCTGGCTGGCCACACCACTGGCGACTAATATATTAGAACGCACCATGTATTTGGCCAAATAATTTACCATTCTGTTGGTCAGCGCGTTCAAGAAATCGGGATGTGTCGTGTTAGAGTTATCGCCGTTAATAACACGCATAAACAATATTGATTTTTCTATCAACATATTCAGCGTTTGAGTTTTAAACGGAATATCACTGTACCAGCGGCCCATCGTCTCAACCGTCGCATAAGAAGGCGCATAATGGTTTTTTATTAACTGGCGAATTATATATTCACGATATTCGTAAAATAAAATATCAGAGGCGCTGCGTTTTTGTGTCATTTGTTTCCCACTTTGGTTCCGAATTAATCTTTACAAGAAACATAGTACATAAAATGCATTTTGTCAAGAACATTTTGTATCTAAATCATTATATTTTTTCGTAATATGCTCTAAAATTCCGGAATCTTTTATTTTCTTTGAAAATCTGACACAGTTCATAAATTCGGTATCCAATGTGCCCCACCCTGAATATTCCCAATCAATTACGCCGGCAACACTCATTGTTTTTGGGTCTATTATGACATTGTTGCAGATATCGTTATGATTCCAGCCATCGCCGGGACGGTCCTTTAAATCATCCAAGTTATCAGGACGCGCCGTATGTATCGAGTGTATAAATTCACCAATTTGCGCCCCCCAACGCGACGCATGCGATGCAATAGTACGCGGCGAAAAAGTATTCATATTACGCCCCGGAATAAAATCGTATTTATAAAATGTATAACCGCCGGCGCGTACAACCTCTATCCGCGGAATACGAACAGATGACACCGGCCCCAGGGCAGATGTTATTCGCGCCTCACGCATGATTTTTTTCGCGGGGATGTTTTCATCATAAAATTTGCGAATTTTAAAAACATATTTGCGGTCAACTATAAAACCAATGTTCCAGCCACCCTTTATCATTTTGGTATTGCGAAAGCTTAGCTCTGGGTATGCGACGCGCAATGCATTATACTTTTTCCGCCAGTCGTACAAACTTTTACGACGCACAGACGCACGGCGGGCACCCCCGGGGATAAAATTACACAAAAAATCACATACTTCAAAAAACTGCTTCCACATGAAATTAATGGTATTGAAAAAAAGATAAAAAACAAGTATTTTATGATTATGTTCAATGCGGGCGATATTGTAAAAATCTTGATTCCAAATGCGGTTAACACCGGATACGATTATCGTTTATCCGCGCCGGCTGGTCTTGGGTCTTATGTTTCCGTGACGGTCATGGGCCGCCCATACGTCGGTGTGGTTTACGGCATCGCCGACGGAAAGGTACCCGTGGAAAAAATAAAAAACACCCAAAAGGTGTTCCCACTGAAAATGGACGTCACAGATTTGCAATGGATTCAGCGAATGTCAGAATGGACGCTGATGACGCCCGGCGCGGTATTGCGACTGATTATAAATGTTCCAGATGCTTTTTCCCCGCCGCGGACGGAACAAATGTATACATACATCCCGCAAACAAACATCCGCATTACACAACAGCGCCAGGCCGTCGCAGACGCGTTTGATTCAAATGATTACGCCCCGATGTCTGTCAATGACATAGAAAACATATCTCATACAAGCCGCGCTGTTATAAACACCATGATAAAAAATGGCGCATTGGTGCCGGCAGAGACACGACCTGTTGAACTGGATGAGTTTAAATACGAATACCGCGACACGGGCACGGTTACCCTGAATGCCGAACAGCAGGCGGCCGCCGATAAAATCGGCGACGCAATATCGGGCGGCGGGTTCTCGGTCCATCTGTTGGACGGCATTACCGGCAGTGGCAAAACCCAGGTTTATTTTGATGCCGCATGGCGCGCATACAGCCGCGGGGGCGCTGTATTGTTAATGATGCCAGAAATTGCCCTGACCGCCCAATTCATGGACCGGTTTACACGTCGTTTCGGGGCGCCGCCCGTTGTATGGCACAGTAATCTGACCGCGGCCCGGCGGCGCGAAATTTGGCGCGGCGTCGCACGCGGCGATATAAAAATGGTTGTTGGCACACGCAGTGCACTGTTTCTGCCGTGGCAAAAAATCGGACTGATTGTTGTCGATGAAGAGCATGACACATCATACAAACAGGAAGACATGGGAAACTATCATGCACGCGACATGGCTGTTTTGCGTGCAAAAATTTCCGGCTTCCCCATTGTTTTGGCCAGCGCAACCCCGGCCGCGGAAACATTAAACAATGCCGCCGCTGGACGATACAACCACCTGCGCCTGACATCACGATTTGGCGGGGCGCGCCTGCCCTCAATCGCAACTATTGATTTGCGAAACAGCCGACCGGAACCATACCGCGCCCAGACCGCATCCGATGCAGATGAAACCCCAGGGAATCTGAGTCCGGAATTATGCGGGGCGATTGGCGAAACATTGGACGCGGGGCGCCAGGCGCTGTTGTTTATAAACAGACGCGGATTTGCCCCGATAATACAATGTAAAAAGTGCGGTTTCGTGGCAACCTGCCCTGATTGCAGTGTGGCAATGACATATCATAAAAGGCTGGGAAAACTGCTGTGCCATATGTGCGGTCGAACAGCGCCGATGCCGACGACATGCCCCGATTGCGGCGGGCCGATTTCATCACGCGGGGCCGGCCTGGAAAAAATAGAAGAAGAAATAGCGGCCAAATTCCCGGGGGCACGCACCGCATGCGTATCCAGTGACACAATACTATCACGCGCGGCACTGGAACGTCTGGTCCATAAAATGGAAGATGGCGAAATCGACATCGTGATAGGAACCCAAATACTGGCCAAGGGACACCATTTTCCAAACCTGACCCTGGTTGGGGTTGTGGATGCGGACATGGGCCTGTTCGGAACTGATTTTCGCGCGGCAGAGCATACTTTCCAACAGCTGTTTCAGGTGGCCGGACGCGCCGGACGCGGGGAATGCCCGGGACGCGTACTGATGCAGACATACCAGCCAGACAACCCTGTTTTACGGGCCATATGTGCAGGCGACCGCGATGCGTTTATGGACGCCGATTTGGATGCGCGGCGCATGGCAAAAATGCCACCGTTCGGACAGCTGGTTGCAGTAATTGTAGAAGGCCAAAAAGAATCCGTACTGCAGCGTTTTTGCGCAGACCTGGCGGCGGCGGCACCGGCGCTGGCGGGAGGGCGAATAATGGGACCGGTACCCGCCCAGATTTACCAGATTCGAAATTGGTATCGCATGCGCTTTTTAATATCCGGCGATGCACGCGCCAATCTGCAACCGATTGTTGCCAACTGGGTTGCAAAGGTCAGGCCACCTGTAAATATTCGCGTCAAAATTGATGTCGGCCCACAGAATTTCATATAAATATTGAATTTAGGAATATTTCCACTATAATTATATCAATTAACAAAGAGGGGAAATATGTTTATAGAATATTTGGCACTGTTCTTTATGTTCATGCTGTTGTGTGCGTTTGTATGCGCGATTATCTGTATTCCGGTGATGGTTGCAAATGCACGCGGGATATGCGGAACACAGAAAACAATTATTGTGATTTTATCGTGGCTGGGGATATTTTTCGGCATTACATGGTTTGCGGCACTGATACTCGCGCTGGCGTGGAATGGCGACGGCAGCTGTTCCTGTGGCAACCGTCTGGACGATTTGGAAAAACTGGCCAAACTATACAAGTCCAAGGTTATATCAAAGGCCGAGTATGACAAAATGAAGGCAAAATTGTTAAAAGACAAATAAAGAAAAAGCCCCGAAATAGGGGCTTTTTTTAATCTTGTGTTTAAACGACCGGCAGTATATAATTCTAATGTTACCGGGCGTTCCGGTAATGAGGTGTGACTACCTCTGCCTAAGCGTCGGAATACAAACCTAAGGCGCGCATAATGCGCCCATTTTAATATTGCGACGTAAAACAAACTCCTGAGCCCGCGGGGTCAGGAGGGTTGCGAATATATTGAATAAGCACACAATTCTTAGGATTGTAGTCAACCTCCTGACCACCTTTTTTGGTGGTTTTTTCGTTTGAAAAAAAACAGGAGATTGAACAAATGAACAAAATAAAAGTAATTTTGCCGATGGCACTTTACATCATTACACCGCCAGCGTTGGCCGTATCATGGGGCGGCGGCGGTACAGCCAACCCAAGCTGCGATGAAACCACCTGCCCATCTACAGGTATGAGCGGCTTGACAGACTATACTACTATTAGCGACCCAAATTGTGAGCAACAAACCATGGACGAGAACTATGGGGAACTTAAATGTTTTAAGGACCAAAACAATAAAATCTATGGTGTTAGATACTGCACAAAATGCCGCAGCGGATACAGCACAACTAATAGCTATAGAATAAATCCATGCAAGCAGACTGGCTTTGTAATGCAAATAGGGTTTCCATTTTGCGACTGCAGTTGCTCCAACTGCTCGAATGACCCAGATTATACCGCCGCGGGTACCGGATATGAAAAAAGGGTCCTCAGACATTGTGAATGCACTTCAGAAACCCCTACATGTAAAGAATCGACTAGCTATCGTTGCGCCAAGGGATATTATGGAAACAGCACGAACGGAACGTCGGGCTGCACACGCTGTCCGGCATCGGGCGGCGTATACGGCACAACCGCCAGCGCCGGTGCCACGGCGATAACCAGCTGTTACCTGCCAGAAGACAGCAAGGGTTCTGATACCACGGGCAGCTGGACAATAACCGGCGGCAAATGTTTTTATACAAACTAAAATCCCGCCAATTGGCGGGATTTTTATTAACGTGTGTGCTGTTGATTTTGAGAAATGCTTCTATTCTTGGCATTATTTTTAAACATTTTCTTTTTAATCGCCGCAATACCTTTCATAAACTTGTCAATCATGGTTGGACTATTCAGACGCTCTTCTTCGACGCGCTGAGCACGGGCAACTTTCTGCGCCTCGTAATCTTTCAGAATCTGTTCGCGTTCTTTATCCGTCTTGGCATTTGCCAGCGCATCATCCAGCCATTCAAATTTCTGTTCTGCCATTTGTTTTCCTTTTTAGTTTAATGAACTTGCTGTTAAAATCTTAGTAATTATAACACAAAACTTCAAAAACACAAGCCACCGATTGGAATTGGGTATATATCCATATGTTATACAACCTCTGTCACGGCACGCAGTGCACCATCACGAGACAATTGTACAACACGGATTTTCTTTTTCATTTCCGCAATCAAATCTGTACGGTTGTATGCAGGCTGGGTATGCAAAATACGGTCGGCAAACGCGGCATATGCGGCATCCGCGCTTTCGGCGTGAATGGTCGTATAAAAGTGGTCGTGCCCTGTCCCCAACATTTCCCACAAAACAGATGCATTATCCGTTGATATTTCCCCGCCAATGATGACATCAGGCGTCATACGAACAACCAAATCCAACAGGCGCGCATAATTAAAATCATTATTCTGTTCGGTACGCGACAAAACAAAATGTACACGATTAGCCTGGGGCACCCGGATTTCGCGTGCATCTTCGACCGTTATAACACGACTGTTTTGGTCAATCAGTTTCAGCATGTGGTTCAAAAACGTCGTCTTACCGGTGGCGGTCGCACCACTGATTAAAATCGGACTGCCGTCGTTTATGGCGGTCATTAAACGCTCGTACGGGTCATCGGGGCGAACGGTTTCACGCGGCTTTACCTTAAGCAACTCTTCGCCACGCTTTAGGTGATAGTTCTCGAAACTGGTTTCGGGGGCATTGCCACCGCGTATATTCATTGCAACACCGCCCGTCACATCATCTTCATCATATTGAACATTTGGGCCGGCAATCGCCGAAAAACGGTGGTTGCCCGGCAATGTGGCATATACAACAGGCACGCCGTGCGTGGGATTAAATGGCCGCTCGTAAATATTTGCGACCGTATGAATCAAATCTACCAAATACTGCTTGCTTAAATTTTCAGCCTTGTATGCAACCCAGGGCACGCGCGAACCATGCAGACGCATCCAAACCTCGCCCGCGCGGTTTATTGCAATTTCTTCAACAAATGAAGGTTTATAAAACTCTTCCAAGGGACGCAACAAAGATTCCAGCACAACATTAGCCATACTATGATTTTATCATAAATCCTCTCTTGAATCAAAAAGCTTTATTTGATAAAATTAAAAAAAAGAGAGACGTATATGAAAAAATTCATGATTTTTGCGATTATGTCTGGCGCGCTGTTGGCGGGCTGTAACACAGACAAGGACGCACCGTATAATACAACTGACTTTGCCCAGGGCGGACCCGATGCGCCACTGTATAACGAACGCAGCAGCGAGTTTATGCAGTCCGACAACCAATATGCCAATATCGATTCATACAAACCCAAGACAGCCGAAGAAAAAGAACAAAACAGCAATCGCTGGACTACGGCACGCATGGAAACACGCTGGCAGGAATATAAGGGGGCAATGGTTCGCGTACAAATACTGTTGGGAAATACAGACATGCGCGAAATGCGCCTGCGCCTGATGCAGAACGCGGACGGGATGGATATTGACGGCGATGCGCGTACTATTTTAGCAAAGGTCGCCGATTACGAGATGAAAAGGGTATGCGGCCGCAATGCGGACAGTATCGTAATGGTTTATGACAGACCATCATTTGATGCGATGCGCCCCACCCCATTTTTTGACTATCGGATAGAGGCAGAAGGCGCGACCATGCGCGAATACGGTTTCCGTTGCGTATATGCCAACTAAAAGGTAAAAAATGACACAATACGAAAAGGCAATGAATCAGATTAACGAATGGATTCGCACCGCCGAAGAAGATGGCGACAATGCATTGGCACGCAATTTAAAGCATGCCAGGGATGTGCTGGGCGGCTATTCTAAATTATCGGCGCCGACATCCGCCCATAACGCACAGGTTATGGCCCAATACAATAATCTGGTAAAAATGGCGATGTACCGGTCAAACAACTCAAAATAAACATTGGACGGGGAAACAAAAAAGCGCTATGATAAAAGCGCTTTTTATTTTAACAAAAGGGGAAACATATGAAGAAATTAATGACGGCGGCCGCATTGTGCGGGGCATTTACACTGGGGGCATGCGACAGCAAGGCCGGCGCACAAAACGGCGATACGGTTATTATTGATTTCGCAGGTTTTCTGGGCGATGTACAATTCGAAGGCGGCACGGCAACCGGTTTCCCTTTAAAATTAGGCAGTGGCCAGTTCGTACCCGGATTTGAAGAACAGATTATCGGCATGGAAAAAGGCGAAACCCGCGACATAAACATCACATTCCCGACACAATATGTGCCAGATTTGGCCGGGAAAGACGTTGTATTCAAGGTTACCGTCCAAGATATTATCAAAGAATAAAAAAAATCCCCCCCCGCAACGGCGGGGGATTTTTTTATTTTTTCCAATCTGGACCACTTTATCTGATTTTAAGAAACAACCACAGCCTTCTTTCTTTTCCTGTAATTTTTTACTTGAAATACCAAATTTTTTTGTCTATATTGTATATACAAAACCTTGGTTCCCTTTTTAGGGCGGGCTGTGTGTGCGCTTTTATACAGGCACCGTAAGTCGGGGTGTTCGGGTTAATCGAATATCTGAATGTACGTGGCGAGTTTATTATTTTATCGCAACGAACCAATCAAAAACACATAAAACAGAATGAAATGCACAAACGCATATCATTCGTTTGATTGCAAAGAGGGAATAAAATGAATATTTATAAAAAAGTGTTTCCTTATCTGCTAATAGGAAGCGCGGTTGTATTCAGCAAAAACTCCACCATGGCACAAGAATCGCACCTGCCAGTCGGGCAAAAGCCCAAGACAGAGTTGCAAGTGCCCGGCAATCTGGTTGCAAAGGCGGCAATGATTGTTGATTACAAAAAGCAATATGACATTATGAAATCACGCCTGTTGGCGCGGGCCGAAAATACGTGCGATATGTATATCGAAAATATGCTGGCCGCACAAAAACGTCTAAAGCCCGCACTCGGAACACGCGGATATCGCGCCGCGGTACGCCGCGAACTGCCCGGGGCGCCGGTCGGAATGCACTGCATGTACGGCCAGTACACCCAACTGATGCGTGCATTGAATGAAAATGGCGACACACTGACCGTTATTCCAAAAAACGGGAAAAGCGCATGTGTCGCATTCAAGGACCAGATGCGTAGAAAATATGCACGACCAGAATACGATGGCGTAATAAAAGAAGGCCGGGTATTTGCATCTGATTCCGCATATAACGCAGAGCTGAAAAAATATTTGGCGAAACACGGCATTACCGACAAATCCGCACCGAACGCACGTGCGGCGGCAACCGCGGAATTCGCACGTCGTAATTTTTCAGCCGAACACGTCAGCCCGGGCAGTATATGGATTGTTCCGCGCTTTCGTGGGGCAAAAACCAAATTCCACGCGATTATGTTCCTGGGCCAGGGACAGGTCCAGGCCGGCGAATTTGTTCCGGGAAAAACCGGCAAATATATGTTCACGGCACATAATCGCGAACGCATTGGCGATGTATTCGAGGCATGGGACATGTCGAACGTATTCAGTGCAGACATTGAACAAATTCTGCAGATTGAATACGAACGCGAGTTAAAGCGGCTGGAATCAATGCCCCGTGAAAAGATGATTGAATACATTACCAACGGGACGGAAATATCCGCCAAAAGTCTGCAGGCGTTGCCGCGCACAGAATTACTGCGCCTGGTGCATGCAAAATACTTTGGCGACGATGTTAAACAAATTATGTCTGAGCCGGCGCCAAAGCTAATCGCGATGGAGCACCAGCTACAGATTGCCAGGGGATAACCTCTGGCCGGTGTCTGTATGACAGAACACCACAAAACCTTGGTTCCCTGGAAACGGGGCGGGCTGCCGAAAGGTAAGTCGGGGCGGCACAAATGTATGTGCTGTTCGAATGTACGATGTGACATTCATTCTATCACGTCGAACCAATCAAAAAAACGTATAACACCAAAATCAGGACCGTGCGCGGTATTTGGCACGCCCTGTTTGATTGCAAAGGGGAAAACAATGAATAAAAAAACTGTAGTAAAATATCTGTTGGCCGGCACTGCGACACTTTTCGGTAGTTCTTATATATCGAATTCTGTCGCGTCACCGCTTACAGATAAAAAAGAATATAATATAAATGTCAACGACAATGTAAAGCAGCCTATCGATTCTGTTGCCGCAGAAACACAATGGGACGAAATAGAACCGATTGTTGTGGAAACAATTGATAAAAAGAGCGACATTCTGTACATCATGAACACGGGCGATACAATTTGCCGCAGCGGCGGTTCGCGCGCATGGCGTAATAACAATCCGGGCTGTCTGGTTTACAGCAAATTTACACGCGAAAAAGGCGCCTTAGGCAAAGGCGGCAAATTCGCAGTATTCCCAGGCGAACAGACCGGTCGCGCGGCGCTGGCAGACTTGTTGCGTGGCGATGGTTATAAAAACCTGAGCATAGAGCGCGCGATTATAAAATATGCACCGCCCTATGAAAATGACGTGGCCAGATATAAACAGCGCCTGCGTAAAATGACGGGATTGCCGCTGAACAAAAGACTGGGGGATTTGAATTCCGAAGAAATGGAAAAAGTAGTTAGCGCAATCTGCGTTATTGAGGGATGGCGCACCGGTGAAATCGAACACCGCGAATCCCATAAAAGCATGCTGGCCGCAAGAAGAAACAAGATGATAACGGACTCGTTGCAGCGCCAGATATAAAAAAATCGCCCAAACGGGCGATTTTTTTATTGCGATATCTTATGCTTAATCTCACGAATTCGGGCCAATATTTCACGTAAATCAGAATCGGAAACGGATGGCGCCGGTCTATTATTTACCTCGTCGGCCAGGACAATGCACAACGTTGCCAACAGCGCACTTTCAGGCAATGGGCCGATTTTATCCAAAATCTCACGCGCGCGGGCATCAACCATTTTCCCAAGCTCTATCAGGCGCGATTCCTGACCATCCTCGCAGCCCATGGGATAATTTTTGTTTACAATCGGTATTGATACAACACTCATTTCAACGTCTTTAATATATCCATCGATTTATCTATCATTTCGGTCGCACGGGCATTTTTTTCACGCAGTGTACGCACCTGTTGCGATAAAATCGCAACCTCTAAATCTGTTTGGCGACCGGCAATCACCGCCGCACCACGTAATTTTGACGCCGCCTCTTCCAGAGCCGATAGTTCTTGAAAAATCTGATGCTTTATATCTGCCATGCAATCAGTTTAAGATATTTTTTATATGCGTTCAACACTAAAATATGATATAATGTTGACGATATTATCGGGGGGCTTGCTTTTATGAAAACTAAAATCATCTATATTTCCGGCAGTGAAGTGTTTGAAATGTCCGATGTGCGCGCAGCATTTGAAGAGGTACGCACAACATTAGGGCTGGGGGATGATACGGTATTGTTTGGCGTTCCGGTTGACAATGATGACGCATTGGCGGCGCCCAAATCATGCACGATTACTGATAACGCCACAACACACACCCCGGAAACACAAGAAATTACAAATATAATAGAAGAACCCGATACAGAACAATTAGCCACAGCCCCCCAAACCGAAGAACCGATACAGGCCCCGGCCACCGTACCAGACGAGATGCCGGCAACCGCCACTATAATAGAAGAAACCACGCCCGTTAAAAAAACGCGTGGCAGACCGCGCAAGACACCGATTCTTGAACCAGAAAACAATGACGCCGCCATTGAACCAGATTCTGAGAGCACGGCATCCGAAACAAAAGTAATTCCTATTTTATCTGTGCTGGCGGCGAATGCGGCACCTGATGCCGAAATCCCCCAGGTGGCAGCAGTATCTGAGCCGGAACCGTTGATTGAAGAAGAGCCTGTGGCACAAACAGCACACGAAGAGCCGGAGCCAGAACCAGAGCCGGAAATCATCGCAGAAAGCGTTACAATCGAAGATATGATTGCCGATGACGCCCCCGAGGCACCGATTGAAAAAACACTGGAACAGTTACTGGAAAGCATGACACCACTGCGTGAAGATCATGGCGACGCAACGGCGGCCGACAATAACGATGATATGGCCCCCATGGATATATCCGTCACGGACTTTGTACGCCCAGATGATGCGGATGCAACACTGGAACAGCTGGCGGCGGAATTCGCAGATGCCGAAGACAAACTGCCCACGCATTCCCCGGCCCAGAACCAGGGAAAAATAGGAAAACTGAAAAACATTCTGCCGTTCAAAAAAGCACGTCGCGAAGATACGGGCCTGATGGGCGATTTATTCGGATGGGCCGGCGTCGCCGCAAATGACGAAGACTTTGCAATACCCGGATTCTTTACCACCGCGGCATCTAAAAAATAATAAATGGATTTAAATCAAATTCTTCGGTTAATGGAAAACGCCGGATTTCAAAACATCCGAACCAGCGGTCAGGTCATTTCATTTGAAGACCCTTCATGCGTTTTACGAGCATTTGCAAACTTTGCAGAATATGCATGGATTGCATTGGTTTGCGTAACGGGACTGTTACTGTTCGGATGGGCAATTTCCATGATTCGTGGCGCAAAAAACGATATTTTTACAAATATGCGCAACCTGATTCTTGTATTAGGAATCGCATCGGTCACAGGACCGGTAATAAATGTTATATTTGGCGACGATTTATTCCAGCGCGGCTGCAAAACAATTGAAATGTCTGTCGCGGACATCCAGTCAATGCTGGATTCCCGTAATACCCGTCTATCCGGGCGAAATGAAAACGATTTATACGAAGAGTTAGATATTTACGACAGTGGCGCAATAGCCGGCACACAAAATACACCAGAAGAAGAAAATGTGGACAATGTTGATACACAGACAATAACCGAAGAACCCCAGACAGATAACCCGGCCCCGACCGGTAGTGATAATGGTCCTGTGCGGGCGCACGAATCAGGCCGCGACGTAATTTATACGTATCGCGATGAATCAAAAATAAGACGCAGCAGCGGCTCGCGAGCATGGCGTAACAATAATCCGGGTAATATTCGTCCCGGACGCTTTAGCGACAGTGTCGGCGGAATTGGCCGGGCGGGCGGATTTGCCGCATTCCCCGATGAACAGACCGGGATGAACGCGATAGTAAAACTGTTGAAAACCTCGCGATACCAGAGCAAGACACTGGGGGGTGCAATCAGCGCATGGGCCCCGCCAACCGATGGCAACAACACATCCTCATATCAGCGCAGTGTGGAACGCGCCACAGGTGTTACGTTAAATACCCCGATGAACACACTTAACGACGACCAGCTGGAAAAAATTGCCCAGATAATACGCAAGATTGAGGGCTGGATACAGGGCAAGGAAAAACGGGAATAAAACAACATAAGAGCAAATTCCATGACATCGAATCAACGCGGCGGAATAACTTTTAACATACTTTTAGCCATGCTGATAATAATTATCGGCATTTTGGCATATATGCTTATAAAAGGCGACCGGACACGCATCGGGCGCACAATCGGAACAGGCGGCTATACAGAACATCAGACACCGCCGGCACGCCCACAAAACCGAGCACCCGCGCCAAGCACAACTACATTTAACGACGGCCTGGGACAGGCAGAATCTTCAACACAATATCCATTGGATGAATTTGGTGCAGGACTGGCCCAGGCTGATGTGTTCAGACGCGATATAAACAATGATGGGCGCCCTGACCGCATAACACGCCGACGTGTTGAAAACGGAACCGCACACTTTACATACGAATACACCATAGAGCTTAATATTGATGACGAGTTTGTTGATATTACCCCTGATGGTTTTAACACCGTGGAGGGGGCACAATGCGCGCTGGGAAAACTGCGCTTTGTATTCACACCCGCATTTCAGGTTATAAAAATATCGCGGCCATGGAACGAAACATGGACCACCCCGACCCCGGCAAAAAAGGACACTTTCAGCATCATACAAAACCAAATTCATCACATAGACAGCGCCGCCATGCCAACAGTATGCGACGTGGCAGAATTATTTTAGTCAAACATATGCATATTACGGGCAGAATAAACCGTGCCGCCTGATACAACAAAATGATCATAGAGTGTGATATTTATCGCATTCAACAACAGCATTAATTCCAATGTCGCCTTTTTATCCTGCTCTGAAAAAGAAGTACAGGGTGTCGGATGATTATGAACCAGCGCAACACCACGCGCGTTCAAATCCAGCGCACGGCGCACAATCTCACGCGGGTAGATGCTTGACTCATTTACGGTGCCGACGCTGTGAACCTCGTCAGAAAGCAGGCACAGCTGGCCGTCCAAATAAAGGACATGAACCTCTTCTACTGTTTTTCCACCAACATTCAGGCGACAATAATTTTCGAACTGAGCGTAATCATGAAACAGCGGCGTTTTTATAAAATATCCACGAAAGCCCAATGTCATCATCTGGTGCATGGTCTTGATAAAGATTGCACTGTTACGCCCCATGCCAGGAACCGCGGCCAACGCATCAACACTGGCGGTCAAAACCTGGTATAGGGTTCCAAATTCGCGCATTAATGCACGCGATACGGGACGCACGTCACGGCGCGGAATCGCAAAACTTAGCGCCAGTTCCAATAATTCATAATCAGCCAATTTGCCGCCAAGGAATTTTTGACGCAAACGTTCGCGATGTCCGGTGTGAAAAGATGTATCTGTTTGTTTCACCGGCCAGCCCGCCACGTCTTATATCATTTTTTCCGTAAATATTATCACACCATCTTCGGTAATGCCGAGGGTATGTTCCCACTGGGCCGACAAGCCGCCGTCAACGGTACGCGCCGTCCATCCGTCTGGGTCAATTTTGCATTCTGGGCGACCGGTGTTTATCATCGGCTCTATCGTAAACACCAAACCGGGCACCATTTTTACCTTGTCCCAGCGTTTGTCGTAAAAATGATAAATCTGGGGCTCGTCATGCATGACCTTGCCGATGCCATGGCCCACAAAATCCCGAGAAATGGAAAATCCGTGTGGTGCGACAACCGCCTCTATCGTTTTTCCAATTTCAGACAGCGGCACACCAGGCGCACAAACAGATATCGCCGCATTCAGCGCATCCTGGCATGTCTGGACCAGTTCGCGGGCCCGTGGGGCAACATTGCCAATCATAAACATTCTGGATGCGTCGCCATGAAAACCCTTGTACTCGGCCGTTAAATCCACGTTTACAATATCGCCATCTTTTAATATCACATCATCGCTGGGGATGCCGTGAACAATTACATCATTTACAGATGTGCATATGCTTTTGGGATACCCCTGGTAGCCCAAATCAGACGAACGTGCACCGTTTTCCTTCAGAAACTGGGCAACGAGACGGTCTATCTCGCCGGTGGATATGCCGGCCTTTATATGCGGGGTAATAAAATCAAAACAACGCGCGACCAAATCCCCCGATGCACGCAGACGCTTAAAATCCTTTGGGGCGTAAACCGATGCCAACATTTTAATTCCTTCTTTTTATAGCCAGTTTGGCGGCACGTACCGCCAGCTTTAACGAAAAATCACGCAACAAAACCTCGGCCGGCATGCCGGTTGTGCGCAATTGCGCCTCTAGCTCGTTCAGGCGACGCAACACCGCCGCAATTTCTGATGCCGGCCATATCTTCATCGCCAGATTGAATTTATCCGCCACCTTCCAAAACAAGCGCGGCAACTGGCCATCGACAACCGCGGTCAACAGTTTCTTAAAATGGCCATCCAGCAGGCGGATTATCATATTCGGCTGTGCGTTGTCATACAGCAACCGGTCCAGCGCAGTCATCGTCTGTTGAATATGACCCGCCGTCAGCGAATACAAAAAGTCATCCATATCCGCAGCGCCGGTGTCGGGCAGACATTTTTCTACATCTTCCAGCTCAACAGTTTTTTTATCATCAACATACAATGCAATCTTTGCCAAAAAACCGCGCGTAATCCCGCGGTCGCCCCCCAAATGGGTTGTCATATAAGACATGGCATCAGGACTTATCTTGGTAATACCGTTTTCAGCAGACAACGCACCGCGTATCAGATTGGCCAGCGAACGCGCATCATCAGTATAACACGCCAGCGCGGCCAGTTTTCCGCCACCCTCAAACAAAGAGCGCAAACCGCCGCCGGCACGCAGGTCGCCCGCCGCAACAACAACCGTCGCACACAGACCGGGATGCTCGACCAAATCTGCAATCTGTTTCGCATGCGCGTCACCCGCATTCGATATGATAACCATTTTACGGCCACCGAACATGGATGGACTGCAGCTTTCTGCGAACAGCGCATCCTGCTTTTCACGCAACTCGTCCGAATCCAGCGCAAACAGATTGTCTTTTTCTATTTCCAGTTTGGCCACCGCGGCATCACAGAATTCGTCAACCTGGCCCGCGTCGGGACCATATATCAGAACCCCGCGAACCGAGGAAATACCGTTGTTAAAATCTGCTTCTTTCCATTTCATTATTGCCGGGCCTGATTTTCTGCATAATCGGCGGTAGATGTTATTACACGAACACTAATCTTGTCGGCCAATACATTTATGATGTTACGCACCGCATTGTTATAAGATGCATTCGCCGCCACCAGGTATCTTACAAAAGTATATGATTCCGCCGCAACCTCGCGACCGGATGCAATCTTTTCATCGCCGCGCATTAATTCAAAAGATGCCGTTACCGATACCTGCTGCCAGGTGGCGTCGCCGGTATGCTCCAACGCCTTGTACTGCGTTACGGGGTCATACAGCGTAACATTCAGCGTATATTCGGCATTCAAGTCATGTGCGCCACCAAATTTTGCATTAAGGCTGTTGCGCAGATCAATACCGTTTATGCCAGATATGGGCGAAACATAAATATCTGTATCACGGTTTGCAAACATCGGCTGGAATCCGCATCCGGCCAGCAAAAAAAACAAAAGGCATTTCTTCATAGAACAACCATATTTTTTAAAGTTGCAGTTTATTCTTATATTAGCTAGACTTTTCATAAATCGCAAGGGGGAATGATGAATATTTTTGTCATGATTTTGATTGCAATTTTCATGGCGGGTGCATACATGCTGGGGGCGCCATCGCAACGAATGACAGAACAGGAAACCCAATATGCAATTGAGCGTGCTGATTTGCGCAGTATTGCCGAATGCGCCGCCGCCGCACATAACGCAACAATACACGACACGAAATTTGAAGACATATGCGTCGCGCAAAACAAAATTGAAAGCAAATTCATCTGCCTTAATACAAATCTGACGGTTACCAAATGTGAAATTATACGAAACAAAAAACCCGCATACAGCTTTATAGTAACCGCGACGGCGCCGATTGATCCTGAAAACTACAATAACATGATGGAAATCCTGGAACAGCATTTCGCAGATGCCGGGACATTTGGCATATTTCAAAACAAACTGATTGTCGCGGGCGGAACCGCAACAAAACGCGCCGTGCCCGCCGGAATTATATCGGACATGGAATTACAAGACGGCCAGTTGGTATATATGACCCAGTATGAGATACCGGATGCAGAAACCAAGTTCGCGGCCGCAACGGCGGCAAATGTAAACTGTCCCGCCGGGACGGTTAAGGTATACAGATTCGGCCGATGGCAGTGCATCGGATACAACACGAAAACAGATTGCGGCGGTGATATGATTTGGGATTCCGATTTGTTGGAATGCGTGGCCGACGAATCCCGCCGCCCACTGTGCGCCAGCCAGCAGACAGCCGTTCTGGTCGACAGCGTATGGGAATGCATAAATCCCTTCCCAGAAAAAAACTGTCCGCCGGACATGGTGGCCCGGTTAAACTATAATACCCTGGAATGGGAATGTGTAACAGATCCGACACAAAGCGAGGATGTCAAAAAATGCGGACATATTACCGGCGGCGCCATATATGGAAAGCCCGGCGCAACATTGCGCGTGCCCCAGACGTCTTCGTGTACCGATTGCGAACAGATGGTAACAGACCCTGACACATGCGAATCTGTATGCATTCCGGACCCGACACGGATTGGCGACGGAAAATGTTACCCGGGCACAACCACGGAATGCAGCGGCACATCACGCGGGTTTTATTTTGGCTTCCCCAGCAAACAATATGCAGAAAATGTCCCAGCGATTTCCAATAAGTCGGTTCCGATCGACGCCGCGCATTCACAAAACAGAAAATTCAACTGTATGGATTGCGGCGACAGAACAATAGATACGGAAAAATCATTACCGCCATATATTGCGATATGCAAATAAGCAGCCTAGCGTCTATGAATACCGTGGCTGGCGATGTAATCGATAAAGACATCCGGTGTTTTTCCCATGCTATGCTCCTGCGTCAGCGTGCTTAATAATTCCGCCTCCCGCTCGTAGGCATCGTTAGTGGTGTCCTCATCATAAAAATCCAAATTAGAAGGATTAGCCGGTGCATTTACAGGACGCTTAACCGGTCGCGCTGAAAGTGCACGCTTTTTCAGACCGGCCGCCACCAGCACATCCAGCTGAGCCTTTAGGCTATCGCGCTCTGCCACCAGTTCCATAGAAAAGCCCCTGTCATGCGTCTGGTGTATTTTTATCAGATTTTCCAATGAGCTTATACGGCGTTGCAAGTCCAAAATCATCCTGTTTCCATGGCGCCTTTGTGCCGACAAGACGGACATTTCCTTCATCTCGTTGCGCAAATCAGCCGGCATCGCTATTTCAGGCGCGCCCGCGAAATACGTTATCATTTCATCCCTATACCGTGCGATTTTAAAATCCTGCATGTTTATATTAGCAATGCGTTTAAAGCAGTCGCGCAGTCTTAACAGAAACATATATTTTATATCTGTTAAATCAACCACAATAAATCTGTTCACTATTCCATTCGGCCACAGAGTCTGAAAATCTTTCAACAGGGAGTTTATTGTTACGGCCACATTATATTGCGGCGTATTTATCGGATATCGACCGTCGTCGCCTAAATGAAAGCGCAGTGGATTATATGACATTTCACGACTAAATGCGGCAATCAATGATTCCAAATGAATAACACCTGGATTTAAAAAGTATCCCTGGCCGGAAATTTCTGTTTCAACAATCTTGGTCCGCAAATCATGCAACAAGGCCCCGGAAAATCGCCCCACATAACATTTGCCTGCGCGGTATTTCAATGTTGCTTTGATAAAAGATGTTACGTCGGATTTTGCCATTTAACGCGAACCCCTTTCTTTTTATTATAGTACCAGAAACAATTTTTTCAACTATCTATGCGGGACAAAATGCCCCGCATAGATCAACAGGTCCTATGCGTCTACACGATTAAACAGACCAGCATCCAGCATTTCCTTTACAGCAAAATGCTTTATCTTTTTTGCAGATGTCTGGGGCAGCTCTTCTTCTGTAATTGCAAAATGTTTAACCCATTTATACGGGGCAATTTTTAGATTCGATGCCTTTAACAGCATTGCAACGCGCGAAACAGTCGTGCCAGGCGCCACCTGAAACACCGCATATGGAACTGTTTTTCCGTTTATAACGTATTCAAATACCGCGGCACCCAGAATCTCTTCATTTTGAAGATACAAATCTTCTAGCTCGTCCGGGTAAACATTTTTACCACTGTCCAAAACAATAACCTGTTTCTGGCGCCCTTTTACAACCAGACGCCCCTTTTTGTCCAGCATGCCCAAATCGCCGGTTTTAAACCATCCGTCTTCGAATGCGGCGGCGTTGGCGGCATCATTATCAATATAGCCCGGCATTACCATATTGCCGCGCAGCCATATTTCACCAATACCGTTTTTATCCGGATTGTGAATCTTTAACTCGTTACCCGGCAGCGGCCCCGCATAATACATCTTGCCGTTGGGCAGGCGAAATGCGAAATTAAAGTTCCCCGGCCCCGTGCACTCGGTCAAACCATAACAGTCGCCAACAACAAAACCCAACTTTTCAAAAAATCGGCGGATTGTAGGTTTTAGCGTGGCCCCGGCAGAAACCATCACTTTTGTATTACCACCAAACTGTTCATGAATTGGTTTTGTAACCTTGTCCACCAGCGAGCCCGCACCAATCGCACGCAAAAAGCCCTGGGTTGCCATAACAACCCGCATCAGGGTATATACATGCTTTTCCTTTGCCGCAGATACAATTTTTTTATAAAACGCCTCCCATATTCTGGGAACAGCGGGGATAACCTCTGGATGATATTTCTTAAAATCCGCAATAAACTCACGCGGGTTCAATACGGGCTGTAACAATAATTTACCCTGCAGAACCAACGGCGCAATGATATTTATCACGACACCGTATATGTGATACAGCGGCAAAAAACCATAGAACGTATATCCGGGATGAATCACAGGCTTATAGAACAAGGCGCCCTCTCCCAGGGATAAAACGTTGTTATGCGTCAATCCAACAACCTTTGGATTACCGGTGGAACCCGATGTAAACGACAGCATCGCCAAATCACCGCGTGCAACATCGGCCGCGACAAATTCTTTCTCGTCGGTGGTATCGGGTGTCTCGATATCAAACATTTCCGGACCACCTTCAACAAAATGAGACTTTTGCGCCAGAACCAGTTTACAATTCGTGCGCCGCATCATGTTCAAATGCTCGGCCGGGGAAAGACCCGTATCCAACATCAAAACGCGCGCGCCCTGGGACGTGATGGCAAAATAAGACTTGATAAACTCTGGCGTGTTGCCGGATAAAATCGCGACAGTATCACCCTTTTTAATACCAAATCGTTTCGCCAACAGCACCGCACGCTGTTTCACTTTTTTTAACAATTCCGCATAGGTTTCGTTTTCTCTGACAAAGAAGATACGGTCTTTATTCTGGATACAAACCTCATGCAGCATTTCATATATGTTTTTAACCATAATAATTATGCTCTTTTATGTTATTAATTATAAAGTCCGGATAACCACTACCCAGACATATGAATATTATGTCTGCCCAAAAGAGGAAAAACAACCTATTTTAAATATTGACAACAATTATGGCGCATACTAAAATTATATACCTGAATAAGAATGAAAATGTCTAAAAAAAGAAAAAATCAAACCATAAATGTTTATCTGGGTGGAAAAACCTTGCTGATTGTCTGTTTATACTCTGTGCTTATGATGGGATTGGGCGCCGGGTTTAAGTCATGTGATTCGAAAAATAAAGAATATTATGAAAAAATTACCAATACAAAGGTAAAAACTAAATAACAATTACGATTCTATGTAAAATTTTAGGGGCGGCGATATCATATCCGCCCCTATTTTTGTCAATATATATGTTCTGATTCGCAGTTTTTTATCTATATTTTGTGTTTTTATATTAAAACCGATTCTGTTCCCAATTCGTTTTTTAGGATTTTTTGACACAAAATAATCTTTTGTGTTTTACATATGTAAAACATTATATTTTGAACACGGCAGAACTGCGGCCTTTTTAAAAGTAAAGCAAAAAATAAAAAAATTTTTCATTTTTATTTATTGCGCAAAAAATCCATTAACTATATATTGACAACAAATCAAAGAACAGACCACTACATATTGTATTTTGACAAAAAAACAGGGGTTAAAAATGTCTTGTTCAGAAACCAAAATTCAAGTTATTCCAACACTTGCCACAAAATTGGTGGCGGTACAAAAACGTAGCGGCGAAACAGTACCGTTTGATTCGCGCAAAATTTTTGACGCAATAAAAAAGGCAGTGGCAACAACTGATGAAATATCAGATGAAGAAATTGTAAAAATTACACAAAATGCACTGAACAGACTCGATGCACTGTTTGCCGGGAAAACCCCAACGGTTGAGGTAATTCAGGACACTGTAATTCAGTCCCTGATGGATGCGCATGCATATAAAACAGCCCAGGCATATATAATATATCGCCAAAAACGTAGCGAGATTCGTAATTCAACGGTTGACGCCGTTGATATTATTGAAGGATATGTTGGCGGTTCCAACTGGCGAATAAAGGAAAATGCCAATATCGGATATTCAATCGGCGGCCTGATTCTGCGTACATCTGAACGCGTGACGGCAGAATATTGGCTGAATCTGTTTCCGCGCGCCGTGGCAGAGGCACACAAGACGGCCGCGATTCATATTCACGACCTGGGGTGGCTGACGGGATACTGTGCGGGATGGTCACTGCGTGAACTGCTCTACGAAGGATTTAACGGTGTTCCAGGATACCTGCAGTGCGAGCCGGCCAAGCATATGGCGACGGCAATTTCGCATATGGTAAACTTTTTGGGAACGTTGCAGAACGAATTTGCAGGCGCCCAGGCATTCTCGTCCGTGGACACTTATCTGGCACCATATGTCAGAATCGACAATATGTCATATGCAGATGTTAAAAACGCAATGCAGACATTGGTCTTTAACTGTGCGGTACCGTGCCGGTGGGGGACGCAGACACCGTTTATCAACTTTACATTTGACTGGACCTGTCCAAAAGATTTACGCGAACAGCGTCCATTTGTCGGCAAAAAAATGGTCGATTTCACATATGGCGACCTGCAGGCGGAAATGGATATGATAAACAAGGCGTTTATTGAGGTCATGACCGAGGGTGACGCCATGGGTCGGCCCTTTACATTCCCGATTCCGACATACAACATCACGCCTGATTTCCCGTGGAATCATCCAAACGTAAAACCACTGTTTGAATTGGCGGCAAAATACGGTATTCCGAATTTCCAGAATTTCTTGAACTCTGATTTGAATCCGACGGACGTGCGTTCTATGTGCTGTCGGCTGCGTCTGGACGTACGCGAATTGCTAAAGCGCGGCGGCGGACTGTTCGGGTCGGCGGAAAAAACAGGCTCGATTGGCGTGGTAACAATCAATCTGGCCCGCCTGGGTTATACACACAAGGGCGACCGCGAAGGCCTGTTCTGCGAACTGAAACGTTTGCTGGATTTGGGGCGCGACTGTTTGGAAATCAAACGTACGATTATCAGCAAAAATATGGAACGCGGATTGTATCCGTTCACGCGCCGCTACCTGGGCGACTGGAATCATCATTTCTCGACCATTGGTGTTAATGGCGCGAATGAAATGGTATTGAACTTTACAGACGGGGCGGAAAATATCGCATCCGTATTCGGCAAGAAATTGGTACTGGACGTTATGGACTTTATCCGCGAAAACCTGGCCAGTTTCCAGGAACAGACCGGAAATCTTTATAATCTGGAGGCAACACCGGCCGAGGGATGCTCTTACCGGTTTGCAAAAACGGACGTCAAAAACTTCCCGGATATCATTACCGCCGGAACAAAGGATGCACCGTATTATACAAATTCGACCCAGTTACCGGTAAACTTTACTGACGACCCGTTCGTCGCACTGGAACACCAGGAAGAGCTGCAGCGTAAATATACGGGCGGGACGATGTTGCACCTGTATATGGGCGAACCCGTATCCAGTGGCGATGCCGCGCAAAAGATTGTACGTACGATATTTGAAAACTATCGGATTCCGTATATGACACTGACCCCGACATTCTCGATATGCCCGAAACACGGATATCTGGCCGGGAACTATGAATTCTGTCCGAAATGCGACGCCGAAATTGCCGCCGCGGCCCGGGCATCGAATGACCAATAAACAAACAGAAAGCCAATAAACAAGGAGGAGACAATCATGGCAGGAGTAGATACATTACAGAGAACACCGTGTGAACGATTTTCACGCTCTATGGGTTTTATAAGAGCCGTATCAAACTTTAACATTGGCAAATTTTCAGAATTCTGCGAAAGAAAGACATTTAAAGAATCAAACTGTTTGACCACCGGCGCACGCCATGAAGAACTGATGAAAAAGGCGGCATAAACAAAATGCCAGATGTCCAGATTGGCGGATTGGTTCCGTTTACCACAATCGACTATCCGGGGAAAATTGCCGCGGTGCTGTTTCTGAGGGGATGTCCGTTGCGGTGTGCGTATTGTTCCAACCGCCATTTACTGGATGTGGGGGACGGCGAATACGACCCAGAAAAAGTATTCGCAATGCTGGAAAACCGCGTTGGTAAACTGGAGGCAGTTGTGTTTTCCGGCGGCGAGGCCCTGATGCAGGGCGAAGCAACACTGGCCTTTATGCGGCGTGTAAAGGCACTTGGGTTTTCAATCGGGCTGCATACAAACGGTTTTTATCCCGAACAGTTACGCCAGGCGGCACAAACCGTAGACTGGGTGGGACTGGATTTCAAGGCAACCCGCGAAAAGTATAAAAAACTGGCCGGGAATGACATCGCATACGACAGAATGATACAATCGCTGGACATATGGCTGGCGACGGGTCACGAGTTAGAGGTGCGCATGACATGCGATCCGCGTTTTATGACAAAATCCGACCTATCAGAAATTACAGATATGTTAGCGGCACGCGGTGTGAAAAATATTGCAATACAAAAATACATTCCACATTTTGACGATGAAAAAGACAAAACAACAGCCGACATGCGGGAACAGTTTTTCAACGACAATGTTTTGCGAGACAAAATAAACACCATGTTTGAATCTGTTATTTGGCGCGAATAAAAAAATACGGGGTATCCCCGTATTTTTTTGAGCCACACACATTTTATTTTTCTTTGTCGTCAGGCATTGGACAAAAACGCGCAAAATCTATCATGTACGCATTATTTGAATCTAGAACCTTTGCCACACTTTGCATTGATGGCCATCGCGGTTTACCGTCGCGTGTCCAACGCTTGCTGCGATTCAATGTTGTTGAATCAAGTCCGCTGCGTCGCGCCATACAAGAACAGGTCATACCACGACTGCTGGCGAAACTGTCTATTGCATTCCACATATCTGCATGTGTCATTTTTCCCTCTCCTTTAAATTTCTATATTTTCGATTTTCCTTTACACCAATCAAAATCCAAGGACTCGTTTCTTATTGTGATTGAAACACATATAAAATTCAACTAAAATTTTCACGGAAGTTTTCCTATAAAGACACAAGCCCGCAATCCAATGAAACATTTGCAAGAATAAAGAACTATCCTCCCCCTAAAACAACCGCATGCAATAAACAAATAAAACCGAAGCCAACTACAATAAAAGAGTTAGGGCCGGCGTCCTAAAAAAAGCAAACGAAGGGAAAAATACCGCGCCCCTGTGCAACACATAAACAGAAGCAAAAAAATCCCCCCGCCAAACGGCGGGGATTTTTTATTATCCGTTTATTATTTCCAGAACGGCGGCCGGAACGTCCGCGATATTGATGCGACGCTGTTCCATGGTGTCACGCAGACGCAGTGTCACCGTAGAATCTTCTAATGTCTGGTGGTCAACCGTGATGCAGACCGGCGTACCGATTTCATCATGACGACGATAATTTTTACCAATATTTCCGGAATTTTCCAACTCTATGCGGCCAATGGCCAAGCGCCGCAAATCGTTTTCAATATTTGTGGCAATATCCAACAATTCCGGCACATTACGCGCCAGCGGAATAACCGCCGCCTTAACTGGGGCCAATTTCGGACGCAATTTCAACACCAGTCGCGATTTACCGTCCGGTAGCTCTTCTTCGGTATATGCGTTGTGCATTACCGCCAGCATTGCGCGGTTAACACCCATCGCCGTTTCAATTACATACGGGATAAAGTTCTCGCCCGTCTGGGGGTCGCTGTACGACAGTTTTACCGTGCTGTCCTTGTTCTCCATCACGTTGGCGTTTATTTTAAATTCCGACTGTGCCTTGGTGTGACTGCCTAAATCAAAGTCTTGGCGGTTGTGAACACCCTCTACCTCATCAAAGCCATCGGGGAATTCATATTCGATGTCACATGCGGCCTTGGCATAGTGTGCCAATTTTTCGTGCGGTGTAAAACGCAACTTTTCCGCAGGGATTCCCAGGGCATCCGTCCACCACGCCATACGTGCGGCCTTCCACATTTCAAAATATTTCTCGTCCGTATCAGGACGAACGAAGTACTGCATCTCGGCCTGTTCGAATTCACGCATGCGGAAAACAAAACCACGCGGCGATATTTCGTTACGAAACGCTTTACCAATCTGGGCGATACCAAACGGCAACTTATGCGGGCGGGCATCCAAAACATTTTTAAAATTAACATATGTCGTTGTCGCCGTTTCCGGACGCAGATACGCATTTACAGCCCCGTCGGCCATCGCACCGATGGACAGCCCCATCATCAGCTGATATGCGCGCGGTTCCGTGATATCAGCACTGCCACAGTTGTCGCATTTTGTGGGGTCAGCCATTTTATCCTGGCGCATGCGTGCACCACACTTTTTACATTCAACCAAGGGATCAGAAAATCCGCCCTCGTGCCCGGAATATTTCCACATCAGACGATTGCTGATTTGTGCCGCATCCAATCCTTCGACATCATTGCGCGAGTATATCATCGCATTCCACCAGGCATCGCGTATATTGCGCATCAACTCGACCCCATACGGACCGTAATCATAGGCCCCGCCAAGACCGCCGTATATTTCGGAACCCGTGAATATAAAACCGCGCCGCTTGCATAATGCGACAATATCATTGATTGTTTTTGCTGGCATTTTCTTACCCCTAAATATTTACATGCGTAATATTATACCCTTTCCAGTATTTTGCAATAACAAATACTATAGGACTTGACAATAGCAAAACATGTCAATATAATCACGCATTATGAAACTAGAAAACCTTACTACACCACTGCAGCAAAAACGTCTGTTTGACAAAACCATTCTTGATATCGACCTTCTGATATCTATAGAGCAAGCCCTTGGCAAGGAAGACGTTGCAAAAAAGCTGCAGGAAATAAGAAAAACACTAAAATCCCTATACAGAACATCCGTTAAATTAAACGCCGCATTGATTGCGGAGCTGGTGGCACTTGCATCAATAATCGCATCTGACATTATTTCCCCCGAAGTACATACAAGAGCCGGCCTGTTTGTTTATCCTGCTATGTTTGTTGTGACGTTTTATATAACCCACCTGATGGATGCATGCGACAAGAAATGCAAACTGCTAAGAACGCAGTTAGATAACGCCAAAATTAAAACCCTATAAAAAACGCCCCGAATGGGGCGATTTTTTTGCCTAATCTAATTATGGACGGTCCGCTTAGCGACTGCGGCGAGAAGAGTTGTTTTTACCCTTTGCGCGACGCGGTGACGGTTTTGCATCTTCTTCGTAATCATCTTCGTCATCATCAATCGCGTATTCCGCCGGACGACCCGTTATCGCACCAATGATATTGCCAAACGTCTTTTTAAGTTCCGGATTTTTATCAGAATACTTCTTCACGCCGGCCGCCAATGCTGCAACAATATACTTTTCAATATCCTTGCTGGATACGGATTCTTTTAACGTCTTTTTAATGGATGTGGCAACATCTTCGACCGCTTCTTGGGCGCGATAAAAGAACGAGTGACGGCGACGGACCGCATGTATGATATGCATAATCCACATAACAATCAGCCCCACAATCGCCGGAATCGCAAACAGCGCGATAAAGTATTTAAATACACTGTCGCTGCAGAAGGTGTTGCCGAACATCGCGGTACATGTGCGCGGACAGTGCAACAGCCATACCGCCAATATTTCATACAAAATAAAAACGGTTGAATATATTTTTAATCTCAGCATCATATTAAAAACTCCTTTGGTTGGTTGGTGTAATTTTGGACTATTTGGCAAATAAAATCATCAGGAACAAATACATTTAAAAACTTGAAAAATATATAACTTTACGCTATATTAGACACCATGATTTGTTGCGATAGAATTTACGGCGTACTGAATGTAGAAGAGCCGGTTTTTCAAGAAATTATCGCCGCGCCAACGTTTCAGCGCCTGCAGGGAATAAACATGGGGCCATGGGTACCATGTCGGCCTTTTTACTCCATTCCCGTATCCCGATATCATCATTCAATTGGCGTGTTTATGTTGTTGCGAATTCATGGCGCATCTATGGCGGAACAAATTGCAGGCCTGATACACGACGTGTCACATACGGCGTTCTCGCATTTATCGGACCGCTTGTTCGGCGGCGAAACCTCATCCAGAACACAGGAATACCAGGATGACATTCACGATAAATTTGTAAAAAACTCTGAGCTGGCGGAAATTATTACCCGTGCCGGCTTTTGTCTTGATGAAATATTAGACGACTCAAAATTTATATTAAAAGAACGTGATTTGCCGGACCTGTGCGCGGACAGACTTGATTATTGTCTGCGTGCAATTCCACACATGCACCATCACGGCAAGCTGTTGGACTGTGACGAAGTAGCACTAAGCCGGGCAATCGTCGCAACACCAGATGGATTTGTATTACAGGATGCAAAATCAGCAAAAATGTTCGCACGCGTGTTTAATCAGACCGACGAAGAGATTTATTCAAGCTATGGCGCTACGTTTTACGAAGAAATGCTGGCCCGGATTTGTCGCAATGCCATAGAGCGGAAAATTTTAACACGCGAAGAATTCCTTGAGCTAAACGATATGCAGGTTATACGCAAAATGCATTTGGCCGGGGTTGATTTTTCACCAATGTATAAAGCACCGGACGCATGGCGCACAACCATAGACGACCAAGATGGTATTATCCTGTCGCAAAAGATGCGGCGTGTTGATCCACCTTTTATCGACAGCGACGGTACAATACGACGGCTTAGTGAGATTGACGCTGAATTTGCCAAGTATTTTTTTGAATGTCCAAAATATGCCGAATATGCGATAAAGAACTCATAACATTCGTCAATCACTACCACGCCAGTTTTACCGCCACCTAGACCTGGCATATACGAATCCAGAAACAGTTAACCGTACCATATCTAACGAGCAAAGAAGGAACGTTTTAGACAAGCCCCCAACATGTTATAACAGACAACACAAACAATAAAAAACCACAAATCGGAACGAGCAGGACACGTTTGTTATATACTCTTATTAGCCGCAATAACATAAAAGATAATATGAGCAACAACAACACAATGCACGAAACATCATAATTTGTCATACAGGTTAGATATGCGCCTTCAATATCAAACTGACAAGCATTTGCCCAAATATGATTAAATTTTGAAATTTTGCCGATACAAACCAAATCAAATAAAAAAATATACAGGGCACAAAACAAACATATTGTCGCGACATAACTTGTTATGTTTAATATTTTTTTCATTTTATGCCTTTGTTTTTAATACTCTACTTTAATAATTAAATCTTTTCCATTCTTTTTGAACCAATCTGCAAACCCTGGCATTTCACTTGTTAGATCAATGCAACCAGCAGAACCGGGCTCCTCGCCACCATGAATACTGAAACCACCTCGACCAAACGTATTTGTTTCTTTTGATGGTTCTAACCAGACACGCGAGCTTCCCCAAGACATTGAAGACCCGGGCCAAACACCCCTATCAGTAACTTTAGTCGTCCAGCCAATAAGCCAATCTGTAGCAGACATAAACTGTAGTTTTTCCTGTCTTGCAACATACGTCCCTTCTGGGATTGGCCCTGTGGATTTTTGGTCTTGACATTCTGGGCTTTGGTAACCGGAACGACCAGATACAGCATCCCATGATATTACCGGTTTATCATCCACATACAATGTAAATTGCTTGTCATCAAATACCGCATAGTAACCAGGCATTGTATTAACCGGCTTTTCAAATGTTGCTTTTTCAGCTGGGGTGTTGGGCGTAAACACAATGTTTTCATTTTTATAACAACTGTTGCCTGTTTATTTTTACCCCCACAAAAGTCGAATTTGGCCCTTAAAACCTATAAAAGAACATCCGACAGACATCGGATGTTTTGTAAAAAGATTAAGCAATTTCAATAATATATTCCTGACGGCGCACCAATATTCTACGGCAAACGCCATACAACAAAATACAGGGATTAACAGGGAACTTTCGGCATCTCGGCGCCCCCGTTTTCACCCGTTGCACCCGATTTCCGGGACTTTCACAAAATTTCCCACAAAAATAACAGGGAATTTTTATATTAGGAACAGGGATTTCACCCGCCCACATCAGGGAACATCCCCGCCCCACCCCCGCCAAGGTATAGATTGCCATTATTTGGCGACAACCTAAAAATCATTGCAAAACCATCAAATTATTTTGAATACAAACCGAAAAACTACGCGATTTTATTCACTTTTTCGAATACGAACATAAAAACTTATCGCTAATCTCGGCTCACAAATTAGCAATATTTTGTATTATCTGGGAAAATTTAGGTACTATTGATGATTATTGGCGCAACACCCGGCATAATTATGGCAACACATATCAGCTTCATAAGTTTTTGATATACCTCTCAAGGTATAACTATATTCTGGACCACCAAACACTTTCCTATTATAATTCCAGAAAAGAGGAAATTTATGCAAATTCATGAAACTAAGTCTGAGTTTATCGCTTCAATGTTACCTTTTGCAAAACATGTAAAAAAACAATCCCTAATAGAGTTTCCTCTTATTGATATACAAACCGGTTTATCTAATTTGTATAACGACATCTCAAACAATACATATCAACCGACAATTCCAAGAGACTATATAATATTTAACAAAGGTGGTAATGTCGCCAGAATAGTACCAACGTTTGAATTTACAGACTATTGTGCATATTTTTACTGTTTAAACAAACTCCAAGATTACATATGCGACATAAAAGATAGGACACAAGGAACATTTGGCGGCTGGAGATTTAGCAATCCAATTAAAGAAATAGAAAATTTTGAAGACCTTCTTATGTTGGATACAATCCAATACTTTCCAGCTGCAGCAATAGATATTCGAGCATGGTTGAACGAATGGAATGAATATACCAGAAAAGCATATTCCGTATTTTTAGATTATCAATCAAAATTCGGAGAGGATTTTTATGTAGCAATATTTGATATAGCTAACTTCTATGACAATATAAAAGTTGATTTATTAGAAAAACGCCTGCGCCATAAAATACCCAATACTCTTAGCAATGAACTTGATTTACTAATGTACTTTTTACATTACTGGAACAAACCTTTTGACGGATATTTTAGTCGACATACCGGCATACCGCAAGACGAAGTCGGCGATTGTTCCAGACAGCTTGCAAATTTTTATCTGAGAGAATTTGACAAACGCATATTTAACTTAACACAAGCTTCCGGTTCTTCTTATATACGTTTTGCTGATGATATGGCAATATTTAGCAACGATAAGTATACCGCAGAAAAACATATCTTTGAAGCATCCAAAATTTTATATAAGATTGGACTTAATATAAATGTTGGTAAAGTTCATATTATGAAAGCATCAGAATATAGAATTTACCAAGCTTTTGATATTATTAGTTGCTTATCCGACGATACCACAAAAGAAAATTTTAATTCTGCTGTTAGAGAGTTCTTTGACTACAAAATGAAAAAATATGCATTTAGATCTGATAGAGTGATAAAACGAATAATTACACTATTAGTGAAAAAAGGAATAAACTTTCTTGAAAATGAACTATTAGAACCAACTATTACATCTATACTAGATGAAACTATTCTTGCAGATTCTCCGGATTTTAGACTATCTAATGTATATAAAATAATGAAAGAGCTTAACAGAGAAGATTACTATATTACTTTGTTAGATAGTATGATAAAAAAGACATTTCACAATTCTTTTCATTATCATTTACTAAAATTTTATAAAAATATAAATCGTTCTGATTTCAATTTTGATATGCTACAATCAGAAATAGAGAATAGGAAATTAAAATTTGGATTTTATTAATATAATAACGATTAGTTATAAAGATAATTTTAATTACACACAATTAATATCATCCATAAAAGTTATTTTTCTATCATATTCATTTTCTAGCTGTTCTATATATTCCATAGGAATTGCTACCCCGTAACCAAATTTATCATAATCACCTTCTGGATCTGGCGTTTCTGTAATTACACCTATCACTTCTCCATTTCTATTAAAAACCGGCATCTTACATCCTATTTATATGTAAGGTATTTGTTTTTTGGGTTTCAAAACACTTCCGCAGCACTTCTTGTATTTTAATCCACTACCACATGGACATTTATCATTTTGACCTATCTTTTTAGTTCGTTTTTGCACAAAAATCGGAGACTCAGGCCATTCTTTTTCTTTTGCATGCTGCAGATCTTTAAATGATTTTCTAAATATGTTTAAGTTTCGACGTGCCGATTCCCAATGGTTCTGTAGTTCTGTATTCCATTCTTTAATATCCATTAGCATTATGTCTATATCAACATTTTTCACAATTCTCATCGGCTCAGTTGCAATACATATAACCTTGTCTACAAACTTACCCTCTATTTCACATCTAGCTTTGGCACAGTTGGCGTAAATTTGCATTTTATCACGTCTAGCTTTTAAGTAATCACCATGAGAACTGTTGTTTTCCTTGGGAATTTGTAAAAATATGTACAATAATCCATCATTCACAAAAGAGAAAAATGCACTCATATAGTGATTGTCTGGCGTATAATTATCGGGGAAATTGCTGATTGCAGCTATCATTCTATCGGAAAATGCTCTGCGCGACAATCGATCCTCTAGCGCCATATACCGAAAAGCAATATCACAGTCTGCTGACGCAGTAGCAAAAATTTTAGTAATACCGGCCAATGTACATTGGGCATTATGTTGAACAAGCTGATCCCAGAAATAGCTTTTTTGGTTAGCTTTTATACGAGCAATATATTGTTGGGACTGTTTAAATGAATTCCAATCCTCTTCCATAAACATAAATACATTTGCATTAGTTTCTTTTGGATTTACAAATGTATGACAATTGCGTTCTTCATCAAACTCTTTTAAATAATTGTATAATAAATCCTCTTCGCCAGTATAACATACCGCAACCCCAGATCTTATAAAACGCTCCTTTTCTTCCAAATATTTAACGAAATCCGTCAATGTATCTAATTCCTGTAAAACAAACGGGAAAGAATAATCATCAAAAACATGTACAAAGGTTTTTAATGAATCATAATCAGCTATAGTGAATATCGTACTCTCTTTATACTCTTCTCTTTCCTTAACAGGTAACTTAGACAAGTCCTTATCTGACACCTGAGTATAACCGTTTAAGTTAGAAAATTTTAAACTTCCTGTACAGCCTTTACCAAAATATCTTTTACACGCTTCCGCTACCCCATTTGCCACACATATTAAACGTATTTTTAAATCCCTCTTTGCAGGAAATGACAAAGGAAAAGGATCTGTATCATTCAATAATATTTTTTCTGGATGATCTTTTATAATATTTTCGGCATGTCTTAACTGATTTATCGATTTTAATATAGCTTTCCGCTCCCATCTGCGCCAAGCCACTAATAAGTCTTTATCCTCATTGAATTTGATATCTTTATCTGAGAAAACTAGTACATTATTACCACAAACAACTAACAAATCACATAATTCCGGGGTTCCTGATGAGGTTTTTATTTTGGGATTAGGATAACTCCATAATCCCATAAAAACCTTCTCGCCTAGTTTTACAAGACGATGCTCTGACTCGTTTAAACCCGCCGACTTATTAATTCTCATAGTATATTTCTATATATATCACACCAGCCATTTTTTCAAGTATAACACATTATTTTTAGCCATATATCAAAACATAAACTTTCAGATCGCCTTATAAGAGGGAAAGTGTATAGGTTTCGTGGCGCGAACACTCAAGTAAACTTTCACTTTTCCATATATATACCCCCCTATAAAAAATTTATAGTGATGATTAACAAAACTTATACGGAGTGTCTAATGACCAACTTACAAATCCAAAACATAAAAATAACTGACATTCGGGCGTACAAAAACAACCCGAAGCTGCATACCAAAGTCCAAGTCGCAAAAATACGCGAATCCATCCGCGAGTTCGGGTTTATCAATCCGGTCTTGCTGGACGAGAATCTGGAAATCATCACCGGGCATGGGCGCGTGGCGGCGGCCAAGGATGCCGGCATGATCGAAGTGCCGGCAATTATTCTGTCGCATCTGACGGATGCACAAAAACGCGCGTACCGCATCGCGGACAACAAACTTACGGAACTCGGCAAATGGAGTATCGAATTGTTGAATCTGGAATTCAGTGAATTGAGCAACCTGGACCTGGATTTCAATCTGGAAATCTCCGGTTTTGAGACCGCCGAGATTGACCTAATTCTGGACGGTGATGGAGCAAGTGATCCGAAAGCGGATGCCATTCCCGCGCTGACTGACGAAGACCAGCAGTGCCACCGGGGCGACATCTGACGGCTTGGCCGGCACAACCAATCCTAAACGCGTCTAAAATCAACATATATAAATATTCGCTTATCCAAATCTTGGATTTCGCGCAATTCTGGCAAAGCGGTAAAAATAGATAAACATGGGCCAACGCCTGCCTCTATATCACGAACTTCCGGCACAGCCATTGCATCATTAAAAGCCATATATTGAAAGGTTGATGTATCTAACATTCCCGGCGCAAACTGTAATATTTTAGATTGCTCCAGTTCTGGAAATATCTCTGCTGATAAAACATCAACTTCAATCAATACCCGGCTAGATAATAACAGCGCGATAAAAGACGCCATGCTTTCTATATCTTTAAATGTCGTCCATTCTGCAAATGCACTGCGAAACGCGCCCGACAAGTATTCTGTATTACCCGTCTTATGCAATATGGTATATCCAAAGTTACAACTAACGTCTTTGTATTCTGCCTATTCTAAAGCCCATTTCTCTTTTGACAGCATTAGATATTCCTAGTTATCATTATATCCAAACATACGCGTTTTGAATACATTTTTCCAATAACTTTCGCGTTCTAACGCTTTATTGCATCCAATATCTGTCTTTGGGAAAATTTCTAATATGCTGTATTGAAAATTATCCTGGATATATTTAATACCTTCTTTTTTTACCAACTCTTTCAATTTTTTATTCGGATAGTCTTTATCAGAATCATCATATCCCCTTTTCAGATAAGTTTGCCACCGGCCATATATTCCATCCGCCCCCGTTGCAGACCCGATATATAATTTCCCAGTTTTTGTATCAGTCAAAACATATACACCATATACATTGCATAGGGCATCATGCCACGCAGAGTCTTTTATACAATGCGACAATGATTTATAATCTTTACATACATTTTCATATCCTGGAAACTCTTCTGCAGAACCGCGATACGGTCGCGGCAAAATAGTATAAACCTTTACATTGTCAATTATATTAGGATCAGTATAAAAAAATTTCTTTGGTGTATTAGTGTGTTCCACCACTAATCTGTCAGATAACTTATCAAATTCGGCCAATCTTTTTGCATTTGCATAATCAAATGGTTTACCAATAACTTTGTCAAACGCAGACAAATTCAAGTCAATTATTTCATATGCGCCTACAAACAACCATTTATGCGGTTCTATTTCAATAAACTGAAAAACCGTGTCAATGTCACTAAGTCTTTTTTGCTTATTCGACCGAGTAGACAAAGTCCATGGCACAAAACATTCGTCATTATCCATATACATTGACCGGAAATCTCTGAATATCTTTGTATCCTGATCAATCCATGAAGTATTGAAACGCAGCTTGCGCCGACGATTTGCAGACGAATCTACCTTTATCCCATCCAAAATATCTTTCAACAGAATTTCATGTGACATTATTTACTTCCCATAGATAATATTTAACCGCCATGGGATAATGGCGGTCGGGGAGTTGGTGTTAACAAGCGAATGTTCCGCCGTCTCTGGGCAAATCCCGAACCCAATTCCCAATAAGTTCAATTTCAGTTTCGCATAAAGAATTACTTAAATCAACTGATTAAATACCCAAAACTAGGAGCTACTTAATTTGGCATAAATTTGCTCATCTAAATCGCGATCTATTTGGTCTATTTTATGTCCTGTAGCCAGAATTTCTAAAAATAACTTATTTAAAACTTCTCTAGAAATAAATTCGAGATACTCCGTTATAAAAACAAATAAAGCTTCCCATTCATTTTGCTTATTCACAATTTGTTGAATTTTTTTACCTGTTTTCTGCTTAATATCACCAGAATGTAAATATTCACTTCTGATTGAATATGCACATTTTAAGGTTAACCCGATATTTTTATTCAAAAAATAACATCCACGACAAATTAATGCGTATTGCTTTTCAATCGGACTATCTCCCATTAAACTAGTTTCAAGCAAAGTCATTAACTTTATTAATTTATCTTGCAAATGATATGTTTGGTAATACTGATTAAAATATACCGCTGGATATTCGATGGCACTATAATTATCTATTATTTTCTGTCCGAGCTCAATCGCTCTATTTAAAAGAACATCTGTTATTCTATAATTATTAAGGAACAAAAGAGTGGTTCCTTCAGTATACATATTACTTAGCCCATACAATGGTGTAGAAATCCCAAAATCTCTTCTTCTTGCACTTCTGCTTGATAAAACATAAGCATTATTTACCTGTATATTTCCAGGGGCTAACCATCTCAATGCCATTATTACGAAGCAAAAGCCACAAAAGAATTCATCTATCTTTTTGTTATTAGCTGATATAACATCTTGGTTATAGCCATCTTCTAAATCTATATAAGAAATTATAATATACCGAGCCGTGGGCCGGTCAACTATTGAACCAAGCTGCGGTAATTTTATATCATCCAATAATCCCATATTATCACAATATAATTGAGACACATAATTTTCGTGAAATTCAGATGCAGAAATAATTATATAACCATTATAATCAACACCCAAAACATCATTATCTACATCAATATTATATATTGGACAAACAAAAGTATGTCGAGTTGTTGGCATTAATTTCTCCCATTTGTCTAATCATAGCAAACAACTATATAACTACAAGCAATACTTAATATCTTGACTCGACTCGGTTTGTAAGCATTCATTGCACAAACATAAGAGGAAAAAGACACACAAGGCATATTCCATCACCACGTCAAAGAAAATGCCTATGTGCCACAGAAAACCAAATGTCCTTCGTTAGGTGCCATATTGATTCCGGCACACAATATTGAATTCTTTACAGAAGACGGTAAATTGCGTGCCCGTATTACGGACTATTCCAAACAAACCTATGAATTAAAGGTCAGTTGCAAGTACTTACGTGATATATTTGAAAAAGATAAAGACATCAAAAGTCTGAACAATGCTATTTCCAACAGTCAGTACGCTCATTGCCGCATAGGATTGGCACGAAAGTTCCTGATGCAGGAAAATCATTGCTATTTGATGCTAAACGGGCTATTTTTGTACTGATATGGCAAAGATTTTTACGATTGGCTTCAGTGGCAAAAAGCCCGACGATTTTATGGATATCCTGAACGCGACCCAAGCAAGTTGCGTTTGGGATATTCGGCTGTGGCGCACCAGTCGTTTTGTTCCGTTTTATAGCGGCACAAATTTGGCCGCCGCACTGGGCGACCGATATGAATACCATACAGAATTCGCCCCAAGCACCGAAATCCTTGCCGGCTACAAAGACGGCCGCATTACCTGGCCTGATTATGAGCGTATGTACCATGAATTGCTGACCACACGCCATCCGACCGATGGGCTCGCCCCGCCCGACCTTGACCGAATATGCTTACTCTGCACCGAGAAGAGCGCTTTACAATGTCACCGCAGACTCGCCGCTGAATATATCGCCACCCAGTTCCCGGATATTGAGATTGTAAATTTGTAACACCTACTGTTCTTTTTACAAATTACATCCTTACGATATCATTTGTCGTAGATTTCTTGTAAAAGAATATACCTTGTAACCTATCAAAAATATCCCTATATACATAGCTAAAAGAATAAATAAATGACCGAATTAATTCGAAACATAGAACGCTCACTTGATGCCTATAACACCCAAGATTTCACAGCCGCATTTAACTTTGCAACATTGGCAATAGAAGGAACTGCTAGAAACTGGTATAACAAAGATTATATTTCAAGATACGACTATATAAATTTACTACGCAATTATTACTGGATTATGGAACCTTTTATGGGATTACCAGAATGTGAGGCTTGGAAATTTTATCCAGGTATAAAAATAACGGATGAAAAAGGACGTGTTGTAGGTGGATGCTTTGGGCCAGATTTGGCTGAAATTGTGTATCATATATTTCGATGTCACATCCATCATGGAAAATCAATTCCTAGCAATTTCAACATTATAGGGGGCACTAGTGATCCGTCATTACAAATTATCAGCATAGACTCTAATAATATAATGCAGTTGAATTCAAATATTATCATTGCTTTACTTGCAGTATGTATGAGCTGTGCTGCCAATAAGGATTTAGGAACAAAGTCTGATTATTACCTAACTCTGAATACAAATGCAACTATACTGACCTTAAAAAAATGCGATGATAATGAGACAGAGATACACTTAGATATCTTAGCTATAAAAAATAATGAGCAAATATTCCCCCTTAAAAATTTTTTTGGCAAAGAAGAATTACTAAAAAATATTATGAAGTCTGTTTCACGCCAACCTCTCCTATCAGGAATACTGTCCGTCAAACAGCCAACACAGCTTATATACACGATACATTATATTTGACGCGTTATATTGCTAAAGAAACACTACGGGACTTCAATAGAATTTATTACACCGGAAAATCCTAACAAGCGTTACAGCTAATAAAGCGGGAGCTACCGTTATGAGAAAGGAAGTGTTATTTAAACAAATCCAATTGTTCCGGCTCAGGTTCTAACTCTGCACATTCTATTTTCTCCCACACCTGCCCACCATCGGGATTTATGCCAAGAAATGGGCGACGCACGGCGGTCGCGTTATTGGCGGGAATCCAATCAAGAAAATGGCATTGCACAGAATGCTACGCAGTAAGATATATCTGGGTTATGTTGAGTGCAAGGTTACCGGCACCACCGCCCGTGGCGAACATGCCCCAATCATACCCCAGGAATTATTTGATGCCGTGCAGTGTGGTGAAAATCTTTGCCATTGCACCAAAGCATCAAATATAATCCCGAAACCTACTGCCAGGGCGAAAAAGGCCAATGTATAGAAAGTGTTTTTTATTTGCCGTTTTCTAAAAATTCACGATATACCATGGATGAGTTATAAATAAAACGCCCCAATTTTCCGGGGCCCTGCGCGTGATATGTTTACATATTCAAAATATAACTGATTCCTGGCGGATGGTGAGGGATTCGAACCCCCGGAGGGCTTGCACCCTCAACGGTTTTCAAGACCGCCGCATTCGACCGCTCTGCCAACCATCCGAAACTTTATACCAAAATATTTTATCCTATTTTTTTTAAAACGCAATTGTAATTTTTCATTTACTACAATCCGTCCCTACTTGTTTGCGCTTTAGCGAAATAGAAAAAATTACCGCACCGGCCGCAAACATTGCCGCCGACAGCAACTGACCCATGGTTAGCCCCCAGCTGGTCAAGAAACCAATCTGAACATCGGGGGCGCGAAACTGTTCGCAAAAGATTCTAAATACTGCATACAACATACCCAACATTCCCGCCAGCGCCCCCGGACGACGACGCAGACCGGTAAAACAATACAGGCACAGCATTATAATAAACAGCAGCGCACCCTCGGTTGCGGCCTCGTACAAGGGGCTTGGGTGACGCGGGATTACATCGCCAGTACCAGCAAACACAACCCCCCAGGGGTTCGACGTGGGACGGCCCATAACCTCCATATTTATAAAATTCGCAATACGGCCAAAGAACAATCCAATAGGCCCGACAACCGCCATTAAATCCAACATGCGCCACGGATTAATTTTCATTTTCCGCCCGGCCAGAAATGTGGCGGCAATTACACCAATCAGGCCGCCATGAAAACTCATCCCGCCGTGCCATACGGCAAATATTTCCAACGGATGTGCCAGGAAAAACGGCAGATTATAAAACAGCACATACCCCAGACGGCCGCCCAGAATAACACCCAATATAACATAGGTAAGCAGGTCATCCATTTGCTTTTTGGATATACAAACACCGCTATTGCGGCGGGATGCCAGATATTTGAAAAGAAAATAGCCAATTATAAACCCAGCGATATACGCCAGCGCATACCATCTGATATCCAGTCCAAATATGGAAAATGCAACCGGAGAAATTGGATTTATAGTGATTGCCATAAAAAATATTTTATCGTTGAGCCGCCCGAAGGGTATTTTTAATATTATTTATTATAGCAATACGTCTTGCAATATATTCCTTATCCGGATTTGGTTTTACCAGTTCTTCCTGTAATTCCCGATTACGCTGAACCAGTATTGCATCCAATGCAGTCAATACATTCTTGCGCCGTTTATGACTTTCCATTGACATTATCTCATCTGGAGCTGGATGGCCCAATGTGTCTGTCACTTTTATTGTTCTGACAGGTGCAATGTTCATTATATTTTCCTTTTATTCTTGAATTTCTGCGCAAATTATATTATATATAATCCAAATAACAAGGAGAAAATAAATGGTGGAAAAAAATACCAAAAAACTTCTTTCCGCACAAAATGGCGGCGGGATAGAGCTGTATTTTAAAAGAATCTTTGCACTGATGTTTGGGGCGGTGGGGCTGTCGGCATTGGTGTCCTGGTTTACGATATATGGTGGTGGAATTCGCCTGTTGGTAAATGAAGGCGGAATGTCGGCACTGTTCTACATCGTTATATTCGGCGCATTGGCACTGTCAATATGGGCCCAGGTGCGTGCATTCTCGCTGAAACCTGGAACGGCGGCGGGGCTGTTGGCGCTGTATGCCGTATTAATGGGATTTGGCATGACACCGCTGATTTGGGGTGCACTGGCGATTAATCCGCTGTCGATACTGTATGCATTCATTATTGCGGCGCTGATGTTCGGTGCAATGGCATTGTTCGGATATAAAACGGTAAAAGATTTATCCTTTATGGGCATATTCTTACAAATGGGCATGATCGGCCTGATTCTGGTCGGTGTTGCATCGTTTATATGGCCCCTGGGCAGTACATTTGCAACAATCGTATGCTTAATCGGTGTATTGGTGTTTGCGCTGTTTACGGCGCTGGACATGCAGACGCTGAAACGCGCATATGCGGTTACACAAGACGAAAAACAGCGCAACCAGCTGGCTGTGCTGGGGGCACTGCATATGTATATATCGTTTGTGGCAATGTTCCAATATTTGTTAAGCCTGATGAATCGTAATTAAGGAGTATACAAAATGGCATATAAAATTGATCCGGCAAAATGTATCGCATGCCATACGTGCATGGGGGCATGCCCGGTTATGGCAATATCTGTCGGCCCTGATGGCAAATGTGTTATCGACCCAGCAAAATGCATATCATGCGGCACATGTGCAGCAATTTGCCCGGTGGCGGCAATCGCACCGGATGCGAAGTAAAAAAATCCCCCCGCAACAGCGGGGGATTTTTTATACCAAATGTTTGTCGGCGGCATCACAGTCGAAATATATTTGCGTTACCTGTTTATGCGGCCGATGTAAAAACTTGTCCATTTCAGTATGCAAAATACGCGCGAGGATGGCTATTTCAACAATGCCCGTCGGATAATCCGGCCAGCGTCGATAAAATTCTGATAGTTTATAAATCAATGGCGCCGGAAATTCTGATTCCGGTATATTTACCCCACTTTCTCTTTTCAATTCGTTGGAATCGGGCGCAAACGCATTTTCAGCGGCTTTCTTTTTCATCGGTCTCTCCCCCTGTTAGGCTTTAACAAAAAACCACCTGAAAACATTGGTGGTTGGAGGGTAGAAAAACAATACACTATGAATTGCCCGGGTCCTTTCAATATATAAGACCCGCCTCCAACCACGGGTTGGAAGTTTAACGCCCGTAACACAACAGGCGATCGTGTACTTGAGGTTTTCTACGCCTCGCGCTGGTAACAGTTTTTTCCATTACGCGCCACACCAAATTATATATTCGAGATTATGGCATTGCCATAATATTTTACGAAAATATAAAAGCCGCCATGTAATACAGGGCGGGGGCTGAAGTTAGTACTTCGCACAACAACATGCTTACGGCTTATTCCATATATTCACCGCATCCAACCCCCGGGATGGGATTGGCATTTTACGCCTGCGCAGGCGGTTGTTGGGCGAGAGTACTAATCTCGCATAATAGGTTCCCTATTACAAGTGGCACCATATCCTATTTGTGCGTTAAATGCTATAAAAAAATCCCCCGCCGTTGCGGGGGCAATGCATTTTACTGTTCTGACATTGACGGAATAATTACCATGTCATTATAGCGCCCCATATAACGACGCCCGGTTATGCAATACACCCGCCCAAGCGAGTCATTATAGTTGCGAACCTCGCTGACCCAGCGCTGGTCAATATCACTCTGGGCACCCTGGTATCCGACAAATCCACCCATGGCACCGCCGATACCGGCACCGGTCAATGTGCTCTTCATGCGCGCCTTGTTGCTGATATCAATTATGCCGCCATCTTCTGCATCAATTGTCAACGGGCGAAAATTATCAATAGTGTATTCATTCTTGTCCAAGGCGTATGCATCACCGTTATAGTCACGCCCCCACACCTGGAGGCCAGCCTTGTTCATACCGGCCCAGTCTTCGGCTTTAAGTCCAAATGTCTTGTTATTTACACCCGGAATTATGGCACGAATGGGCATGCCCTCTTCTTCGGATGCAGACTCTATCTTTACCAGCATGCCAGTATTACTGTGCATGGCCTCGTTATAGGGCGTGGCAACCATGCCGGCCGTCGGATCGTCTGCAGATCTTGCTATACCAAACAAGTTTTCGGAATTACTTTTTATCTTGGCGGTATCTTTTGCAGACAGCCCGGTGGATGAAACCTTTATATTTCCAGCCAGAACAATGTTTGCAAGACTCTTTGGTTTACACTGTTTGCCATTAACATCGCACTCATAAACCTCACGCGAAGAGATGTTGTAATACGCGGTCTTGTCTGGGTTGCCATCTGCATCGTTAAGGCTCCAATCCTTGGTTTTGATAACAGAACCCCACAAACAACTCTGCTTTACGCCGTTTACATCACATTCTTCGACACGCAAAACACTGTTGCCCGATGCCATGATGTTACCCATAACGCCGCCGGCGGCCGCATTTACCCCCGTAGACAATATGACATCACCGCCAACCTTGCCGGCATATGAATTACCCGCCATTATCGCCGCCCCAGACAACGCCCCAATGGCCGCACCCTGCATCTTGCCCTTGCCGGTCCCCAGCAGACTGTCGGAACCACGCTCTGGCTTGCCGGCCATATTTCCGCCAATGCCACCTATTATCGCACCGGCCGCAATTTTTAAGCCCGCATTTTGTTTCTGTTCTTTATTCATCTGGGCAATTACGTCGTCCATCGTGGGCTCTCGGTCGGCGGGGAACTCTATCTTGGTCGCGGCATCGAGATAACTGTATTCCGGAAATTCGGATATATTACACTTTATACTGTCGCCCGCGGCCAGATTAACACGCGCCAGAACTTCGTCCGTGCCGCGACCATCGGCATTAACAGCCCGCATTTCAACCACGGCGACGCATGTCTGGGCACCGCCCGCACCAACACCGCCGGTCGGGGTATCCCATGCAAAATCGCCATCAGGGTAAATCCGACTGCACGATTCCAAGGTTCCCATGTTTACACGACCAACAGTTTCACCCAGACCAATACGCTTTGCCAAATCGGCATTTGCCACACGAATTGGCAATGACACGGTTGCCCCCGTATTATCAATCGCAGACGTAACACCCGCCCCATTAACAACAGGCCCCGTCACTGGAGCTGAATTGTTTTGATTCCGGCCGTCCACAGCATGCGCACCACCGACCGTCCCCATCCTGAGGCCGTTTACCTGATTATAAGAATCCGCATAACTGCGCGATAAATTGCCAACGCGAACACCGGCCGCCGCCGGCGAAACAGCCAGCAATCCGGCCAATAATGAATAATATGAAATTATGGATTTAGGTCTCATTCTCTCTCGCCCGGTTGTATTTACTAAGCGCGCCGAAACATCAATGTTCGGCACGCCTGAAATAGCTTTTTAGAACTGCAGTCGAACGCGTGCGCCAACATCAACCATGCTGATACGTCCGCTTTCATACCAGTTCGTATAATGGAAAACACTGTCATATGGGGCCACAACCTCGCCGCCGGCACCATCCCCCAGCCATTCTGTCTGGGATACGATGATACTGCCCGATGTCTTTACCTTGCCCAGGTTGGCATAGCGCGCAAAAAAGTCCAGTTTCAGCCCATTATCCAATTCTGTTGTGACACCGCCTTCCAGCATGAACGCAAACTGTTCCTCGGTTCCGCCGTTATGATATGCGTAAATATCCGAAATACCGGTTAATTCACCGGCCGCCGCATATGCAGGCTCTTTTTCAGAATAAAAAGTATTGTCATATACGACATAGTCCGCAATCGTGTTCAACGAAATACCAACACCCGCACCGATATATGGCCGCAACATTCCGCCGGCAATATATCCGGTAAACGTATCAATGTTATAATATAGGTTTAACATTGTTGCATTTGAGGTTATCGCGCCACCGTCAACTGTTGTTTCAACATAGCCACCGGCACCATTGGATGATTCCACACGCCCCGGATATTCCAGGCCGGAATAACGCAGATACGAAAAATCTATTCGGATATCGTTATTAATGGCCGCACCAACCGACAGCTGTAACGGAATAACCGTATCAGAGTCAAAATCTGCATCTTTAAATGCACCAGGAACGAAAAATGCATTTTGTTCGCCGGTATAGTCTGCATGAATATTGCCCATAATTGATGCGGAGTAAGCAACAGAAACACCGATATACAACCCACTATCGGCCAGACGATCATAATCAGCGGGCTGGTAATATTGGCGCCCTGCACTGCTGGCCGCGGTGCCGACGCGCGGCAACGCACCTGTTATACGTGTTGTGGGTGCGGCATTGCCACTGTTGGGAATGACAACAGAATTTTTCCCCATAACCGCCCCATTTGAAACAGTGACAGAATTCCCGGGCAGATATACCATCTGGCCCTGGGCATTTGTCGCCTGGTACGCCTGGTGTGCGGGGTATGCCGCCATGGCCGCACCATGCCCACCTAATAAAAAGCCGAACAAAGCGGCGCCGAAGCCGAATTTTTTCATAATATTTCTCTAGTCCTTTCAGGTACATTATAACATAAAAAAGTCTGAGCGCAAAACATTAAAAAAGCCCCCGGGCGGGGGCTTTTACTTGTCCAATATTTGTTTATATTTTTTCTTTTTAGAACTTAAAGTTCACGCGAACACCGGCCTCAACCTTGGCATCCGTACCGTTCTGGGAACGTTCGTGCGCCGTGTCAAACGTGTATTCGCCATACAATGCAACCTGGGCATGTTCTGTGAACTGATGCGCAAGGGACAAACCGATGATATAATCATCAAATCCGTCGTTCATATCCGACAGCTTGTTTTCCAACGCCTTTTTTACCGGTTCCAAATCAGGCGCAACCTTGGTTGTGATTTTTTCTATGCCCTGGTCGGCATGATGTTCATAGCGGAACCATGCACCGGTCGACCATTTCGACGTCCACTGATAGAACGCGTTCAAGCCGGCATTAACCTCTGTCGTGGATTTGAATTCTGCGGCAATTTCAGATGGCGCCCCCTTAAGTGCCAAAACCAGCGCAGTCGAATAGCCCGGCAAAATCGGTGTGTTGCTGCCCGCAATGCGAATACGGCTGTTATCGTCACCAAATGTACGCAATACTTCAACAAATGCGGATGTTGTTAATTTATCCCAAACCTTACCCACCTTGGTACCGACATGGAAACCCCACATACCATTGGAATAGTTATCATAATCGATTACACCATGCGCATTCAGCAAAGCCGCACCTAATGCATTCTCTGCGGCCTTTTCTGGTGTTAATTTGTCAGCCATAATCGCAGGCATCTGCTGTGCCATTGTATTCTGAGCCACTTCGGCGTCGCCAGAGATATTATACTGGCCGCGCATTTCACCCAAGCCGCCCAAGTGCAAATCACCATAAATATCCCATACAAAACCGTTATACAGGTTCAGCAAGCGATATGTCAGCCCCAAGCGACCCGCAGACAGACCGGTACGCTGAATATCGTCGTCGTGTGTGTACTGAACCGAGAAATGTGCCGCCAAACGATCGGTAATACCATAACCCATTTCTTCCTGGATACGGATAATCGGGAACTCTACCGCGCCGTCGTGGTGCTTGTCCTTGTGCGCCTGGGAATCGTCTGCAACCTTTAACATCAGGCCATTTGACAGTTTAGAATAAAAAACACGCTTGCCCGGCATATACAGCGGGTTTTCCATGTTTGAATTCAATGTGTTATATGGCATCGGAACAGTGTCCGCCATTGCCGGCGCCGCCAACATTGTCGTTACCATCGCCAGCTTAATAGATTTTTTCATCAGTATAACTCCTTGTTCTTTGATGAAGTCCACAGCCCCCATTATTGGCAAGACCGGGGTCCGCATCCATGCCCGCCCATTCTTGGCAACAGACACGTTTTTATGACACGAACACATATAGGGTGGCACTCAATAGGAATAATGTCAAAAAAAAGATTATCTTGACATGATACTTGAAAAGTCCTATGCCGCGGCCTACATATAAAAAGAAAGAATAAAGAGGTGGCAAAATGAATCCGGAAATACAGGAAAACATGGCAATCTTAATGGGGAAAAACGCCGGCACGCCAGAAAAACAGTTAGAAAAGGCAGACAAAAAACAACTTTCCGATGCTTATTTTAATCTGTTCTTTGGATTATCCGGGGCAAATTGGGCACAGGGCGAACAAAATCTGGGCGCGGCCTGGTTCAAGGCACTGCAACAGATAAAGTCAATGATTGGTGCCAAGGATAAATCAAACCCGGCGGCAATGTATTTAAATCAGATTTTTGCCGCACATAACGCAAAATGGTCCCAGATTATAATGACAAATGCAAACAAGGACAAAAAACTGGATTGCAATCCTGAACAGCGACACGAATGGAACTCGGCACGCGCCAAACAAATAGGCGACGCAATGCGTATCATAAACACACAGATTGAGCGCTATAAACAAAAAGACAAAACAAACGCACATGCGGCCAAAGACATCGAACCGCATCAGATGCGGCAAAAAATATTACTGTATATGGCCGCACAAAAGCATATCAAGCAAATATCATAATTAAAAAAACGCGCCACATGGGCGCGTTTTTTATTTCCCAATCGCATCAAAATTTGCACGAATTATCTTGCCTGATTTACGCAGGCCGGCAGATTCCGAAACGGAAAGCCGCGGACGCAGGCTGGCGACAACACCGGCGTCGCCAACAATGCGGGGCAACGACATCGCCAATGCCGCACGGCCCGTGCCTTCGACCATACTGACGGTAAGGATACGGCGTTCGTCGTTTGCAATGCATCGAACCAAATCGGCAACCGCCGCGCCAATTCCATCCCATGTGGCGCCACGACCACGAATAATTTCATACGCCGCATTGTGAACCCGATATTCAATCGTCTGGCGCGATGCCGCGGTCAGAGAATTTTTAGTCTGGCGGCAAAAATCATCCAGCGGCAGGCCACCAACGCTGGCCGCGTTCCATGCAACGACACTGCTGTCGCCGTGCTCGCCCAGAACGTATGCATGAACCGCCCTGGTCGACACCCCCAGCGCACGCCCCAATATAGTGCGCAGACGCGCCGTGTCCAGCATAGTACCCGTTCCAATCACACGCCCCGCCGGCAGTTTTGACAGTTTCTGGGTCAGCATAACCATCACATCCAGCGGATTTGTAACAACAATTATTTTTACACGCTTTGTATCCGTATTGGCCATTACACGCGGAATTATGTCCGATACAACCGCAACATTCTTTTCCAGCAAGTCGGTCCGTGTCTCGCCCGGCTTTTGATTTGCACCGGCGGCAATTATTACTATGTCACTGCCCCGAATGCCGCGATAATTATTAACAGCCGTTATCTTTACATCATAGGAAAAAGCAGACGCATGCCCTAAATCTTCGGCCGCGGCACGTGCGCGCAGGCCGTCTCTGTCAAACAAAACCATTTCACGCGCCAAACCCGTACCAGCAACCGCTGTTGCAACCGCCGCACCAACTGCACCTATTCCGATAATAGCTATCTTCATTCTTTCCGCTCCATATTATTTACCCAAGATATTATATCAAAAAAAACGGGGTATCGCCCCCGTTTTTTATTTTTTCATATTTTCTGCTACAAATTCCCAATTAACCAAGTTATCAAGAACCGCATCTATAAAGTCCGCACGACGATTCTGGTAATCCAGATAATATGCATGTTCCCACACATCCAGGGTAAATACCGGCGTCAAACCATGTGCAATCGGCGTATCGGCGTTTGCAGTGGTAATTATTTTATATGCATCGCCATCACGAACAATCCATGTCCAGCCACTGCCAAAAACAGACAGAGCCGCGGTACGAAACTGCTCTTTCAATGCATCGGCACCGCCAAATGCCGCCGCCAGTTCCGCGGGCATCTGCATCTCTTCCTTTGCCGGGCGCAGACAATGAAAAAAGAAATCATGATTGTAAACCTGGGCGGCGTTATTAAACACCTTTGGGTCGCGGTTAATAGATGTTTTTATGATATCTACCAACGGCATATCCGCATACGCCGTACCTGCAATCAAATCGTTCAGATTTTTAATGTATGTGCCAACATGCTTGCCATGATGATAAAATATGGTGTCACTGCTGATGTATGGCGCCAGCGCATCAGACGCATACGGCAGAGGGAACTGAGATAAAGTAAACATTATAAAGCCTCCGTTATTATATCAATGTACATTGTGCGTATCATAGGCATAAAATACAACAGGAATTTTTTGCGATATTTACATTAAAAAGGTCTTGCACCGCAACTGACGTATTTTTATAATCTACATGTCAAAAAGGAGAAAACATGAAAAAAACATCTGTTATATCGGCCATGATGGGGCTGGCGTTTATTGGTTCGGCATCCGCCGCGGATATTACCGTTTATTATTCGCCAACATGCCCGCATTGTCACCATGCCCGCGATTTCATCAGCAGTGCACTGGTTTACGAATATCCGACAATCAAGGTTACAGAAGTCAATGTAATGGATGAAAAAAACCTGCCAATGTTTCAGGAAACACTGACAAAATGTGAATACGAATCCGGTGGCGTGCCTGTTTTGGTTGTCGGCGAAAAATGCTTTCAGGGTTATGCCGACTTTATGCAGGACGATTTGCGCACCGCGGTAGAAGCGGATATGTCCGATGCTGAAAAGAAAACAGCGGCAGAAAACAAGGCTGAAATGGAAAAGGATGCCGAGGGTTTTAAGGCCGCCAATGCGGAGCGTGCAAACGCAATTTCCGAGTATGATGCCGCGGCGGCGCAGTCAAACAAAACAGAAGGCAATTCCACAATCTGGTTCTGGGGCCTGTTGGTGGCACTGGTTGCGGGACTGGGGTTTGTCCTGTTGAAAAAAGGAAAGCGTAACTAAGCCAGATATCCGGCACGTAAAATAAGGCGAAACGCACATGTTTGATTTAACAAGTCTTGATTACATATATATCGGCGTTATATTGGCGTCCACAGTGTGGGCAACAATTCGCGGTGGAATATATGAAACGGTGGCAACCTTGTCATGGGTTGTCGCCGCAGTGACCGCTCGTTTCGTTTCGCCCATGCTGGATGGGCTGTTGCAGAAATGGTTCGGACTGGCCGAATCAACGGTTGGGACGCTGGTGTCGTCGTATTTCATCGTATTCTTTGTGATTTTATTGGTGGTGGGTTTCTTTAACCAAAAACTGCGCGATAAAATCCAGGAAAGCATGATGAATGTCACGGACCACACGTTGGGGGTTATATTCGGAATTGTACGCGGAATTGTCGTTATGGGCGTGGTCTATTGGGCGGCATTGTGGTACTATTCGGACGCACCCGAACTGCCGCGATGGATTGCCCAGGCACGCACGCGACCAATAATGCAGTTAACCGCAATAAAGTTAAACAAGTGGTTCTTGCCTGGTGGCGAAAACAAGCTGTTACAGCGCGACCTGGCCGGCACACGAGAAGCGATTGAGATATACAACAATCTTATCAATCCGGCCGTGTCCGACAAACCAAAACCCACAACAGAAACAGTAACCGTGTCTGATAAAAAAGCACCGGCACCGGTCCCGGCGCCGGACACCCCGACAGAAACGGGATATAAGTCATCAGAACGCACCGCATTGGAAAACCAACTGTTGCAAATAGAGACCGCCGCACGCGCGGCCGAGCAGCAGGAAGAAGGCGAGTAAAAAAACAACTGTAAAAAAATCCCCCGCATTTTGCGGGGATTTATTTATTCTTTTTCTTATATGCCAGAACGTTTACCGCGAAATTTTCCACAGGTGCACCGCACAACCATTGGCGCGGAATAATTATGCTGTTACGCTGGCCCGCGGCCATTTTTGGAACATCCGCGCCGTTGGCCGCGTTTATAATCCGCTCTAGCAATACAGATACATTATCCATTGTTCCGGGCAGTATAAATGTTATTTCATCGCCCGCCTTTATTTCATTTCGCAATTCCAATGTAATCTTATCAGAATTAACGGCCGTTATAACCCCGGCGGCATGATATTCTGACGTAGATCGCGTGGTATTATAATCATGCGCGTCGGCACCAACGGGCCCATCAAAGAAAGCCGTCGTATATCCACGTGTTTCTAAAACATTCAACGCCGCCATAAAAGGCGCCGGGTCAAATTTATCCGGGGCGGCGGCATATGCATCCAGCGCACAGCGATATGCATGCACTACACTGCCCACATAATACTCGCTGCGGTTGCGCCCCTCTATCTTCAGAGAATCCGGCCGGGCGGCGACAACCTCGCCCAGGCGGGGCATCAAACACAAATCTTTTGAGTTCATTATATATGCGCCGCGCTCATCTTCTTCCAGGGGCATTTCCAGGCCCGATTCGCGCTCGCGCAATATAACGTCGTATTTCCAACGACACAGCTGGGCGCACGCCCCACGATTTGCCGGACGCCCGGTCACGAAATTAGACAACAGGCACCGCCCGGAATACGACATGCACATCGCACCATGAACGAATATTTCCAGCCCAACATCAGGGCATGCCGCGCGTATCGATTTGAATTCACTGTGCGATACCTCACGCGCAAGAACACATAAACGGGCACCGGCCGCCTGCCAAAATTTTACAGAACGCGCCGAACATATATTTGCCTGGGTTGAAATATGAATCGGAATATCGGGATGATTTTCACGCACCCACATTACAATACCGGGGTCGGAAACAATCAGCGCATCAGGCCGCAGATAGCGTATTGTTTCACTGACCCGCGAAAGATTTGCATATTCTGCATCATGTGCAAACAGGTTAAAGGCCAAATAAACCTTTTTCCCAGCGGCATGTGCCAATTCGATTCCGGCCTTTACCTCTTCGGTGGTAATTTTTGCACGGGCGCGCATAGAAAAACCGGGCAGTCCCGCATATATTGCATCAGCGCCATATAAAATGGCCGTTTTAAATGCGTCCAGCGTTCCGGCCGGCGCCAAAAGTTCAGGTAATTTAATCATAAGCCTATGATTTACCCGCGGGACATCAAAAGCAAGTAATTTATGAATTTTTACACTTGCTATTTTTTTTATAACAATGTATAGTAATGCTCGTTGCCGGCTTAGCTCAGCTGGTAGAGCATCTGATTTGTAATCAGAGGGTCGTTGGTTCAAGTCCGACAGCCGGCACCAGGATTTCCGCGAATTTTCGCGGATTTTTTTGTTTTGGCATGTGGGGTATTTAATAGATTTTTATTAGAAATTGTGGTATAATATACCTATGAACAATGGCGATAGGTATCGCCGTTTTTTATTGCCCCGCACCCGCGGGGCTTTTTCACTTGTAATCGAAAGCAAACCATATAAATCGAAGGATAAGAAGGAAACAAAAGATATGATAAAAGATGAAAAATTTGAAGAAGCATATAATAAATTAAAAGAGCCAGAAGGAAAATATACCGACGGCACAAATCAGGTTAGTGATGAACCGACAAACATGGGAATAAAACAAAGTACTCTGAATTATTATGCGAGAAAACATCCTGAAAAAGACTTACCAAAAGACGTAATAGATTTAGAGCGTCCGCAAGTAAAAGAAATTTATAAGGATATGTATTGGGACAAAACAAAAATCCCACAAATAGAAAATGATCGAGTACGAAACGCTGTATTCGATATGAATGTTATGGGAGGAGCTGGAAAAGTGGTTCAAAGAGCGCTGAATGATTTTAGTGATGCTAGTCTTGCCGTGGACGGAGCAATTGGCCTCAAGACGATAGATGCTTTAAACTCTATCCCCGCAAATAAAGTATCAGATTTTATGGAAACTTTAAAAGCTGAGCGTTTTGAATATTTAAAGAAAACCCCCAACTGGCCAACAGCCAAGATTGGCTGGACAAAACGCACGAATAAATATTGATGCAATATAAATATTATAATGTTTCTTCTGGTTGCCAGCGACCAGTTAAAAAATCATCAATATATTCCGGAACGCCACTTATTGGGGTGCAGTTTGCCTGCATCCCCAAATTTTTACCATTTATGTAAACGTATGCGATATCAATTGATTTACCGTTTATCAAAATTTGATACAGTCTTTCATCAGTATCTTTTTGATGCACCGGCTGTATATCCAATGTATTTATTTGCCGAGTTATCGGCTCTTTGTCCATGCATGGCGCACAAAATTCGGTATAATCCTTAGAATGTTCCAATAACTTGTACGCTTTTTCTGCCACATCCCAAAATACCCATTCACATTGATCCGCACGCACTGGGGATGTGAATAATATGTATAGTGAAAAAAAGATAAGTAACTTTTTCATAAGAAAAATTTTAACTATTTCATAATAGTTAGTCAAATATAAAGTCTGCGCGAATCATGGGCTATATAATAAAAAATTCAATTTAATGCTGATTAGTGTTTTCCAGCATTGTGTCGGATAACAACCCTATGGCCGGGCAAAATTGGTATGCTATAGTTTTATCGTGGAGCGACAAAAATGGCATACGATGTAAAATATATTTTATTTGACGACGGCCAGGGTTTTTATGCCCACTGTGACGGGCATACCGTTGGGGAAATCACGTTTGTTCACACCGGCGGCGACAAGATGATAATAGATCACACAGAGGTCGAAGAATCATACCGCGGCGCACACGTGGGACTGGGGCTGGTATCGGCCGTGGTCGACATAGCACGCACCCAAAAAAGAAAAGTTGTCGCACTGTGCCCGTTTGCCGCCGCAATGTTTAACAGACATCCGGAATTCAGCGATGTCCGCTTAATGAATGCGAACTAAAATTTACATTGCCTGAAAACAATTTTTCCTTTACCATTTTGACCGCAAAGGAGGAATTTCATCGTGACAAAAAAACTGCACCTGTGGCTGGTATTCTTAATATTTTTGAACGGTTATGTCAGCATGTCACTGGAACTGGTCGTGATGCGCCAGTTGTCGTTTTTCGTAGGCAGCGCCGCCGTAATTACCAGTATCATAATGGGCAGCTTTATGGGGTTTATGTCACTGGGGTATTTTATGGGCACGCGCAGCAATATAACCCCTGCGCGGGCGCGAAGACGACTGGGGAAAAGTTTTCTTGTTATTGCCGTGTTTGCAATCCTGGCCGGGTCATTTCCGCTGGTATCAAAATATTTTGAATGGATGTATCAAATCGGCATCACATCGGGCATTATCCAGACATTTATATTTTCATTCCTGTTTTTATCGGCGGGGCCGTTTTTGTTCGGATACAACACAACACTGTTGTCGCGAATGCTGCATAAATACAATACAAACTATGCCGGAAATATTATGGCATGGGATACAATCGGGTCGGTAATCGCATCGATTGCAACAACACTGGCCTTTATGCCGTTTATCGGCGTAAATCATACGATAACACTTGTTGTGGGGATGGGGATTTTTGCCGCAATAATATGCCGCATGCGCCTGGGCGGCGCCATTGCCGCCACATTGATAATGGCGGCCACCGTGATTATCAACAGCAGTGCGGTACAGAAAAAATATTTCGGAATAATCGTCAATAACGCAAATTCAACCATATCTGTTATGGATGCCGAAACGGTAAAGGTTTTATATATGAACGGCCTGCCGATGTCGGTGTATTATCCCAGTTCGCAGATGGGGGCCGAATATATAAACTATATCAATACAAACTTTATATACAACATGCCGCGGGACCGGGTGCGCAAAATACTGGTACTGGGGGCGGGCGGATTTACAGCCGGACTGAACGACGATTTCAACGATTATACGTTTGTGGATATCGAAAGCACGCTGAAAGATATTTCGGAAAAAGAATTTTTAAAACGCGATTTGACACCAAATAAAAAGTTTATTGTTCGCGACGCCAGCCAGTTTTTGAAACATACAACCCAAGAATACGATTTGATTATATTGGACGTATATTCCAATTCATATCAGATACCGGAAAACTTAATCACGGCGGAATTTATGTCGCGAATAAAATCACGCATCGCGCCAGATGGAATAATTATTATGAACATGGTACTTAGCGCGACGTTTGACGACGCATATACGCGCGTGTTTGACAATACATTTCACACAGTGTTCCCGCATAACACCCAGCGCCAGGTCATAGGCAGCGCCAACCCATGGATAAAGGATACAATTTCAAACGTTATGTACATATTTTACAACCGCAAAAATGACGGGCGTATATATACGATAAATAAAACACCCGTCATATACGACAGATATTAAAATTTGCAAAGCGCAATTATTATGTTATAATTCATACCGCATTGGATGATTACCAATGTGAGGTGTAGATACCTCTTCGTTAAATTATTCTCCAACATGGTTGGAGGCCTGTGATATACCTAAATAAGCAGGACTATGACGAATAGTATCTAACCTCCAACCGCCCTTCATCACGGCGGTATGTTTTTTATAAAACCAATATGGAGGATAAACATGAAAAAATTACAATCAGAGCAAGAGTTTTACAGGTCGCTGGGGCATATTATGCGGCGCATGCGGAAAAAGACAAACCTTAGCCCTTATTACACGGGACGCATGCTGGGGATACATGGGTTGGTGTATTACGAGATTGAAAAGGGCAAGATTCACCCGACACCGTACCAGGTATATCGTCTGATACACATGTGTAATATTGAGCTGTTAAAAGATTGGAAATAAAAAAAAATCCCCGCGCTGGCGGGGATTGTTTAATACGATTTTGCGACAAACACGTATGTCGGGTCCGCATCATCCAGACAGCGACGCGATACCTTGTACGTATCCATAATCGCATCGAATTCCGGCGCCAATGTCAAATCATACTTTAAGCGGAAGAACCCGATTTCACCCGCCCCTAATGCCGCGGCCAGCGCGTCCAGCGATTCAACATTCTTTATCATCGTTGCATTGCGCGCGGCGGCGGCGTTATACATGTCTTTATGCATCACGTGCAGCATTTCCGCGGCGACGGATGCAAATTCGGCCGCCGCCATTGTCTGCTTTGACGCCTTGCCCAGGTCACGACGTGTGACGGTTATCTGGTCCGCCGCCATTTCGCGCGCACCGATTTCCACACGCAGTGGCACGCCGCGCTTAATCCATTTCCACATTTTATCCGGCCCGCGCATATCGGATGTATCGACCAGAACGCGAATGCCATGCGCACGCAGGTCATCACCGATTTTTTCCGCATACGCATTTAGCGCGTCATCATTTCCGTCGCGAACCAACGGTATAATCACAACCTGGTACGGGGCGACCATTGGCGGCAGGACCAGACCATCGTCGTCACTGTGCGTCATAAACAGACCGCCCATCATACGCGTTGACGTACCCCATGATGTTGTCCATGCATGGTGCAACTGGCCGTCGGTGCCCAAATATTTTATACCGAACGATTTTGAGAAATGCTGGCCCAGGTCGTGGGATGTGCCCGCCTGCAGCGCCTTGCCGTCCTGCATTATCTGTTCGGTGGTATATGTATGGTCGGCGCCGGCAAAACGCTCTTCTGGTGTTTTTTCACCCATGATTGCCGGAATCGCCAAAACATCGCGCATATAGTCGCCATAGAGCTTATGCATTTTACGTGCATCGGCGTTCGCCTCTTCGTGCGTGGCGAATACGTTGTGGCCTTCTTGCCAGTTAAATTCGGATGTACGCAGGAACATGCGCGGACGCATTTCCCAGCGCATTACATTTACCCACTGGTTCAATTTCATCGGCAGGTCACGGTATGACTGAACCCAGCGAGACATCGCCTCGCCTATTATTGTTTCGGATGTCGGGCGGATTATATATGGCTCGGTCAGTTTGGATTCCGGGTCGGGCGCCAGGGAACCCTCAATCATTTTCAAGCGGTAATGTGTGACAACCGCCGCCTCTTTCGCAAATCCGGCGACATGTTCCGCCTCTCGGTTAAAGAAATCGATTGGAATCAGCAGAGGGAAGTTTGCATTCAGGACGCCCTGGGCCTTTATACGACGGTCCATTTCATCACGCATCAGTTCCCATATCGCCCAGCCGTACGGCTTTATCGTCATACAGCCGCGAACCGGCGCATTTTCCGCCAGGTCGGCCGCTGTTATCAGATTCTGATACCATTCGCTGAAATTTTCAGCACGCGTGGGTGTTATTGCTGTCTTCATTTTTTTATCTCTTTATCTTTTAATTCCATGTATTTTTCAGACACTGTTTTCTGCAGTGCGGCCGCTATCTGTTTTCTGTCCATGCCCGCCAGGTCGGCCGGCGGCAGAACGGTAATATCAACGCGAAACCCACCAATAACCATTACGTGAAACAGCTGAGAAAAAGCACTGCGTTCACGCGGCGCACGCGGGCCGCAATCCTGTTTTGAATTGTCAAAATAGGCATAATGTGTCGCCATGTCTTCATCAGATATGGGCACCCCGTCCAAATGACGGTAAACGGTCGCCATGGGCTGAACGGTAACATTGGAATTTTCTACAAAGTTAAACAATGTGCTTTTAAATTCCTTTACATATGCGCCGTTTGTTGTTGTCCCCTCCGGGAACAGAAACATGGGATAGGATACGGTCTGGACTGTCTTTTGAACCACCGCCAGGGCATCGCGTGCATGTGACGGCCGGCGGTCAACAAATATAACACCAAACTTTTTCGCAACCCAGCCCACGACCGGCCAGGATTCCAACTCTTTCTTGGCGACAAAACTGCCCCCGAATGCAACAGGAAACGTTGCGATTTCAAATATTGAAATATGATTTGTTATAACCAGTAGCGGCCGATGTGAAACCAGCCCCCCATGGACACGTACGCGTATACCGGCGGTTTTCAACAGAAACCACATAAAAACGCGCATGTACCATACACTGGCCCGGCCGCGCGGCAACAGTATGATTACCGGCATCTGTAAAAACACCAACAACCAGAATACTGTGAACTTTATCACCGCCAGGGTCGTATTAAAAATATTTTGTCTGCGGACGCGCGCCATAATTAGTCTTCGTCCTCCGCCGGGTCTTTGGAATCATCACGGTATTCTGCATCGGCCGCATCCTCGCGTAATAAGAATTCAACAAATGCACCCATTACCTTTAACGGGCCGGTAACCGGGAAAGAAACAATCTTGCCGATGGTGCGCATTGTGCCGTTCGATGCATCCGCATCCAAACCGGCCAGTGCGTTTTCACGCCCCAAGAAATGCTTTTGATACGCCGGTGCAATGTTCTTGGTCTGTAACATTACAAACACATCATAGGAATTAAACGGCGCATCAATAAATACCCCGCGCCCAAATGACGCCCCCAGGCGCAGATATCCCTTTACCAGCGGGGTCATTTCATGCGTGGCCATGTCTTTGTCGACAAAAACCTCTGGCAATATGTTCATGCGAGACATTTTTGGGTTTACGCCATCGGCGAAATTATCCGTCAAAACCTTTGCCCGCAGATTGGTCGGCGACAAATGGTTGTAATACAGATATGATATCGCCTGGGCAGATGCAACCGGATTTTTTCCAACCCATGACGCAACGCCAAACAAAATAGCAATTTTATGCCGTACAACATATTCGCCCAATCCCGCCCACAGCATGCGCATTACCAATGCATTTTCGCGATATTCACGCGCAACGCATGCACGCGACATTTCGGCAATATTGCCACGGGCCTTTTTGATCTTGGATATATCAAATTCGTTTTCCGTGTAAAAGCCACCCATTTTTTCGGCCGCATTGCGGCTGATGATGCGGTATGTGCCCACTATTTTTCCAGCATGAAGAACGACCATATAATCCGCATGGCGGTCGTATGCATCATATTCTTCACGCAGGGCGCGCTGTTCCTCGGTTGCACCGGCGCCCTCTTCCTCTACAAAAACATCATATCGCAATTGACGAACCTGTTTGCGCTCTTCCCGATTGCGGGCCATGCGAACTTCATAATCGCGAACCTTGATTGCCATAATATATCCTTTATATATTTATATTGGGAAGATTATCAAAGAATCCCGCCATTAGCAATTATTATTATTTTTAACGATTTATGCTGAATTTACTTTAACTCGTCCGCCAGTGACGCAATCGCAATCGCATACCAGTTGGAATTATTCCATTTCTTTATACGATAGAAATTAGGATAAGTAAGGTATGCCTTTATAACAGGCTGCGGGGCAACATCTGTATCCATATCAGCATCAGCCGCCGCATTGCCAGCGGCACGCGCCGCCTCTATTGCGGCAACATCCGCGACCAACCCGGCCATCATGTCAACCGCCGGCAGTGGCCCGCCATCAGGCAGTGTGACCCCCATTTCGGCCCACTGGGCCAGATTCTTTTTCACATCACCGCGCAGCATATCCGTATCAAAACCAGCCGGAACCACAACCGCACGCACAATTCTTTCATTCTGGTTCCACCCCAGTTTGTTCAGATAGTTTGCCGCACTGAACATTGCGTCGCCAACACTGCCGATTATATCAATACTGCCATCGCCGTTGCCGTCAACCCCATATGACGCCAGCGTCGTCGGTATAAACTGAAAGTGCCCCATTGCGCCGGCCCAGCTGCCCCTGATTTGAGTTATATCCAGATTGTTATCATCCGCAATCTTCATCAGCGCCAACAACTGATTTCCAAAAAAAGTCTGGCGCCGACCGTCATACATCAGTGTTAAAAATGCATCCGTCAGACGGTGCGCGGCCTTGTACTCGCCATAATTTGACTCCAGCCCCCAAAACGCCAAAATAACATGCGGCGGAACACCGTATTTATTTTCCACACGCGTCAGCATCGTGGGATACACCCCGCGCATGCGACGGCCGTTGGCAATACGCTTTGCATTTACAGTACGGGCCAGATACTGGTCCAGGGTCAGCTTAAACTCTGACTGATTTTTATCGCTGTGGACAATGGACGGAATAAAAGCCGGGGTTTTAAGTGCCGCCTTTATCGTGGCATTTGATATATTGTTTGCCGCCGCACGACTGCGCACATCGGCCAATATTTCATCCCAACGCTCCATATCAAACGTACCGCGGTCACCACGTGCCGGCATAACACAACACAACGTCAAAACAACGGCGCACACGCGCAATATATTCCTGGATTTCATATCAAATCCCCTTTTAATAACGTTAACTAAAATGCGTATTTAACGCCCAGATGCAGGCCGAACGACTGCCACGTGGCCTCTTTCAGCGAATTGCTGATGTGTTCGGTATGCGCAGGAATCGTTTCCAGCTGGGGTACCAAAACAGTCGTCTGGGAACCAGTAGCCGGGTCTGTTATAATTTCCTTAACAAATATTGGATTACCGTTTTCGTCAACAGATACGTCCGTATATTCTGCAACATAAAGCTTGCCCGGAATCTTGCCCACATGGAACAGGTTTGTATCAACCTTTAACGCCAACTGCAGTCTGTCCGACAGGCGCAGGTTGTATTCCATCTCTGCTGCGTACGAATAGGCACCCTTGCTGCCCTCGTCCAAGAAACTGGGGTTCTGCTGCCAATCAGTGCGCATGGGCCATGTTCCCTCAGACGAATATTTGGGCAGACCAAACTGAACATAAAAACGTAACTTGTCCGCCAGCGTCATTTGCTTTTCAATTTCAAGACCGACGAAAAAACCACTCCATGTTGTGTTATATATATGCGTTGTGCCCTCTACTATTACCGGGCCATCGCCACCAATAACAACACAGTCGCCCGGCCCAACACCCCACGGCGTCGTACCCATGGACGAATTGTAATCCGTCATGTGCAGGCCGCCTTCTGGTAAAATTATACCCGTCCCGGGGGCAACAACCGACGTATCGACCAGTTTTATATCCTCAGGCGACATACACACCTGATACAGGTCGTCCGGCGCCTCAACCCCTTGCGGGAATGCATAGTAATTTCCGGCCGCATCACCAAATACATAGTCGCCCTTTGTCGTCAGCAATGGCAGATAAATGCCCGGGTTCGGATAATAATGGTCCGACATTTTCAAGTCATGCTTGAATATCTCGTATCCGATTGACGGCGACAGTTTCCAGCCCCCGATATCCCATATATGGCGTGCACCAATACCAAACTTAAAATGATTTGACGTTCCGGACTGGTTACCAATGGATATGGTAAAAATACCCTCTGACGGATAGGCAGAATCATACGGTTCCAGGTCATAGTCCATTGACAAACCGCCATGCTCTTGTCTGCCATAGGCATACTGGCCGTATACAAACATGTCAAAATCGCGCAGAGAAAAATTATGCTGGGCCCCGACGTTTATTTCATTAAAGACCATATCATCCCATTCAAGAATGGAATTAACGCCTGTTTTAAATTCAAAATCTGCGAAACGACGCGAATAGCCCGCATATATATTGGTTCGATGCTCGGCCGCGGGCGGCATAGCCACACCATTTGTCGTCATTACGCCATAATTTGTAGGCACGGCGGTATTTGCACGCGGCACCTGATAAGACGTTGAACGCGTACCGACAACCTGTTTTTGGCCCGACGAGCCAACATATTTGGAATAACCCTGGTTGCTGTACTGGCTATACCCTATTTGATTGGCGTTTGGTCCGGAAGATTTTTGATAGTAAGACGGGACACCCTCGTTCGCGGCCCAGGCCGCAAAAGGCAACAACATTCCTGATAAAAATACACCAAATCTTGATTTCATCCTATCCATACGCTATGGCCGTATTATAGCATAATAATTTAGACCTTGCAAGAAGTGCATTGCGCGCTACAATGCCATTATGACCGCCAGCCATAATATCTATATTCATGTCCCTTTTTGCATATCCAAGTGCAAGTATTGCGCTTTTTATTCAATGGCCGTGCGGCCCGATTGGGATAAATATGCCAATGAAATTTGCCGCGAACTAGAATACTGGGGGACAATCCTGGGCCCGGCGGATATTCCTACAATATTTTTCGGGGGCGGAACACCATCCCTGATGCCGACCTCGACATTTTCCCAGATAATGAATAAAATCAATCACTGCTTTCGTATCGCCAAAGACTGCGAGGTTACACTGGAATCAAATCCCGGAACACTGGATGCCGCACGTATGACAGAATTTATCGAGAGCGGGGTCAACAGGCTGTCCGTCGGCGTCCAATCTTTAAACGATACTGAGTTAGAATTTATGGGGCGCCGACACACCGTGCACGACGCACTGGGCCTGTTGGACGCGGCAGGAAAACGCGGCATACGGGTTAGCGCCGATTTTATATACGGCCTGCCGGGACATACGGCGGATACTGTTATTGGAATGTGCCGCGACATAAACAGACTGGGGCTGCAGCATTGCTCTATGTATGAACTTACAATTGAGCCAGACACGCCGTTTGGAAAAATGGGTCTGGAAATGCCATCTAACAATGAAATGGCCGATATGTACACGGCGATTGGCGACACACTGAATTTGACACGGTACGAAATATCAAATTACGCCGCCCCCGGATTTGAATGCAGGCACAATTTAAACATTTGGGATGGTGCGCCCTATATCGGCATCGGACGCGGCGCTGCCGGGCGGATATATACAACAGACGGCTGGTTTGAGCAAATGGGGGCCGGCGCACGGTTTTCGCCACTGTCGCCAGAGGCACGCGCGACCGAAAAAATCATTACCGGCATGCGAACTGTTCGCGGTGTTAAAATTACCCCGGACACAGAAAAAATAATTAACTGGGACTGGGTGTCACAAAATCCTGATTTAATAAAAGAACAGGATAAAAGACTTTGCGCAACCCCTGATGGAGTGTTGACATTAGAACATATGCTGGTAGAATTAATAAAATAAAAAATGAGAAACAAAATTCTGAACATATTGGGAATTCTGGGGGTGATTGGCGCCCTGCTTTTTGCACACAATTATACGGAGGAAAAAGTAATGACAATGGGTATAAAAATAGAAAACATGGACCAAACCGTCAAACCAGGCGACAACTTTTATGATTACGCGACATTGGGCTGGCGACGGGCCAATCCAATACCCAATGATTATTCGCGATATGGCGTGTTTGAGGTTCTTCATAATACCAATCTGGAACGGGTGCGCAAAATTGCCGAAACAGACACAGGAAAAATCGGAACGCTTTATAAAATCGTAATGGATGACGAACGCCGCAACAGTGAAAAAACAGCGCCCGTTCAATCGTATTTGGACGCGGTCGACCAAATAAAGTCCGCGGCTGATTTGCCGGAATATCTGGGACGCGCGCATAAATTTTCCGGCGGGTTCTGGAGTGACACGGTCGCACTGGACGACACAGACAGCGAGCATTTCATCTATCACATTTTTCAGGGCGGCATCGGACTGGCGCGCGATTATTATTTCGACAACGATGAAAAATCCCAAGAAATACGCAAAAAATACAAACAATTCATAGCCAGCCAGTCAGCCAATTTCGGCATAAAGATAGATGCAGACAAATTGTACGACCTGGAAGAGCGCATGGCACGCGCATTCCACACAAAAGAAGTTTTGCGCGACCCGCATGCCAACTATCACAAAATGAGCATCGCGGAAATAAAAGAAAAGTATCCGGATTTTGACTGGGACAAATATCTGGCGGCACGCGGGGCAGCGGCGGCAACAAAAATAAACATCGCCCAGCCCAGCGCAATCGCAGAATCCATAAAAATCATGAACGATACAGACATCAACCTGATAAAGGACTATTTGAAATTACGCATTATTGATGCGTCGGACACCTTGTTAGACGACAAATCTTATGACATAACATTTGATTTCCACAATCGCACAATCGCGGGCCAGCCGGAACCCAAACCAAAATGGAAACGCGCAATCGCACTGCTGGACGGAACGCTGGGCGAAGAAATTGGACGCATATATGTAAAAGAATATTTCCCGCCCGAGGCCAAGGCCCGCATGGAAAAACTGGTGCAAAACCTGCAACGGGCATATGCCGGACGCATAAAAGACCTGGACTGGATGTCGGACCAGACCAAGACAAGCGCGCTGGAAAAGCTGGGGACATTCCGTGCAAAAATAGGATACCCAGACAAATGGCGCGATTACAGCAAACTGGAAATATCCCCCGACATTTCACTGTGGGACAATATGGTGCGCGTGGCAGAATTTGAAGACCAGTTCTGGCTGGATAAAATAGAAAAGAAAAATGATCCTAACCTATGGTACATGAACGCACACGAGATTAACGCATACTATGACCCATCAACAAATGAAATTTGTTTTCCGGCGGGAATACTGCAGTACCCGTTTTTCGATATGACGGCGGATGACGCGTTCAACTATGGTGCAATCGGTGCGATTATAGGCCACGAAATGACACACGGATTTGACGATTCCGGCCGCAAATTTGACAAGAACGGAAATTTAAACGACTGGTGGACAGCCGAAGACGCCACAGCGTTTGATAAGCGTGCAGAGGTTCTGCGTAAATTCTTTGACAATATCAAAGTGGCACCGGGAATAAATGCAAACGGCGAATTTACACTGGGCGAAAATCTGGCCGACTATGGCGGTGTTACAATCGCGTTTGATGCATATAAAAAATTTGGCACGCCATCAGACGACGCCGCAGGCCTGACCCCGGACATGCGTTTCTTTATCGCATATGCCGACGCATGGCGCCAAAACATCAGACCCGAAGAGGCACAGCGCCTGACAAAAACAGACGAACACTCGCTTAGCGTAAATCGCGTTAACGGAATACTGCCCCATATCAGCGCATGGTATGATGCATTTAAAATAACGCCCGAATGCCCGATGTACATCAAACCGGAAGACAGAATAAAACTGTGGTAAAATAAATCCCGGGAACATCGGGATTTTTAATTATCCAATACTTTTAAATCCGGCCGCGCGGAACGCAGTTTTTGTAACGATTTGTGCTGAGCCATATGAAACGCATCCGGTTCCCAGATTTGAAAACTGTTGCCGCGACCGACAAAGACAGCACGGTCGGATATTCCGGCATGCGCCAGCATATCAGCCGGTATCACAATTCGCCCCGCCACATCAAACGCCAATGGCCGCGCATCCGCAAACAGCATCGCAGACAAATCATCCAGTTCGGAATCAAAAACACCCTTTTTATCGGCCGCCACCGCCAGCTGTTCCATGCGGGCCATTGTGACCCCCTCTATGCAATTATGCGTAAAAGAGCGAAACAGCACAACACCGGCAAATTTATCTGATGAAATCGAAGCCCGGAAAGATGCCGGGACAGAAATTCGCCCCTTTGTATCCAAACGATTTTCATAAGATGAGAGAAACAATGACATTTTATGTTCTTATGTTTTCCGAACTTGCCCGGCATCTCCGTTCTTCGTGGACAATGTAGCACGGCCATTTATGGTTGTCAATGCCATATTATAATTATTTTATGGGAAACCATGACATATTGATACAACATAGTGTTTTTTTAAATAAAATTTTAATCAACATATTTTCCGCTTGACCTGCGATTCGTTTTTGTTCTATGATTCGTGTATAGACAAGAGAAAAAGATAAAAAAAGCCCAGAAAACCGTATAAAAGCGGATTTCTGCCAAAAAACGAAACAAAGAGACACAATTTGATTCAGAAAATGTAAATACTGGTGTAAATACACAAGAAGTTTATGTTTTCGGCCTAAAATCCAAGAAAGGGGGGATACGCCATGGCAAAAAATATAAAAGAAATAATGATTGCCTTAAACAAGGTTCTGACAACAACGGTATGGGTTAACGAAGCACGCCAGATTATATCGCTGTCGGATGAACTGCAGATTGGCATGAACAACGCCCCACGCTCTATTGAAGACCTGCCACGCGCATCACTGGTGGGTGCATACGTATCATTGCAGATTCGCACAGATAATTTCGATGTTGCCGCCGAAGGACTGGACACAAAAACATTGGCGCTGCGCGTAAAAGAAATGGTATTCGCAGAGGCTAAAAAGATTATCGATGTCGAAGGTTCATCCGAACGCGGCGTCGCCATGGCCGCATAAAGGTTAAAGCGGTTCTGGGCAAAACAGTTTCCGAGTAATCGGAAGGAGAGGAGCGGCCGGCGGCAAGTAATTGCCGCCGGACTGTTTTTATTTATAAATACTCGTGATAAAATCCGGTCCCATGCCGGTTAAATGAATAAACACATACAGCTGGTATGCAGATAATTTTATAGCGCCTGATTCATAGGCAAAATATACCCCGGGGCACAGTCCCATATGTCGCGCGATATACTGGGGGCATTTGTGTTTACGAGCATAGCGCATCGCTTTTTTCAAGGCAATTGCGAATTCCTGTTCTGTTTTCATTTTATCCTCCGTATTTTTGAAAAACAAAAATCCGCCGTGATGAAGGGCGGTTGGAGGTTAACAACTACAATAGTATAGTGCTGTTTATTTAGATATATCACAGCCCTCCAACCGGTTGTGGAGTTTTAAAACTATTGGAGGTTGTTACACCTCACACCGGGTATCACCCGATGCAATGGGAATTATACCAGACATGATACAGATTGCAAATAAAAATCCCGGCGGACCGGGATTATATTTATTCTTCGACTTTTAATTCCTCGCGGATTTGGGAAACCGATTGGGCGCGCGCCGCTATTATGTCATTTAAATTTGCACCTATCAGGCCGCATGCATGACGAATAGAGTTTGCAAACGCCAACGCATCACTGTTACCGTGCGTTTTAACGGCAAATCCCTTTAGCCCCAGGAACATTGCCCCGGCATATGAACGCGGGTCTATCTTGTGCTTTAGACGCTTAAACACATGAATCAGGAAAAACGCACCGATTTTTGCCAACCATGACTTTTTTAAGTTATCCATCAGAACGCGCTTTATCAGGCGGGCCGTACCCTCAACCGTTTTTAAAACAACATTGCCGGTAAAACCGTCGGTAACAACAACCTGGACAACGCCGGCGCTGATATCGGTACCTTCTACAAATCCAACATATTCATACGGCAACACGTCTTTGTGCGCACTTAACACCTGATTCAAATGACGCAGGGTTTCATTACCCTTGGTGTCTTCTTCACCAATATTTAATACCCCCAGTTTCGGGCGCGGCATATTGCCTATTTTTTCGGCATACACACTGCCCAGAACGGCAAAATCAAACAGGTTTATCGCATCACACTGAATATTGGCACCCAAATCCAGCATTACAACACGACTGTCCCCGCCACCAGAGGGCAACATGGTCGTAATCGCCGGACGCGAAATACCGTCAATCGTTTTCAGCGCCAGTTTCGCCAACGACATCAAAACACCCGTGTTACCGGCACTGATTACAGCGCTACTTTTCCCCTCACGAACGTCTTTTATTGCCATATACATTGACGTATCCTGGGCATGGCGGATTACATCGCGCACCTTGTCGGTGGCACGAATGGCATTAGGGGCATGAATGATTTCACAATTGCGCCCAACGCGAGGATATTTTGCCGCCAGCTTACGCAACTTTTTCTCGTCGCCAAATACTCTAAAAAAAACATTTGCATCGGCGTTTTGATATAAAAACTGATTCATGCCACCAAAAACAGCCGCCGGACCCTTGTCCCCGCCCATGGCATCAATCGCAATAATTTTCTTTTCAGAAGACATGTTCGACCATAAAAAAAGCAGAAAGGGTGCATGGCGCGCCCAAATCTGCCTTTATATCCTTTGTTAATATTATTTTGCACCACATGCCGCGCAAACATGATGCGGACGCTTTTTTTCACCACATGTTTTGCAAACGCTTGCCGGCATTACGGACAAGGCATCATGTGAACGACGCTGAGCGCTACGTGCTTTGCTGGTTTTACTTTTTGGCGTTGCCATTTTAAATCCTTTTATTTTTAACTTTTGTATATTTTATTTATTTCCCCCGCATTTGCAAGGAAAATTTACGGTGGGGCGCCCAGTTAACACAGGCGCCCGCCAACCGTATTTAGATGTTCAGCAACTGCTGCTGGGCATTGCCCTCACGCGCGAGGCGTTCGGCTTTTTCCTCTTCCTTGGCGATTTCACGAACACGGCGAACATATGCACCCGTACCAATCGGAATCAGACGGCCCACAATCAGGTTTTCATTGATACCGATCAGTTTATCCGTAGAACCACTTATCGCAGCATCAACCAATACTTTTGTTGTCTGCTGGAACGAGGCATTGGATATGAACGAGCGCGATGTCAGCGATGCACGGGTCAATCCAACCAGTACCTGGGATGAGGTTGCCGGTTTACCACCGTCGCGAACGACGCGGGCGTTTTCTTCTTCGAAATCTACGCGGTCTACAACCTGGCCCATCAGGAATCCAGTATCGCCCGGATTCGTGATTTCAACACGGCGTGTCATTTCACGTATCAAGATTTCAATATGCTTGTCATTGATTACCACGCCCTGCAGACGATAAACCTGCTGAATCTGTTCAACCATAAAGGTCGCCAGGGCTTTCTGGCCCAGTATGCGCAGAATATCCTGCGGAACCGGATCACCATCAACCAACTTGTCGGCCTTGCGTACGGTGTCGCCACTGCGAACCAACAGGTTTGTACCCTTTGGAACCGCATATTCAACCGGGGCGGTACCGTCATCAGGCTCGATACGAATGATAATCTTAGACTTGGCATCCTCCAAATCAATCGTACCATCAATCTCGGCCAACAGTGCCGGGTTAGACGGACGACGAACCTCTAACAGTTCGTTAACACGCGGCAGACCACCGGTAATATCGCTGGTACGCTTTGTCTGAACCGGGATGCGCGCCAGAATGTCGCCAGCCGCAACCTTGTCGCCGTTTGCAACGTTCAGTACCGAGTAAATCGGCAACAGGTATTCCGCAATCTTTTTACCACCCAGAGACAGTACATTGCCTTTTTCGTCAACCAACGTTACCGCCGGTTTCAGTGCTTTTTTGGTACTTGTCTTCCAGTTGATAACCTTACGCGAAACAATTCCCGTCATGGAATCAACTTCTTCCTGGTACGATACATTTTCAACCAGGTCGTTAAAGTTCACAATACCGTCTTTTTCGGCAATAATCGTATTGGAATACGGATCCCATTCTGCAACCTTGGCGCCCTTTTCAACGGTGTCGCCATCATTGACAATCAGCATGGATGCATACGGCAGGCTGGCCGAGAACAGTTTTGCACCCTTGTCGTCAACAACCGACAGTTCACCGTTGCGCGACAGTACAACAACGCGACCGGCCGAGTTTTTAATCGTGTTAACCCCGGACAGCTTTATCTTACCTGCGACCGGAACTTCGATAAAGTGGCTTTCTGCACCACCGGCCGCAATACCGCCGATGTGGAAAGTACGCAACGTCAGCTGGGTACCAGGTTCGCCAATTGACTGGCCTGCGATAACACCAACCGCCTCGCCGACATGAACCAGCGCATTACGCGACAAGTCCATACCATAGCATTTTGCACACAGACCATCACTGCAGCATGTCAGCACACTGCGTACATCAACGCTGGGCAGGCCGGATTCATTGATTTTCTTTGCCAGGGTTTTCGTAATCAATTCGCCCTTTGGAACGATGACTTCCTTGGAAATCGGGTGAACAATGTCGTTCGCCGCGGTACGTCCCAAAACAATGTCACCCAGGGCAACAGACAGGCTGGATCCCTGATAAATCGGCTTTGCGGTAATATATTCAGATGTACCGCAGTCATGTTCGGTAATCGTAGTGTTCTGGACCAGGCCAACCAGACGACGTGTCAGGTAACCCGCGTCAGCGGTTTTCAACGCCGTATCTGACATACCCTTACGCGCACCGTGGGTGGATGTAAAGTATTCAGACATGGTCAGACCTTCTTTAAAGTTCGAGATAATCGGAACTTCGATAATAGAACCGTCTGGTTTCTGCATCATACCACGCATACCCGCCAACTGCTGAATCTGGGTCTTGGAACCACGGGCACCGGACAACGCCATCATCAAGATAGAATTCCATTTGTCACCGGATGTCTTGCCCAGCGCAGAATACGCCAGGTCACCCAATTTATCAGTTGTTTTCTGCCACAGGTCAATCAGCTTGTTGTGACGTTCGCCGCCAGACAACAAACCGTTCTGGTACTGCTGTTCGATTTCTTCGGCCGCTTTTTCAGCGTTCGCAATCATTTCCTGCTTTTCTGCCGGAATTACGATATCATCAAAACCAATGGAAATACCGCTTCGCGCCGCCTGTTCAAAACCAGTGTTCTTTAACGCGTCGGCCAACAGAATTGTATCCTTGTCGCCACAGCGTTCATATGTTGTCGCCAACAGAGCCTTGATTTCTTTTACCGGCATAACCTTGTTTACCAGGTCAAACGGCATGTTTTCTTTCTTTGGCAACAATTCGCCCAAAATCATGCGACCCGCGGTTGTTTTGTAAATCTTGCCGTTAATACGGGCAACAATCGGCGTGTGCAGACCAATGGTCTTGTTTTCCAGCGCCAACTGTACTTCGTCCATATTCGCAAAGCGCGGTGATTTTTCTGTATGCTCGCCATTGATCAACGAAATGTAGTATACACCCAAAACCATGTCCTGGGACGGAACAATCATGGGTTCGCCACTGGCCGGGGACAAAACGTTGTTCGAAGACAGCATCAATGTACGTGCCTCTAACTGGGCCTCCAGCGAAATCGGAACGTGAACAGACATCTGGTCACCGTCAAAGTCAGCATTAAAGCCCTTGCAGACCAGCGGATGAAGACGTATTGCCTTGCCCTCTATCAGAACCGGCTCAAACGCCAGCATCGACAAACGGTGCAATGACGGCGCACGGTTTAACAATACAGGATGCTGGTAAATAACTTTTTCCAGAATTTCCCAAACAATGTCTTCGCCGTTTTCTACCATTTTACGTGCGGTTTTCAGCGTATTTGCATAATCACCCGCCAACAAGCGCGCAAAAACAAATGGTTTGAACAGTTCCAGCGCCATTGTTTTCGGCAGACCCACCTGATGCAGTTTCAGGTTTGGTCCCGACACGATAACACTACGGCCGGAATAATCCACACGCTTACCCAGCATGTTCATACGGAAACGTCCCGACTTTCCACGCAGGGAATCAGACAAAGACTTTAACGGACGACGGTTCTGGGATACCATCGGACGTGCCTTGTGGCCGTTGTCGAACAGGGAATCTACCGCTTCCTGTAACATACGCTTTTCATTGCGAACAATGATTTCAGGCGCATGCATTTCCATAAATCTTTTCAGACGATTGTTACGGATAATAACACGACGATACAAATCATTCAAATCAGATGCCGCAACATGACCCGCATCCAATGTAACCAATGGACGCATATCCGGCGGAATAACAGGGATGATATCCGGCAACATCCAGGCCGGGTCTGTCTTGGATTCCAAGAACGCCTCAACCAGTTTCAGCTGCTTTATCAGCGCCTTGCGCTTTGCCTCAGACTTGGTATCCTGCAGTTCCGCACGCAGGCGTGTGCGTTCGTCGCCCATGTCCAGATTAGAAATAATGCTGCGCACGCCTTCGGCACCAATGCCTACGTGGAATGCATCCGCACCAAATTCTTCAACCGCCGCCTGATATTCATCTTCGCTGATGACATCATACTGTTTCAGGTTGGTAAGGCCCGGTTCAATAACAATATAGGCATCATATGAAATAACCTGTTCCAGCTTTTTCTGTGGCAGATTGTTTAACAGTGTGGCAATTTTCCCCTCGCGCAGGAACCATGTATGGGCAACCGGCATCGCCAGCTTGATATGCCCCATGCGTTCACGGCGGACAGACGATGCCCCAACCTCTACACCACAGCGTTCGCATACAACGCCACGGAACTTGATGCGCTTGTACTTACCACAGGCACACTCATAATCTTTTACCGGTCCGAAAATCTGCTGACAGAACAGCCCTTCCGCCTCCGGCTTTAAAGAATGATAATTGATTGTTTCCGGCTTTTTTACCTCGCCATGAGACCAGGACAGAATTTCTTCCGGCGATGCGATGGTAATGCGCAGTGCGTCAAACTGTTCTTTTGTTTCAATTTGTCCGAATATCTTCTGCAACATATTTGTCATATATTTTGCTCCTTTCAAGTCGCTTTCACAGTACTGTCGCGCGAACCACGTTGGGTGGACTTTTCACCCATACGCGGTCCGCCGCCGTTTTTAGTCTACTTTCTTTGGTGTCATCGCCAGGCCCAGACCCTTTAATTCGCGAACTAACACGTTAAAGGCCTCTGGTGTGCCGGTTTGGATATCATTGCTGCCCGAGATGATGGATTCATACATCTTGTTACGCCCAACAATATCGTCCGATTTTACCGTCAACATTTCACGTAACAGATGCGCGGCACCATGCGCCTCAAGCGCCCAAACCTCCATTTCACCCAGTCGCTGGCCGCCCATGTGGGCCTTACCGGACAACGGCTGTTGTGTGACAAGCGAATAGTTACCGATGGAACGTGCGTGAATCTTTTCATCAACGAAATGATGCAGTTTCAGCATGTACATTACGCCAACCGTAACAGGGCGTGCAAACTTTTCACCGGTCATACCGTCATACAAATCAAACTGACCCGTTTCTGGCAGTTTTGCCAGTTTCAGCATACGGCGAATATCCTCTGGCGTCGCACCGTCAAATGTCGGTGTCGCCATTGGAACACCATCACGCAACAACGCGGCCTCTGCACGGACGTCGGTATCTGTCATCTTGTCCAGTTTTTCTGCGGTTTCCTTGCCATAGATTTTGCCCATGACATTGCGCAAATCGTCTGTTACGGCACGCTTTGCCTTAACCTCTTCTAGAACCTCGCCTATTTGGGCGCCCAATGTGCGCGCCGCCATACCAAGGTGGGTTTCCAGAATCTGGCCAATGTTCATACGAGACGGCACACCCAACGGATTCAAAACCAGGTCAACCGGCGTACCATCAGCCAAGTGCGGCATGTCTTCGACAGGCACAACCTTTGATACAATACCCTTGTTACCATGACGTCCCGCCATTTTGTCACCGGGCTGTAACTTCATCTTGTGGGCGATATAAACCTTTACCTCTTTCAGAACACCCGCCGCCAGCGAATTGCTTTCCGTTGCCTTTGCTACTTCGGAATCTGCACGTTCGTTCAGCAATTTCAGCTTTACGATATGCTGTTCACGCAATTCATCGATTTTTGCCTGGGCTTCTTTGTTCTTTACAACCAGCTTTTTAACGTCTGCTGCCTTGATGCCTTCAAAGACCTCGCCGGTCAGCTTTTTGCCGATAAATGGTTTCAGGCTGCCTGTGCCGGCCTCAATCGTCTGGCCTTCGGCAATCTGGAATACCTGGTCCGCAAAGCCCTTTTCAATGATGGCGATTTCCTCGTCACGGTCTTTATTTATTTGTTCAATCTTTTGCAGTTCAATCATCTGGGTACGTTCGTCTTTCTTAACGCCATGACGCGTCAAGACGTTTACACCGATAACCGTACCTTCTTCGTTGGGCCCAACCTTTAGCGAAGTGTCTTTTACATTCAGCGCTTTTTCACCAAAGATGTTACGCAACAACGCTTCTTCCGGGGTCAGCAACGTTTCAGATTTCGGCGATACACGACCGACCAAAATGTCACCCTGTTTTACGCGCGCACCGACATAGATAATACCGGATTCATCCAAGTTCTTCAGCGCTTCTTCACCAACGTTGGGGATGTCACGCGTCAGGCTTTCCGGCCCCAACTGGGTATCGCGAACCTTGAATTCCTTTTCAACAATCTTGATAGATGTGAAAACGTCATCGCGCGAAATACGCTCAGAGATAACGATAGAGTCTTCGTAGTTATATCCGCGCCATGGCATAAAGGCAACCAATACATTGCGCCCCAGTGCCAGTTCACCATAGTTCATTGACGAACCGTCGGCAATGATGTCGCCCGCGGAAATGCGGTCGCCAACCTTTACCAGCGGCTTTTGATGAATAACTGTTTCACTGTTGGAACGTTCAAACTTTTCCAGATTATAGATATCAACACCAGTTACAACATTGCGGCTGTTCATACATTTTACCACAATGCGGTTCGCATCAACAGATTCTACAACGCCGCTGTGTTTTGCAACCTTACCCGTGCGGGAATCACGCGCCACTTCGCGTTCGATACCAGTACCGACCAACGGCGCCTGAACACGCATTAACGGAACGGCCTGGCGCTGCATGTTTGAACCCATCAGCGCACGGTTCGCGTCGTCGTTTTCAACGAACGGGATCAGACCGGTCGCAATGGACACAACCTGGCGCGGTTCAACGTCGATTAAGTCAACTTCGTTTTTCGGAACCATGGTAAATTCGCCGTCTACACGGGCTGTTACCATATCTTCGGACAAAACGCCGGCCGCCGTGGTGGGCGTGTTACCCTGGGCGATTTTGTGCCCCAGTTCCTCGTCCGCGGTCAGATATACCAGTTTATCTGTAATCTTGCTGTTTTCTACAACATAGTACGGCGTTTCAATAAAGCCATACGGATTTACACGCGCATAGGCGGACAAGTGATTAATCAAACCAATATTCGCACCTTCGGGTGTATGAATAGGACACAGACGGCCATAATGCGTCGGATGAACGTCGCGGACGTCAATGCCGGCACGTTCACGGTTCAACCCACCAGGCCCCAATGCAGAAATACGACGCTTGTGCTCTAATTCAGACAGCGGATTGTATGCATCCATAAACTGAGACAGCTGTGATGTTCCCAAGAATTCCGCAACCAGCGACATCAACGGTTTTACGTTGATTACGTCCTGGGGTTGCATATTGGCAATATTCGGGCTGGACAACTGTTCACGGACCAGGCGTTCTATACGGACCATACCTGTACGGAAATTCTGTTCCAACAGTTCGCCAACCGTGCGGACACGACGATTTGACAGATTGTCTATATCATCAACCGTATCCTTGCGGTCAATAATATTGGTCAATGTTTTCAACACAGCCAAGAAGTCTTCCTTGGTCAGCAGGCGCTCATCTTCCGGTTTTTTGCCGGATTCTATTTTCAGGCGCTTGTTCATTTTAAAGCGGCCAACCGCTGACAAATCATAATATGCAGGATCAAATCCCTGGCGCGTAAACAGATTTATCGCGGCCTCTAATGTCGGACGCTCGCCCGGGCGGATGATGTTATAAACTTCAATCAACGCCTCTTCGCGGTTTGTTGTTTTATCCGCCATCAGGGTATTGCGCATATGCGCGGAAACCGTGGTATTGTCAATTGCAATCAGCGAGATTTCCTTTATATCCAGCTTAGACAAATCAGCCAAAACTTCTTCGGTAATTTCAGTACCCGCCGGGAATAACACTTCGCCTGCATTCGTAATCGGTTCGAACAGATATTCGCCAATCAATGCCTCTGTATCAATGCCAAACTTTTTGGATGCAGTCATGATTTTGGTCAAACGCTTTGCATTCAGACGATCGCCTTTGGCGGCCAAAATCTTTTTATCCTTGGGATTTACCAAGTCATAGTTCAGACGATATTTATCCAATCCTTCGAATACATTTGTGTCGCCGGTCCATAACGCACCATCAAACGACAACGGGATGCGCTTATAAAACGCAGACAGAATTTCTGTATCTGTCATGCCGCGGATACCGGCCTTGCGGGGGTCGGCTGTCCATTTCTTTTCGTCTTCGGCCGTCGGCAGACAGCGCAACAGAACCGTTGCAGGAACCTTGCGGCGACGGTCAATACGGACATAAATTACACCCTTGGCCTCTTCAAAGTCAATCCATGAACCATGTTCAGGGATAATACGCGCGGTATAAGTCGTCGGATTGCCCGCGACCTTGGCCTCTTTTGTTGTTGCGAAAACCACACCCTGGGCGCGATGCATCTGGGAAACGATAACACGTTCCACACCAGAGGCAATAAAGCTGCCGCGTTCGGTCATAAGTGGGACTTCGCCCATAAATATTTCTTGTTCCTTGATGTCGCGCAGCGTTTTTTTGCCATCTTCGGCGACATCCCATAAAATCAATCTCAGCTTCAACTTCAGCTTGCTGGAATATGTCATATTACGCAGCATGCATTCTTTGACGTTATAGACAGGTTTGTCCAGTGTATACTCTACGAATTCAAGGTCGGCAATACCCGCATAGTCCTTGATTGGGAACATAGAAGAAAATACATTCTGCAAACCGATATTTTTACGGTTCTGCGGCTCTACATCCGCCTGCAGGAAATCTTTGTAGGAATCGTATTGAATTTCAACCAAATCAGGAAGCGGAGTTTGCAAAAAACTTTTACCAAAAGATTTTCTAATTTTCTGGATAACTGCCATGGGTTTTAGTCCTTTTTTTTGTGCGTTTTGCAAACAAACTATTTATTATGCTTTTTACGCCGCTCGGCCCGCCTGGGAATTTCATCCCCAGGCGGGCGGCGGCGGACCGCGGATACCGCGGATTTTTTATAAAGAACCGAAAGGGTTCCGTGCGGGGCGAATTATTTCAATTCAACCTTGGCACCGGCACCTTCCAAGGTCGCTTTCAGCTTTTCAGCTTCGTCCTTGGCAACCGCTTCTTTTACGGTCTTCGGCGCACCTTCAACCAGGGCTTTTGCTTCGCCCAGGCCCAGGCCTGTGATATCTTTTACAGCCTTGATGACGGCCAGTTTGTTCGCACCAACTTCGGCCAGAACAACGTCAAATTCCGTCTTTTCTTCTGCGGCGGCCGCGGCCGGACCAGCTGCAACTGCAACTGCGGCGGCAGCAGATACGCCCCACGCTTCTTCCAACGCCTTGGACAGTTCAACAGCTTCCAAAACGCTCAATTTTGACAATTCTTCAACTAATTTCTGAATGTCTGCCATTTTTTGCTCCTATTATCATTATCACAATGTCGCCATTGTGTGTTTTATTATTGTTCTTTCTTTCCATACTCTGCGGAAACACGTGCCAAGCGCGAACCCGGTTCGACCAGGATACGTGCGATTGTGCCGCGAATTTCCAACAAGGACGGAAGCTTGGATAATTGCATAACGCCGTCTGTGTCCAGAACATCTGCATCCATTTTACCGCCGACAATTGTCAGGTTCGGATGGCTTTCGGCAAATTTTGCCAAAACCTTGGTCACCGCCAACGCATCTGTTGCGATTGCAACAGCGGTCGGACGCTGCATCATTGCGGATACAGGTTCGAAATCAGTGTCTTTCAACGCCAATTTCATCAAACGGTTCTTTACGACCTTGAACATGGAAACCAGCGGACGCAGTTCGTTGCGCAGCTCTTCCATTTCTTTTACAGTCACACCGTGATTTTCAACCACGAAGATACCGTTTGCATCTTTCAAGGACGACTGCAACGCTGAAATCAAATCTGATTTTTCTTCGCGTTTCATATATTCTATCCTTACTTCATACGTTTTGTTTAACTTTCCATCCGTGATACCACGGGATGGGGCTTTTTCCTGCCCCAAAGAATTTTTTCTTTGTCTATGATGGCTGGTGGTTTAAGCGTTGCCGCGCCATCAGTCTTGGACAGAAATCTGTTCTGCGTGCCCGGAATATTCCCAGGCACGCATTTATTATTTTGCGTCCACCTTTAAGCCCGGACCCTGGGTTGTCGCAATCGATATACCCAAGATATACTGGCCCTTAGATGATGCCGGTTTGACTTTCTTCAGCTGCTCTATCAGCGCCATCGCGTTTTCAACCAACTTTTCTGTCGGGAAAGACATCTTGCCGATACCAGCGTGGATAATACCCTTCTTTTCGGCACGATATTCAATCTGACCAGCCTTGGCAACCTTTACCGCGTCGGCAACGTTGTTTGTAACCGTACCCAGTTTCGGATTCGGCATCAGGCCCTTAGGACCCAAAACGCGCGCAATTTTCGACATTTTCGGCATCATGTCCGGTGTTGCGATAACACGGTCAAAGTTAATTTCGCCGCCCGCAACTTTTTCAATCAGCTCTTCGCCGCCAACAACATCGGCGCCAGCCTTTTTGGCCTCGTCCTGGCTGTTTACTGTAAATACCGCAACGCGAACCGTTTTACCGGTACCGTTGGGCAGGCTCAACATACCACGGATGTTCTGATCGGCCTTGGTAACATCAATACCCAAGCGGATAGCAATTTCCAAGCTTTCATCAAACTTTTTGGAGGTAAACGCACGCAATGCATCAATGGCATCGGCCAACGGATACATTTTATCCTGGTCCAGTGCACTCCAAGTCTGTTGTCTTTTAGTAGCTTTCATATCTTATTCCTCCACCTTTACGCCCATAGAACGGCACTGACCCGCGACGATGTTCATTGCGGATTCAATGGTAGAGCAATTCAAGTCCGGCATTTTTGCCTCGGCGATTTCCTTGATTTGCGCCTGGGAAATTGTTCCGACGAAATCACGGCCCGGTTTGTGGGAACCGATTTTCAGCTTTAACGCCTTTTTGATGTAATACGACACCGGAGGCAGTTTCATGATGAATTCAAAGCTGCGGTCGGTATAGACGGTAATTATGCACGGAATCGGCATGCCCGGTTCCTTGTCAGACGTCCTGTCGTTAAACTGTTTGCAGAATTCGGCGATGTTAACACCCGCCGCACCCAACGCCGGTCCAATCGGAGGCGCAGGATTTGCCTGTTTTGCAGGGACGACCAGTTTGACCAATCCCTTAACTTCTTTCTTTGCCATTTTTCACTCCATTTCTTTGGTTAGTGTCGCGGTACGATGTGGCGCATCTACCGCCGGATTTTTAACGGGTTATTCCGCAAAAATCCAAAAACTTTATTTTGTTTTCTGGGCCGTTATTTCAGCAACCCATCTTTGAACCCGTTCCTTGCGCTCAGCCGCTATTTTCGCAAACAGTGCCTTCGTTTCAGGTTTCTCTTGCCAGCGACGATACATTGTCATAAATTCATCATGCGTCATCTGAACAGTTATTCGGCCGGTAACAGCATCTCTTTTAATCATACAAAACCTTCTCTACCTGCAGGATAATAACACATTAAACCTTTTCTACCTGCTCAAACTCCAGCTCGACACTGGTTTCACGACCGAACACCAGAATTGTCACTGTCATTTTCTGCTTTACATTGTCAACCTCGGACGCGATGCCGTTAAAGCCCGCGAACGGCCCGTCAATAACATGAACCTCCTGGCCAACATCGTATTCAATATCGTCGGCAACAACACTGCCTTCTTCAACCTGCTTTTGCAGACGGCGCGCCTCTTCCTCTGTTACTGCAATCGGCTTGTTCTTGGCGCCCAGGAACATAACAACCTGAGGCATCAGTTTTACCAGCGAAAATGTTTCGTTGTTCATAACCATCTGAACAACGATATAGCCCGGAAAGAATTTTCTTTCAGACTTTACGCGTTTGCCGCCTTTAACCTCTGTCACTTCGCGGGTCGGAACCAATATTTCACCAAACAGAGCATTCAAACGACGCTTATCAATCTGTTCACGCAAACCACGGGCGACCTTATCCTCGCACCCGGTATGAACATTTACGACAAACCACTGCATATTGCCATCCATTGTATTTCGCCCCCTGCCCTGTTTTAGAATATCCAGCCGACCAGCGCATTCAGCGCAGAATCAACAACAAAAAAGAATAATGCCGCCAGACCGGAAAAGACCAGAATCATAATTGTTGCACGAACAACACTGTCGCGCGACGGCCATACAATCTTGAACCATTCGCTGCGTACCGATTTAATATATTCCAGTATTTTTTTCATAAATAAACCCGCCTTAATCCGCCTGATGCCTGCATAACGTCGCCACAAATTTTCCCGGATTTCCGGGACTTTTATCTGGCAGGGGCAGAAGGAATCGAACCCTCATCCGCGGTTTTGGAGACCGATATTCTACCGTTGAACTATGCCCCTGTGCCATACCTGTTGTGCCGCATATGCTTACAATAGTCTGGGCTACAATACCACACAACCACAGAAAATCAAGCGGAAAGTATTATAAGATTTTATTACCCTTTTCGCAAGAAAAAAAGCACACAAAAACAACACATTGGACACAAATTGCAAAAAACAGGATTAAAAATTCGTGCAAATGGCGATTTTTCGCTTTTTTCGCTTGCAGGGCGCCCTGTTTTTCTTCTACAATCAACACACATATTTATAAGAAGGGAGAGATAAAAGTGCCGGACCGCGTGGAGCCACCTGTTTTAATATCAAGGCTGATGACGTTTGTATTCGCAACGGCGCTGGTCGTGTTGGGGGCACTGGGGCTGACACTGTGGCAGCTGTTTCCGCTGAACCGTCCCCAGGTTTTCTTTTTAACCACCCAGGCAAAGCCCGATATGGAAATACGCCTGTATTCCATGCCGGTAAAAGACGAAAAAAAGAACGTAGACCTATATCTGCAGTCTTTTGTGAAAGAATATATAAAAGCACGCAATGAAATCGTCAAAAACCCCAATGTGATGCAGCGCAAGTGGGGCAATGGCGCCGACGGCGTGGTCAGCATGTGGTCAACCCAGGATGTATTCAGCAATTTTGTTAAAACAGCCATGTGGGATGCACTGATGTATTCAGGCGCAACAATTGACATGTCGTGCACGGTAGAGTTCCCGCCAATGGGCGTTGTCCCGCGAAAGGCCGACGGCCTGACATGGACGGCAAATTTTAGCTATATCTGTGCAAATAATGATGGACAGCTGCCACGAAAAGAGTATACAATTATTATCGAATTGGAAAAGGAAGACGAAACAGCCATTGAATGGGGCGACCGCCTTAACAACCCGCTGGGGATACGCGTAAAAAGATACGAAGTCGAAAGCGGCGACGGTGATCCGCTGAACTTTGAATAAGAAAATGGTTTTTAATAAAAGTCATAGCAAGGGAAGGATTGTAATGAAATTCGCAAGCGCAATTAAATTAAATATTTCCATATTCTGCCTGGGGGTGGCTTGTATAAGTGCGACGCCTGCCGTGGCCGCGCAAACTGCGTGGGACAATCCGAATGCCAACATGGCCGCCGGCAGTACGAAACCTGGATATGCCCAATTGGCATGGGCATCGGGCAGTGTTTTGCCAATCAAACTGCGCAATGGAATGGCGACGATGATAACCCTGCCAAATGGCGAACAAATAAGCGATGTTATTGTCGGCAACAGCGAGATGTTCAATATCGACGCATCCCAGGGCGCGCGCACAATGTTCATCAGCCCAAAAGGCGGCCAGGTGGGCGATACGAACATGATTGTTCAGGGAAAATCCGGAAACACATATCTGTTTTATCTGCGCGCGGAACCGTCCAACTCCAGCGAGATTACATATTCCCAGGTTGATGTTATATTGGACGGCAATGGGACACTGCCCACCGTGGCGAACGCAACCAGCACAACATCGGGCAGCATGAATTCAATATTTGCAAAAAAATCCGCCGCATCAAATACTGTCGGTGTTGATGGCGAAGATTACGGATGGATAAAATCCATGAAAATCGACCCGTCGGAATTCCGCTTTGATTTGGATATTTTTGTCCCCAACCCAGATGATTATGTAATCGCACCAGAGCGCGTATGGCGTGACAGAATATTTACATACATTGATTTTGGCGACAAGGTTATCGCAATGACACAGCGCCCGGTTGTGTCCCTGTTGGTTGAGGGTGGCGAATCCCCGGTAGGATTCCGCACGGACGGCGAAGATGGCAGACTGCTGATTGTAGAGGCCGTCGGCGACATGATTCTGCGCAGTGGCCAGCGTATCGTTTGTATCAAAAAGCGTGAAAAACCGTTCCTGATTGCGGACACCGCATCAGTTATGGCATTGGCAGAGGCGAATGTTGCGCAATCCATGATGTCAGGCCAGTCACTGAATAACATTTCTTATCAGATGGATGTAAACGCTATGAACATGGCGGGTACAAATTATACGGGCTCGCCAATTTATGTCGGCCAGGGTGCAAATAACACCACCGGCGCCGGAACATATATGCCAATGGGATATGGACAAAACGCATACGGCCAGGCGGCACTGGCCGGCGGGGCGGTTGCAACGGCATCGGGTGTTACAATGATGCCGACCCAGCGCGTTACCGCGGGCAGTTATTTGCCGCAATCAAATATTCCGCTGATAACCAGTAATCAGAGCGGCGTCGCCGTAGAGCTGAAATCAGACACATCCGTAAAAGCATTGGATGATTATTGGACGGGCCTGCTGGCAAAATTCAGCGGCGAAGACGGCCAGGGTCTGTTAACCCCGTATAAAGACATGGTGTTCTTTGCGGTTGACGAACAGGGTGTTGGCGACCTGGGGGCGGGTTCTTCCACGGCTAGACTGTACCGCCTGCGCATTGGCCCAATGAGCGATATTGACACGGCACAAAAACTGTGCGACCAGCTGTTGAAGTTCAGCGGTGCCAGTTGCAGTGTCGTACGAATCCAATAATTAAAGTAACGCGGATATTTTATGAGCAAAATAAAACAGCAATTTTCCGATTTGCGTAAAACAACGCCAAAACATGTGCAGTGGCTGTTGCTGGCGGCCGCGTTCGTTGTGGTGCTGATACTGTTGACGCTGTTGATTGGCGGATGGACAAAGACTGCCGATGACATCAAGGCGGCGGAAGATACAAAGCTGCAACTATTTATTAATCCGTCAGAAACGGTGGACTGGTCCAACACAAAAGTCGGCACCACGGAAACCAAAAAATTTACCGTTACGGCCAGTGCACCTGTAAAAATTTTGAAAGTGCGACAAATTGGGGATATCAAGGGACTGTCAACATCTGATCAATGTTCGACGGAGACACTTACCATAAACGAAACAAACGGATGCGTTATAACAGTCAAATACGCACCGGATGCGGACATGTCCAAAACAAGTGCGTCACTGATTGTAGAATGGCGCGGCGTACGTGAAACAAACAGTTTGAAAAAAGAAAAGAAAATAACAATGGTATTGGGTGCAGAGGGCGAACAAAAAGCGGCCCCAAAAAAAGAAACACCCGCACAACAGCCCGAACCGGCCCCCACAAAAAAACCAGAGCCGGAGCCCGAGCCTGAACCAGAGCCAGTCACAGAGCCGGAGCCATTACCGATAAAAGAAGAAATAAAGAAAAATATAGAGGCAATCGCCCCGAATGATTCTTTGATTGCGCCGGTAAAAACAGCCCCTGAAAAACAGCCAGAGCCTGTATCCAAATCATTACCGGAACCTGTTGAAATGCCGCAGGAGGCCTGTTCTGATTTCGCATTTCCGGGATACAACACATCCGGACGTCAAATAGGATGGATTCGACCAGAACGCGGTGCATATTATTTTCATCCGTTTTCTGATAAAAACTGTGACACGCCGACGGGTGTTTATAATCCTGACAACGGCATTATCACAGATATAAAAGATGCATCGAAAAAAATTGGAACCGACGCAGAGCATATTGGATATGCGTCTATAACAAACGGTGCCCTGCCCCAGTTGGCACCGATGCCGGGAACAAAAAACAGCACCACTAGCAGTAATTCTTTGGCCACCACCACATCGTCAGGCGATATGTCCAAGGTTGAACTAACGCCCGCCCCACAGAATGTTAGCTATGATTCCAGCGGTGGCGTTGTAACTAATACCATGCCTTTTGATCGTAGCTTTATTTTGCGTCAATATAAACCGATTCCGGCAACAATCGTTTCGGAAATACGAGCAGACCCCGAAGCGCTTGCAAATAATACACTGCCAGTACGTGCGACAGTAGATCGGAATGTTTATGCAGACAATGGCCGTACGGTAGTTATTCCCGCAGGCACGCTGTTAATGGGCTATGTAACAGGTAAATTGCCAGGTCCGTATACTTCTATTGGCCGAATGGATATCCGCTGGTATCAGTTCATATTGCCCAGCGGTGTTGAATTTAATTTTCAGAGTAAAGCACAAGATCCTTTTTCGGCCGATGCACAAGGACGAACAGGCGTGCCAGGCCGCGGTAGTACGGATTATCTGGAACAGTTTGTTATGCCCATGCTGACGGCGATTGTACCGGCGGCGGTAAATATGATTGCACCGGTTGCGGACAAGTTTGTAAATCAAATAGACCTAGATAATAATACGGTTGTACAGAGTGGTACTGTGCGCTCATCAGAATTGGCAAAGAATGAGATTATCACCGCATGGAATCAGGTTGCACAAAAGCTGTTGGTGGATATGATGGACAACACAACACCGCCGTTTTCTATCGCTGCGGGTACACGTATTACAGTATATTCTCCAATGGATTTAAAAGTAACATGCGGCGCGAACGACGGGTCAAGCAATGCAAAGAAATGTGCCATAGCCGCCTATTCCCCGGATAGACGTCGAGATCAGTCAAGCGACGCTAAAGCTGACTACGGTGATGGTTCTTGGACAGGTCAAGTACGTTCATTTGACTGGGCACAGTATTGTATTGGCTACAAAGATGGCAAGCTGGCCGCTGGGATGGAAGAAACAATCCATAAAGCTGGCTTGGATTATAGTTCTGTTCTATTCTACTGCCAAGCAAATCAATATAAAGCAATCAATAATGCAAAGCAGGATGCTTTATTCCAGAATCAACAACAGCAGTTCCAGCAAAATAATGGCATCATTAATTCTGAGGCGGGCGGCCTGACCGGCATCCAAGGCAGCAAGGAATATAATGAAAATGTTTTGGGTCTGACATATGATGAAGATACGGGGGCGATTGTAAACCCGTTCCAGACACTGCCCAAGGAAGAGGCGCCGGCAACCATCACATGTGAAGACGGCACCAATCCGGATGCAAACGGATGCTGTACCGGTGAAATATATACCGATATGGGCGACCAGGGTTTCAACTGTTGTCCGGAAACGGGTGGCGATTGTTTCCCGCCGATACTTTAATCAAATCCCCGTGAAAGCGGGGATTTAAAATTTAACCAACAGAACTATAATAAACATGAAGATACACTGAATATGAATTTATATAACGTTGTTGTTTTGCGCGCCCGTCGGCGCGCATTTTTTTTCGCCAGGCCACCGCCAATACTAAAAACACCGAATCGGTAATTTTTAGCGATTCGGCTATGCGTTTACAAAAACGCGTAACGAATCAGAAAACCGATTCGCGGTTCAACCCTCGGTTGTAATAATTCACAGGATTCTATTCTTAGTCTATATAACTAAAACATAACCGTCATACTTTACGAAGGAGAAAACATATGACATCGCAAACAGCACAAACCTTTATCAACGCAGAAAAATTCCAAAATGCGGAACAGCTGTGGTTTTGGTTTTTGTACTCAAAATCCGTTCGCGCAGGATTTATACACTGCCGCACCACCGCGAACCAGTCAAGACGCATATGCGAACTTATCGATGTCGAAACACTGATTACAAAACTGTATCTGGCAGGAAGAATCAGTGACGAACAGCTGCGCGTGATGAAACAGTTCGGCGACAAACGACGCGCACCACACCAGTATATCTGGACAGAAAACAAGGCAGCAGGACTGTGGCGTGATGCAATGAATACTCTGCAGACTGCGGCAATGGAACGCGGCTGGATTGAATAAAACACGTATAAATAAGTATGAAATTTAACAGGCAGGTATCAGATATGGTTATTATCGCATTTTCAGAAAAAACATCTAAAATTTTGCCACGCATAATATGTCGCCGTTTTAAACATTGTGCGCCGATTGTTCCTGCAGGCAGATATATGGTATTATATCAATTCTGCGCACCAGGGCATGTTACAAAAATTCCCCTTAATATGAGCGGCATTCGTCGATTGCGCGCAAACGGGTGGCAGTTTATGTATGTTCCATGCGATCCACCGCGAAATTTTGACCAGCATGCATTCAGCTGTGTCGATTTATCAAAACGGGCACTGGGTATGCGGGCACTGCACGTACAAACGCCCGACAGGCTTTTTAAACATTTATGCAGATAAAAAAGGCCCCCGAACGGGGGCCTTTCTTTTATTTTGCGTTACGCTTTTTCAATATATACATCTGACCGATGCCAAATATGTTCGATACAGTCCAATACAGCACCAGACCCGCCGGCATCCATGCAAACAATATCGTAAACAATACCGGCATCCATTTCATAAAGCGCATGCTTTGTGCAACGGCATCATTACCAGATGATGTGTTACGCGGCGTCTGAAGATAGCTTTGCAGCCACATTGTAGCACCCATCAGCACGGGCAGGATAAAGTACGGGTCCATCGCCGCCAAATCTTTTATCCAAAGAAAATGTGCGCCACGCATCGGAACAGATATCAGCAACGCCTTGTACAGTGCAAAAAATATCGGAATCTGCAACAGCATCGGCAGACAGCCAGACATCGGCGATGTCTTGTGCGTTTGATACAGTCGCATCATTTCCATCTGCATACGCGCCTTGTCATTTGCATACAGTTTTTGTATACGCGACATTTCCGGCTGCATCTTTTGCATGGCAATCATGGATGTATAAGACTTTCGCGTCAGCGGCCACATCAACAGGCGCAAAAATATAGTCATGATTATTATCGCAATACCGTAATTCATAACCACCGAATGTATCGCATTCAGCAGCCACAGCATCGGACGCGCAAAAAACCAAAACCATCCGTAATCCACCGTTTTGTTAATACCCGGAATTTCAGCGGCCGCGATATTTAATACAGACTGGTCACGCGGGCCTGCAAACAAATGCGTCGTGATTGTTGATGTGGCACCGGGCGCGATTACAACCGCTGCCGCGGCGGTGTCCGCCTCATACATATCGCCAAGTTTTTTTGCACGCATTGTTTGATCGGGCGAGTCTATGGATGCAATGGTTTCCCAATACTGGTCGGCAAAACCGACAAATCCGCCGGTGGTTGTGTACGCATATGATTTTTTATCCAAATCGCGCCAACCCTCGTGCTCTATATCGTTATTGGCAAATGCAACCACGCCGGTATAAATACCCGCAGTGGCGGCCTTGTCGGCGGCGCGAATAATGCGGGCATATGGCGAAATCGAAATTGGGGATGCCGTGCGATTCTGTATTGTATCAGAAATTCTTATCACATATCCATCCGTTGTTACATTGCGGCGGAATTCCACACCGGAACCGTTGCGCCATATCATGGAATTATCATCCATACGCCACGCAGTATCCGCAACCGGCACGGTTGTATTTTGCGATATGAATCCTATTTCTGCAAACGCCGACGCATCCCCAGGCAACAAAACCTGGCGCGCGGAATCACCCGCACTGGCAGAAAAATCTTTTAATTCAATGTTGGAAATACGCAGTCCCTGAACATCGTAATCAATTTTATCTGATGAAATATCACGAATAGCCACCGCTGATAAATCTGTAACAGGTGCAACATCAGCGTTCGCAGTCGTGTTTTTCTGGGCCGGACGCATCCACACGCCAATCAGCCACCAACACGCAACAAATATTGCAAACCACCATAAAAACGACGACAGCCATGACTTTTTCTGCGGGGCTGCATCGGCGGCCGCACGCCACTGCTTGAAACCGGAATTAGTATTGTTTAAGTATTTTACCATGATTATTTTCCACCTTTTGCTGTGGCACGACGACGCGCCAGAAACCAGTTTAATATATAAAGCCCGACACCCGCACAAATGCATATATCCGCAACATTAAATGCCGGCCAGTGTATCGCGCCAACATGAAAATCCAGAAAATCCACAACCGCCCCAAAACGTATCCGGTCAATCAGATTTCCAATTGCCCCACCCAGTATAAGGGCCAGGGGCCAACGCTCGTACCCGGCACAACGTCTGAATGTGTAATAACCGATAAATCCTATGATGGCACCTGTTGCAACAATAATCAGCAGGGGCGCCCCCTCGCCCAATGCACGGAACAGAGAAAACGAGGCGCCCGGATTCCATGTAAATACTATGTTAAAGAAATCCGTCACATGCGCCATCAGATACGGAACAGGCACCAACTGCCATGCCGGGCCAAATAACGGAACATCCCCGGTGATTAAATAAAGCAAAATTCCCTTGGTTATTTGGTCAAGCGCCACCGCCGCCAAAACAACCGCCGATATTTTAAAAATATTTTTCATTTACCTTTCCCTTAAACAGATGCCAATATAACATACACGTCGGCAAAAGCAAATAATAATCGCCCCCATTCGGGGGCGATTTATTTAACGCGCCTCTGATATGGTATTTAATTTCTCGTAATTATTAGCGCGCATATCCGTCAACAATGCATCTATTTTTGCATCTGATACGCCCAAATGCTCCAACAGGCCATACCCCAGTGAAAAAGATGATTCCATTGTTTCCGGTAATGCCTCTGCCACACCCTCTTTCAACAACAGCTTAGAGTCGGCCAGATTCCGTGCACGCGCAAATATCTTGACGCGCGGCGCGATGGATTTGACCGTTAACACGGTTTCGCGCGCAGTCGTTGCATTATCCAGCGCAACAACAACCGCCCGCGTATGGCGCGGCGCCAATCCAAATGTGCGCAAAACGTCGGCATTTGTAGAGTTGCCATAAACAACATTATATCCTGATTCACGCCCCAGCATTACGGCATTTACACTTAAATCAATTGCAATATAAGGTATTTTTTGTGCCGCCAACATCTTTGCAACAATCTGGCCGACACGACCAAATCCGCATATAATTACCTGGGGGGGGATGTCGGACTGCATTTCAGTAATCTTGCGCGGGTGCCGCTGAGGGAACAGTTTTCCGCGACGTTGCAGCCAGTCATAAAACGCCAGCAGTAACGGCGTCATTATTATCGACAGAATTATTATCGCGGCCAAAATTTCCTCGTGCGAGGATGGTATGGCATTGATGCCGCCCTGTTTCATTGTTTGCAACATTAACAACCCAAATTCCCCGCCCTGGGCCAGTATAAGTGCAATTTTCGTTGCATCATAATCAGGAACGCCGCGTACACGTGCAACAATGAATATTGCCAGGAACTTTACCGCTATCAAGCCCCCCAGGCCTATGACTATCCAATACCACTTGTCCACCAAGAACGGCAGGTTCAGCCCCATTCCCAACGAAACAAAAAACAGCGCCAGGAATAACATTGAATACGGATTTATCTCTGCACTGATTTGATGACGGTAAATTGTTTCCGACATCAGCATACCGGCCAAAAACGCCCCAAGACCCGCCGGCAACCCCAATGCCCCCATCGCAACGGCCCATACCGCGATAGTCAGCATGATAACCAGAAGAAAGGCCTCTTTACTTTTTAATTTTGAAACCAAGCGCAGTAACGGGTTCAGGATAAACCGTCCCACTATCACAACCCCCAGCACCAAACCAATTGACAATACCAAAATATCAATCGCCGTCGCCCCCAGGTTAAAAGAGCGCCCCGCAAACACCGGCAACATGGCCAGCAGTGGAATCGATAGCAAATCTTGGAACAACAAAATTGAAAATGTCTGGTGGCCCATATTTGTATTAAGCTCGTCCCGGTCGGCCAACAACTGCAGGTCTTCGGACGTACTGGACATGGCCAGCAACAACGCCACCATTATCGTACCCATTATTGTCCATGATGTAATTGTGTGCAGTATCGGGAACAACATTACCGCCACCATCATTACCTGGGCCGCGCCAAATCCGAATATTGTGCGTTTCATCTGCCACAGGCGTTTCATATTTATTTGCAAACCGATATTAAACCACAAAAAGATTATTCCCAAATCACCCAAAAAGGTCCATGTATCGGTCAGCTGAAACAAATTTAAAACAAATGGTCCTGATAGCACCCCGGCGAATAAAAACGCCACAACGGTTCCAATACGTGCCGCACGCAACATAAAAACCAAACCAAATAATATGGCAAAAAATATCAATACCGATAATGACATTTCCCCCTCCCTTTCCGTAATTATTATAGCATTATGTTTTCAGCCAGTTCCATAAATTTTTCTGGTGATAGTTCTTCGGCACGCTGGGTCCCGCTAAGTCCAAACCGAGACCAGTCTATGCCCGGAATTATTCCGCGTATCATTTTGCGACGCTGGCCGAACAGACGCGCCGTTATCTTTTCCAGTGCGGCTAAATTCTTGACAGATGAAATCTTATCTGCGTTCGGCTTAATTTGTACAACGGCCGACTGAACCTTGGGACGTGGAACAAACGCAGTGTTGGGAACATCAAATAAAATACGCGCATCACACAGCACCGATGTCAACACCGCCAGGCGACCATAATGCTCTTGGCCGGGGGTGGCGACGATACGCTGGGCCACTTCGCGCTGGAACATTAGCGTCATTGATTTTATCTTTGCCCCAGCGGCAATCATATGCAGCCACCCAATCAGCAGTTCGGTTCCCACGTTATAAGGCAGATTTGCACATATCGCGTATTCATCCAGCCCCAGTGCCGCAAAATCTGTTTTCAGCGCATCACCATACACAACCGTCAGACGCCCCGCCGACGCATCGGAAACGCGCGTTAAAATGGGGGATGTAGATGCATCTTTTTCAATCGCAACAACACGCGGCGCACCCGCCATCAGCAATGCACGCGTCAGGCCGGCGGGACCGGGGCCAACCTCTACCACGGGGGTCGTGTCAATATCGGGGACACTGCGTGCAATGCGCCCTGTTAGGTTTAAATCAAATAAAAAATTCTGACCGAATTGCTTTTTCGGCTCCAGCCCCGCATCGCGCATCATTTCAGACACGGGCGGCAAATTTCCAACCATATCTGTCATAATGATTTACGCCCCCCGAACGCCAGTGTCAGCGTTCCGTCATCAATATAGTCCAAATCCCCGCCCAAGGGTACGCCCGATGCCAGTTCCGTATATGTGACGGATGCCATATCCCCCACCAGCGACATTATATAATGCTGGGTTGTTTTGCCCTCAACCGTATTGGGCAGGGCAAAAATAACCTCTGAAATATTTTCATTTGCAATACGGTCGGGCAGTGATGCCATATTCAAATCATCCGGCAACGTTCCGGCCGCACCCGACAACAGCCCCCCAATGATATGATAGCGGCCACGAAAAACCGACGCCTTTTCCAATGTCCAAACGTCGGCCAAATCACGCACAACGCACAGTTGTCCGTTTGCACGCGCGGCGTCGCGGCAAAATTCGCATGCATGCGCGGTCGTGTCTGTCAACACGCCACACACCGAGCATGGCGCGATTGTTTGCGCCGCATCCGCCAGTGCCGCCGCCAACGACGACGCACGGCCCGTTTTGTCCTGTAACAGTGCCAATACTATACGCTGGCCGCCGCGAGCACCAACACGCGGCAACTTTGCAAATTGTTTAATAAGTTTTTCTATCTTTGAGTTCATAACCCGCCAATATTAACATTAATGAAAAATATAGCAATCAATTCCAGCGGCCGCCGCATGCGATTTAATATTTGATGCCGCCCCATCCGACAGGCCGTTTATACGAACGCGGTATAAATTGCCCGCGGCCTCTATCCGGGGGGTAACGCCGGTTGCCTGTTTTACACGCGCCACCTGGGCGTCGGCCGCGCTGCGCGACGAAAACGCACCAAATTGCACCCCGGCGTTTCCGTGCACATCCGACAATGCCTGGACCGGCGGCTGGGGTTTCTGGGCCGGGGCCGCCGGCGCCTGGGCGTTTTGCGATTTTACGGGCGTATTTTTTACAACCGGCGCCGCATTCGTCCCCAGCATATTAAAACCCTTGTTCAGCATGTTTGTCGCAACCGCGGCGCGAACATCTTTGTTTTCTGCACCCAAAACAACCGACATCAGATGATGACCGTCACGTTTTGCCGTTGCAACCAATGAATATTTAGATTTATTCGTAAATCCGGTTTTCATTCCATCGCATCCCGGATACGTCCCCAGCAGTCGATTGCCGTTCGTGTATGTTTTTCCATTATACGTCCATGTCTTTATGCCGAAATATTTCCAGTATTGCGGAAAGTGCTTATATACCGCCATGGACAGCAATGCAATATCGCGCGCGGTTGACATATGGTCATCGTTTGGCAGGCCGGACGAATTTTCAAAATTAGTTCGCTGCAGTCCTATTTCACCCGCAACATGCGTCATCAGGGATGCAAAATTACCCTCTTTGCCCCCCTTAAGATTTTCAGCCAGAACACGCGCCACATCATTTGCAGACACGACGACCACTGCCTTTATCGCATCTTCTACCTTTATCTTACTGCCTGCGGCCAACCCCAGCTTTACCGGCGAGGCATTTGCCGCCGACTGTGAAACAATCAAGTAATCGTCCAGATGCAGGCGTCCATGTTCCAGCGCATCAAACGTCAAATACATTGTCATTATTTTCGTAAGGCTGGCTGGATAGTTCAAATCATTTGCATTTTCAGAATACAAAACGCGACCCGTATCCATATCTGCAACCATGGCCGCACGGTAACCGCCGGCAACCACACAATGCGGCATGCACATTGCCACCAATACTATAATATTACGAAATTTCACCCTCATAATCTTAAATGCTACAAAAAATCCGCCCTTTGGGTCAAGGGCGGATATAATCACAATCGAAAAAATTTGCGATTATTTTACCAGTGCAACCATGCGCTTTTCGCCACATACGGAAACCAATGTGCCATTGATACCGAATTTGGATGCCGCAGCCACCGCATCATGCGACGCAAACAAGGACGCATCCATAACCGGACGAACGCCGCGCGACAGCGCCAACTGGTTCGCAACAACATCCTTGTCACAAACTGCGATAATCGGCATGTTCGGACGACGGCAGGAAATTTCAGTCGCAGCCGTAGTATCGTTTGCAAATACAACTATTGCCGCCGCATCGTTCAGTTCCGCCATCACGGACACAGACAGAGACCAGTCGTTTTCAGCCAAATCTTCGACATCGGACCAATCCTGGGCGTTTTCAATAGAATCCATGTCCGCGTTTGCCAAAATCTTTGCCATTGTTTCAACAACAAACGGCGGATTTTCGCTGATTGTGGTTTCTTCGGATGTCATGGTCGAATCAACATGCAGATATGCCGCGGTGGCGATATCGGAAATTTCCGCACGTGTCGGGAAATCGCTGCTGACCATAGAGCCCAGCATCTGGGTCGCCATGATAACCGGTTTGTTCTTTTCACGGCACAGGCGAACAATTCGACGAGAAATCGCCGGAACTTTTTCAAACGGTACCTCTACCGCCAGGTCACCGCGCGCAATCATGATGCCATCGGCCGCATCAACAATCTCTTCAATTTTTTCAACCGCCTGGGGACGTTCAATCTTTGCTATAATCTTTACCGGATGCGATGTACGCGCTTTAATAAATTCGCGTGTTTCAAAAACATCTTCGGGTTTCTGAACGAACGAGATTGCAACGAAATCCGGATTCTTGGTCAAAACATATTCCAAATCCGCACGGTCTTTGGCCGTCAGAACAGATGTGGCAACCTCTGTATCGGGCAGGTTAAAGCCACGACGCGACCAAATTTCTGTACCACGAATAACAACAGCCTCAATACTGTCGGAATTTACCTTTTCAACCTGCATTTCAATTTTGCCATCGTTGAGCAAAATGCGGTCGCCCGGCTTCAATGAATGAATAACATCCATATCCGGCAACTGTACACGGTTGGAATTACCCGGCGTTGCATCGGAATCGAAAACAAATTTCTGGCCCGGCTTAATCGGGAATTTATCTTCGGTTTCAAAATTTCCAATACGATGCTTTGGCCCCTGCAGGTCGGCCAGAACCGCAACCGGATTGCCCATTGCCGCCGCAATTTCACGAACAGCGTCTATTTTTGCACCCTGAACATCGCCGCCATCATGGCTGAAATTCAGACGGCAGACATTGACGCCGGCCGCAATCATTTTTTCCAGCGTTTCCTTGGAACCGCTTTTCGGACCGATGGACGAAGTAATTTTGGTGAATTTTTTCATATTCCATTCCTTAGGGTTTGATTTGTTTTTCTTGATTTTTAGCTTTTATGGTATATCATGAAGTTTAGGAATAAACAAGGGGAAATTTATGAAAAACGCAAATCATGGCGCCATTGATAATCAGCAGCTGCTGATAATTATTGAACGCATTGAAAAGCTTAACGAAGACACGGCCGCCATTGCCGCCGATATCAAAGAAATTTTTAGTGAGGCAAAATCTGCTGGATTTGACCCGAAATACATCCGCCAGATGATACGCCTGCGCAAGCTGGATCCGGACGAACTGGACGAGGCAGACGAACTGACCAAAATGTATCGCAGCGCACTGGGCATATAATGAAAAAGTTCGCGCGACGCATCGAAGATTTTGTATGCGCCAATTGCGGCGAAACGGTTACGGGCAATGGATACACAAACCATTGCCCTAAATGTTTGTGTTCCATGCATGTAGACATACACCCCGGGGACAGAGCCGCTGATTGTCACGGCCTTATGCGCGCGGTTGCCGCCGCCCCGGCCCCGAATGGATTTACAATTACCCATAAATGTCAAAAATGCGGAAAAACCATCCGACAAAAATCCGCACCAAACGACGATACTGAAATACTTATACGCCTTACCGCCAACAGCGACTTTATTTTTGGCAAATAATTTTTGCCATTGCGCAATATGCGCATAAATTCCTATAATTAATATATGAAAGAATGGATGAGGCAACAATATCATAACGCCTTTTTATGGGTGCCGTTTATAATGGCGGCCGGGGCGGGTTTGTATTTTACCACATCAAACATCACATGCGGCATATGGTCATTGGCGGCGATGGCCGCCGGAATATTTGGTGCATTGCGCAAAAACAAGTACGTCATGCGGGCCGCGGCCATCTTTTTATTTGCAATGGCGTATGCGGTAATCTATACCCATGCTGTTTCCACACCGCGAATATATCGGCCAATGCGCAACATAGAGATACAAGGCCGCGTTACAAAAATAGACTATACACCTGAAAAGGCACGGGTATTTATGTCAATCCCGGCCCAGCAAATAAAATCTAAGTCCGACAAAAACGCAACCATACGCATTAACATATCAGATGGCGACATGCCACGCATCGGCGACCAGTTGCGCGCAACAGCCACAATATTTCCGCCGGGTACATCATATGCCCCGGAAACATTCGACTATTCACGATGGGCATATTTTAACGGACTTAGCGCGACAGGATTCGCAACCGAGCATAGCGTAATCAGTCACGGGCACGGCGGCGGAATCAGCGTACTGCGCGACTATTTGCATGCACGGGGCAAATCTTTCTTGGCGGACACGCTGGTACTGGGTTACAAAAACGCAATCCCGCGCGACGAAGGCGCAATATGGACCGCGGCCGGCATAGGGCATGTATGGTCCATCAGCGGGTTTCACATGACACTGGTGGCGGGATGGCTGTTTGCAATATTCTATTGCATGTTCAGGTTCATACCATATGTAACACGCAGAATCCCTGCACGCATTCCAGCCATGATATGCGCATGGACGGGACTGTTGTTTTATCTGTTCCTGTCGGGGACGGACGTTGCAACCATTCGTGCATTCCTGATGACAACACTGGTATTTGGGGCATTTATACTGGGGCGAAATGCACTGTCGATGCGAAACATATGCATTGCATTCTGTATCATATTCCTTATCAATCCACACTATGTAATGCAGCCCGGATTCCAGCTGTCGTTTTCGGCAATTTTTGGTTTGATATGGTTCTGGAACGGACGACGCAGCTATAAGACAACGCGCATCGGGAAAATGTCATATGCCGTATACGCCGCCACAATGACGTCTGTCGTTGCAACTATATTTACCGCCCCGTTTGTTACAGCACACTTTTATTCAATGCCCGTATACGGCCTGATTGGCAACCTGGTGTTATTGCCGATATTCTCGTTTGCGATAATGCCCGCGGTAATAATCGGAACGATTACTGCACCGATTGGATGGAATTGGCCATTGAATCTGGCACACACCCTGTATGAATATGCACTGATACTGGCCCAGAAGATATCAGACCTGCCATATGCAAATATTACAATGCCGCACATCCCAAATACTGCCATCATTCTGATAGTCACAGGATTCTTATCCATAATGTTTCTGCGCCCGTGGGATGCCGCACGGGTCCGGCTTATCCGCCACTTAAACAGCATTGCGGGCGCCATATTTATAACCGCGGGATTAATATTTACAGTTGTTTATCCAAAACCAATATTTTTTGCATCACCGGATCATGAACTGGTTGCGTTTGCATATGACGGCAAACTGGAATTCAACAAGGCCCGCGCATCTGGCCACCTGTTCGCGTTTGACACATGGAAACAACTAAACCGAGAGCCGGTTGGAACACCGAACATCCGGCGCCGTGGCGAGCGCGGCGTATGGCGGTATGACACGCCAAATTTCAATCTGGTATATATTCAAAAGTTCGTACCATTGGAACGTGAAATAGTATCACTGTGCCGGGATGAAAATGTCGACTACATCGTTTCTTATTTCAAAATATACGCCCCGAGCTGCAATCATAAAATATTGCGTGACGGATTTGTTATTTATCCGTCGGGTCGTGTTCGCCAGAATGCACCGATGCGTCCGTGGAATAGTCCGCACCCATAAAATACAATCCCGACGCCGGTGCCGTGGGGCCGGCCGCACTGCGAGAATGTGCGGCGAAAATTTCATCAATATCGTATGGTTTCCCAATACCTATCTCAACCAGTGTGCCGACAATATTTCGCACCATGTGATGCAGGAAAGAACGTGCGGAAAATTCGAACACAATCCGGTCCCCGATTTGCGATATACGACAAACATCCAACGTTTTTATCGGACTTTTTGCCTGGCACTGGGTGGCGCGAAAACTGGTAAAATCGTGATTGCCCAATAATTTTTCCGCCGCACACCGCATCGCATCGACGTTTAGTTTACGCGGCACCCACCACACACGATTTTTTTCCAACACCGGCGGCGCCGAACGGTTCAGTACAACATACCGATAGTGGCGCGCGATGCAATCAAAACGCGCATGAAAAGTATCCGGAACCATTTCGCAGGACAAAATAGACACGGGCATATCGGTCAGATAAAAGTTTACCGCACGCATAACCGTATTAGCATCCGCGGCGGTGTCCAAATCAAAATGCGCCGTCATCGCGCTCGCATGGACACCCGCATCGGTGCGCCCCGCCGCGACAATATCAGGACGCGCACCGCAAAATTTTTCAACCGCGTCTTTCATAACAGACTGCACAGACGGCCCCTGGCAGTTTTCCTGCCAACCAATAAGGCCGGTGCCATCATATTCAAGAATAACCTTGTATCGCGTCATCTGCCCTTTTCCGCAACAAATTCCATACACAGTGTACAAATATGCTTTTCAAACAGGCCGGCCGCCGACGCGGCTTTTTCAGCATATGTCGGACAACGCTGACAATGAATGCCTAAACAGTTTATGCATTTGCACGCACCGTTATCGTTCAGGTGTGACGGCACGATATTTGCATGCCACAGGCCGCACATAGGCTTGTAAATATTTTTTCCATTCGTGGCCATTCTAGCGCGACCTGGTAATGAATTGTTTCAGAATGCATTTGCGGCATGTATGGGTGGGCGAAACCAAACGCGGCCCGGCTAGCCACATGCGCAGCCACGATACATCACAGCAGTACATATTGCCTGTCGTGCATTCTATGGTGCTGGATTCACAGTTTTTACAAATCTTGCTTACAGTTTCATTGTTACCAGATTTCATGCTTTATTCTCCTTTTTTAATTTCGGCGCCATGCAGACCGTTTACAAAACTTTTCCAGTCCATCGGTTTTTTTCCGGCAGGCTGAATCCGAGTAATCTGCAATTGGCCATCTGTTACTTTTGTTTCCAAAACCTTTACATCTATGCCGCTGATTTTTGTCCGGCCCGCCCCCAGGGCGCGAACCTGATTATGAATATCGCGGGGGGGGCGTGTCCAGTCTATTATTTCATCATCGCCGGTAAACTTGCGCGTGAATGTCGGCGTACCCGTTTGCGCCACGGGCGAATATTTTTCCGGCGCCGCCAGATATTGCACCAGCATATCACCGCCGATTTCAGATACACGATTTTCTATATCCGCATTTGTATCGTTTTCGCCGATTTCAAATGCGCGGCGCATGTAAACATCACCCGCATCCAGTTCGGGCGTTACCTGCATCAGGCAGACCGCAGACGCCGCGTCACCGTTGTAAATCGCGCTGCGTATCGGCGACGGGCCGCGATATTTTGGCAGGTCGCTGGGGTGAATGTTTATACAAGGCGCAGAACTTAACACATTGTCGCGCAGTATCGCACCATAAGACACAACAACAACCATATCGGGGTGCATGTCATATTCACGCGGATTATGATAAACCGCAATACCGCGACCCGCGGCCCAGTCATGGACTGGCGACGGCGTCAGCACATGCCGGCGCCCCACAGGTTTGGGTGCCCGGGTATATACCGCCATAATTTCATGGCCGGCATTTGCTATTTTTTCAAAAATTGGAACGACGAATCCATTCGTTCCCATTAGAACAAGTTTCATTTGCGCTTCCGTACCTTTCGCATAACCATTTCGCGGCGAACAGGCGCCAGCAAATCGATGAACAGACGCCCGTCCAGGTGGTCCGTTTCATGCTGAACAATGCGGGCCGGAATGCCGCTCATTTCCGCCCCCTGTTTTTGGCCACGTTCATCCGTCCATTCGACAACAACCGCCGCCGGACGCGTAACATGTGCAAACACCGGCAGATTATCCGGCCCCAGCACGGACAGGCATCCCTCTTCCATGCGGCATGTTTCATCCGAGAAGGAAACAATGCGCGGATTTATCATTTTATAAACCGTTTCAGTATCGGGGTCCATCATTACCAAAAATCGGCGGGCAATTCCCACCTGGGGGGCGGCCAGACCAACACCGTTTTGTTCGCGCATCATTTCGGCCATTTCGTCCAATGCGGCCAAAACATCGGGTGTAATATTTTCCACCGGCGCACATTTTTCACGCAAAACCATGTCCCCGCAAAGTTTCATTTGCAACATCTATAAATCCTTTTATAATCGATATTAGCAAAGGATTGGGAAATGACAACTTATATTTTAATATTATTGGTGCTGATTGTTATTCTGCAGCTGGCACTTTTGATGCGGCGGCCGGCGATGCCGGATTTATCCCCCCTGCATGAAAGCAACACCCGCCTGCGCGAGGTTTTGGCCGACCGCCTGGGGAAGCTGACGCAGAATGCGGCGGAACTGAAAAACATCAGCGGCGATATTGCAAACTTTAAAAATATCCTGATGGGCAACAAGCAGGCACGCGGAACATTTGGCGAACGCCAACTGGAAGATCTGATTGCGGATATCATGCCGCCGGAAAGCTATGCGTTTCAATGCGTTATGCCGACCGGCGTGCGGCCCGATTGTGTTATACGCCTGCCGTATCCGCCGGGCGACATGATAATAGACAGCAAGTTTCCACTGGAAAGCTATACCCGGATGTCGGAAAACGCGGATGACGGCATGGCGCGTAAACAGTTTGAACTGGACGTACGAAAGCATATTGACGCAATCGCCGAGAAATACATCATACCCGGCACGACCGCGGAATCGGCAATGATGTTTATCGCATCAGAATCGATATTTGAAATGCTGCATCGCGAGTTTGGGGCGACCGTTGATTATGCGGCGCGCAAAAAAGTCTTTATCGTATCACCGTCGACCCTGTGGGCGACCCTTAACACCGTGCGTGCGGTATTGTCGGATATAAAAATCAAACGTGTTGCGGCGCAAATACGCAAGGAGTTGGACCTGCTGCTGACGGACCTGTCGCGCCTGGCGGATAGGGCGGAAAATCTGGGGCGGCACTTTGCCCAGACCAGCACGGACATAGACCAGTTGCAGACATCTGTACGGAAAATATCAACGCGGTCGGAAAAGCTGCGCGACATGGATTTTGGAGAGAATTAAAAAACGGGGCGGCGCCCCGTTTTTTATAAATCACGTTCGCACCAGAAATCCAGCCCAAACATAAATATTTTTAACATCATGCTATCTGGAATCCGCAGCGCCCCGTTTTCATATTTTATCCATATATTTTTAGGTATCCCCAGACGCGTGGCCAGGCGGTCCTGGGATATTCCCAACATAACACGCGCATAGCGTAGTGTCTTGCATGCGGGCGAATACGCGTCAAATTCGCTGGCATAGTTCTTAAGTTGAGCTTTACGCTTTTTTGATACTGCCATTTTTATCCTCCATCGGTTTTATAAAAAAACGTACCGCCCGTGACGAATGGGCGGTTGGAGGTTGATTACTATAACAACGATAGTGTTGCTTATTCAATATATTCGCAACCCTCCAACCGGTTGTGGAGTATAAAATGTTGTTAGAGGTAATCACACCTCACACCGGGGGTCACCCGATGCAATATGGATTATATCATAAAAGTTTTTGCAATCCAGTAAAAAACGGCGGGTTATTTCCGCCGCTTTTTTGGTTTTGCCTTCTCTTTTCCCAATATATCCAACTGCATTTCCAATATCGTTGTTTCTTTCTCTTTTATCACATCCAACAGGCGTTGATTTTCAAGCTGTTGTTTTTCCAATTCATGTTGACTGGCCATTACGCGCTCTGACAGCGTTTTGTTACGGCCGCGACTGAACAGCCCTGTTACAATCGCGCCCACCAGTGCACCGCTGGACGCGCTTAACAAATCTGTCAAAGTATCTATTAATGGAATTGCCATGCGCATATTATAACGCGCATGGCATATTATATCAGCAGGACGCTTTTCTTAATCCAGTTCTGCGGTCAACCCATACGCGGTCGGCCGCGATTTCCATCATCGGCAGGTCAGAGCGACTGTCAGAATAGCTGCGAACGACGCGCGGAATGTATTTGTTATCACGCGCCCAGTTATCCAGTGCACAGACCTTGTTTTTCCCCCAGCACAAAAATTTGTATTTCCACGGACGCGCCGCATCCATCTGCGAACACATAACCGCATCAAACTTTATATCACGGACCAACGCCGGCAGCAAAAAGTCCGGCGCCGCAGATATCAAAACAACCATGCGACCCGCATTGCGCTCGGCGGCAACCTGCTCTTTGGCCCAGCCAAAACGCTCCTTTTTATGCAGGCGGATAAAATCCGGTGCAAGTTTTTTTACCATGTCGCGCGTCATAAAGCGGCGAATGTTTTCACGCCACCAAATGCCATCGGGCTTTACCCAGCGCACAACACCGCACACCGCCATCAGCGGCAGAAAAAGCCACGGACGCACCGAATGGCGAAAGCAATATTTTGCAAACCCCACATTGCAATCGTACGCCGACAGTGTGCCGTCAAAATCAAAAACAACAATGTCTTTTTTCTGTAACATAACTAACCTTTTGATACTTGTAACGGCGGCATTATAACAACCTTTTGGGCACACCGCAAATTTTATTACTGTAAAAAAACGGGGCGCCGCCCCGTTTTTTATTTTTTCTTTTTACGTCTTTTCAGCATTATTTTTATGCGTATACGCATGCGTTCCAGCAAGAAGAACAGCGCGGGCGTCAGTGTAAACGTCCATATCAGCGACGCCAGCATACCGCCAATCATAACCGCGGCCATTGCAACCTTCATACCGTCGGTTGACCACAACTGGGGCAACATACCGGTAATAACGGCAATTGACGTCATCAAAACCATGTTCTTTTTATCCGTTAATTCCGTCCACAGCGCAACACGCGCAACGGCACCTTCGGATATGCGCTTTATCGTCGGTTCCAAGACCAGAATGTTATTATTAACCACCAGTCCCACCAACATAACGAACGCCAACATCGCGCCAACGTTCATCGACGCCCCCGACAGGAACAGCATTATGAACACGCCGGCAAAGCTGGTTATGATTGACGTGGCGATTGTGAACGGATGCGTCAGCGAGTTCAATATTGCCGCCAACAGCATGAACGTCAGAATAGTCGCCAGCAAGAATGCCTGGCCTATTTCGGATGTTGTTTCGTCCTGGGTCTCGGACATGCCGCCGAACTGGGCGTAATAGCCCGGGCGCCATTCCATTTTATCCATGGCGGACTGAATCTTTTGCTGGACCGGGCCCATTGTCGATTTGCCGATGTTTATATCGATTTCGGTAATGCGGCTCTTGTCCAGGCGGCGGATTTCAGATGTCGCCGGAACTGTTTGAATCTCGCCCAGCTGGGACAATGCAACCATGCCTTTTTGAGAGTTCACATACACATTATCAAACAACGAACCATTTTTAAACGGACGTGCAAATTCCAAGATTATCGGATATTCCTCGCCGCGTTCTTTGTACTTGTAATCGTCGTTTCCATACAGTGCCGCACGCAGAGACGTTCCCGCATATGCATTCTGGACACCCCAAAAGTTCATTTTTTCCTGGTTGGGAACAAAACGAATTTCATTGTTTGGCGTCTGCTGGGCCAGGACCGCGGTCGCAACCTCTGGGATTTCATTTATCATTGCCAAAATCTGGGCCGCATACTCGTTACGAACGGCATCATCTTCGCCATAGACATTCAAAACCATGTCAGATGTCGACGATGACGACATGCCCTTGCCCGCCATTACCTGAATTTCAGCGTCGGGAATATCGGACAGTTTTGGCAGCATCTGGCGCGCCAGTTTTTTGTCAGAGATGCGGCGCTCGCCCAGTTCACGCAAATCTACCTTTATCGTGATGTTCTGCAGGCCGTTTTCCCCAATTTTTGTCGTTGTGGCGACAACATCCGGAAAATCTTTCAGCTTTTCTTCTATCTGTGTCGAAATCTGAACCGACTTTTCATATGTCGCACCCATCGGCGCACGCGCAGTGATTGTGATTTCATTCGTATCGGTCGACGGTGAAAACTCGTTACCAACAAACCGGACCAGCATCGAAGACGCAATCAGTACCGCAAACGCCATGCCGACAACACGACCCGGGTGGCGGAACTGGTAATCAAACCACAGGCGCAGAGGTGTTTTTTCCGGAATCTCTTTTTCCAGCGCACGTGATTTTGTTTCCTTGGGTGCCGTCAGGCGCAAAAACTTTGCAATCATCATTGGCGCCAGCGTGAACGAGAACATCAGCGACAGCAATGTCAGATATACAACAGTCATACCGAACTGGGCCATAAACTGGCCGGCGATACCGCCCATAAACGCCAGCGGCAAGAACACAACGACGTTGGTTCCAACACCGGCCAAAACGGAAACGGCGACTTTCTTTGTACCGTCAATGGCGGCATCGTCGGGGTGCTTGCCCGCGCGCATTTCCTGCAGGGCGGATTCAATCAGAATAATCGCATTCGACACCAGCGTACCCAATGCAGACGAATACGCCAACAGTGTCATCGCATTAATTGTAAAGCCGGAACCGTCCATAAAGAAGAAACCGGCAACCAGCGACGCGGGTATCACAACGCCCGCAATAATGGTAGAGCGCCAGTTCCCCGTAAACGCCAGCAAAACCAGAACCGTAAATATAATACCCAGTACGATGCCCCAGATTGTGCTGTACGTTTCATCCAAAACAGAGATGGACGAATCCGACGTAATCATCATTTCGGCACCCGGGAAACGTGTCTGCATATCCGCAATCAGCGCCGGCAGGCGTTCCTGCAGTGCCTTTGAAATTTTAATGGCGTTACCGTCATCGGCCTTTACCACGGACGCAACCACGACATCTTCGCCGTTATAGCGCGCACCGGTTTCCGCATCACGCGCCGCATCGGTCACAGATGCAATGTCCGATATTTTGAAACGCTGGCCTTCGGCGTTTACTATCTGCAGATTTTCTATTTCAGAAACGGATGCAAACTCGCCTATGAAGCGAACATTTGAAGAGTTCGCACTGGATTCAATTTTACCGCCCGGCACGTTCAGGTTCTTTGACCCCAGGGCAGATACAATATCTATTATCGTAACACCGCGGGCCGCCATCAGGTCAGGATCCATCGCAATACGAACCGCGCGCTCGCGGCCACCAAACACATCAACACTGGCAACGCCGGATATAGCGGTAATCTTGTTGGACAGGTTATTATCCACATACTCTTCCAAATCACGCGCCGAGGCACCACGCAGAACAATGTCCACAACAGATTCCTGTAACGGGTTCAGCTTTTCTACAACCGGCTGTTTTAACGCATCAGGGAAATCCGACGCCAGACCGTCAATTTTTGTCTTAACCTCGGCCGCTTTGTCATTAACGTTTACCCCCAGGTTGAATTCCGCCATCACATAGCCGCCGTTTTCAAACGCACGCGATGTCAGCTTTTTCAACCCCGCAACCTCTGCAATCGCATCTTCGGCCTTTTTAATTACCTGGGATTCTATTTCTGCAGGTTCGGCACCCGGATATACAAATGTTGCCGTTACCATCGGAAAATCCAACGACGGCGTGCGCTCTATGTTCATCTTTGGGAATGACACCAACCCCAGAACCACCCAGAACAATACAAACATCAATGTCGTAATCGGGCGACGTACGAAAAAGTTTAACATTTTGTTTTTCTCCTGTCTCTTTCGAATCTTATTTGATTACACGTACCTTGGCGCCGTCCTGGATGCGCGACAAAACAACTATGTCGCCATCAACAACACCCGCCGTAACATATGCCAAATCTGCATCCTGGCGCGAAACTGTTACCGGCGTACGAACCGCCAAACCGTCACGGACAACAAAAACAGCACCGTTATTTATTGCATATACCGGAATAAAATGGCCGGTCGTACGAAACAATGCATACTGTAATCCATCGGCCACACCACGTGTGCGGACAACATGCATGCCCGTATCCAAATCAATGTTAGATGATACGGATACTATTTCGCCATCCCCCACCTTTTGACCAGGACGCAGCAACCCCGCACGCGCACCAGACACATACGCACGATTGTTTTTTACAGTCAGCGGTTCACGCACAACACCCGGGGCGCTATGCAATTGCAAAACCTGTACCGGGACGCCGCGGGACGCCATGTCACGCGCAGGATTAAATATCTGCAGACGATTTTGGGCACCGATTACCGCAAACCGGAACAGAACCCACCCAGCCAGCACAACAACCAGCCCAACATACAGTGATTTTTTACCGCGCGGTGATTTAATCCAATCACGAAAACGCATAATTTTTTGCTTTAATCCTTCCATTTTACTCACCCAGTTTTTTTACCGCCTCGGCGGACATTAAAATATTATATTTTGCATTCAACAACGCCATATCCAACTGGTACAGCCCGGCGGAAACCTCTGCCAACTCTATTGCGGACGTTTGGCCGGCGGCAAAACGTTCGGTCGAAAACTGATAAGTTTTCGCAGCCAGGTTGCGTGCATTTTCCAGCGTTGCCAAATTCCCGCGCAGATGATTGTATTTCTTTATCGCGTTGTCATATTCTTCTGTCTTTAACTTTTTGGATTTGTCCAGATCCTGGCGGGCATTTTCTGCATCCATTGCGTCAATAGTCGCATTTGCGCGAATAGCCCCGCCGTGAAATATAGGCATCTGCAACGCCAAACCCCAATATGCAGACTGGGCACCGCGCTGGTCAAACATGGTGTCAAATTCCGGACCAATTGCGGTATAGCTGTAAGATGCGGTCGCCGCCAATGTCGGCAGATATTCCGCACGCGATGATTTTGCCTTGGCCTCGTACATTTGAATTTGCTGGGTCAAAATATCCCATTCCGGATTGTTTTTCAGCGGGGCGCCGTCAATCGCCGCAAATGTTTTTGGAAAATTGTCAGTCAGCGTTATTTCTTCGTCCATGTCGATTCCGGCCAAAATCTTTAACATACGATACGCCGTGTCACGGTTAAATTCCGCATCCGAAAGGTTTATTTCCTTTGACGCAATATCTGATTCTATCTTTACCAGATTTATTCGGTTCGCACGCCCGGCAGACGCCAGGTTACGGCGCGCGGCACGGGCCGCATCCAAATCGGCACGCGCAATTTTTACAATATCGTCGGTCATTTTAGCCGTCCAATAAATGTTGGCCGCGCTGTACTTTACTTCGCGCAGGGTCAGCTCGCGGCTGCTCTCTGACATTTTTATCGCGGCCTTTACACTTTTTACCGCGTTGCCAATTTTACCAAATGTATAAATCGGCTGAGATGCGGACACGCCCAACGACAAAATATTATCCGGAATTTCCAGCTTTATATCCTGGCCCTCGAACGATTTGTCAATCATTGCGCCGATTGTTGACGGCAATGTAATACTATTGGATTTTGACGGATTTTCAACGTTTATCATATTCATATACGTTGCCGTTCCGTCCAATTTAAACCAGCGATTAGCATTCGCAGCCGACAACTGGGCCTGAGCCTTTTTTACATTTGCATCAGCCTTTTTTACATCTTGCGATTCTGCGACAATTTTATCCACCGCCGACTGCAACGACAAATCCATTGCATTGGCGGATGCGGCGCACAAAACCACCCCCAGGGCGCCCAGCCCCAACATTTTTGTTGCGTTATGCATGCTCGTACTACTCCATATTTTTCAAAATGCTGTTTATTGTTTTTAGCGCACCAGACATGGTGCGCTCGTCCGCGGACGAGAGCGTCGAAAACATAGACGCAATTCCCGACCGGAAATTTTCCAAAACACGTAACGACAGTTCACGGCCAGAATCTGTTACCGAATACCAAACATTGCGGCGGTCGTTTTCATCCATTACGCGCTGAATCAATCCATCACGCTCCAACTTACGAAAAGAGGCACACAGGTTTGGCGTGGAAACACCCTCGCGGCGGGCAATGTCTTTTAGACGCCCCCGGCCACCCATATATAAACGAACCAGAACAACCATCTGATTACGCGGATAGCCTGAAATATGAGCCGGGTTTATATGCAACCGATCCTCCAGGCGGTCCAGCAACATAACGTTTTCCTCCATTAAATTAACAAACTCCTTGCGCACCATATTTATTTCCTTTATACTCAAGTCAGTCAGAACCAATGATTAAAAACCTGAATAATTATATATTTTAATGAATTTATTGCAAGTCCTAATTTCAATTTTTTTGTTATTGCAAAATTTTACTGCATAATTATAATCAGGAATGCTTTTGGGGTGTCGTCTAATGGTAGGACAAGAGATTTTGGTTCTCTTTATCATGGTTCGAATCCGTGCGCCCCAACCAGTTTTATAAAAGATACCCCATTTGGGGTATCTTTTATAAAATGATGCATTGCATGGATTGTAATCGTCGGTTCCACACGATTACAGCAAAACGTTATTAACGTTTTGTACGTGTTTCGAAAAATCACAGATTTTCCAAAACACTAGTGGGGACATCCCCACGCCCCTGCGTGCGCCCCAACCAAGACTTACCCCGCCCACAAGGGCGGGGTTTGTTATAAACATATGGCGGCGCTTTATATATTGCAATCATTAAAAAAAATGCTATTTTCAACATATAATGAAAAACAACAAATATCCTATTTCTATAATAACAATTTGCAGGAACGAGCCTTTCATAGAAGCGACATGCAAAAGTATTATCGGCCAAACCAATCAAAATTTTGAGTGGGTTGTTGTTGACGGCGCATCAACCGACGGAACAATTGACACGCTGCGCAAGTATATTAACCGCATGGATATTTTTATAAGCGAGGCTGACAACGGCGTATATGATGCAATGAATAAATGAATTGCCGCCGCACATGGCGAATATCTGTTGTTCATGAACGGTGGCGACATGTTATACGACACCGACACCATTGAACGAATAATACCTTTTTTATCCAATCATGACGAATGCGTCTTTTATGGTGACTCATACCGCTTGTTTGACACCCCAGAAGACTGTTTTATAAAAACTTATCCGGAAACGATTACAAAAGATTTCTTTTTAACAAACACACTGGGCCACCAGTCGTGCTTTATCCATCACAAACTGTTTAAAAGACACGGACCGTATAGAACAGATTTCAAAATCGTGAGCGACAAGGAAAAATGGCTTAAACTAATCTCTGCGAAAGAGAAGTTTTATCATATACCGTTTGCATGTTCAAAATTCAGAATGAACGGCGTATCACGAAATAAAACCCCAGAATTAAAAAAAGAAAAATTTAAACTGCTGACCCAATATTTTTCACAAGAGCAACTTTATAATTCAAACGAGCCTTATTTAAAAGATATTTTCGGCCAAGCAAGCCCCTGCAATTAATCTGCGGCATGGGCATTCGGCGGAATTTTTAGAACTATTTCACTAATTCCATTTTTCGTGTCAGCAGGGAATCCATCAACATTTGATTTCGATGAATTTCTGAATACATTATACTGTCGTAATGATTTTTTAAACGCTGGCGTAATGCGTCCGCCTTCGCCTTGTGCTGCTCGTAATTTTCAATATCATGCCTGTTCATTTCATACAGGCTTTTCAACGTCTGCAAATCACGGTATTTGGTACAATACAACACGAACAGCATTGTTGAGCGAGTTGCAGGATTATACGGATCACGACTGCGAACAATGCGATATGCGCGATCCAATATACGCTCGTTCTTACGACGCAGGCTGTCCACTTCGGCGCCACGCTCTATAACATAGCGATAATCTGAATTATTACTCAAAGCCTTTTCTATGCGGGCAGGATTTTTAACACGCAACTGCTCAATATTATATCGCACATCATTTATTTGACGGTTGATTTCCCATATATCAGACTGTGCATCCGCATCAGATGCACAAAAAGCGAGAATAAACGCGGCAATAGCTAAAACCTTGGCTCTTTTTGTCATTTCATGGCAGATAATATATAAAAAAAACCGGATATCAATAAAAAAGCGCCCCGAATAAAATGAAAGTTTGGCATCAACATAAGAATTATTTGCAAATGCCGCAAAAGCTGTTATTATAAGAGGCACGCGGTCCCATCGTCTAGCGGTTAGGACATCGGATTCTCATTCCGGCAACACGGGTTCGATTCCCGTTGGGACTGCCAGTTATAATTTTCCACCCGCATTCCACAACCGGTCGTATTCAATACGCACCGCATTCATAAACTCGCGCGCCGGCGTGCGCTTTTCACAGTTAAACATGTATGAAAAGTCACAAAAGCGTGCATCCTCCCAGTCAATGAATGCACGAACTGTCATCGTTTTTAAATCAATCATAAAGTTATCGCATACATCGCCCTGGGACCAGCCCATCATATATCCAGGACGCGCATCTGGGCACGGCTTTAAATCGCGTATTGCATCGGGGTCCGCACAACCAACATCATACAGAAATCGCGCAACCTGGGCCGCCAGTTTGTCCAGATTGGCCATAATAACATCACGCGGCGCCCAACGCAGTGTGGCACCAGAAATATAATCATATTTACGGATTAAAATGTTTTTGTATTCAATCAGTTCAACATCCGGAATCGATATGGGCGAATATGGCGCCAATGCACGAATTATCCTCTGCTCACGCAGTGCCAGCGCACGATAATTATCACGCCGCAACGGAAATTTATAAACCCAGCGGGTGTTAACACCTATTATCAGGCTGCGCGCCTGGTAGCCAACAAATGTACGCAATCGCGGCGCACGCAGGCCGGTATCGGCACGAATAAAGCGTATATATTCCAGCATCGGCGAATTCAATACCACACGCAACTTTTTACGGCCATCCTTGTTGTAAACAAAGCCGCATATCACGTTGGTAATAAAATGCCTGATAGATTTTTGAGCCATAATATGTCAAGATAATGTATATTGATACATGTCGCAAGAAAAACTTTAAAATATTCTTGACATATAATATTTTTGTACTAATATAACCGACATGGTTGGCACAGGAGTATAAAAAGATGATGAAACCAAGAAACTTATTGGCAACAACAAAGAAAGCACTTTTATTAACCGTATTGCCGGGATTGTTGGCGGCATGCAAATCGCGCGAGGAAAAAATCGCGGAAATTGACACCAAGGTCGAAAAAATAGAGATTCAAATTGACAGCGCACGTGTACAGCGCGATCGCGCTGTGGCGACTAATGTCGCCAATTTGCCGATGTATTCCATATTGAAGCAATGGCTGGACGAAGATTATGAGAAAATAGACAGTATTTCTTTAAACAATTTCCGTATTCTGGACAGCATCCAGCACAGCCAGGCACAAAAAGCCAGCATGCGTTTTCCGCTGAGCACTTTCTTAAGCAAGAAAGACTTAACAAACATCAAATCACAACTGAAAGAAACGTACAACAATTCTATAAACCAAAAAAACATAAAAAATATTATGGCAGATCGCGGTACATTATTGGATTTGTATAACGTCAGTTATGAATTAAACTATCTGATATATGACATGCCCTTTTATATAACAAACGATTACGGCGGTATTACATTTAAGAACAAGAATGTAAATGCAATCGCCCAAAAGTTTGCAAAGGAACTGATGCGCATATATTCACAACCGGCAAGCGACATTATTCGCAAATATCCAAAAAAAGCGGAATTTATAAAAGCCCAGAACGAGATAAACGAATACAATCGCAGATGTGCGATAGTTGACAGCATATATACAGATGCAGAATTAAAAATTGCACCAAGATTCAATGCAACGATAGACTCGCTGAAACAAGAAAAACGCAAATTGCGCATAAAGCAGGAAATGCTAATCAGCCGGCAGAATCAATCGCAGAAATAAAAAAATGCCCCAAACGGGGCGTTTTTATTTCTCTGACAATATTTCACGCGCCGCAGCCAGCAACGACAGCGCCAAATCAATATCGGCCGCACATTCTGGTTTGCCGCCAGACGACGTCCCCACAGATGCGCCGCCCCCCGCCGCCATATCGGCCAGCGAACCATCGCGAATTAACTTTTTTACCCCCGCGATTGTCATTCCACGGTTATAAAGCAAATCTTTTATTATTTCCAGACGCTGGATTGTTTCCTGACGATAATAACGACGCCCGCCGGCCCCGGTTGTGGGACGAATGACAACGGGGAACTGCTTTTCCCAATAGCGCAGAGTATGCGCCGGCACAGACAAGCGTTTTGACACCTCGTTTATTGATGCAAAATATTCGTTGTTATCCATGCCGGCCCCCAAATATTATTCGTCTGTCTCGATTACGGTTTCTTCTTCGGTCGTGTCGTCACGAACGATAGAGATTGCAGATACAACTTTTTCATTTTCCGCCGTACGCAACAGTGTTACACCCGCCGTCGCACGACCCGCAATTCTGACATCGGCCACCGGTGTACGAATAATTTTTCCACCGTCTGTAACCATTATAATATCGTGATCATCGGCCACCGGGAAAGAACCTGCAACCGCAGTATTTTTCCCGCCCAGCTTTATATTAGCGAAACCGTTACCGCCACGATGCGTTGTGCGGTATTCATACGAACTGGTACGCTTTCCAAAGCCGTTTTCGGATATGGTCAGGATAAATTCTTCACGTGCCGCCAGTTCCTGCATGCGTTCATCATCCAAAACCAGTGTTGTCACCTCTTCTTCGGCGTCGGCCTCTTCCTCTATGCCGGTGGCGGCGCGACGGGCGGCACGCGACTGTTTGATATATGCAGCGCGCACAGCGGCATCTGTTTCACCACGGTTCAGCATTGCCATACCGATAATACGGTCATCCGCCCCCAGCGTCATTCCACGCACACCGGTCGAGTTGCGACCCGCAAACACGCGGATTTCATCCACCGGGAATCGTATACAGCGACCACGATACGTCGACAGGAACACATCCTGGTCATCCGAACACGGTAAAACAGATATAAGACTGTCGCCGTCGTCAAGTTTCATGGCAATCTTGCCATTTGCACGAATGGAATCAAAATCAGACATGCGGTTGCGGCGCACCGTACCCGATGCGGTCGCAAACATCAGGAAGTGTTCCTTGCCGGATGCGCGTACACGCTCTACCTCTTCGTCCGATACCGGCAGGATTGCCGTAATGGTTTCACCGGCCGACAACGGTAACAGGTTAACCAGGGGACGTCCCTTGGCGGCGGCCGCCGCTTCGGGCAGTTTATACGTCTTTAGCTTATAGCAAATACCCTTAGAGCTAAAGAACAGCAATGGCGTATGGGTATTGGCAACAAACACCTGGACGACATAATCATCTTCCTTGGTTGCCATGGCATTGCGACCTTTGCCGCCGCGTTTTTGCGCACGATACGTATCCAGCGCAACACGTTTGATATATCCGGTGTTTGTAACGGTTATAACCATATCTTCGCGGGCGATTAAGTCCTCTATATCAATGTCTATTTCCGCATCGGATATTTCTGTACGACGGGGCGACGCCCAGTTGTCGCGAACAGCGGCCGTTTCATCACGGATAATCTGGATTATGCGCGCGGCCGAACCCAGAATTTCCAACAAATCTTTTATCGTTCCGCCCAATGTGACCAAGTCTTCGTGAATCTTGTCGCGCTCCAGCCCGGTAAGGCGATGTAACTGCAGCTCCAAAATTGCACGCGCCTGGTCTTCGGACATGTGGAACATGCCATTTTCATATTCTGTGTTCGGGTCGTCAATCAGCTGGATATATGTTTCAATATCCGCCGCACGCCAACCGCGCGACACCAACGCCGTGCGCGCCGCCTCTGGGTTGGGACTGGATTTAATAAGTTCTATTACCTCGTCCAGATTGCCAACCGCAACCGACAGACCCAACAAAGTATGTGCACGATTGCGCGCCTTGTTCAAATCAAATATGGTGCGGCGACGTATAACCTCGGCACGGAAATCAATAAATGCATCCAAGACACCACGAACATTGAACAACATCGGCCGCCCGCGGTTCAGCGCCATCATGTTAACCGGGAAATTGGTCTGCATTTCCGTATATTGGAACAGATGGTTTAACACAACCTCTGCGATTGCGTCGCGTTTTAATTCGATAACGATACGCAGCCCCTCCTTAGACGATTCATCGCGGATTTCAGATATGCCCTCGATGCGTTTGTCTTTTATCAGTTCTGCAATTTTGATAATCATCTGGGCCTTGTTGACCTGATACGGAATTTCATCAACGATGATGGCCTGGTGGTCACGAAATTCCTCTATATGAGTTTTTGCACGAACAATGATTGAACCACGCCCGGTGTTGTGTGCCTTGTAGGCGCCGGCATGTCCCATGATAATTGCACCCGTTGGAAAGTCCGGTCCGGGAATAATATTAAACAGTTCGTCATCGGAAATTTCACGGTTGTCCAAAATTGCCAGGATACCATTACATACCTCGCCCAGGTTATAGGTCGGAACATTTGTCGCCATACCAACGGCAATACCCGAACCGCCGTTAACCAGGAAATTCGGAAACTTGGTCGGCAGAACGGTCGGCTCCTGCAGCGTGCCGTCAAAGTTCGGCATCCAGTCGACAGTATCCTTTTCCATGTCATCCATCATGGACGCGCCCAGTTTAGACAGGCGTGCCTCTGTGTAACGCATGGCGGCCGGTTTATCACCATCGCGCGAACCAAAGTTACCCTGGCCCTGGACCAGCATTTCGCCCATTGAAAAATCCTGGGCCATACGGGCCATCGCCTCATAAATAGAACTATCGCCGTGGGGATGATATTTACCCATAACATCACCGACGATACGGGCAGACTTTAACGTCGGCTTGGTCGCCGGGGCGATATCATTCATGGAATACAGAATTCTGCGGTGTACGGGTTTACATCCGTCGCGCACATCAGGCAGTGCACGGTCCACAATTACCGACATCGCATAGTCAAGGAAACTGGTTCGCATTTCATGTTCCAACGAAGACTGTGGAACCTTTATTTCAGCGCACTCGTTCAAAATTTCAGACATACTTAATTTTCCCCTTATTTTACATGCAAACAATAGCAGAATTATAGGCTTTCGGTCAAGCCATAAACCCGATTTTTAACATTGACAAATTATCAATTTGTTATACCATTATAAAAAAAGAGGTTTGACATGAACAACATAGATGAAGAGCTGTTATCAATACGTGAAGAATTTCGAAAAATGCTGCTGTCATATCGCAATAACAAGGCACTGAGAGCAAATATTCTTGTTTCACTGTGGATGACAAATCGCCTGATTGACGCGCAAAAAGTAACAAAAGCGGCTATCAAACACTCAAAAACAAAACAACGATAGGAAATATTTTAATGTTTTTACCTTTCTGGCGAATTTTTGCATCACTGTTTGCATATTATTTGATATTAGAAGGATTAAAAAAAGTCGGCCTTATAAAATCTAAATAAAAGGTTGCATTTTGTAAAAACCTGTGGTTAAATACGCACGCAAAAGGATTTAGTTATGGCAACAAAACGTACTTATCAACCGTCGAAAACCCGTCGTGTACGCACGCATGGTTTCCGGGCCAGAATGGCGACCAAGGGTGGCCGCGCTGTATTAAACAGCCGTCGTTCCGCGGGCCGCAAACGTTTGGCCGTTACGGCGGCAAACTAAAAAATCGCCCAAACGGGCGATTTTTTTATTTCCAGTATTTTACAAATATAATATATCTGGCACAGCGGCGGCAGCAGATTTTTTACGCATTCATTGGCATCCAGGTACAGATAACAGACGCATGTTCCACATCGCCGGTGCGAATCTTGTGATACGAAACATCGCCCTCTATTATCACATCCACCTCTACCTGTGGCGTATCGGGCGAGATTTCTTTTTTAAAGTTAAGCTCTATCCGGCGCAACACGTGCTGATTACGATATACATATCCGACACTTTCCGTGGCCCACACGGCATAAACAGCGTTGTTTATATGCTGGTTCACGTCAATATCGTCAAAGCGGCATTTCATGACATGCGTTTTACGCGGGGCAAAATCTGCAAATTTTTCAAATGTGCGATCCCACGCACGCGATGTGCATATCGGCCAATCAGGCAGATGTTCTTCCAGGCGTAATGGACGACGACGCGCCATATCAATCAATATCCACTGAGACGTGGCACGAACCATCAAACGATTATCTGCACCGCGCACCTCAAAATCACGCGTTGCACGCAGGGCATCCTGGTTCGACGGCCACGTAATAAACGTCAGTTCCTCCCCCTCACGCGGGAGCTCTATTATATCCACCAAATAATGCGTTACCACCCACGCCAGATTGTTTTCCAGCAAATACGTACGGCCACAGCCCAAAATCTCGGCATGTTCGTCCGCGCCACCTTGCAGTTCGTTCATCAGTATCAACGGACGCACATTACCGTATCGGTCACACTGATACGCCTGGAGAACGCGTTTTTCAATCAGCTTTTGTTCCATCGGATTACCCCTGGACGTTTTGCGCAACAACAAAATCAACCGTCGCACCATCCGCAACAATATCCATTGCACGGGCCCCGGACTTTATCACGCCAAACAATTCGGCGGGGGTGGATGACGGTATTACCAGACGTTCCAACTTTGCACCGTTGCCTATCTTGCGCTCGGTACGCAGGGCGCGTACTGATTTGATAATATCCTGGGCCGTCTGCATTGCGGTCGTGTCCGTATCACGGGCCACATCCACCGACGGATATGCCGTCAGATGCAATGTTTTACCGCCCTCTGACGGCTGATATATTTTCTGCCACAGTTCTTCGGTTATAAACGGAATAAATGGTGCATACAGACCCAATATTGCACGCAGAACCTCAAACAATGTCCACTGGGCCGACAATTTGGATTCCGGCGCATAGCTGTCGGGCGACCAAAAACGGTCCTTGATGTATTCTAAATACTGGTCACAGAAAACGTCATAAAAGAACGTGTCGATCGCCGCGCGGGAATTATAGTTATCATACTTGTCCAAATTCCGGCGAACATCCGCGATGGTTTTATTTAATTCATGCAACACCCAGCGATCTTCGATAAAACGATCGGCAACGGCAACAGGCTGTGCGGTGGCGGGTTCAAAATCAGTCAAATTCATCAAAACATATTTCGATGCATTCCAGATTTTCGTCAGCAGTTTGCTGCCGCGCTTAACCTCGTCATCGCTATAGCGGATATCGGTACCAATCGGGGCCGTTGCAATCCAATAACGCAGGGCATCCGCGCCAAACTTTTCAACCGTGTCCAGCGGGTCTGTACCGTTGCCCTTTGTCTTGGACATCTTTTGCCCCTTTGCGTCACGGACCAACCCATGCAGATTTACTGTATGGAACGGCACATCGCCCATTACATAAATCCCCAGCATCACCATACGCGCAACCCAAAAGAATATGATGTCGGGCCCGGTATAAAGCAAATCTGTGGGGTAATATTTTTCCAGCTCTGCGGTCTTATCCGGCCACCCCAGGGTCGAAAACGGCCACATCCCGGACGAAAACCATGTATCCAATGCCGATGTGTCGCGCGTTAATTCCTGGCCGCCGGATTGGGCGACCGCCTCTTCCTCGGTTTCTGCAACATATATGTTGCCCGCCGCATCATACCATGCGGGTATCTGGTGTCCCCACCACAGCTGGCGCGATATGGACCATTCATGAATGTCACGCATCCACGCCATGAACAGATTATAACGATGCTCTGGCATGAATTTTATATCGCCCCGCTCTACCGCGGCAATTGCCGGCGCCGCCAATTTTTTTGCATCAACAAACCATTCATCGCGGACCATATATTCAACGACAACACCGCCGCGCTCTGAATACGGCGTCGGGATAACCTTGTCGTCAATTTTTATAAGCAACCCAGCCGCATCAATATCATTGATAATTTCCGCACGTGCCTTAAATCTGTCCATGCCGCGATATTTTTCCGGAACAACATCTATATCCAGCATTTTTGCATCGTTGGTCAAAACACACAGCGGCGCCAGGTTGTGACGCAGGCCCACCTCCCAGTCATCTTTATCATGGGCGGGCGTAATCTTTACCGCACCGGTTCCTTTTTCAGGATCGGCATGAACATCCGCAATAACAGGGATTCTTATATCGGTCAGCGGTATAATCGCCGTGCGGCCAATCAGATGTTTTAATTTCTCGTTTTCAGGATGAATTGCAATCGCCTGGTCGCCGAACAGAGTTTCCGGACGGGTTGTCGCAATTTCTATAAAATCGCCGCCTTCTAACGGATACTTGAAATAATAAAACTTGCCCTTTTCATCACGAACCTCTACCTCTAAATCAGAAATGGAGGTCTGTTGTTTCGGACACCAGTTAACCAGACGACGCGCCTTGTATATTAGGCCCTCGTTATACATCTTGACGAACATTTTTATAACCGCACGCGACAAATCTTCGTCCATTGTAAAGCGCTGGCGAGCCCATGCAGGCGTTGTCCCCAACGTATGCAACTGGCCCACAATCTGGCCCCCCTTGTCCGCCTTGTAGGCCCATGCGGCCTCCAACAGTTCTTCCTTGGTCAGGGCACGCGGATTGATGCCACGCTTAGACAAATCTTTTTCAACCATTAACTGCATCGCAATTGAGGCATGGTCGGTCCCAGGCTGCCACAACACGTCATATCCTACCATGCGCTTATAACGGCACACAATGTCGGTTAAAACATTATCCAACGCATGCCCCATATGCAGATTCCCCGTAACATTGGGCGGCGGCATCATAATACAAAACGCAGGCTTAGACGAATTAACGTCGTTCTCCCAGAACGTGTTTGAATCCCAGAACGACTGTATCCGGGTTTCTATCTCACGCGGGTTAATGTTTTTTCCGAGTTCTATGTTCATTTCTTTATTTCCTGATATTTGGCGTCCATTTCGACGTATCTATATTTTTCAGTTCCGCAGGCATTGCATCCATATCCGCAGCGCGCCAATGCTGGGTACGGCCGATTGGGCCAATTTTTCCGCGAACGTTCAGCTGGCCCGGGGTATCCTGCCAGATTACGGATGAATAAACCTTTCCAGACTGGGGGTCCATGATTTTTCCATCCTCGTAACGATTATCGTCCGCATCCCATTCCATATCCCAGATTATATCCAGCCCCACAAATTTCGGCGCACCCTTTACCTTGTCTGCAACCTTGACCGGGGATGCGACTGTTTCAGATATTTTTCCATCCGGGCCATAAAGCGCAACAATTCTGCCCGCCAGCTCCATATCGTCATCATCTGCGTATTCATACAGCGCCACAATAGATTTCGGCTGACCCGTCTTGTCATCAATTGTCTGATACAGCCCCGTTGGTGCCGCCGATGCCGCCGCGCATGCAAACACCATCGCCAGCGTCACAAATAATACTTTCTGCATAGCAAATCCCTTTTGAAATATACTTTTTCAATCGTATCAGAATAAATTCAAAATTCAAGTACGACCTATACTGTGCGAACAACACGGCAAAATGCAACACCACATACAGACGCCGCACCGGCCTTTAACAAAACGCGGCGCAATTCGCCAAGTGTTGCGCCACTCGTGTATACATCGTCTACCAATAAAATTTTACGCCCCTTGATACGTTCCGGATGGGCAACGGTAAACACGCCGCGAATATTTTCTTTTCGCTGGCGCGGTGTCATATGCCCCATGTCGGGGCGATGCCGGCGGCGAACACTGTCCACATCCATTGGAACATTCATCGCATGTGCGATTGGCCGCGCCAATAAAGTTGCCTGATTATAAGTTCTATGAATCAGACGGCGACGCGCCAACGGAACAGGCATCACAATATCACAGTCAGACGGTACATCGCGCAGCGCCCAAATCATTGCACGCGACATAAAGCGCGCATACTTTATTCGGCCACCGTGTTTAAACGGCAGCATTACCCCACGCGACACATCGTCATAGCGGCACGCACATCGCAGCCATTCCAGTTTGCACTCATCCATGGCACAAACCGGGCACTGGGGAACGCCCGATGTTTTATAAGGCAACGGATAGCCACACCGCACACACTTTGGCCGGCCAATCCAGTCAAAGCACCCGAAACAATCGGCGCATAACTCGCCATGAATTGACACCGGCGCGCCACAAACAGGACACGCCGGAGGAAACAAAAATTCTATAATCTTTTCTACGCCACGCGCAATCATATTACCAAGACATGCTCTTGTATGTTTTCTTTTCAACCGTATCGCCAAACATATCGCGCTTTTGCTTGCTCAGCGTTTCATATTGGTCACTGGATATAATGCGCAGGACAAAACCTTCATCGTCACGCTGGCTAAGTACGGGCATTATACGCTGTTCCGATACACCTGTATCACGCAGAACCTGTTCCACAATCGCCAGACGGCGGGCCGCCAGCTTTCGCTCATCCATGTTTGTTGTCGCACGCTGGGGGATTGATACCTGTATCGCACGTTTTGGATTGCTGACCACGATGCCGGCATACTCTGTTAACAGGTTGTAATTGTCACGCGACAAGGCCGAATCATCCCCGCGAAATCTGATTTTGATTTCAAGCGGGCGAACACCACCCTCTTCCGACAAGTCGCGCCGCGCGGTAAATCCCTCAACCGAAGAGGACATGTCACTGGCCACATCAAAACGGTCATCTATCTGATAGGTCGACAAATGCTTGTTTTCCGACAGGTATGTTTTACGAAACGCCTTGCGCAGTTCAGACGGCGACATTGACGTCATATCGTTTCTTACAGACGCAATGCGCGGCGACGCCGTCTTTTCAACCGTGCGAACAATAACATCCGACGCCATGGGCACAACCATACGATGCAGCGCAACCGAATCATTATCCGCAACCACGGGCGCGGGAACAGGCGCCGCATGCGAATCGGCGGCATCAGAAACAGAGGCAACCGGGGCGGCGATAACACGGCGCGACGCGGTTTTATGCGATGCGTTTGACGCAACCCGCGGGGCGGCGACCGATGCATCGGCACGACGCTGTAATTCAACCAGTTTTTCTATCTCTGCATCAAGCGCACCATTACCCCCGACAGACGCAGGGGCCGTTTTTTCCGAACGGGCGATTAAATTTTTTCGTGGGGCGGCATCCAGACTTTCTTCCGGCAAATCATAATCTGCCCGAACAACCGATATCTCGTCAGCGGTGGGCATGCGCAACGGCGCATCATTTTTTGCCCATAAATCAGAACTGGGGCGGCGGGGCGTCAAAACATCAATAGACGCAATTTTTTCACCCGCATCCACCGACGGCGCCACAGACTTTTTCACGGCCGGGGTCGCGGATGTTTTTTTTGCATTTCGCGCAACAACCGTCTTTTTCGCCACGGGCGCAACCGTTACCGCCGGTGCGGTGTCGGCACGCGCAGTTTTTTGAGCGGGCACCCCCTCACCAAATGCGGCACGCGCGGAAACACCCGCCGCACCAATGTTTACAACGGGCAGACGTGTCCCCCCAAATGCCGGCAATGCAATGAAAATCGACAAAACAGATACTGTAATTCGCCGCATATTCCTTTCCTTCCGATTACATCATAGAACAAATGACGAATCGCAAGCAAGCAGAAAAATGCGGCGACTATTATTTTGTTACAGCGGCAATAATCTTTTCAACGGCATTATTGGGAACATATGCCTTGGCCGCCATTTTATCCAGACGCAACGGGTTATCAAACAAATCATCCAGCGTCGCCGTCAGCCAGCGGGCCGTAAATTTACTTTGCTCTATTGCAAAACCGCCGCCATTTTTTGCAAATGCCGCGGCATTGGCCGCCTGGTCGGGATTGATACCCAGCGGAACCAATATAGCTGGACGACCGACCGTCTGCAATTCTACAACCGTGCTGGCGCCACTGCGGCCGATTACGATATCAGCATCAATCACGCGCGCCGCCATATCGTGAACAAAGGACAAAACGTTTGCACGAATTTTATTTTCGGCATAAAACTTTTGCAGACGTGCAACATTCTCGGGCCGGGTCTGGTGCGTGACAAAAATCTTTTTATTGTGCATCGCCGCAATTGCACCGGGGACAACATCATCCAAAATCTGGGCCCCCAGCGATCCGCCCGTAACAAAAATCCTGCCATCGTGACACAGCGGCGAATTAGCCGCGGCTAAAAACTCCCCGCGAACAGGCAGGCCGGTATAAATCACATTTGCAGACACGCCCGCCGGTATGCCGGCAACATCCGGGAAACTGGTCATCAGCGTCCGAACCCAGCGCATGGCAAACTTATTCGCGCGCCCGATTGCCGCGTTTTGTTCATGTAAAAATGTCGGAATACGCCACAGATGCGCGGCAAAAACCACCGGAACAGATGCATACCCGCCAAACGCCACAACCCTATCGGGCCGCGAAAACATAAATCGCAGAAACAGCGCCCCAGACGAAACCCCAATCTTAGCCAATGCGTATATCTGGGATAAATGTTTTTTTGCGCCGACACCCGACGCCCATATATGCACGCGACGGCCGTTTTTCGGCATGCCCCGCGCAACCATGTCACGCACGCGCCCGTCGCACGAAACTGTAATTTTATGCCCGGCGGCCGCCAATGCCGATGCCACGCTTAACGCCGGGAACACATGCCCGCCCGTACCGCCTGTTGCAATCCATATTTTCATATCTACACCCCCAATGTTATTTCCACTTGTCTTCGCGCACCAATGCCAAAATCATTCCGAACAGCAGACAGAACGCAACAAACGAGCTGCCCCCGTATGAAATAAACGGCAACGTCATACCTTTTGGCGCAAATATATGCAACGTGGACATCATATTTATACAAACCTGTGTTCCGAACAGTGCGGCCGCACCACCGGCGGCATAAAACACAAAAGGATCACGGGCGTCCATTGCATCGGCCGTCAATCTTTTCAATACATACAACAACAGCCCCAGCAGACCGCACGCAATTATCGCGCCAACATCCTCGACAATTGCCGCAAATATAAAATCCGTATGCGCATCTGGCAGCGACTGTTTTACAAACGCGTCATCCCCACTGCCCAACAGGCCGCCGTGGCGTATGGAATCAATGGACTGGCGTACTTGGTACGTGTCACCTGCACCGGTTGCCCACGATATAACGCGATTATGCACATGCGACATTGTAAAGAATGCAAACACCCCAACCAGCCCCAGCGCACCTATCAAAATCGGCACTACAAACAATGGCAGGCCGGCCATAAACAACATTGCAGACAAAACAGAAAAGTACAGTATAGACGTCCCCAGGTCGGGATGCTTTAATATAATCAAAAACGCGGGCAGAAATATTCCAAAATACGTCCACCACCCCAGACTTTTTATCCGCCATGCGTCGCGATTGGTAAATATATTTGGGCCGTACTTGTCATGCATTTTCGCCAGAAACCACGCGGTCAGGATTATGAAACCTGGTTTCATTATATCCGACGGCATAATATTGAACGGCCCAATGGAAACAAAGCGCGCAGACCCTTTTATCACATGGGGTGCCACCAGCGTTACCAGCAACAGCAGCAACCCCACCGCTACGTTCAGCCATGAAATACGCAGAATCCACTTTTTATTCAGCATACTTATCGCAAACAACGTAATTAATCCAACAGCATAAAAAGGCATCGCCTTTACAGCAAAGAAGTGCCATGGCTGGCCAATGCGTTCCGCCGCCACAGACCCGGCCGACACCATGAACAGCATGCCGATAAACACCAACAGTAAAACACACCCCAGCAGGCGCCGGTCAATTTCAAAATACCAACTGGTAAGTTTGCTTTCCTCGCTTCGTTTAAACATTTACGTTTGTCCGCCTTTTGTGTTATTTTATGCAAACTTTAAAAATACCAACGCAAGCCCCGCAAACAAAACGGATATGATAAAAAACCGCTCAACAATCTTGGTCTCGGACCAGCCCAGTTCTTCGAAATGATGATGCAACGGTGCACGTAAAAACACACGACGACCGGTGCCTGTGGCCTTGCGCGTGATTTTAAAGACCATTGTCTGAATAAACGAAGACATCAGAATTAAAACCATCATCCCGGCGGCAACACCCATTATAATCTCTGACTTTAACAGCATTGCAACCGTTCCCATAAATCCGCCCAGCGCCAGCGACCCCACGTCGCCCATAAAGATAGACGCCGGCTTGGAATTATACCACAAGAACCCCAGTACCGCACCAAACGCCGCCCCCAGCACGCCATAGAGACCCGACGCCCCCGGCAAAAACATTACAGTATCCATAAACCCGATACGCGTCGCACCATACAGCGCCACAACCAGTACAACCAATACGGGCATATACAACTTGGCCAGCATTCCGTCCAGCCCGTCGGTGATATTGGCCGCATTGGCCGAACCGCATATTACAAAATACGCAAACACATAATACAACAGCCCCAGCGGCAAAATAATCCCTGCCCCAATCGCCAGCGAATACGCCGGAATATACGGCGGCATTGTTTTGTTTACCAGATAGGCCAGTATTACGACACATATCCCTTCCAGCAACAGGCGCGTTACCGGCGACAGGCCGTTTGCAGCCTTTTTTGACTGACTGGCCACTTTTTTATAGTCATCGACAAAGCCGATTGTGCCAAACATAACCAGGGCCAGTATCGCGACCCAGCCGGCAAAGCTGTTCATCGGCATAAACAGCACACTCGATATTATTATTGCCAGCACCACCAGCAGACCGCCCATTGTCGGCGTGCCCGCTTTTTTACGATGCACCTCCGGCACGTTTTCACTTATCGGCTGGCCCTTGCCCTGGATATGGCGCATCGCCGCAACAAACGGGCGCCCAAATAAAAACATTATCAAAAAAGACAATCCGAATGCGGCGGCAAACTGGGTCCAGCCGCTGGCAAAAAACGAATATCCACGGGACAGAAAAAAATCGGTCAGCATAAAAATTCTCCTTCTTATGCCGACCATTTTATCACAAGATTCAAGGAAAATAAATCTTATTTCGCAACCGCGTCACATTCGATTACCATATCATCGTCCAGAATCAGCAACCAGTCTTCGCCCCGCCCCCACAGCGTTACATTAGTATCATTCAGCACGCCGTCATATTTGGCCCCGGATGCCGATACAGACCGCGCCAGCGATAGTCCGTCGCCATTTATAATGGCGTTCATCTTTTCGCCGTTATCCGCGAAATCTATTTCCACACTGTAATCTCCACAGCGACGCACAATCAAATCGGAATCGTTTTTGCCGTCACACGCACATAATCCAAAAACACATACAAACAGTAAAATCTTTCTCATGACAAAAGCCCCCTTTACGGGGGCAATTATATCACAATACCGGGCGATTCGATATCAAAATACACCGCCCACAACCGCCGCAGCGGGCCCGGACGTGCCATCTGGTGGCACGGCCTTGCGCGGGGCGGGATTTGGCCGCTGGCCGGGTTTGAATGCCTCTGTTATTATCACGCCATCGGGGTCGGCGGCCGCGGCCGCGCCACTGCGGCGATTAACGCGCATAAATGTCATTCCGTCGGGCACTGCGAACGGCTGATTCTTTTCAGGCGCCAACGCCACCGTCATAAAGTCCGCAAACGCCAGCGCCGCCATATGCGAGCCCGCCCCGCGCCCCAACGGTCGCGGCGTGTCATAGCCCAGGTACACCCCGACTATCAGATTTTTTGAAAAACCGACGAACCAAACGTCTTTGACATCGTTTGTTGTCCCCGTCTTGCCGGCAATGGTGTGGCCGGCGACGCGTGCCTGTTTACCGGTGCCACGTTCGACCGCCCCCTGCAGAATAGATACTATCTGATACAGGCTCTGGGGATCGGATAATGGCTCTGACGCGGCGGATGCATCGGGCGGCGTCAGGTCATCGGACCATTCCACCATTTCAGGCGCGCTCGCCCCAATCAGACGGCCATAGCGGTCTTCGATATAATCGACCAGTTTCGGTTCAATCGCGCGCCCACCGTTTATAAACGCCGCGTATCCCAAAACCAGGCGCGCCAGTGTTGTTTCCCCCGACCCCAGCGCCAGTGATAAATTCATATTCCGCATATCCTTTGGATAGACGCCGAAACGCTGGGCCGCGTCAATTGCGGGGCCAACGCCAATTTGCTCTACCAAACGGACGGCCGGGACATTTCGCGATGTCTCTAAGGCCAGTCTTAACGGAACATCGCCCAGGAATTTTTTATCATAGTTCTCCGGCTTCCACAGCATGTTGTTTTCACGCACGCCAACAATCGGCGCATCCAGTAACAGTGCCTGGGGCGACATGCCACGCTCTAACGCGGCCAGATATACAAACGGCTTTATGGTTGAGCCAACCTGGCGATACGCCTGGGTTGCGCGGTTAAAAGAACTTTCCGCGAAACTGCGCCCGCCAGCCATTGCCAAAACGCGCCCTGTGTGCGGATTCATAACGATAATCGCCCCCTGCAGCTTTTCCTTGCCGCCGCGGCCGTTGTTATAGTTGTCAAGCGCCTTGTTCAGCGCCGCCGATGCCGCACGCTGATATTCCGGAACGATTGTGGTTTTGATATAAAGCCCCTCGTTATACAACTGTTCGCGCCCCAGCGTCCCCAGCAGCTGGCGACGAACATCTTCGGCAAAATATTGGAATTCCGGTTCCATTTGTGCGGTAAAGCCGCTGTTGATATTTAATTCCTCGGCCGCGGCGGCGTCTGCCTGGGCCTGGGATATAAAGCCCTCTTCTACCATGCGGCGCAGAACATAGTTGCGGCGCTCTACCGCGCGATTACGATTGTTGGGCGCCTTTGGCAGTGATGCCAGGAACGCACATTCCGCCAGGCTCAGCTCTGACACCGGCTTGTTAAAATACATCAGCGCCGCACTGCCCACGCCATAGGCACGCGCGCCTAAAAATATCTGGTTCAGGTACAGCGTCATAATATGCTGTTTTGAAAACGCGCGTTCCAGTTTCAGGGCCAAAATAGCCTCTTTAATCTTACGCGAAATCGTACGTTCAGATGTTAAAAAGAAATTCTTGGCAACCTGTTGCGTAATGGTTGACGCACCGGAAAAATTCGCATTAAAGCCCATCAGCCCCAGCGCATTGTTTCCCACCGCGCGAACTATCCCTTGGATATCAACGCCCGGATGACGCCAGAAATTTTGATCTTCGGCCGCGATAAAGGCATTTACCAACTGGGGCGGCATGTCGGCATAGTCTATAAACACCCGGCGCTCTTCCGCATATTCTATCAACAGCGAACCGTCCGACGCATACAGGCGCGTCGCCACCGGCGGCGCATACGTCGCCAACTTTTTATAATCAGGCAAATCATGCCCATATATCAGCACCAGCGCCGCCAAAGCCGCCACACCCGCAACACAGCACCAAAAGATTATGTTTAATAAAATACGCAGAATTTTTTTGAATGTCATGATGCTGAAATTCTAAGATAAAACTTTGCTGTTTGCAAGTTTTGATAAAAGTTATTATCACAAAAAGTACGGGATAAAAAAAATCCCCAGCAACTGCAGGGGATTTTTGTTTGCGTTATTTCGCTTCTTCGTCGGGAACAACGTGTACCGTCTTGCGGTCGCCATTGCCCTTTTTGAATGTTACGATACCGGCAATTTTCGCAAACAGCGTATGGTCTTTGCCCATGCCGACGTTTTTGCCCGGGTGCACGGCTGTGCCACGCTGACGAATAATGATGTTGCCCGGGATAACACGGCTGCCGCCGCCTTTTTTAACGCCTAAACGACGTCCCGCTGAATCGCGTCCGTTCGAAGATGCCGAACCTGCTTTCTTATGTGCCATAGTTTTAGCTCCTTTAATTTCTTATGCAGAAATTAACCTTTGATTTCTGTGATTTTCAAAACCGTGATATACTGACGATGACCCGCCGTACGACGATAGTTCTGACGACGCTTTTTCTTGAACACCAAGATTTTATCACCGCGCTTCTGTTCGACAACCTCGGCCACTACCTTTGCACCATCGATAAACGGCGCACCGATTTTATCACCGGCCATCAGCACCTGGTCGAATTCAACTTTGCCTTCGGCATTCAGCTTTTCAACCTTGATAATGTCGCCCGCTTTTACGCGATACTGTTTACCACCGGTCTGAAAGATTGCAAAATCGCTCATATTCTTTCTCTTCTTTGTTATTTTTATTTATACGCATACGCGTACGCCCAATAGTTTATGCAAATATTATCCTATTTTACGCCCAAGTCAAGCGTTTTGCATAAAATTTTATGCAAAAGGACATATTTTCATAAAAAATCACCCCCAGGATTGCCGGGGGCGGATTTTTATTTTGCCGTATCCAATACGCACTGGTCTTTTGTCTTATCCCACACGTATCCATCCATACAGGTACCCGCGGGACGTTTCCATGTGCGGATTTCTTCGACAAAGGAATCCAGCAGGCACTGTTCACGCATAGCCGCGGAATCACACGTGGCATTTATGCCAACGTCACACTTGGTCGCCGTCTGGGACGCCTTGTTCAAGATATCGTTTAATGTCACGATATTGCGGCAAGTGTTTGTTTCATATTCGGGCGAGTTCACGCAGGTTGCGCTGTCAACCTTGTCGATAACGGCCTTGAACGGTGCACTGGACGGGTTGCATATCATTGTTTCATAGCAGTGCGGAACATTCGCAACCTGGGCGCAGTATGTTCTGATGCGCGATGTCGACCATGACGCATTTGCCGTCACCTGTGTTTCATAGCAATCCATGATTTCGCTTAAACATTCGTTAAAGTTGGTTGCGGCCGTGATGGCATCGCTGAGCACGGTCGCCTTTTCTTCCTGGGCAAATTCCAGACGCTTTTTCTGTAGGGCCTGTTGTGCCGCCACCTTTTGATAGCCGATATTTTGGGCCGTGGTGCGCAGTTGTTCGCCATAAGCGTCACAATCGGCATTTGCATCCAGTGCATATTTCTGCAAAATGCTGCGGCGGGCATCGGCAACCGGACCACGCAGATTCGAATACGGGTCGCCGGATGTGGACGTATAGCCAAAGCATGATGCACTGTTCGAAGATGTATACCCGCTGTTGCTGGTTACAAAGTTCAGTTCATAATTACCGGTATTTGATACGGAAATCATGCTGTTGTAGTTATATGGACACTGGGCGGCACCATTTGTGCACTTGCGCCCCGACGACGGCGGTGCGCCGCACGCCTCATATATACCGTTAAAGCAGGAATCCAATACGCGATTGCAAACATTGTTGTGCGCGTATTCGAATAATTCGTATCCCCATGTTTCCGCCAGCGAGTCTTTCAAATCACCCGACGATGCCAGCGCACCTTCTATCCCGGTCAGCCCCGAGACAACATTGGACAGATTAAACGCAGAGTTAAGCAGATTATCATTATCACTGGCAACTATTGTCAGTGTCTGTTCCTTTGCATTGGCCCAAGACTGCAGAGATGCCAGAATATCACTGCCATCACCGTCTATGTTGGCGATATCAAAGCCAAAATTATTTCCGGTCGAAGAGCAGTAAGACGGCTTAGCGCACGAAGACAGTTTGTTGCCGTTTTCGCCATAAATGCTGTGGCTGTTGCACCATGCAATCGCCTCATCAGAGCTCTGGCCGTATTTGCCTGTTACCTCCTGCCAGGATACACAGTTCATAACTTTTTCAGCATCAGTTAACTGAAACGCCTGACTTACATCCTTACCCTTGGTTGCAATCAACAGGGCCAATTCGCCCGAAACCTTTATTAATTCTTCGTTTGCGGATTCTAGCGCGGTTTCAGCCTCTGCAAATGCCTTTACACGGCCGGCACATGCACAGCGACGCTGGGCCACGTTACGCGCCGTACAGATTTCATCCATACATGTATAATATGATTCCATACAGTTGTTATATGCATCGGCCGAAATCAGCCCGGTTGTCGGATCAATGATATTTGAATAGTTACCGGTATAAAGCTTGTTCGTCAGATATGTATATGTTGTTGATGTGTTGGCCTTGCTACCGCGAATTGCACTGCCTGACAGCGATACGCGTGCATTCGTATTTGTTGCCGTGCGCGCTACAACATTACGTGCCGCGGCGCCAGTTGTGCGAGAACCACCCGTACGGCCGGATGTTGTTGTTCGAGACGTTACGCCACGCGATGCGGTTGTTGATGCCGCCCCCCGCGACGTTGTTGCGGCATTGCCGGTTGTGCCGACAATACGGGCCGCGGCGGCCGGGCGCCCAGATACACTGCGTGCGGCGACCGGCGCCGTTGTTCCACGCGCCACGGTTGCGGCGGCCGTACCACGCGATGTTGCTGTTGTACGGGCAGATGTGCGCGCGGTGGCCCCGGCACGCGGCGACTGGGCCGATGCGGGCGTTACAGCCGGCGCAATTGGATCCGCAAACACGGCCCGCATCGACAATAATGTCGAGCAGACAAAAAATGCACCGGCCAGCAAGAATACTGTCCCAACAGCATTTTTACAAAAATCCCCGAAGTTACGACTTTTCATAAAATAACTCCCTGTATCCGGGAAAGCCCGGAAACCTACCGTTTTCATGACGTCGGAAAGGATTGTTTCCGCGTCTGTTTTTAATAATTATAACATTTTCCAAGAGGTCTGTAAATAAGAAAACCCGCAGGGGATGGGGACTTTTTTGTTGCGCATATAAGAAAAAAGTCCGACCCACCCAAGATTAATTGATACATACCTTTTGTTGGTGTATAATTGTGACCATGAAACGTTTTACATACATATTAATTGCCGCAATTATCCCCTTTGGTGTAAAGGCGACTGAAAATCCGATGTTCGGAAACGGACACCAGAACGCAATATCAATTAACATCGGCCAGGGAACAGGCCCGGGCAGTCTGTTTAAACTAATCAATCCGGGCGAATGGGACATCGTACCACAAACAATGATACTGGCCGGATACAGCCAGCCGATGACACTGTTCCGCCTGCCGGCGCGGCAAAACTTTAACATTGTGCAGAATTTTGGATATAACTCCAGCCGGGGATTGTCATTCCTGGGGGTGGGAATTTCATGGGACGCGGCTGTGTTTTCTTGGCGCGGGTTCTATGTCGGTGGCGGTCTGGGGCCGTACATGCGTGACTCACACGACAGATATGTATCCAGCCGCCTGGTGTTTGGGGAAAAGTTTTTTATTGGAAAAAACATCTCCGACAACTGGCGCGCGGAATTTTTTACTATGCATTTCTCGAACGGTGACTTTACAGAAATCAACCGCGGATTTAACTTTACAGGCCTGACGGTAAACTATAGCTTTTAATATCATGACAGATTTAACAGACGCAGACTTTATTAAACACTTAAACAATCACTTAAATTCCGGCGGTGTTATCGCATTCCCAACAGATACGGTATGGGGGCTGGGGGCGATACCAACACGGCACGGGGCGGACGCATTGTTTGAAATAAAACAGCGCCCACATGAAAAGCATCTGATTATAATGTCCGACAGTCTGGCACACATTCGCCCTTTTATGAAAGACTATCCCCGGGCGGCGTTTGACATGGCGGAAAAATACTGGCCCGGGGCGTTGACCCTGGGGGTGCCGGTCACAGGCACCGATACATTTGTTTTTGGCGGCGTACGGGTTCCTGCATATCGGCCATTTCAAGACCTGTGCGGCGTAATAGACGGCCACTGTCTGGCGACATCGTCTGCAAACATATCGGGGCGGCCGCCACTGTCATCGGCCGATGAAATACGCGCCACGTTTCCAAATATAATAGTAATAGACAACGCATTCGACAAAATGGGCGGCCAGCCCAGTACGGTTGCCATATTGGATGGCGATAACATAAAAATCGCCCGACAGGGGGCGGTTATAATTAATTAAACAGGACGGCTGAGGAAAGGATTGTGGGCGATTACAAAACGCCAGGGGCGCGCCGCATCAGCCCCGGCATAATCTATTCCAATGCGCGGCCCGCATGCAATATCAGGGATACTGTCACGCGCCTCTATCCACATTGGAGAATCAGGTGCGCACAAATCCATTTTGTTATCACTGCGTGTGATGCCCAATACTTTTGTCAACCGGCCCGGCCCGTTACAATCATCCATCTCTAGCGCGCGAATTAAAACAGCCGCCGCATACCCCTTATCCCCGATAACAATATTTAACATGTTATGCAGGCCATAGCATAAATATACATACGCATATCCACCCGCCATAAACATCGCATCATTACGTGCCGTGCAACCATTGTATGCATGACAGCCGCGTTCATCCTGGGTGTATAATTCCAACTCTGCAATCCGTGCGCGAAACACGGCGCCATCGGGCCCAACACGGCAAAGGTATGCGCCAACCAGGTCACGTGCAACATCCATGGGCAAACGCATAAAAAAATCACGCGGCAGTCTCATGCCTGGATAATAGCATAAAATATCAGGATATCAATCTTGGGGAAAAAATATGCCGTGATTGTTAAGCTATTATAACATGAAAAACAAAAAATGCTTTCAATATACAGGCGCATTAGTTCTGGGTATGCATGATGCACTGGTCGAACTGTCGGGGATAATCGCCGGACTGACATTTGCAATAGAAGACCGCCGCATAATCATAATGACAGGTGCAATCGCGGCCGTCGCCGCCAGCCTGTCCATGGCCGCCGCAAACTATCAGGCACAACGCGCCGATAATAACCCCGCCGCATTAACCGCTGCGTTTTATACAGGGCTTATGTACGTTACCACCAGCGCCATGCTGATATTTCCATTTACAGTCATCCCCAACCGATTTTGGGCACTGGGGATGATGGGCATGATTGCGGTACTGATAATATTTGGATTTAACTGCGCCATGGGATATGCGACAGGCCGGCCTTTTATAAAGCGCTTTGTCGAAATGCTTTCCATATGTGTCGGTGTTTCAATCGCATCTTTTATAATAGGCGGTGCCGCGAAATATTTTATGGGTGTAAACATATAAAAAAGCCGCATTCATAGCGGCTTTTTTTACATATTACATATCGCATTCACTGCAGACACGGCGGGTGCGTGTATATGTCCCGGATGGAACATATTGCACAACAGGCTCATAACGCTGCACCGTTTCCTCTACATAATGACGGCGTGCAACCACACGTTCCATCGGTGCGGCACAACCTGTGCAGCCAACTACACGACGTGAACGAATATCCGCCGCAGAACCGGTCCGGACGGCAACATCATCACGACTATCTTTTGAATCATAATACCGTGAATTGCCGTTGTTGCATGTTACAACCGTGATAACCGCACGCTCTTCAAAAGACGCCTTGTCCAGGGCCGCACGCATTGCGGCCGGGTTACAATCACGAATTGTTGTTTCATAATAGTCTGATGCATTTGCAGCGCCACTGGTTAAGGCCGCAATAATCGCAACGAGGGTTACTTTCTTCATCTTGTATACCTTTGTTTACCGTTCCCCCTCTCCGTATGCAATCTAGTTTATAACAGATTATGCGCATTGCAATAAAAAAATTGCCCACATGGGGCGACCGTTATAGATTTGTAAGTATCTCTAAGCGCCCAGTCCCGCAAGGGTTTTATAACAGCGGTTTTATCGGCCAACCAAAATTGCATATAGAAACAAAAAAAAACCGCCCACATGGGGCGGCGGAATCGGTTTTTAATATCGATAACTGGATTTACTCTGGCGACGACCTACTCTTCCGTGGCTTAAGCCAAAGTACCATCGGCGATACGGGGTTTCCCTGTCTGGTTCGGGATGGAACAGAGGGTGGCTCCCGCTCAATAATCACCAGAATAAATCCAGCGAACATCATAATACATGATTCAAGAATCAATGTCAACGTTCTCTTCAAGCAATCGTCTGACATAAGTCAAACGATAAGATAAAAAGTCAATGGTTCGATTAGTATGGCTAAGCTGAACCCCTCGCAGGGCTTACACACGCCACCTATCAATGTCCTAGTCTAGAACTGAACTCATGGGGATATCTTATCTTGCGACCAGCTTCCCGCTTAGATGCTTTCAGCGGTTATCTGTTCCGAACATAGCTACCCTGCGGTGCCGCTGGCGCGACAACAGGTACACCAGAGGTTCGTTCGACCCGGTCCTCTCGTACTAAGGTCAAGTTCGCTCAAATATCCAACGCCCACAGTAGATAGGGACCTAACTGTCTCACGACGTTATTAACCCAACTCACGTACCGCTTTAAATGGCGAACAGCCATACCCTTGGGACCTGCTCCAGCCCCAGGATGCGATGAGTCGACATCGAGGTGCCAAACACTACCGTCGCTATGGACGCTTGGGTAGCATCAGCCTGTTATCCCTAGAGTAGCTTTTATCCGTGTGCGATGGCCCTTCCATGCGGAGCCACCGGGTCACTATGACCGACTTTCGTCTCTGCTCGGGGTGTCCCCCTTGCAGTCAGGCTTGCTTTTGCCATTGCACTCACCGGCTGATTTCCGACCAGCCTGAGCAAACCTTCGCGCGCCTCCGGTACGATTTGGGAGGCGACCACCCCAGTCAAACTGCCCATCACGCACTGTCCCCCGCCCTGCTTCAAGAGCGCGGGTTAGACACTAAAACACATCAGGGTGGTATTTCACCAACCGCTCCATGCGAACCAAAATCCGCACTTCAAAGCGTCCCACCTATCCTACGCAAATGTATCCTAGTGCCAGTACGAAACTGCAGTAAAGCTTCATAGGGTCTTTCCGTCTAGCTGCGGGTACCCGGCATTTTCACCGAGAATTCAATTTCGCTGAGTCTATGTTGGAGACAGTGTGGAGATCGTTACGCCATTCATGCGGGTCGGAACTTACCCGACAAGGAATTTCGCTACCTTAGGACCGTTAGAGTTACGGCCGCCGTTTACTGGGGCTTCACATCAGTGCTTGCACACCTCAGCTTAACCTTCCAGCACTGGGCAGGCGTCAGTCCCTATACGTCATCTTATACGATTTAGCAGAGACCTGGGTTTTAAGTAAACAGTCGCCCCCACCTGGTTTGTGTCACCTGATTAAAGTTGCCTTGAAACAGGTCATCCTTATCCCGAAGTTACGGATGCATTTTGCCTAGTTCCTTCAACATAGTTCTCTCAACCGCCTTAGTCTACTCGACTCGAGCACCTGTGTTGGTTCTGGGTACGATCTATACGCTGGGGCTATTTCCTGGAACCCCTTCACTGCACAACCAATCCAATAAGGCTGCACAATATACGGAATTCGTCACTCTCCAGCAGGTCACGGAATATTAACCGTGTTCCCATCGACTACGCCTTTCGGCCTCGCCTTAGGGGTCGACTCACCCTACCCTGATTAACATTGGATAGGAACCCTTGCTCTTACGGCGTCAAGGTTTCTCACCTTGATTAGCTGCTACTCATGCCAACATTCGCGCTTCTGATACCTCCACGGTGGCTCGCGCCTTCCGCTTCACAGGCTTACAGAATGCTCCGCTACCGCGCGACTTACGTCGCACCCGCAACTTCGGTAAATGATTTTAGCCCCGTTACATTTTCGTTGCCGAAACTCTAATAGACCAGTGAGCTATTACGCTTTCTTTAAACGATGGCTGCTTCCAAGCCAACATCCTGGTTGTTTTGGAATCTCGACTCACTTTCCCACTTAATCATTATTTGGGGACCTTAGTTGGCGGTCTGGGCTGTTGCCCTCTCGTCCACCGACCTTAGCACCGATGGACTGTTTCCCTTGCTATAATTTGTTGGTATTCAGAGTTTGATATGGGTTGGTAAGATTTTACTCCCCCTAGCCATTTCAGTGCTTTACCCCCAACAACGAACACAAGAGACACTACCTCTATAGTTTTCGCGGAGAACCAGCTATAACGGGGTTCGATTGGCTTTTCACCCCTAGACACAAGTCATCGCCCAATGTTGCCATATTGGTGCGTTCGGCCCTCCAGCGACTGTTACGCCGCCTTCAGCCTGCTCATACCTAGATCACCCCGCTTCGGGTCTATTACTGCATACTCAATTCGCCCTATTCAGACTCGGTTTCCCTTCGCTTACACCTAACGGCTTAGGCTTGCATGCAATAATAACTCGTTGGCTCATTATACAAAAGGTACGCCATCACCGGAAAACCGGCTCTGACAGCTTGTAGGTATTCAGTTTCAGTGTCTATTTCACTCCCCCTTCGGGGTTCTTTTCACCTTTCCCTCACGGTACTTGTTCACTATCGGTCAATCAGGAGTATTTAGCCTTGGGGGAAGGTCCCCCCATATTCAAACCGGATTTCACGTGTCCGGCTCTACTCTTGGACCAAGAAACTAGCTTTCGCATACAGGGCTATCACCTATTATTGCCGTGCTTTCCATCACGTTTTGCTAACTAAAATCTCGGCCACTGGGCTGGTCCCGTTTCGCTCGCCACTACTAAGGGAATCGCTGTTGCTTTCTTTTCCTGCGGGTACTGAGATGTTTCACTTCTCCGCGTTTGCTTCTTTGACCTATGTATTCAGTCAAAGATAATCCATAAGGATTGGGTTTCCCCATTCGGAAATTCCGGGGTCAAAGCATATTGACGGCTCACCCGGACTTATCGCAGTCTTTCACGTCCTTCATCGCCTCTGATTGCCAAGGCATCCACTAAACACCCTTTGTTACTTTTTATCTTATGCTTGAAGAGAAAGTCTTCAAACATTAAAAAGAACTTAATGAGTTTTTTAAGCATTTAAGTTGATTCTTGCTTCTCTAATTGAATTATCACTTTACGTGATTACTCTATTTAGAAAGATTTTTGAGATTATTACGATGTTCAACAAATCAAAAGTTATATTTCTATAAAGTTCGATTTGCGACATTAAAAACCGATTTACAATGTATTGCTAATAAAAGCAGATTCCGAAGATATTCATCAGAACATCTGGAATCAAAAACAAGTTATTGTTTTTGATTCCAACCTCATCAAGATAAGTGGTGGGTCAGGAAGAACTCGAATCTTCGACCTCCGCTGTATCAGAGCGGCATTCTAACCAACTGAACTACTGACCCAGCAGAAATTTACCCATTTTCAAAAAGAGATGTTCAGACAGTCGCATTCGGATTTGACCGTTTTCGTGGAAACGGTATTCTCTATAAAGGAGGTGATCCAGCCGCACCTTCCGGTACTGCTACCTTGTTATGACTTAACCCCAATCACCAACCCCACCGTAGGCGGCGTCCTCTTGCGTTAAACTACCGACTTTGGGTGAAATCGACTCTCATGGTTTGACAGGCGGTGTGTACAAGACCCGGGAACGTATTCACCGCTGCATTCTGATCAGCGATTACTAGCGATTCCAGCTTCATGCCCTCGAGTTGCAGAGGACAATCCGAACTGAGACGCCTTTTAAGGATTGGCTTTGCCTTGCGGCATTGCGACCCATTGTTGACGCCATTGTAGTACGTTTGTAGCCCGACCCGTAAGAACCATGATGACTTGACGTCATCCACACCTTCCTCCCGCTTGACGCGGGCAGTCCCCTAAGAGTTCCCGGCATTACCCGCTGGCAACATAGGGCGTGGGTTGCGCTCGTTGCAGGACTTAACCTAACATCTCACGACACGAGCTGACGACAGCCATGCAGCATCTGTCTTTGGTCCAACCGAATTGAAGAAATCCATCTCTGGAAATCGCGACCAAGATGTCAAGGGTCGGTAAGGTTTCTCGCGTAGCATCGAATTAAACAACATACTCCACCGCTTGTGCGGGTCCCCGTCAATTCCTTTAAGTTTTAATCTTGCGATCGTACTCCCCAGGCGGCATGCTTAACGCGTTAGCTACGTCACTGATCCCCCGAAGGAAACCAACAACAAGCATGCATCGTTTAGGGCGTGGACTACCAGAGTATCTAATTCTGTTTGCTACCCACGCTTTCGTCCCTCAGTGTCAGCGATGATCCAGAAGACTGCCTTCGCCATTGGTGTTCCATCTGATATCTACGGATTTCACCCCTACACCAGATATTCCATCTTCCTCTATCACGCTCCAGCTTGCCAGTATCAAAGGCAGTTCCGGGGTTGGGCCCCGGGATTTCACCCCTGACTTAACAAACCACCTACGGACGCTTTACGCCCAGTAAATCCGAACAACGCTTGCACCCTTCGTATTACCGCGGCTGCTGGCACGAAGTTAGCCGGTGCTTTTTCTGTCGTTACTGTCATCATCTTCACGACTAAAAGAACTTTACAACCCGAAGGCCTTCTTCATTCACGCGGCATGGCTGGGTCAGAGTTTCCTCCATTGCCCAATATTCTTAGCTGCTGCCTCCCGTAGGAGTCTGGACCGTGTCTCAGTTCCAGCGTGGCTGATCGTCCTCTCAGACCAGCTATGGATCATCGCCTTGGTAGGCCGTTACCCCACCAACAAGCTAATCCAACGCGGGCACATCCACCACCGATAAATCTTTCCCGTTTCCGGCGTATGCGGTATTAGCGTTCGTTTCCAAACGTTATTCCCCAGTGGTGGGCAGTTTCCCACGCGTTACTCACTCGTGCGCCACTAGATCCACAGAGCAAGCTCTGCTTCACCCGTTCGACTTGCATGCCTAAGACCTGCCGCCAGCGTTCGTTCTGAGCCAGGATCAAACTCTCAAGTTCTAAAAAACTTGTGGTTTAAGTCCCGTGCATTAAACAAAGCTGACATATAATATCAGTTCGTCTTTACATATAATTATTCGCAAGACAAGTTTTTAACGAGGTTTAATATGTAAACCTACTACCTGTCTAGGATATGCACATTTGACTTAGTCAAAGTTTGGATATTTCCAAATTCAACTGCCTGCACATCCCTTCTTGAATTTTTGATGAGCTGCTTTTATTCACAATGTTTGCGGTGTTATCAGAGTTACCTGTAAGCCGCAGAATTTCAGGGGTTGGGAGTTTCTTTTTCGGTTGCTCTCAACTTGAAGGCCCGCACAGTATGCGGTCAAAGTCCGAAAAAGTCAAGCGATAATTCAAAAATAATTTCAAAAAAATTTATCTAAAACCCTATTTTTAGGAAAAACCGCCGGAAATCCGGGCTTTTTTACCTATGGATTTTTTTTAATTTTTTTTCTGAAAATGCCTTTTTGAGGGTAAAAATGATTCGGATTGGGCAAAAAAAACCGATTCTGATTCATGTCCCAGTCATAAAAAAACGACTGATTCGGACATACGAATCGTGCTTTTGGCATTTTTATATTTTAAAAAGCCCCCAGTTTGTGATATGATTCGTATTATGAAAGGAAGAATTGTTATTTTGACGTCCTTGGTGCTGATGTGCCCGGGCGCGGGGGCCATGGGCTCTGAATGTATTGGTGCGGGCTGTGACGTGGCGCCGATATCTAATAATGTTGGCACGCCAACGGTACTGGGCGTGGTTGAGGAGACATCTGTTGTCGCAACACCTGTGGCGGCACCGACCGCACGTATGGTGCCGGCGGTACCCGCATATAGTACAGAGCCGCAATATATATATGCCGGCGCCGTGCCGATGCGTAATATAAAGACAATAAGCGTAAAGCCAGTGCCCGAAGACACCCGCCCCCCACTGTACGACGGGACAAACGGCAATTACAAGACGCGCGGCTTTGACAAAACCGTAGATTGGCGCGACGGCGTGCCTATTTGGGACGATTCTATTGTTAATTATAAAAAGAAAGACTTTTCGGATTGGTATCTGGAGCCCGCGCCGGAGATTTACCTGCGCGAGATAGACAGCCCGGCCGAATCGGTTATGGCCCGGTATGGGACACCGCCGGCGCTTATAGAAGAAACCGAATCGATTGATGCGGTGGCGCTATATAACCAAAACATGAGCGATGCGGCCGCGACACGCGCACGTGTCGAAGAATTACTGATGCCGAACAAGCCGGCAGAGAATCTGTGGACGGACACATTGGTCGTTAACAATGTTGATTTACCGGCAATTCCGGCGCCGCGCCCTGAATACGTGGCCCAAGATATGACAGAAGTTGTCGCCATTGCCTTTGGGGCGGGCGACGGCTGTCCGTTCGATTCGGAAACAGAATGCGAAATATGGCGGCGCAAGCCATTGGTACGCGAAACAGTATCCCCGCGCAGTCCCAAGGTTCGCCCGGAACTGTTGGATGCATTCATCGCTAAGGCCAAGTGCAACAAGGAAATCAAGGCATCCGACCCGACGGCGGCGCCACTGCTCGACCGTTACAAGATGCTGATGCGCAGTGCCCAGGCATGCTGCACCAACGGAATGGCATATTCTTTGAAAAAGGCCGGGGCATCTGATGGCCTGGTTTACAAGTTCCTGGCCGATGATGCGAACTTTTACGGTCTGGGGGGGCGCTGTCTGATGATGACGGACGCAGAATTTGACACAAAATATCCCAATACCGCAACCGCGGCGGTTGCGGCCGACGTTCGCAACGGATGCCTGTGCCGCGGGCGGCAATGGTTTACGGCCATGCTGGCCCCGTTCCGCGATGCATATGCGGCGGCACCGGAATTTGCCGAATCGAAGTTTGATTATACATATATAGACGGCCTGCAGCGCGAGATAACCGTATCTATCAACAACGACGTACAAAATGTATTGAACCAGCTGGCCCAGTGCCCGTAAAACAAAACGCCCCGAACGGGGCGTTTTTTGTTTGCATATCTTAACACGTCTGATATAATTCATACTGCATCGGGTGATTACCGATGTGAGGCTTCAAAACCTCTTACGAGCTTTAAACTCCACAACCGGTTGGAGGGTTGCGAATATATTGAATAAGCAACGCTATTCTCGTAGTAGTTTTGAACCTCCAACCGCCCTTCATCAAGGCGGTGTTTTTAATTTTAAAAACAATGGAGCGAAAAATGATACACATAAAAACAGAGCATGAGTTTTACGAAACCATCGGCCGCCTGATGCGGCGCGCACGCAGAAATGGCGACATCAGCCCATACTGGATCGCGCGTAATATGCATATCGGCTGGTCGCTGTACCAGGCGTTTGAACACGCCCAGGCACCGATATCCGCGTACCAATTATATCTGTTTACGCGGATTGTATCACCGGACAGGGTGGCAAAATGCAACTGGCCCGGGATTGAGGCGAAATAAAAAAACACCCCGCCATGTGGCGGGGATTTTTTTATTCTGATTTTTCCGGCTTGTCACGGAAATCCATCATTGCGGTAAAGGTTGCCTCTGCCACTTTTTTACCGCCAACCATGGCAATACCGTGGAATTTAAACATACGCATTTTGGACATAACCAGTTCCACATGCAACTCTAAAACATCGCCCGGCAATACCATGTGGGAAAACTTAATCTTTTCCATTGTGGTAAAGTACCCCAGCGCACTGCCGTCTGTATAGCCCAGGCGCGACAGCGCGATAAAGCACGCCGTCTGGGCCAGTGCCTCTATCTGTAATACGCCCGGCATAATCGGCTTGCCCGGGAAATGGCCCGCACACCAAAATTCATCATCACGGACATAGTGAATGCCCACGCCGCTGTTTTCATTGTATTCACGAATTTCATCAACCAGGCGCATGTGCCCGCGATGCGGAATAACCTGTTCTATTTCTTTGGCCCCTAACATCTTTCCTTACCTCTCTTATTTCGTTGTTTTTGCCATGCGGCGCAATATGGCATAATGCCGCATGAATTCAGTCCCAGGGCCGGCCGGATAACCCATGTGCCGCGCGCCGTCTGGAACGTCGCGGAAAACGCCGCTGTTTGCACCAACCTCTGCGTCGTTTCCTATCTTTACCCCGTTTGCAATACCAACATGCCCGCCCAGCAAAGCACGGTCACCAACAACCGTTCCCCCGGCCAGGCCCACACCGGATGCCAAAAAGCATTCGGACCCGACAACAACACCGTGTGCAATCTGGCACAGGTTGTCTATTTTTGTTCCGTCACCGATACGGGTGTCGGTCATTGCGCCCCGGTCAATGCATGTGTTTGCACCAACAGACACACGGTCGCCTAAAACCACGCGACCCGTGTGCGGGATAAATACGTTGTGGCCGTCCTGGCGGGTATAGCCAAAGCCGTCCTTGCCTATTACGGCGCCGGCGTTTATTACACAATCGGCCCCGATTGTTGCATTTTCAATATGTGCGCCTGTCTGCACTATGGTACCGCGGCCAATCGTTACATTTGGCCCGATATAGGCGCCCGGGAAAATCTTTACATCCGGCTCTATTACCGCGCCGCGCTCTATCGTGGCATACTGGCCCACATAGACAGTTTTCTTTTTGCGGAAAAATACGCCGCGTGCAACGGATGCACGACGACTGATGCCAAAGCGTGGCGGTTGCTTATAAATCTCGCCCAGAATTTTTACAATATTGCCGCGCGGACTATCCGTTATCAGCAGTGTTGCACCCGCCGGCGCATCCTTTATCTGCTCTGGCTGTAACAGGATTACAGACGCGCGCGTGTTGCGCAGTACCTCTATCGGTAAAATTTTAAAGGCCGCACTGTTCTGCTCTGTGGAATAAAAGGCCAGCTGGCCCGGTTTTGCATCCGCAATCGGTGCCACGCCCCCAACCATCGTATCGGCCGCCCCCTGCAGGCGCAGGCCAAATTTTTCGGCCAGTTCGCCGGCCGTAACCTTGGTCGCGGCAGGCATCATCAAAGACTTTATTATTTTCAACATGCCGCGATTATACCGACAAAAAAAGAAATTAAAAGAAAATTCGTAACTCTGGCCAACTCGGCCCCGCAAAGCGGTAGAAAGATTTGACTTTAACCTGGTAAATTTTTATGATAAAATCTAAGGAAAGCGAGAGAAAATGAAATCCTTTACTCATGTTTTAATAGCGGCGCTGATAATGGCGCCATATGCTGGGAATGCGGCGGCCCCTTTGTCCGGCACGGCGGGCAGTAATTTAACCGCCTATAATCCCAACGGCGGTGCCATGAATAATAACGAGTGGAACGCCATGATGAACAGCCGCAGTGGATCTGGAAATGCGGCAACCGCGGATTTCGGAAATTGCAATTCGGTTATTTTACGCTGTGCATCGCCAAAGTGTGCAAATGGCGGCTGTACATCAATTGATGTGGCGACGCCCATTGTTGCCGGATGCGTTGCATCAAACGCGGCATGTAAGCAATATGGCGACGACCTGACCCAGTATATTGCGGCCCAGCTGGTTGCAAGCTCTACGGCAAAGGCGAATGCCCAAATGGCGGCTGCCGCCGATGCGGCGGCACAACAGTCGGCCGAACAAATGCAACAGATGCAGGCCCAGATGCAACAAATGCAACAGGAAATGGCCAGCCAGAACGCCCAGCAGATTGCCCAGTTACAGGCCGCCCTGGAAGAACAACAGCGCACCGCTGAGGCCGCCCGGGTTGAGGCCCAGGCCGCCGCCGCGGCGGCCGCCGCACAAGCGTCTGTACAATCCGCCCCCCCGGCGGCACAAAACGCCACCGCCGGCACCGGGGGCCAGACAGCCACAACGGTTATGGAGGGCCTGTCAGAGGCTCAGCGCATCGCCGCAAACAATGGTGTTCCCGTTGATATTTTGGCGCGCGAACAGGTTTCCGGCCAGATTATGGCCTCACTGGAAAACGCCCAGCAAAATCTTAACACGGCCTATGCCGCAATGCAGCGTGCATTTACTTATGCGGGATGCACAAAATCCGGCGATAACTGTACAGGGCCAAAGCGCGTATCTGTATTCCGCCAAAAGGCACTGGAATTTTTCGACCCGTATGATGCGGTATTAGATGAACTCTACGACGCCCTTATTACCGCCCAGTCGGTTGGTGTTGACATCACGGATATTTACATGATGCTGAACGGCAGTTGTAATGTTTGGGGTGAATATCTGTGTTACGGTGGCATGCAAGAGGTTATAGGCACATACTATGAAAATGGAAAGCTGAAACAGGGCAAGACCGTTTCCTGGGCCCAGTACGACGCAACCAGCTGTCCGAATGGAAAATCTGTTAGTACGCAATATAGCAGGGGCGGCATGGATTGTACGGTGAGCTCGGTAATCCCGCCTGAAGATTCGCCGGCATGTACGCTTAACCGCACGCTGACCGACATGGAAGAGGTTCAGCGCAACTTTCTGTTCGCGGATGCCGGCGACCTGGACGAGCATGTGCGTATCGGATGCGCGTCAAGTGCGCTGGAAAGCTCTAAATTATTCCGAAACCGTAAAAAGCAGTCAACGATTGATATCGAAACACTGCAACGCATGATAGCCCAGGATGCCCCCACAGTAATTGGCGGAAACAAATACACGGGTGGGGCCTCTTCGTCCCCCGAAGAACGGTACAAGTACTGTGCGCTGACATCACGCGGGTATAGCAATCTGGAGCGCGCGGTTGCGACAAAAAAACTGCCGGCCAAGGTTTGTGTAAAGGATGCAATGCTGTCTTCTATCATTAACACCGACGGGCGTATCACGTCGGCCGGATTTGACAGATTGCTGGGGACTGCCGGGGGCAGTTCGGTCGCGGATTGTAACAACAATCAAAAATGTTGTGAGTCAATCCAGTGCCAATATAATACCGGCAATGGTAACTGTGAGGTGCCATCCAACAAGCAATGGAATGCCAATCTGTTCATATGCGAACCAAAATAAATTAATAATGAAAACAGTAAATAAAATCTTTAAAACATCATTATTTGCACTGGGCATATCGGCAGTGGCGGGCCTGAATATGCCGTGTTACGCGACTTCTGCATCTTTTAATGCTTTTTCGTATCAGCCCCCCTCTTTTTTAAGCCAACAAACATCATCTAGCTATGGTCTAAACAACTATATGCAAGGATATGAAGCCGGGCAGGCCGCGGCACAATACCAGGCACAGCAGGCGGCAACCACCGCCGCGGCCGCGGCACGCAGTGCCAGCGACGGCTGTGACGATGAAAACAATGACCGAATAACGCCGGAACTGGCGCTGTGCAGCGTGCATGCATATAACATCGGCGAACAGGAAAACCCCAGCGGGGCCGACAAACAGCTGATGCGGGACGTTGTTGCGCTAAAAACGACGGTAATTACCCAACAGATGAACAAACAGTACGAGTACATGGATGCCATGATTCGCCGCTTTAAAACACAGCTGGAAAAGGCGATACTGACCACCAAGCTGCAGGCCGCAGGCGCGGGCACCAACAACCCCAATACCGCAAGTGCGTCCGGGGCGTATAGCGGCGGTTCGTATACCTCTGGGGCCAATAAAGAGCGCATTACAAATGTGTATCTCGCCGGGGCAGAAAACTGTGCATCCAAATTGGATACTCTGGAAATGATAAACTGTCTGGGGAACAACTATGCGATTATAACAGAGGCAACCAATACAGGCCAAACAGTATCGTCTGAGGCACGCAAACAACTGGCGACGGATTTTAAGTTGCTGATAAACACCGGTTTGATAGTAGATACATCAAAACAGCCGCGCAATTCCAACGGATATAACAACAAGTGCGAGAGCGATCGTTCCATGGCCCAGCGTACAGGCATGCAGGAATGTCTGACGGCGCATAGTGCTAACCTGCGCGCGGCCAAAGACGAGTATAATCGTAACAATCGCAATAATCAGTCGTATAATCGTTAAAATTTTCTGGACAAACGGGAAAAAATACTTTAATATGCATCTCGCTTAAGTGTATGGATGTTTAGCTCAGTTGATTAGAGCATCTCGTTTACACCGAGAGGGTCGGGGGTTTGAGTCCCTCAACATCCACCAAGATTTTCCGCCCATACGGGCGGTTTTTTATGGATATATACTAAAAAGGATACAAGAATATGAAAAACAAAACAGACTGGAAAAAAGAAATAAAAGAAATTTTTGAACTGTTGGGATACACCGCGTTTAGCGCAATGTTGGTATTTCATATGAACTATGGCTGTTCGCGTAAAAAAGAGCCCCAGCCCACAGAACGTACGCCTAATGCAAAAGTAATCAATGCCGCCGCGGATACAATTGCCGCCCGCAATTCGTTGGTTCGCAATATCAGTGGCAAGGTTCGCTAAAATATTGTAAAATACCCGGCGTATATAAATCGGAAAGGAGAAAGCTATGAAACAATTCGCAACATTTGCGCTGATGGCGGCATTTTTGGGCGGCTGTACGACAACAAATCCCTATACGGGCCAGTCACAGACGTCCAAGGCCGTATGGGGCACCGCAATCGGTACGGCCGTTGGCGCCGGAACGGGTGCACTGGTTGCCGGCAACAGTGGCAAGGGCGCCCTGGTTGGGGCCTTGGCGGGTGCGGCCGTTGGTGGTGGCGTTGGATACTATCTGGATGTCCAAGAGGCGGAACTGCGCGCAGAGTTGGCATCGACCGGTGTTGGCGTTGTTCGCGATAATGACAGCATTCGTCTGATTATGCCGGGTAATATCACGTTTAAAACCGATTCTGCGGATATCAATGCAAACTTTTATGCGACATTGAATTCCGTAGCAAAGGTTTTGAATAAATACAGCAATTCAACCGTAATGGTGTCCGGCTATACCGACAGCACAGGTAGCGCGGAATATAACCAGAGCCTGTCACGCAATCGTGCGGCGGCCGTGGCGGCATATCTCCAGGGCCAGGGTGTCGCGGCCAAACGATTCGAAATAATCGGTATGGGCTCTTCCAATCCGATTGCATCGAACGCTGATGCGGCGGGCCGTGCCCAGAATCGTCGTGTTGAAATCAAAATCATACCGAACAAGTAATCTGTGTTCACAAAAAAACACCCCGCCATATGGCGGGGATTTTTGTTTTCTGATTTTACAATCTTATAGTTTGGCGCGGACTTCTTCGACCTCATAACATTCTACGCGGTCGCCCTCTTTCAGGTCGTTGTATTTATCAAACGACATACCAAACTCTACACCGCCGGATACTTCCTTTACCTCGTTCTTTTCACGGCGCAGTTCGCCAATCTTGCCATCGTAGATAACAACATTGTTGCGCAACAGGCGCACAAACGCGTCTTTCTTTATGGTGCCCTCTGACATGCGGCAACCGGCAACGCGTACGCCCTTGCCCACGGTAAACAGTGCGATAACATCGGCATAGCCTATAAAGTTCTCGCGGCGTTCGGGGGCCAGTTTACCCGACAGGATTTCTTTTAGCTCGTCCGTGATGCGGTACACAACACTGTGATAGCGGATATCAACATTACCCGCGCGCGCCATGTCACGTACGGCCGCATCGGCGCGGACGTTAAACGCGATTATTACGGCGCCACTGGCCGTGGCCAGGCGGATATCACCCTCTGTTATCTGACCCACGCCAGCCGACAGGATTTCAACCCCGGCCTTGTCCGTGTTAATGTCTTTTAGCATGTCGGTTATCGCCTCAACAGACCCTTGAACGTCGGCACGCAAAATCACCGGCAGCGTCAGCTTTTTATTTTCATCGCGCTTTGCAAACAACTCTTCTAACGAAGAGCGCTTTATCGCGTTCGCCTTGTCCTTGGCCTTTTGTATGCGATAGGCGGCAACCTCGCGCGCTTGGGCGTCGGTTTCCATTACGCGCAGTTCATCACCCGCGTTCGGCACCGCATCCAGACCTAAAACCACGACCGGCTGGCCCGGTTTGACAGATTTCACACGCACACCGGCCGAGTTAATCAGACCACGAACGCGACCGAATGTTTCACCGACAACGAATACATCGCCAACTTTTAATGTACCCTGGCGCATCAGGACGGTCGCGACCGAGCCCAGGCCTTTTTCCATTTTCGCCTCTACCACGTATGCGACGGCCGGCATGTCCGCATCAGCTTTTAATTCCATCATTTCCGCCTGAAGCAATATGGCGTCTTCAAGCTTGTCTAAACCTATTTTCTTGGTCGCGGATATTTCAACACACTGAATATCGCCGCCCATGTCTTCTACTTGGACCTCCTGCTGAAGCAGGTCGGTCTTTACGCGGGTGGGGTTTGCCTCCGGCAGGTCAATTTTATTGATAGCGACAATAAACGGAACCTTGGCCGCGCGGATGTGATTAATCGCCTCTATCGTTTGGGGCATGATTGAATCGTTGGCCGCAACAACCAGAACAACAATGTCCGCCATCTGGGCACCGCGGGCACGCATGGCCGTAAATGTTTCATGGCCCGGCGTGTCCAGGAATGTTATCATCGCACCTGATTTCGATTTAACCTCGTACGCGGAAACATGCTGGGTTATGCCGCCGGCCTCGCGCGCGGCGACGTTCGCATTACGGAACGCATCCAACAGCGATGTTTTACCATGGTCAACGTGACCCACAACCGTTACAACCGGCGCACGCGGCGTCAGGTTTTCAGGATTGGGCGCACGTTCCAAAATATCGGCATACGGCTTTACATCAACGCGCTTTACCGTCGCACCGAATTCCGCCGCAACCAGTTCCGCGGTATCCGCGTCAATCGACTGGTTCTGGGATGCCATCATGCCCATTTCCATTAACTTTTTAACAACGTTCCCGACCTTTTCCGCCATTGCCGCGGCCAGGTCTTTGACCGTAATTGTATCGCCCAGAACAACCTCGTGCGCGACCTTTTGCGGGGCGGTAAACATTGCGCGCGCTTTTTCGCGGAAACGCTTCAGCGATGCCTCGGACCGGCGGCGGTTTGCACCGCGCAGTGCGATTTCATCATCATCGTCGCCACCACCGATAACAATATCGTGCAGCGATATCTTGCCACCTTTTTTAAAGTCTTTTTTATTGTGGTTGTTACGCGACGGACCGCGGGCGTTGTCATCGTCATCACCGCGATTGCCACGCGGGGCCGGCGTTGAAAACGTTTTCTGGGGCGCGGCGGCCTTTGGCGTTTCAGGGGCCGCTTTTTCTTCGACCGCATCGGCGGCGGCGCTTTCACGCGCGGCCAGCTGTTCTTTTACCTGTTCATACTCGCGCGTTTCACGCTCTATCTCGGCGGCACGGGCCGCGGCGGCGGCCGCCTCGGCCGCTTCGCGGGCACGGCGCTGTTCTTCGCGGGCACGCGCCGCCTCCAGGACCGCACGCAGCTTTTCATCCGCCGCATTGCGCGGTGCGGATGGTGCAGACGGTTCCTCGCGCAGTTCGCGTGTGCCCGGCGCCACGACGCGACGACGGCGTTCAACAAAAACGGCATCGCCCTTTTTGCTTGCGACCTGGTCTATTGTTACAGATTTCCCAAGTGTTAGTGTTGCCATAAACTTATCCTCGCTTTGTTTTGTCGTGCCCGGGCAATGCGCCCGATTTTGTTCTTTTATTATTATTCTTCGTCCTGCTTGATATCATATGCGATTTCACGCGCCTTCATGATAACACGGGCGGCCAGGCGGGGACTCATCATATCTTCGCCCAGGATTTCAACCAATTCATCCGATGCCAAATCCGCCAAATCAGACAGAGATTTTACACCGTTTTCGCCAAGTTTCATGATAACAGGACGCTTTATAAAGTCAAAATTCAACAGGTCGTCTGACATGCCGATTTTGTGGCCGGCATCCATATAATCCTGTTCTATCTTGTCCAGATATGACTTGGCACGGGTCTGCAGTTCTGACGCCAGTTCGGTGTTAAAGCCCTCAATCGATTCCAGTTCGCCTTTGTCAACGAATGCAATTTCTTCGATTGTACGGAAACCTTCTGTAATCAGCAGGTGCGCAATCATTTCATCAACATCCAGACCCTTTATAAACAGTTCCGTCTTTTCCTTGAACTCTTTGGCGCGACGTTCCTGTTCCTGGGCCTCGTTCATGACATCGATGTTCCAGCCTGTCAGTTGGGACGCCAGACGGACGTTCTGGCCGCGGCGGCCGATTGCCAGTGACTGCTGGTCTTCGGTTACGACAACGGCGGCCGTGCGTGTGTCTTCGTCGACGATAATCTTTGCCACCTTGGCCGGCTGCATCGCGTTAACGATGAACACCGCCGGGTCGTCTGAATACAATATAACATCGATTTTTTCACCGTGGCATTCGTTGATAACCGGCTGGATACGAGTTCCTTTGATACCGACCGTCATGCCGACCGCGTCGATGGACGGATCCTGGGTTTCAACCGCGATTTTCGCATGAGAACCCGGCGCGCGTGACACGGATTTGATTTTGATAACACCTTCGTATATTTCCGGAACCTCTTGAACGAACAGTTTTTCCATAAACATCGGATGGGTGCGGGTCAGGAAAATCTGGGGACCGGTATTGCTGCGCGCAACGTCCATAATCAGCGCACGCACGCGGTCACCAACGCTAAGGCGTTCGCCCGGAATCAGTTCTGTTCCCTTGATATAACCTTCTGCCTTGCCGTTTATATCGACAAATACATTGCCGAACTCTATACGCTTTACCACACCAGATACGATATCACCGATATTGTCTTTGAATTCTTCATACTGGCGGCCTTTTTCCGCATCACGTACGCGGGCCGTCATAATCTGTTTTGCCGTCTGGAACGCCATGCGGCCGAATTCCGGTTCCGGCAGAGGATCTTCGACAACGTCGCCGACCGCCGGATTTTTTGCATACTTTTTTGCCTGGGCAACCGTCAGCATAGTGCCGGCATCATATTCATCACCAACCGCCGCCGGGGATTCAATAACATCAAACAGGCGCTTTACATAAATTGCACCGTTTTTGCGGTCTATGTTCGCAACGATATTGAATTCTTCGCCGTATTTATGTTTGGCAATCTTGGCAATTGCAGCCTCTAACGAGTCAATAACTATCTCGCGGTCAATCATCTTTTCCTGGGCCAACGAGTCAATCGCCAACAGCAAATCCTGGCGCGGCATTGAAACAAAAGACATTCGTATTCTCCTTATGTTGTTTTATGATGCCTTTATGATAAGAGCGGGGTCTTTCAACCCCGCCCTTAAAAAAACTTTTAAGAACATTTTTATTATGCTGTGCGAATCGTAAAAATGCAAGAAAAATTTGACGCTTACCCTTTTGGGCTTTATACTGAGCATGATGAAAATTATAAACCGATATTTTTTGCGCCAGCTGATAATGATATTCATAATGCTGTTGCTGGTTTTAACGGGCCTGGCCTGGATGGTGCAGATAATGTCGATGATGAAATTCCTGCTGAATTACGGAATACAGCTGACGAACTTTCTGGGGCTGACTATGCTGATGGTGCCCTTTATTGTTTCCATAATCGTACCGTTCGTCACGTTTATCGCCATAATTTTCGTATACAACAAAATGATTTCAGACAATGAAATTACCGTGCTGGCCGCATCCAGCCTGTCGCCGCGGCAAATTGCACGCCCGGCATTAATTCTGGCGGCGGTGCTGACCGCGATGCACTTTGTGCTGAATCTGTGGATTGTACCCGCATCCCAGGGAACTTTTTACGACACCCAATGGAACCTGCGATACGGTCTGGCGCATATGAAACTGCAGGAATCCGCGTTTACAGAAATGTCACACGGTCTGGTGGTCTATGTGGACAAGGTGTCGGGCCATGACCTGTCACAGGTAATGCTGTCGGATACACGCAATCCGGACAATCAGATAACCATATTTGCAGAAAAAGGAAAACTGGTGTCGACGATGCGCGGATTGTCAATAGTAATGACAAACGGTTCGCTGATGTCGGCCGGCGGTGCAACCACTGTTGGCACGTTCGAGAGTTTTGACATGGACCTGAACGTGGCCGACAAGGGGATGAGCGGTACATTCCGCGTTCGACGCGTCCCAACGATGCAGTTGGTAAAGACGCTGTTTGACGCCCCCAGTGCAAAACAGCACAAGGCGGTGCTGTCGGAATTATGCTCACGTATTTACGGGCCTATTATGAATCTTGTGTTGGCGGTGCTGTGTACGGCAATACTGTTGCGTTCATCTCTGTTGCGGCGGCGCGCCAGTTTTGCACCCGCCGTCGCGGTTGCCGCAATGGCCGTGGTTATGGCCGCATTCATGTCTGCATCTAACATGGTTTCCAGTGTTACGCATTTTGCATTGCTGGGGGTGGCTATATTTGTCTTACTGGGGGGCATACTGTTCGCACTGTATAGAAAATGAAAAAAATATGTCCCTTGATTTTTTCATCGCTGGCATGTGTTACGGCAAACGCCGCATCCGTTGATATGTCGGCACCAAAAACAATTATCGCCGATAAAATTGAATACGATATAAAATCTGAATCCATTCAGACGTCCGGCAACACCGAGATAATCAACCAATCTGGCCAGCGCATGACTCTGCGCGATTCATACATTTCAAAAGACGGCAGTGAACTGGCCGGCGACGATATAAAAATCTGGCTGGGGCGGCATGTGTATCTGGACGCGGAAAGCATAACCCGCGAAAACGATTTGACCATCGCACACGACGCTACGTTTACCGCATGCGACGGATGTGACCCGTACGGCGATGCATGGACGATATCGGCGACAACCGTGCGCCATAACATGGCAACGCGCATGCTGCGTTTTTATAATCCTGTATTCTGGATATATGGCGTTCCGGCGTTTTGGTTTCCCATATTTGAAATGCCGGATCCGGGCGTAAAACACAAGACCGGTTTTTTAATGCCGGATTTTGAGTCTACCAACAAAATGGGTACGATGATAAACATTCCTTTTTATGTTTATCTGTCCGAGACCCAGGACCTTACGTTCACGCTGGCATATCTGACCCAGGAAAACCCCTTGTTCAAGCTGGAACACAGACTTAATGCCGAACATTCGCAATACAGGACCCGCGGGTCGTTCACACGAAACAAGGACGGCGAAAATCGCTGGCATATATTCAACAACGACGTAATAGAGCTGGGCGAGTACGCGCGTGCGACAATATTTTTAGAACGCACGTCGGATAAAACATACCTGCAGAAGTACGGATTTTATAACTCCCAGCCATACTTGGATTCAGGTGCGCGCCTGGAACTGTTCGGCCAGTCTGGATATGTTGTGGCCGACGCACATGTGTTCCAGGAACTGCGCAGTACGGGCGGCCGATATTCCACACCGTCGGGCGACATATTGCCAAACATACGTGGTGTTTATCAGACCGCACCAATTTACGGCGAAACATATCTGACATTCGGTGCAGATGTGCTGGGAATATCTGGTTCCGGGACCGCATCACAGCGCGTGGTTGGCGATGCACGCATAACCTCGCCATGGACAATATGGGGCGGCAACCGCATCACCGCCAGCATGGCCGCCAGATACGACGTATATAATTTCGATCACGCCGACATGATAGACGGCGAAACATTTACCGGACTAAAAAACAGATTCCTGCCCAGCGGATATTTGGAATGGGCATTGCCGCTGTACCGGCCCGCCACCACATGGACCCAGGTACTGGAACCGCGGGCACGCATTACTGCAATGACACACACATCAAAGGACCAGTTCGCGCTTAACAATGATTCTGCCGGGGCGTTTCTGTCGGATTTAACCCTGTTTTCTGACAAGCGTTTTGCCGGACTGGACCTGTGGGAAAACGGGACATATGCCGATTACGGCATGCGATGGGCCGCGTTTAACAACATCAACGGAAAAACAGTTGAGATATTCCTGGGGCAGACGTACGATTTTAACGACCGCGCCGACACCGACCCAAACAGTGGTTTCCACAACGGCGCATCCGATTATGTCGGCCGCATCGGATACAATAATATGAAGTGGTTTGACATAGCGTCACGTTTCCGCGTGGACAGAACCGACTTTTCCCTGCGTCACGTTGAAACATCAGGACGCATTGGTACCGCCGGAACATATGTGTCTGCGGGCCATATTTGGTCACAGCGCTTTATCGATGCACAAACCCTGGACGACGATATAAACGAGGCAATGGTCGGTGTGGGCATAAAACTGTCTGACAGATGGGCGTTGCAATGGAACGGCATATACAACCTGACAGAGAGCGCATTCCACAGCCATACCGGCGGAATATTCTATACGCATCCATGCTATTACATGTCGGCCCAGTATCGCCGTGATAATTCAATCAAAGACGACTATGTGGGAACCACCACGTTTCAGTTCCGATTTGGAATGAGCATTGACGGTCAACAATATTAAAAATAAATCATACGGAAAAGAAAGAGAGGAAAAAATGTTAAAACATCTGTACATCGGGATATTGCTGGTTACGGCGTCACCGTTGTCGGCGGCATCTGTGGTTGCATCGGTTGGCGGAACACCTATAACGGATACGGATATTACCGCGCGCGTAAAACTGATGGCACGCCAGGGAAATACTGCGACCGACAACAGACGCATCGCACTGCAAAATATTATCGACGATAATGTAAAGCTGGCATATGCCCAGAACTTTAACGCCGTACCGTCCGATGACGATGTAAAGAAAGAGCTTAAGCGCATGAACCTGGGGGATTTGTCCGCATCAGAACGCGAAATGGCAATGAACGCCACACGTGCAGACATTGCATGGCAGATTGTTGTGGCACGAACCGTACTGCCGACAATAACCGCATCGGATGAAGATATTACGGCCGAAAGGAATGCCCTGGCGCGCCAGCATGGCCTGCCGATTGAAATGACAATCGTGCGACTGGTCGATATTCCAGAAGATATCGCAAATAAATTAGCCAAACCCAAGAGCTGTGACGATGCAATGGAAATCGCATCCAAACTGGGGGGGGCACCACAAAAGTTTACCGCACTGCAGTACGAATTATCGGCAGACATACGCGAACGGGTCGCGGGCCTGCCAAAACTGAAATGGTCACCGCGCGTGGATAATTCCGTATTGCTGGTGTGCGAAACAAAAAAGACCAAAGAATACGGCGACTTGGATAAAATTATAAAGCAAAACGCAATGTTCAAACAGGCAATGTTTATCGCCGACCAACAATTAAAACAACTGCGCCGCAAAGCCGTAATTGTAATCAACGACGACAGGTACAAGCTATGAAACCCGTTTTATTTAATTTAACAGAGGCCGAACTGGCCCAGTTTGTCGTGTCGCGCGGCCTGCCCAAATTTCGCGCCGCACAAATACGAGAGTGGCTGTCACGCGGGGCACCAGATTTTATGTCGATGAAAAATCTGCCTGAAACGTTGCGCCGGGATTTGGACGCATCGGCCCAGACACTGCCGGTAAAAATTATCAGACGACTGGATTCGGCGGACGGGGAAACGACAAAATTCCTGCTGGAACTGACGGACGGGGAACAGATTGAATGCGTTTTAATGCGCACGACATACGGCAACAGCGTCTGTGTCAGTTCCCAGGCAGGATGCGCAATGGGATGCCGCTTTTGCGCCAGTACGCTGCTGGGGCTAAAGCGTAATTTGACCGCGAATGAAATATTTGCCCAGGTGCTGTGTGCGCAGTGGGAACTGCGTCGGACGCGCGCTGATAAAACCAACATACGGCCCAACGGCGACGCAAATAATGGCGATGTGTCCCATATCGTTATCATGGGTACGGGCGAACCGCTGCAGAATACGGAAAACGTAATAGATTTTATTGAACGCGCGAACAAGGATTTGGGTATCGGGTGGCGCCGAATAACATTGTCCACGTGCGGTATTGTACCCGGAATCCGCCGACTGATTGAATGGGGCCGGCCGATTAATCTGGCGATATCACTGCATGCGCCCACGGACGAGTTGCGCGGCCAAATAATGCCAATAAACAATAAATACCACCTGGGGGATGTCATGGCCGCGGCCGATGACTTTACCGCACTGCATAATCGCCAGCTGATGATTGAATATATACTGTTGGGGCGCAAAAATTCGGACGGCCAGACAGAGTTGTTTAATGCCACGCCAGAATATGCTGAAAAACTGTCCGCGCTGTTGCGGGGGAAAAATTGCATGGTAAATTTGATACCATGGAATGCCGTGGATGAACGCGATTTCGCATCGCCGTCGGGTAATGCGGTACATCGATTCCAAGATGTACTTATCAACAATGGTATTCATACGCGCATACGTCGCGAACGCGGCACCGATATCGGCAGTGCCTGCGGCCAACTGCGCCTGAATAATGCAAGGAAAGACAACAAATGAAAATCACGACACATGAACTGGAATATATGACGAACGCCTGTTACCGCGCGGCAAAAGAACGCGGAATTGCCGATATCCTGAAAATGCCGATTGAATGGCGCCCGATTGCGGGAATTCGCCTGTTGACCGATTTGGCAAACGGCGACGCCATCTGGCCTGGCGGGGATTTCAAACACGCGGCAAATAAATTTATCACCGCATACGGCGCATACTATGACATGCGAAACAAAATCAAATATACAGCCGCCGCGATGCAGGCATTACGTACTATGACACGATAAATATGTAAAAAAGGCCGTGCGAATTTGCGCGATATAAAAAATCCCGGCATTGCCGGGATTTTGTTTATTACTCCATAGCTGTACTGATCATTTCGCCGTACATACCAACCTCTTCGCCACCGATGAAACAGCGGATATGTTTTCCGACACCTTCCATCCATTCGTTATAGGCGGCCTGCTGAACCTTGTCCAGATTAGCATTCTGGATGCTGCGTGTCGCCTGGTATGCCAGTACACCGCCGGCCGTTCCACCTATTACCGCACCACCAACAGTAGACCACAGTTTAGCAGTTTGATTAGATTTATTGCTAATATATGAGCTACAGGCGTCTATTAAGTTATTGACATTATCGTTCAGATCTGCCGCCATAACATTATCGCTGTACGCCTTGCCTGCTCGCTCTGAAACAACCTCTCCTTTGTTGTTTATGTATATTACACCTTCTGTTACATTGCTCCAGTTCGTAAATGCTGTATTTACAGCTTTTGTGACATCAGTACCGCTTTGATTACAGAATACTAATAACTCACCTATATTGTCTTTTGTCAGGTTGTTGATATTAGCTGATCCGTTAACAGATCTGATAAATGATCCTTTACCGTTATGTGAATATGTACAGGCATCAACTGTACCAGTAGTATTCGCAGTCCAGGCACCATTGGCCTCTATTCCCATAGTGCCACACTCGGCTGATACACCATTTCTTTTGGTTCCGATTACCTTGACAATATTGCACTCATAGATATCAGCAACACTACCATTGGTGCTAGCAGAATTATTCGTGCTGTAAGACATATTCGAATTCATCATTGACTGTCTTAGTTTGGAAATCGCGCTATCCAAATCCTCTTTCTTGCCAGTATCCTTAGATGTATCTATCTTACGTGCAGCGGTAAGCATACGTGTTAAATAGTCACTATTACGCTCTCTGGCATAATATTCACCGTATTTTACACAGTTTTCCGCGTTAGTGTTGTTGTCCTTTACAGAAGTCTGCCCTGTCAGGCCGCCCAGGAAGTTGCTGTCGGCAAATTTACTGCCGGCAACCGTACCCACACCGGCGCCCCCGATAGTACCCAATACAGCCATCCAGTTCTTTACACGGCTGTTTCCTATGGACGCTTTGTCGCGTGCCTCATCCGCAACACTATTGGCCATTTCCTCTAATTTATCGCCCGGAATCCAGGAGCCGCATGTGAATGTATCACCTGCCGCAAAGTAAGCCGTGGCCCAATCTGTACCCTTGGCGATTACGTCCTGAATCTTTTTATCATCAGACTGCAGTGTTACACGAACGCGGCAGAAAGAACCATACAGGTCATTGCTGGCGGCGAACTGTGACGGCTTTAGGCCCGATACCGGATACGCCTTTGGCACCGTATTGGACTTTAACTTTACCCACTGGAAAGTGCTGCCCATGTCGCGTTTGCCTATAATACCGCCATTGTTCGAAGACATGCACATATTCTGCTGTTTCGTTAGCTTTGCGTTATACTTCGCCTGCGCTTCTTTTTCAAGGTCGTAAATCAGGTCCTTGAACAATGTTGATGCGGCCTGTGATTCCACATACGTGGTGTAAGAGATATATACAGGCTGGTCGTAAATATTGCCCGCGGCATCAACGCTGTAGCAGACACCCTGGTCTGTGCCACCCTTTGACGTGCACAGTGCATTGCCGTTTTCGTCGGTTGCAGCGACCTGCTCTGTGCTGGCGGTAACAGCGGTCGCCGCGCCGGCGTCAATCCAGCCCTCGCGTACGTTACCCGCCGAGCCCCAGCTGGATGCCTTGGAATTATTAGCCAGCTTCAGCTTGTTGCGCTCTATCGCCAGATGTTCCTCACATACAGATGCGCCCTTGACTGTATCCAGGCACAGCCCCAATACAATCGTGTAATCCAAAACACCGCCAACTTTGTTCATAGACTTATCGAACGAAGAGTCACCAGTCTGGGTCAGGGATGAGTAAACATCCGTACGGTTGCGATAGCAATTCTGGTAATCGGCACCACACATGGATTTTACGCAACTGGTTGCGACCGCCTGGCACTGACGTTTCATCGTGGCGATTGCAGCATCGCTATAGTTATTAGCCAGCGCAGCGTTCAGGCTGGATACTACGCCAATGGGGTCGTTACCGCCTTCTTCGTATTCCGGGAACAAAATGCTAAACGCATCATTATTTATATATGAATATGTATAACCACCGGTCGAGTTCGGATTTGCCGCCGCATATTTACAATATGCATCCGTGTTTACAACCGCGGCGCAACCGGTCTGAAGCTCCGGATAGGTCGCACTGTTGTTAATAGACTTGTCACGATTGCCAAATACCTGGCTGTAGCAGGCCGCACCAGAACCCGAACCACATACGCGCATTACGCATGTCTTGATTGTTTCGGTGCACTTTTGCTTTGCCTTGGTATCAAACTTATCAACCAGGTCTGCAATCTTGGCCTTCATGGCGCTGCTCATACGGGCGCTGTAGGCTTCGTCATAGATTTCTTCCTGGTTATCTTCATCTTTTAACTGAGACGAGGTCGGCATTTGGCCGTTGCCAATGAATGTCGCATAGCAATATTTGTTTGAACCGATTGTGTCCAGACAGTTATTTTTAATATAAGACGCAACATTGGATTTTGTTACAATATCCATTCCGCTGGTAACGGCGGCGATTGTTGACGCGGCCGTGTTTTCAGCCGTTGCGGTGCCGGCATTTATCAACTCAACCAAATTAACTGTTTCGTTTGTGCTGTTTTCAAAGCACTTGTACGGGTTTGCCGCACAGGCGTTAAGGATACACTGGTCAACAACCTTATAGCATGTAGAGACCGCATTTACCGCCGCCAACGCCGCACCCTCTGTAATCATTTCGCCAATGCGCGATGTCCCAGACGGTGTGCCGGATGTGCTGGCACTGCCGAACAGTTCAATCAGGCCATCAGACTGGCAACGTGCCAGAGTGGAATCGCAGAATACGCGCTGTTTTCTAAATTCTTTGTCGGTGGTGCAGAGCTCAAAATCATTTCCGCAGACATTGTCTTTCTTTAGACAGGACGTATAGCGGCGGATACAGGTTGATGTGTCGTATTTATTAGAAATTGCCGCACCGGTTATCATCTGGCCCAGAACACTGCCGTCGGTGGGGTATGTGTAGTCTGTTACCTCACCATAGCTGTTCTTTGTAGCGACAGCAGACAGCGCCGATACAGTTCCCGTACCAAACAGGCTGGTTACACCGGCCGTGCTGCACTGTGCCAATGTGGATAAACACTGGGGCATTTTGCCGTGGAACAGAACCTTGGTCGTACATTCTTCAAAATCACTGCCGCAGGCATCGCCACCCTTCATACAGGATGTGTATGCATCAATGCACTCAGCATTCGCCAACAGGTTTGATGTTGTTGTCGTTGTACCGCTGACCGAGTTGCCGCCATTTGTTATTATGGCCGTCATTGTCGGCATACGCGCCGATGCAGTGCCAATAACACTGGGGCGTGCCGTCAATGCATAGGATGCCGGACAAACCGCCAAAACCGCCAAAAAACTAATAGATTTTGTAAAGAGACTCATTCTGCTCGCTCCATATTTTATATTTTATTATATCATAAAAAGAAATTCAGACAAATAAAATAATCAAATATGTGGCGGTTTTATTCAGCCTCGTCCAAGATACAGCGAAGTGTCGCCATATCATCCGGCAAGGGTGCGCGAAAATGCATCTGGGCGCCGGTTGTGGGATGAATAAATTCTAAAACCTCGGCGTGGAGCATCTGGCCGTCGTGCGTTTTTATAAAATCAAGCAAATCCGGATTCTTGACCGAGCCCAAACGCGATGCACCACGACCATAGACAGGGTCGCACAATACCGGAAAACCATGGGCAGACAAATGAACGCGTATCTGGTGCGTGCGGCCGGTCATCAGTGTACAGCGCAACGCCGACACGCCCACACGCGGCCAAACATCCATTACGTTTACAATCGTATGGGCCGGACGGCCGCCGGTTTTTACCATGCTCATCTTTTGGCGATTGCGTGACGAACGCGCAATGTTGCCAGTAATATCGGCCCCGGTCCAATTTGGAACACCCCATACAAACGCAACATATTTGCGCGTCAGGTCGTGTTCGGAAAATATCTTTACCAGGCCGCGGAACGCCGCATCCGATTTTGCAAAAACCATGACGCCACTGGTGTCCTTGTCCAGACGGTGGACAACACCGGGACGCGTCGCCCCCCCAAGTGTCGACAACGGTGTATGCGCCAAAATATTTTGAACAAAAGTCCCCGTCTTGTTCCCCGCAGACGGATACATCACAACCCCGCGCGGCTTGTTAATAACAATGATATCATCATCTTCGAACAAGATATCCAAATCAAAATCCGATGAAACATTGTCGGCCGCCACATCAGAGGCGGATGCACGCTCTGTCAATTCAACCAAAAATTCTTCCCCGGGGCGAACGCGCTCTGAGAACTTTACAAGGCGGTAATTACGCCATACATTAAATTCCTGTATCTCGCTGCGCGAGAACTGTGGCATCTGAGTCGCCAGAAACTTATCCAGGCGCAACCCAGCAGATGCATCGTCAACTTTAAATCTGCGCATATCAGTCATTATTTATAGCTCTTCCAGTCTGCGCCGCGTGTGCATTGCGACAAATCAATTGTTAAATCCCGATCACCGGCAACGGGACATGTTAAAATACCCTCTGTCACAGCCTGGTCCGCATCACGGGTGGCGTTGCGCCATGCAAACTTTATCTGGGTCGGGGCATGGACGCATGCGATACGCAATTCGCCGTCATGTTCGCCGCGCGGCCCCAGCCATACGCGCACCCCCTCGCCCAGGCCATAGCACGGAAAACCGTCCAAATAATACAAAACCAACCCCCGACCAATTAATTTATCATTATTCTTGTAGGTAAATTCACCGCGATATTCGTGCAGGGTCAGACCTGTCACAGCCTCCCAGTCGGTGCTGGTGGAAAAAATACTGACACGCGGGCGCGGCGGCGTTGCAGTGGTGGTTGCACCATGTGCACAATACATGCACACAAACAATCCGGATATGAATAAAGAAATGCGTTTTATCATATTTCCCCCGCCTGGTCTTTTAATTCGACTGTTATTTTTTTAACACCGTCGCTGGGGGCGGACAATGTATGGGAAAACTCCGCCCAGGCTCCAGAATCGAGCAATGTTGCCGATGGCATAAATTTTTGACGGGCAATTTCCGCCCCTGATTCATCACGGGAAACAATTATCAAATCAGGCACGCCATATATCTCGGCCGACTGGTTCGTGACGCGCCCAGACACCACAAAATGCGAAACGCCGGCCGCATCTATAACCGAACGAATATCAGTTATCGTTGCAACCAATGGCCGGGCATCCGCCGCCGCACGCGCCTGGTGCCGGGTAATAACCGCCACAGAAAAAACAATCGCCGCCAGCGCCGCCGTTGCCGCCGCAATAAATGTCAGCCACGCCCCGCGCCGGGATGCCGGCGATATAATCCATTCATAACCGCAAACGGCACATTGAACGCGACCGCGGGTTGATGCATCCAGATTGTATTCCGTTTTGCAAAAATCACATGTTGTCTTCATATTTTTATCTTATAGCATAAATAGTTACAATTTCAACCCGCGATATTTGGCGCGAACTTTTTCCTGAATTTCCGTTATTGCGTTCATATAGTCGGAAACAGTTGCATTCTTGTTTGCCGAAACGGCACCAAAAATCTGGGACGCCGTTGTTGCGCCGCCCTCTTTGGCCAGCGCAATACGCGCCATATGCGACAATTCTGCAAACGATACATCCGAAAAGTTTGCAACACCCGCCGACGCATCCCAATAATAGGCAGGGTTTACCGAATCCTCTATACGGCTGCGCACAACCAGGCGCGGCGTTATAGAACCGGCAAAACCAACAGTTACAAACATTGCATCAATGCGCCCCGATGTCATATCCAGGGCCTGGTTTATCTTTAATGTGGAAACTTTTTCTGTGTCTGTAATGCTTAATCCCGACAGGGTCATATTCGTAACATACATGTCATCGACGGAAAAATTTGAAAACTTTGCCGTGTCCGCCAGGGAAAACCGGCCTGAAACCTCCATATTTTTAGAATCCGACGACAATGTTCCGGAAACAGTTGAAGACCCGGCGCTCAGTTGTTTATCAATCGAAGTTCTGTTTTGAAAAATTACATTATCAGCGGCAATTTCCCCAATGCGCAGCATTTCGTCGAAACGCGCGGTACGGCTGTTAAAAAATGACGCCCCCACAATGTCATGCCCACCCAAACTAAGCGCGGAAAGCATTGTTGCATCAGACACGTCATTTGACGGCACCCGCCACAAATATTTTGCATTGTCACGCAGGGCGGATGTTGTCTCTACTATTCCGCCAGCGGACCCAACGCCCAAATCCAACGCGGCCGAACGCCATGTGCCAAACGCGCCATATGCACGACCATTGTCCAAGAAACCAACCTTGTCGCCGGCGATATTTACAATCTCACGCGTGCGCATGGGACTTATTTCATCATCAGCCAATACTATTACCCCCTGCAGGGTGGCGCCCCGGACCGCATCGGCCGACTTTAACACACGCAGCTGGTATTTATCGCCGCGGGCCGCCACCAGGTCCTGGGAAACGCCAAACGGAATCAAATCCGATAGCTCAACGCGAACAATATTTTTTCCCACCGGCGCCAGCAATTCATCGCGGCGCGCAACAATATAGCGCTCCAGTGCCGACTGGACACCCTGCATCTGGCGGGCGACGGCAATATTTTGCGAACGACGAACGGCGCGCTGGTGATAATTAAAAATAAAGGGTATGACAATCATCGCCAATGCCACGCTAAGCATCAGTTCAACCAGCATCCCGCCGCCTTGGGACGGGGAACTAAAAAATCTTTGGCGCGGTTTCATTTGTTTCATATCCATCCATCCATCCGCGGCGAATTATCGGCGCGAATTCGTTTTTTCGCACAGCGGCCGGATATTCCGCACGCCGGAGTGTTAGTTTCGTAAATTTTGGCGGCGTGGTCGACGGGAATGTCCATGACCCTATGCGCAGTGGCGCCGTGGTCGACATCAGTAGCTCGCCCGACAGCGTCAGACCAAAATTGTCATAAAAAATTATTTCATCTGCAGATATAAACGGCGCGGCGACAGAACTGACCGTGATGCCGTCAAAACCGCTGATGGTGCGACTGGTGTCAGATTTTAGAGTCAAATCACGTGCGACGTTAACACTGTGATATACCGATGCACGGTCGGCGATAACGCGCCCCGCAGTGGTATATCCGGACCCGTTTAACGATGCGGCCGCAATATTTCTAAACCCGGTAATGTCGCCCGTCACGCGCAGTGCCCCCATTGATGCCGTCCCGCCGTCGATATTTGCGCCGGCGGAAAAATATGCCGCAGACGTAACGACTTTTTTAGATTCCACAAACATTGCCGTCGCAGAGGACATTTTTGCGGATTTTGCAGAAACACCGCCTATATCGTAAACGTTGTGATCGCCCATGTTCAAATCACGCTGCATCACGTTCAGCTTATCCTCGCCAGAGGTGCCGCGATGCAGATATTTCGCCGTATCCTGGCCGCCGACGTCACGCGATATTCGGTATATCAAATCACCGGGCAGAAAATCCGGGGCGGTCACCGCCCATGATGCGCCATATGCCACACCGTCTTCGCCCACAACCGCGGCATCCAGGCCAATATGGCGTGCAATCGAGGCCGCACGCAACGGGGTATCATGCAAATCAAACGCCAAATAGACATCCGTAACGACCCCGCCGGATATGCTATATTTATCTATAAAGCCGGCCGACGGTTCGGATGCAATCTGTTCCAGTTCTTCGGGGGCCAGGCGAATCTGGGCCATATCCGGCCATGCGTCACCATGCATGCGAACAAAATTTAATGCCGAACCACGTGTTGCAATTATCCGCTGGGCCATGCGAATATCAGATGCCGTACGGGTCGTTGCAACAACCTGGTTATAAACAAACGGGGCCGCAATTGCCACAACGGCCATGGCCAGCAACGCCTCTGTCAGCCCGGCGCCCGAACAATCGTCTTTGAAAATTGCACTTTTATATACAGTCATCACGGCCATCCTGTAAGCACTGCAATATATTTATTCTTTGTTCCAAACGCTGCCAGAAGACGTATTGGCATATCAAATACTGCGACAGACTGCGCTGGTTATAAACACCATCCAAACCGACAACAACGGATTTACAGTCAACCGTCTTGCCGTCAGGATCCGCCGGATCGGCGATAATCTCAAACGCGCCATTGTCAACAGAATTAACATATGCATCGGGCAGATAAGACGTGCCCGCCGGACGCACATCCAGAATAACGGCGCCACTGTCCCCGGACGACAGCGCATCCGACGTCTGGTCGCGCATCGTAACATTTGACGCGATAAGAGTGTCTGTTTCTATGCCACTGCGCGAGCTGTATTCCAAATCGTCGTTTATAAATACGTCCTGGCCGCGCGATACGTTTATATATGACGAAACATCCAGACGCTCTACACTGAAATTAATTCTGTCGGCCAACACGTTGCCGCGTATATTCCATATACTGGGGCCGGTAAAGCCGGTGCGGCCGGCGGTCATTGAAAAATCATACATCGATCCAGTGGCGGCCGAAAAGTTACCAGTATCGCCAAAACGCGCAACAGTACGGGCATCGACACTGTCCGCGACAAGCGTACCACGCGCCAGGGACAATGCCGCCTCGCCGCTCTGGCTTTGGAACACGGCGAGCGTGGCGGACAGACTGTCTATCTGGTTGCGAACCTTGCGCCCGTTTTCAACGCCCGCCACAGACAAAGTTGAAATAATCGCCGTATCAAAACCGCCCGTGCGCGCAACCGACGAGGCCGCACTATCAAACACAAAACCGCCCATATCCAAATCGGTCAAAAATGCACTGGCATCAACATTGGGTTCGTTTCGGCGAACAACGTCCGAAAACCCCTCATCCAGGGGGATGCCCACATTTACAACGCCATCGCGCGACACCGCATAAAACCCGATACGCCGCGCCAGTTCCGCCGCACGAACCGCCGACAAATCGCCCCCCGACAGTTCCAGATACGCAGATATCTCTTGCGGGGTTTTGTTTATAACCAGCGCAATATCCTGGCCCAGGGCCGTTCGTGGCACAAACCCCAGCGGCAGGCCATACGGTTCCAACAGGTCGGCAAAATCGTTTCCCGTGACGACAGTCTTGTCATATTGTATGTGCGATGCGTTTTCGCGTATAAAAATGCGGGCCGCGGTGGATGCAACATCAACCTGACGCGTGGCAGAATACATCTGGGCGTCGGTATCACGACGCGCCAGCCGGTCGGCAAAAAATGGTATGAATGCAAAAATCAGGGACAATGCCAGCAGGGCCTGTAATAAAAAGTTTCCACTTTGCCGTGACAAAATCCGTCCCTCCTACGTTGTTCCAGCATAGCAACACAAAAAAAATATTGCAATCAGTTTTAGGATGCTTTAACCTATGCGTCGGACGCCGATGTAGAAAAACAAAAAATCCGTCGGCAAAAGAGAAAAAAGTATTTCCTGATAATAAAGAAAAACTAAATGCAGAATAAGAAAAACCAATCCTCGGTCGGGCTGATGATTCAGCGTTGTCACAAATGGCGCCAAAAGCGCAAGCAGTACATGGACCAGGCACGTCAAACCGCGGACGAAATTGAACGCGAACGCCTGATGCAGACCGCAGAACATTATGGCCGCATCGTTGCCGCCGAACAGGGAAAAATTGATTCCACGCGCACCCCAGGCGACAAATCTGCACCGGTACCCGCACCAGAAGACGCGGCCGACGGCGACGAAGACGAGAATACTTTCCCGGACTTTATTTCCAACCTGAAATAACGAAAAAACCGAACTTTTAATTGTTGAAATTTAGACTGTGCGTGCTATGCTTTCCTCCAAAGGAAGAATTGCATGGATACGAACTATACCGTTTTGGCCCGCAAATATCGCAGCCAGGATTTTCAATCATTAATCGGCCAGGATGTGCTGGTAAAAACACTGACCACCGCGATTAATACAGGTCGCATTGCACATGCATACATATTTACCGGAATACGCGGAACCGGCAAGACCAGTACCGCACGCATTCTGGCAAAGGCGTTAAACTGTCTTTCTGCCGACCGTGCAACGGCAACACCATGCGGAACATGTGAAAACTGTCGGGCAATTGCCGCCGGCCAGCATATAGACGTTCTTGAAATAGACGCCGCATCACATACGGGCGTCGACAATATGCGCGATATTCTGGACGCCGCACAGTACAGACCAACAAACGGCCGGTACAAGGTATATATCATAGACGAAGTTCACATGCTGTCCACGTCGGCATTCAATGCATTGCTGAAAACACTCGAAGAACCGCCGGCACATGTAATATTTATTCTGGCAACAACCGAAATAAGAAAGGTTCCCGTTACAATCTTATCCCGCTGTCAGCGGTTTGATTTGGTTCGCGTGCCTGTTGAAACATTAAAGAAACACTTTGCATGGATTGCAGACCAGGAAAACGTTAAACTGGCCGATGCCGCGAACGAACTGCTGGCACGCGCCGCCGACGGCTCCGTACGAGACGGACTGTCCCTGTTGGACCAGGCCATCGCCCAGACAGGCGGCAACATAGACGAGGCGGCCGTACTGGCCATGCTGAAACGCGCAGACCGCGGCGTTGTTGTCGACTTTATGCGCACGCTGTTGTCCGGCGACGTGGCGGCGGCACTGGAAAAAGCCGACCAGATTTACACTAACGGCGCAGATTTGACCATGCTGTTGTCCGACATGATGGAATGGACACATTGGGCAACGCGCATGCATCCGGCACTGCATGCAGGGGAATGTATAAATTCGCCATATACCGCCGACATGCGCGAACAAATGCAAAAAATCATCGCAAATGTCAGTTTGAACACCCTGTCGCGCATATGGCAGGTATTGGTCGCATCGATATCCGAAATGCAGGCCGCGGGGAATCAAAAACAGTGTTTTGACATGCTGATTGTGCGATGCATGCATATTGCGGAAATACCACCTATTTCAGAATTGCTGAAACAGGCCCAGGCGGCCGAACCAGCCGGAAACAAAGAACGCAACACGCCCCGCCCCGCCCCGGCGGCACCCGCGGCCGCGGCGGCCCCAAAACAAAAGGTATGCGACATTACCTGTGCGGCCGCACTGGGGGCGGCATTACAAGAGGCGCGCGAAATTCTGTTGTATTCGTACTATAGCAGCAATATAGAGATATGCGACTTTGCAGATGGATGCATAAAATATTTCGACCGCAAAGGAGATGCAGATTTCGCACCGCGTTTGGCGGCATGGCTGGCACAGGCCACAGGACATGAATGGCGCCTGGAACGCGCAACGCAATCTCAGAACACACACACTATAACAGAGCAGAAACAAGAAGAGCTGGAGGCGGACCCGCTGGTGGCCAGCGCAATGAATCTTTTCGCAGACGCCCAGATTGTTGGCGTATCAAACTAAAACAATACGGAGGAAACATACCATGTGCGAAGAATCAGGACGTTCCCTTGTTGAGGTTATAGGCATAATGGCAATCGGCGCCATCATGACGGTCAGCGCGGTATCACTCTATAACATGATACGCGGAAACCAGATACGCGCCATCGCATCGGCCCAGCTGGAACAAATCGCACGCGATACTCAGATGCTGATGGGTATGCGCGGGGATTATTCCGGAATTTCCGTCGAATATTTAATCAAGGCCGGCGCACTGAAGTCAGAACGCGCCCCGCTGGGCGGGCCATGGTCGGTTACCACATCCGCCGATGGAAAAACATTTGCAATAAACCTAACCGAACTGTCGGTGGGGGAATGTGATTACTTTATAACCGCAATGCCCAAATGGGCAAGCCAGGTTCGTGTAAACGGCATGCCAGCTGATTCCACCGCAGACAGCTGTTTTTCATCACGTACAAATGAAATATCTTTCATAGCACAATAAATGAAGCGATACTTAGGACTGCTTTTTTTACCACTGTTGTTATCCGCATGCACGGCATACACCAGCGGACCACGCGACACATGGCGGTATTATATACAAGGCGCCAGCATGTCTGACATGACCGATGCCGCCCGTGTTGCCAAACGGCCGGTCTATCTGGGGGCGGGTGGGCGCCTGGTGGGCGATGCCGTACAAATGGCCAGCGGCGCAGAATACGGCGACAAAATAGCAAATGACAATGCCGCCGCAATGCAGTACATGGCGAAACTGGAATTTGCATTATACGACGCCCTGCGCAAACCCGGCATATCGGTACAGAGGGCCGGAACAGACGTCGTTATCATATTGGTACGTGATGCAATAATGGAAATAAATGTGGCCGAAATATCCCCAACAGGTGCAGACACACTGGCCACGATTGCAAAAATATTAAACAAATACGATGCAACATTCATAGAAATTGCCGGGTATACCGACGCCATGCGCGATACCCGCGCCGCCAGCGCACTGTCATCTGATATGGCAATGAGAACGGCTGTTTTTCTGGCACGCCACAAGGTATTGCCGGCACGAATGTTTATAGTCGGGCGCGGTGCGGCACGCCCCATCGCCGCCCAGGACGACATTGGCCGTCTGACCAACAGACGTATTGAAATTCGTATCGCCCCGGCACGGTAAAAGTCGCAAAAAATCAACTTTTCATTTTATTTTTTTATTGTTATACTGAATTCATCAACAAAACAAAGGAAGGAAAAATATGGCAAACAAGAATGCAAACACGGCGGCCAATCCGGCGGTGCGCAACTATAAAAAAACCGGCATAATCGCGGCCGCGGTTGTGGCGGTTGGTGTTATAGGCATATTCGCGGTATCCAGCCTGAACAATAAAAAGTCATCCAATCTGGACGCCGCGATGGAGGTTATTTCCAGCGATGCCGCCAATGGTGCAAACCTGCGCGTGGCGGTTATACGCATGGACGCAATTCAAAGCGGTGCAAACGCGCTGAAGGATTTGCGCAAGCAAAAAGAAGCATACGAGTCACAACTGCGCGATGAACTGACACGCGATCAAAAGGCACTGGAAAAAGAAAAAGCTGAAATTGAAAAATCCCAGGATATTTTATCCCGTGATGCGTTGCAGCGCCGCGTGGTCGATTATCAAAACCGCGTTGCAAAACTGCAACAGGATTTGACCGAACGCGCACAGAGTATTGATGTGGCCTTTCAGAAAGCACTGAACGATGTTCAGGCAAATCATCTGGATCCGATTATCGAAAGCACGATTGCAAAAAAGAAACTGTCGTTGGTAATTGACGGCCGATTTGCACGCGTTGGCCAGGATGCAGAAAATCTGGACATAACAGACCAGGTTATAGACGCCTTGAACAAAAAGGTTTCAAACGTACGCATGGAAAAACCAAAAGGTTTCTAAAAAGTCATGCAGACACACAAAAAGGCGCGAAAATCGCGCCTTTTTGTATTGCACACGGTTGACGTATAGAGCACAAACAGCACGCGACAACCACAGATTGACAGCAGGCCTGTCAATCATATGGATTATCAGATTTTTCATACTCTATTACAACAGGCAAGTGTTCCCAGTGCAGTTGTGTTGCAATTCCGCGGCGCAGATACCGCGTATATGATTCCGGTATGTCCGATGCACCACCGACATTTATTGTTATCTTCATCGGATGCCGTCCGGTCTGGCGCGCAAACTTTATCTTCATCGGGCGTTTCAGGCGCGACATCGGCGGCTGGCGCAATGCGACCAGGCGTTCCACAATGCGGTTCAGCAGGCTGGTCGGAACAGATGCGTCGGATATATCCCACTGCTGATAAACACGTTTAAACAAATTCTGTACGCCGGTACCCTTTTCCGCAGATATCGCCAATATCATCGGCTTTATAATCTGATGAAACGAATTAGAGAACTGGTGTTTGAGTTTAAGCAGTTTTTCATCGCGCAGCTCGGGTTCCACCAAATCCCACTTGTTTAACGCGACACATAAAATCTTGCCTGCGTCAAATACACGCGCCGCAATCCCCAGCGCCTGGTTTTCAATATTGCGCGTGGCGTCAACAACCAGTATAACCACATCAGACTTTTCAATCGCATCCAATGACTTTAGCGCCGAGAGTGTTTCAACATCGTCGGTTACACCGGCCTTGCGGCGCAGGCCGGCCGTATCCATCAAAACTATGTCGCGGCCGTAAAAATGCGCCGGAATTTTTACCGTATCGCGTGTAATGCCGGGCGCATCACGAACTATCTGGCGATTTTCACCCAAAACACGGTTAACCAATGTTGACTTTCCCACATTCGGCTGGCCCAGGATGGCAATTTTTATCCGTGTATCGGTCGGCGCCCCAGGATTGTCATCGCAATTATCATCGGCCGCATTAAAACCAGAAATGCCGTCCAAAAATTCATAAATCTGGTCAAAACCCCGCTTATGCTCGGCCGCAATCAGAACAGGCGCACCAAAACCCAACTTGTAAAAATCATGTACATCGGCCATGCGACGTGCCGATTCCGCCTTGTTTACCAGCAGTAATACAGGCGCCTTGGTTTTGCGACGGACCATACGCGCCCATTCCATGTCTTCGCCGGTCAGGCCCGCCCGGCCGTCTACAACAAACAAAATAGCGTCGGCCTGTTCTATTGCGCGGGTCGCCATTATCGTAGAATCGGCCGCAATACCAGAACGCGCCTTTTCCAGACCGGCGGTATCATAAAGTGAATAAGGCCGCGCCGCAAAAGTACCAGATATAGTGTCGCGCGTAACACCGGGACGGTCGTGAACCAGCGCATCACGCGTGCCGGTCAGACCGTTGAACAATGTTGATTTTCCCGTATTCGGGCGCCCAGCAATAGTTACTTTTATCATCGTTTTTTCCATTGATTTTTTATAATTATAAAGCAAAAATATAAATAATCAAACCCAAGGGTCACATTACATGAAATCAAAAGTAACAAAATGGATGAAAAGCATTCGCGACATAATTATCAAACCGCGGCGCTTTTTCACAAAAATAGTCGCAGACGGCAACATGGAGGAAGCCATGTTAAAGGCATTCATGTACGGCCTGGTCGGGGGTATAATGGTGTTGGGCCTGCGCCTGATGGGCGGTGCGACGGTAACACTGGGGGCGGTGTTTTCTGCAATTGTTATCGTTCCTGTTTTGGCGGTGGCGCTGTTGTTCGTTATGGGCGGCCTGATGATGCTGGTGTCGGAAATAACAGGCGGCGAACGCGACTGGGAAATCGCGATAAAGGGACTGGCGTCCGTATTCTTTATATATCCGGTGATACTTGTTATGAATGCACTGGCGTTTAACTGTACGTCCATGTGGATTATCAGCATTGCCGTTGATGCATACGTTTTATTCCTGTTTTACAATATTGCACTTTATTGCATGCGCGGGCGGCGCGGCAATGTTATTGCGGTAATTGCTATTTTCGCGCTGTTTCTGATAACAGTATACGCCACAGATTATCGTATTGGATGGTTTATGCTGAAAAACGCCGGCGCAACGTTGGCGTGCCTGATGTAAAAACCGGGGCATGCGCCCCGGTTTTTTGTTTAAAAAGTCAGCCTTAATCCAGCCGCAACAAACGGTGTCTTAGAAGAGGCGCCAATCGATGTCCAGCCGTCTACGTTTGCGCTGTACTTATATCTAAACGATGCCACAACGGTATTATCCGTATACCTACGGTCGCCATCATGCCATATACCCACAGACGACAGCACATAAGACAACGACATACTGTAATTCAACAAATCATAGCTGATACCGGCGCCGGCAGAAACGCCGTCCGATGCCGGCGACACCGCATCACGGTCATATATGGCGCGGGCATTAAGACCCACAATCCAGCTGTTATACTGCACATTCATTCCGGCCGCAACCTGGGCACGCCAATCCGCCGTCAGCGCGGGGCTGTATTGTTCATCGGAAAAATTATCCGGATTTTCCATAAAAGACGCCCCTATAGAAAAAGCCGTCTTTACCTTGCCGGCGGGCCGGCGAAATTTTATGCCGGCATCCATCGCATAATCAAATCCATCCGCAATCGTTGCCACAGAAACGCCGTACTGCGCCCCACCGATGGAATTAGAAACAACATTGACGCGCAGCGACTGGTCGCCGGTGTCAATCGTATTGTCGGCGATAACGGGCCCGTCGGGATTTATCTTTTTGTAAAACAGCGGATTGTCATTTATTCTAAGCGCACCCACATCCGGCAACCCCAGCCCCAGTTTCCCCGCGGCGGATTCGGTCATACCAACCTCTATACGGCCAAATGAACGCGACTGCCAGAATACGAATAAATCATCAATTGCCTGGTCGCTGTCCACGGTCTGGGCATCAATTGAGTACACCGCCCCAATGCGTGAACGTGCGCCCATATCATAAGACGCCTGGGCACGCAGACGCCAGTCACCCAGAAAATCCGGTTTTTTATCATCGGCATCTATCATGCCCGCCGTACCGTAACCCGACAAGTCCAGCGCAACCCCACGCATCTGCCAGCCCAGCGCGAACGCCGACGTCGGCGCGGCAAATGCAATCGCCGCGGATGCAAAAAGTATTTTTTTTATCATTTTCCCTCTCCTGATTCCTGTAGAATGGCGGTGCGCAATTTATCATACGCCCTTTCTTCTATCTGACGTACGCGCTCCCGCGAGATGCCGTATTTTTTCGACAGCACCTCTAACGTTGCGGCCGGATCAGAAAGACGGCGCGCAACCAGTATTTCCCTGTCACGGTCTTTCAAATTGGCCAGATGGCGGCGCAACATATCATAACCGCGACGACGCAGCTGGGCCTCTTCTGCAACAACGGCAATGTTGTCGTGCGTGTCAGCCATATTTGCAAGAACATCACCAGACGCCGCATCGTCGTTATGTGCCGGCGCATTTAGTGAAACATCACGCGCCCCCATACGCGTCGCCATTCGGCGGACATCGTTTTCAGGCACGTCCAGATATTGCGCAACGGCACGATTCTGTTCATCGGACATGTTGCCGTCCATTATCCCCAGTGCCCTCTTTGCACGGGATAAATTAAAAAACACTCTTTTTTGATTGGCAGATGTTCCGATTTTAACAATAGACCAATTGTTCAGAATCGTCTCGTAAATTTCGGCCTTTATCCAGAACATGGCATATGTGGAAAAACGAAAGCCCTTTTCCGGATCGAATTTCTGGAGCGCCTGCATCAGTCCCAGATTACCGCTGGCAATCAAATCCGCAACCGGCACGCCGTAATTTTTAAAATCATACGCCACCGACACAACCAGGCGCAAGTGACTGGCAACCAGCTGTTCGCCCGCGCTCATGTCATTATTTTGCACCCAACGCGTGGCATATTCGTATTCCTGGCTGGCCGACAAAACGGGGAACTTTTGTATTTCGCTGATATATCGGGCCAGCGAGTCCCCCCCACCCGACACAAGGGCGGCGGATTGCACTGCCGGTAAAGCGTTCTTGATTTGCTTTTTCATAACATTTATAGTATAGCAATAAAATAAGATTTATCAAGGGTCCCACGACACAAGGAGAATTATCCATGGCATCAATTCTGGAAAGGAACAAAAAAGTCAAAACACCTAAAAAAACACGTGAAGAATACGCCGAAGACGCCCTGTACCGCGAGGTATGGGAGGAAGTAAACAACGAAAAGACACAGCGGTTTATTAAGAAATATTCCCGCTATCTGGTTGCCGGCGCATTGACTATACTGATTGCGGCGACAGCATTGCAAATCGGCCTGCGCATGCATCGTGACGCAAAAGTGGCAATGGCAACAAATTATGAAACCGCGGTTTTGAACGCAGATGTCGGCGCACTGGGGGCGATTGGAAACAGCGGACGCGGCGCAACAGCGGATTTGGCCCTGTTCCAGTCATATATGCTGGATCATGATGTGGCAAAAATAGAAAAACTGGCCCGGGATGGCAACACTCGCGATTTTCGCGATTTGGCACGCCTGCACGTTGTGGGAATAAAGGGCGACGATATGACCGCCGCAGAGGTGGAAAAGTATTTAAGCCCGCTGAACACCAAATCATCGCCTTACTACTATGTAGGGATGTTGACCGTGGCACAAAAGCATCTTGGCGCGGGCGATACAAATGCGGCGCAAAAATGGCTGGATAAAATCATTGGCGACAAAAACGCCCCGGCAACCATTTCGGCGGCCGCGGCGGCATTGAAATAAATAATAAAGGTAGAGAAAACATGCGTAAGATTGCGACGGCGCTATCAATACTGGCATTGGTGTCCGGGTGTGCAAAACGCGACCCCATATTACCGGGCGAACGGACGGCCATATTTGAAGAAGATGTGGCAAGTGTTACCGGCGGAACCTTTGAAAATCTGCCCGCGGCGGCGGTGGCGGCAAATGATGCGGCCTGTCCGTACACCCAGGATAAATCAAACGTAATATGGAACGGCGACAAAAAAATATTCAGCGGTTTTCCAACCAGCAACAGTGTCAAAAGCACCCAAAAACCCGTATGTGCGGGCAAATATGTGGTTGCGGGCCTGACCACGGGCGAAGTGGTAAAGGTTAATCCTGCAAACCGTCAAATAGTATGGATTGCGGACATATTCCGCCCAAGCAACATGACAGGCGGCGCATCCGTTCTGGATATCGTGGCACCGATAATAATTGATAAAGATGCGGTATACGCCGGCGGAATGGGCGATGCGTTTTGCCGGTTAAACCTGTCAAACGGAAAAAAGAAATGGTGTACGCCAATCAGCGTATCTGTTCCTTTTGTAGTTGCAGGCCCGGCATCGTTTGTAATGGCAACCAATGGAATGTTGCATGGGGTGCGCAACACCGATGGCGCCATTGTATGGCAACGCGAAATAGGGAAATGTGATAATATTTCATACGCGGACGGCCGCATTACGGCATGCAAAATACAAATAAATGCATCAACCGGCCAGGTTATTGATTAAAAAAATCCCCCCCATATGGGGGGGATTTTTTTAATCAGGCCAGAACCTTAATCTCATGCGTTTGCGGGTTATATACACGTGGGGTGCCCGTATATCCCATGGCCGCATGATGCGAAGGGATCAAGAATTCAGGCAGTGGCGATGATTCCCCCATTGCCATATATCCGGCCAGACGCGGGTCCTGCCATGCCTGCTGGTGGTCGGCCTCAATAGGCCGGTTATAGAAACCCTGGAATATTACCAGTTGCTTTTTCTTGTCCAGTTTCATGATATCCATGGGGGTATAAAGCAATTCCTCGCTGGTGGATTCCTTGCCGTCCTTGTCGGTTTTTACTTTCATCTTGTACCCCATCATGTCGGAAAAGCGTTTTGCAGTATCCGGGTCATTCTGGCGCAGTACAATCTTGGCCGCGGTTGTGGATATAATCGTTGCGGCCGCATCATTGCCATATTTTTCAGCAATCTGGTGCAAATCCTGGCCGATAATCAGATATGAAATCTTTTGACCACGTCCCAGGTCAGGTCCCTGGATCACCGCCTGCAGCTTTTGCATCTTTGGCATTTCATCAAGCAGGAACAAGACCGGATACGGCCCCAGCTTTTTGCCATCGCGCACGCCCTCTGGTGCGTTTGCCAGCAGATACGACGACATCAGTTCAATAAAGATTCCGGTAATGGGATTCAATGCCTCAGCGTCAACCATGTTAATTGACAGATATACCGTCACAGGCTTAATTTTGCCGTCACGCGGGTCGCGCAGGCCGCGCATGTCAGAAAAGTGAAAATCGGAATGGCTGGTCCGGTTTCGCACGGCGGCATTTCGGAATATTGATATTCCGGCCAGCGCGGTCGAAATAATACTGCCGCGTTCCTTGTCCGGGGTATTGGCCAGCTGTGTTAACTCCAAAACGGCGCGATGTGCGTATGCGTACTGGCGCGCCTCGGCCACGGCGGCCTGTAACAGGTCCTTCATGGGGTCGGCCATCATAACCATTTGGTCGCCCTGGCGACGGCGATTTTCCAATTCCTGGGCGATTGCAATCTGTGACGCATTCAACCAATCCAGAATCATTGAAAACGATGCCTCTTTGCCTTTCCAGGCGTCTGGTATATTATCCCATGTTCCGACATGGACATAATTCATGGCGTTAAGTTCGCCCCGGGCCAACAATGCACTGGCCGCATATGCATTCGGATCGTTCATCATCGACAGATAATAATCGGACAGCAACGCGGCGTCTTCGGCATCAAACGTACCAGCCGCCAGCCGGGAATAGAAGTAATCGTCGGCCTTGGCCTTTTCCACCTTGGACACTATATACTGAACCATCCCCGACAATGCCGCGCGGCCTGATATGGTCCAGTGCGGGTCGGCCGACGATCCGGCCTTGTCCGCAACCAAAACATTACAGATTGAATCAATATACAAATCGCGCTGTTCGGAATTAAAGGGAACATGCTCCGGCGACAGCGGATTCCAAGACGGATAGTAAATACCGTTTTCCGGGTCGTCCTGGCCCGCCCAGTTCATGATAAACACCGGCCCCACCGTCGAACGATATGCGGATGATTTTTGTTTTAATTCCGGCTTTGGGTCGTTGATAATCATTGACACCTGGGGACAATCGAAAATAGTCGGCAAAACCACACCCTGGGTTTTACCCGTCCCGGGAGGCGCCACACACAACGCCGACAAACATTCATCCATCATCAGGGGCTTTTTCTTAAAATAGCCCAGCACCATCATAAAGCCCTTTAGCAGGCCCATTTTTTCAATATCTTCCTTTGTCGCCTTGTTTGACGATTTTTCTGCAAACTTGTCATTGCCATATGGATTAAATTCTTTGACCAATGTGGCATCCGCCAGGAAAAAGTATGCAATTACCGGCAATATCGGCGCAATACACGCCATATCGGGACGCGCAACGCATCGCGTAACCCAGGCCGGAATCTCTGCCACCACCGACAGCCCCAGCGTCGATGCCGCATTGCCCAGATAAATCCACATCCATCGCCAAGAAGCCGGCGAAAAACCATATCGCCAGAAATGTTCCGCTATGAACGAAAGAGCAAACGCCAGTGCGCACGCCAGCCATATTCCAATCGCCCAGCGCAGCGACCAGAACAGTGACGCAAAAGGCTTGCGCTCATGCTCTTTATAGGCGCTGGATTTGAAAATATTAAGACCCTTGGACGAACCGCCGGCCGATAAAATCTTGAACTTCTCTGCCATTGTGTTATGATTATATCAGAAAAAAAGACAAAATGAAAAACATTCCACGAATTTTTGTCGGGCCTGATATAAAAACAGGCGACATCATCCCCGCAGGCCGCGATGCCGCGCACTATCTAACGCGTGTAATGCGGCGGCGTGATTTTATCGCCTTTGGCGGGGGGCGTGAATTTCTGGCCGATTTGGCCGCCGACGGTAAAAATTTTATAATCGGGCGCGATACGGGCCGCGATGACCCGTCGGGGGATATAACACTGATGTTTGCCCCGATAAAGCGCACGGATGATTTAATCAATATGGCAACGCAGCTGGGAGTGGCACGCTTTGTGCCTGTTATTACCGCGCGCACGGTGGCCGGGCACATAAACTGGGACAGGATGCGCAAAATCGCGACCGAGGCGGCCGAGCAATCAAACCGCAACAGCGTACCGGAGATATTGACCCCTATAAAATTTGCCGACCTGGATTTAAGCGGGCTTGTTTTCGCAGACGAGCGGGCCGCGCATGGTCGCGACTGTGCAATCGGGGCGGACACAAAATCAATTCTTGTCGGGCCCGAGGGGGGCTTTGCCCCCGATGAGTTCGCCGCACTGGATGCGGCCGGGGCGCGGGGAATATCACTGGGGGCGACAATACTGCGCGCGGAACTGGCCGCGGCCGTCGCAATCACAAGGATTGCCAACAAATGACCGTTCGGATTGCAAAATTCATAGCCGACACCGGCGCCGCATCCCGGCGCACGGCCGAAGACATGATTTTGGCCGGCCGCGTGGCGGTAAATGGCACGGCTATCGATACGCCCGTTGTTTTCATAGACCCCGAACAAGATACTGTCACAATTGACGGGCGCCCCCTTATGGCGCGTACGCAATCACGGGTGTTTGCATTTCATAAACCCATTAACACAATGACAACCACGCATGACCCGGCGGGCCGCAAGACGATATACGATTGCTTGGCGCCGGAATATCACGGATTAAAATATGTCGGACGTTTGGACTATAAGACGACGGGGCTGCTGCTGCTGACGGATGACGGGGAACTGGCGCGGAAACTGACCCTGCCCAGTTCGCATATTCCGCGAACATATATCGCCACGGTTAACAGCAACGATTTCTCGCAACTGGATGCGGCACGGCGCGGAATTACGGTTGACGGGATAAAGTACCGCCCGATGCAGATTGACGTTTTGCCGAACAACAATCTGCGCGTTATTGTGACAGAGGGTAAAAAGAACGAAGTCCGAATTGTTCTGCGCGCGTGCAAGTGCCCCGTGCGCCACCTGCGCCGTATTTCGTTCGGCCCGGTACATTTGGGCAACATGCCGGTCGGGCAAATAAAAGAACTGCCACAGAAAACAATTGACGAAATGCTAAAATCTCTCTAATATTTCATATAAGGAAGGGAGATTTACCAATGAAAAAAACACCTGCTAAAAAGACCACTCCGGCCAAAAAGGCTCAAAAGCCCGCAAAATCCGCGGTGCGCGCAACACCTGTAAAGACAACTGGCGGTTCTTGGTCACTGTCGATTTATATTTATTGGTTTATAATTTTGTTCTTTATCGCGGCTACGTTCTATATCCTGGGGCGCAGTCACGGTACAACAACACCGACCACAAATAACGTTGAAATAACAGAAGAAGCCCTGTTGCAGTCCGGTGATTATTACGAAAGCGGCAAGACAAAGCTGCTGTCGGGTGATTTGGATGCGGCCGTGGCTGATTTAACCGCCGCGGTTGAGGCATCAGATGAAAATATTGATGCGCTGGTCCTGCGGGGCGAGGCATACATGCAGGCCGGCAACTATGCCGCCGCAATGGATGACTTTAACGCGGCAATCGAAAAAGATGCCAAAAATTCCGTTGCGTATTATGACCGCGCATTGCTGAATACACGCCTGGAAAATTATACGGCCGCGCTGAACGATATCAACAGCGCCCTGGCCGCGCGCACAGAACGCCCGAACAACGTTCTGCAGATGCGTGACTTGTACGCCCGCCGGGGCCAGCTGAACCTGTGGCTGAAAAACTGGGAGGGTGCAATCGCAGATTACACCAGCTCGCTGGCACTGCCCGATGGCGTGGTATCAGCCAATGTTTACGCCGAACGGGCCGAGGCATTTACGGCACTGGGCCAGTATGCCGCGGCAATTAACGATTATGCATCGGCGGTGCGCGTAATTTCAGAGCAGATTCAAGGCGCCACATCCGCAGACGAGCGTGAATCACTATCGTCCAGCGCGATGAGCTATTTTGAAAAATCGGCTGCGCTGAACTTGAAAATAGGCAATATAGACGCCGCCCGCAGTGATTTGGAATCCGCGCTGACGATTGGTACAGCGCTGAACGATGTTGACAGCGTAGAGCGCCTGCAGGGGCTGATTATAGATTTAAATAACATTTCCGCCAATCAGCAGTAGGATAAAAAAACAAACCAAAACACCGGCTAATGCCGGTGTTTTTATATGTTTTTGCAATGCGGCCCGGCTATGCACCAGAGCCGAGGATAGTGCCACCGGGCCAGAATATAGAAAACGCATCGTGTTTATAGGTCGGGGCCCGTCACCGTTTCTTTGATTGGAGATGAGAAGACGGAAAAACAGGCCCCTACATATTTTTTGCCAGCCAAAAGACGGAGGAGAGAGCCTTCCATCCCAGGAGACAAAAAATTAACCGCAGAATTGAATCTTAACAAATATAAGATATTTTTAGGCGGTTGGAGGGTCTAACTAGCTTTCAGAGAAAAATAGCCCAGCTTATTTTTATATATCACTGGCCTCCAACCATGTGGATATGGTAAGAGTATTTTACGTGCCTCGGGCACGCTCTGAAAGAGAGGTTTAGACGCCTCACACTAGTATCACTAGTGCAAATGAATAATATCACATCAATAGGAATAGCGCAAGAAAAAAATAAATGCAAAAACCACCCTCTAAACTTAGGGTGGCTGGAGGTTCTAAACTACCTTCAGAGCAGTAGCGGGTTTATTCAATTTATTCACCCCCTCCAACCAAGTTTGGAGCCATTTTCGTACGCTGGTACGCTCTGAATCAAGAGGTTTAGAAGCCTCATATCCGCAACACGCTGATACAAGGATAATTATACAGGATTATTTTGCTATTTGCAAATATTAACTGGGTTGCAACAGCACCCCCACGCAATGACATAAAAAAACGCCGGGGAAACCCGGCGTGATATTATTTACGCAGACCTAATTTCTTAATCAGTTCTTCGTATTTCGCAACATCGTTTTTCTTGATGTAGGCCAGCAATTTCTTGCGGCGGTTAACCATCAGCAACAAGCCACGCTTTGAGTGCTGGTCCTTATGGTTAGCCTTCATGTGGTCCGTCAAGTTGCGGATACGTTCTGTTAAAATTGCAACCTGTGCCTCTGCACTGCCGCCATTGTCGGTATCAGTTGTCTTGTAAGATTTTACCAGTTCCGCTGTCTTTGCTTTTGTAATGGACATTTCTTTTCCTTTTTTTGTTTTAAATTGTTCTTTTCGGGCGCAGTATGCCATCCGTAATAATGCCGATGCCGATAAATGTATCGCCACCATAGACACGGCGCAGACCGTCATCGCCCGCTGTTTCAATAAAGCCGCCATTTTTATACAAAGATGCGTCTTTATCACTTAGATTACAGACCGGAATGTCCCCCAGTCCATAGTCCACCGACATCAGATATTGTCCGATATCGCCACCATTATTAAACAGATTTTCCAAAAAATCAAGTGTCACCGCGGATTTAAGCGTGGCGTGGCCCGATACCGTGCGCCGTATCATGTCAACCGTCGCCATGGCGCCGCATTTCGCGGCGATGTCACGGGCCAGGCTGCGCACGTATGTACCACGCCGGCACCTGACGCGAAAATGCCATGACAGGCCCTTACAACCGGTAAATTCCAGTTCGGAAATATGAACGCGCCGCGGCGGTATTTCGGGCGCACCGCCCCCACGCACCACCTCATACGCGCGCCGGCCAGATATATGCACGGCCGAATATGCCGGCGGCGTTTGCATAATATCCCCTATAAACGCGCCCAGCGCGGCGCGGACGGCCCCCTGCTCTGGGATAAAGTCATCGCGGCGCATCTCGCGCCCCGTAATGTCCAGGGTATCCGTTTCAAACCCGAACTGTAGGGAAAAGAGATATTCTTTTTCTGGGCCGCCCTGCTCTTCTACAAACGGAATCATTTTGGTCGCATCGCCAATCGCAATGGCTAAAACACCAGACGCCATGGGGTCTAAGGTGCCGATATGCCCGAACTTTTTAGTCCCCAGCATACGCGCCACACGCCCACCGGCGGTGCGGCTGAACAGGCCGGGCGTCTTATCCAAAATAATCCAGCAATTTTTCATATTTTATCCAAACAAGCTAAGCTGGGGGACGTCTGTTTTCGGACTTTCCACGCGGTGCGCCTTTGGTGCGGGTGTGGCAGCCGGCGCCGGCCCGGCCGTGGCGGCGGGCATCGCCGATACAGATGCATGCGTATCCTCCAGCGCGCCCAGAACCGCCGACGCGCGTTCGACGACCGATGCAGGCATGCCCGCCATGCGCGCGACATGAATACCGTATGAACGGTTCGCAACCCCGGGTATTATCTTATGCAAAAATACGATTTCGTTATTATGCTCGCGTACGTCAATCGTTAAGCAGGCCACACGTGCCAGGCCGCCATCGGTATCCGCCGACAGCGCGGTCAGTTCGTGGTAATGCGTCGCAAACAGGCAACGCGCCCCCAGTGTGTTTAAGTATTCTAAAACCGCCTGGGCAATCGCCATACCGTCATATGTGGCGGTGCCGCGGCCAATCTCGTCAAATATAATAAAAGACTTGTCCGTGGCGCGGTTTAAAATGTTTGCCGTTTCAGCCATTTCAACCATAAATGTCGATTGGCCCGCCGCCAGATTGTCAGATGCGCCAACGCGACTGAATAATTGGTCGCAAATTCCGATGCAGGCGCGCGTTGCCGGCACAAAGCACCCCATATGGGTCAAAACCACCAAAAGCGCGTTCTGGCGCAGATATGTCGATTTACCGGCCATATTTGGACCCGTCAGCAATGCAATCGGACACCCGCCCAGGTTACAGTCGTTTTTAACAAAATTATCCGCACGCGTACGCAGAACGTATTCAATTACCGGATGACGGCCGCCGGTCACATCAAAATCGCAATCGGATGTTACAACCGGACGCGTCCAGTTATAGCGTTGCGACACAGTGGCAAGCGAATACCATACGTCTGCATCCGCAATCAGTTCGGCCGCGGCCAGCAACGAATCCGCGATTTCTTTTATATTTTCGATAAAGCCTTCGACTATCTGGGCCTCTATGCCGGCGGCACGCTCGGCCGCGCTGCGAACATCGTTATCCAAATCAATCAGGCGCGGCGTTGTAAAGCGCATGTTGCCCGCCATTGTTTGGCGGTGGATAAACCCACTCTCGGGATGCATCAATGCATCGGCGCGGGCGGATGGAACCTCTATAAAATACCCAAGGATGTTGTTATATTTTATCTTTAGCGTGTTAACACCCGTAGATGCGGCATATTCCGCCTGAAGCGCGGCAATAGTTTCCTTGGCCCCGTGGGACAAGCCGCGCATGTTATCCAGCGACGGGTCAAAACCATCGCGAATAACGCCGCCGTCACGGAAAAACGTCGGCAGCGAATCCGCCAGCGCAAACCGCAAACGCCCCGCCAGCGTGTCATGGGTTTCTATGTCTGCGAACTGGGCCGCCAGGCGACCGTCGAGCCGCATACCCATCATCTTTACATTGGGCAGTTCAATCATAAAATCTGAAATATGACGCAGGTCGCGCGGACTGCCCCGGTTTGACAACAGGCGCGACAAACTGCGCCCGACATCGGGTACCGACGCCAATGCCCCCGCCAACGCCCCCATGATATCAGGGTTTAGCATCAGGTGACCAATATGCTCTTGGCGGGCATGGATTTCTTTTATATCGCCCGTCAGCGAGCGCAAATACCCACGCAGACGACGCGCGCCGGCGGCCGTCTTGGTATTATCCAACACATCCAGCAGGCACGTGCCACCATCGTTAATGGGGGCATCTATTTCAAGGCTTTTCCAGGTGGCGGAATCAATCAACAACTGCGCCCCGGAATTAAAACGGCGCGCCGCACGAAACGTTATGTTTGCACCGCGCTGGGTGTTGAACAAATATCCCGCCAACAGCGCAATCGCCCCCGTGGTGGTTACATCCGCCCCGTCGGGGACCGCACCGCCGAATATGCGCGATACAATTGTGTCTATGTCCGCACGCAGATACAGCTTTTCAAACACCGGCGTCGTTTTAAACGTATCGCGCAGGCGCATTATCGTCTCTTCCTCGGCTATGGCGGCCGGATATATAACCTCTGCCGGGTTGATGCGCACCATGTCATCAATTAAATTAGCACTTTGGCCGATGAAAAATTCCCCCGTTGATATGTCGCATCCCGCGATTTCATAAGCCCCCGCCACAGGCGCAATAGCAACCAGGAAATTCGAATTCTTTGGCGACAGCAGATTTTCATCCGTCAGCGTGCCGGGCGTTAAAACGCGAACGACCTTTCGCTCGATATACTTGTGGCCGCGGGCCTTGGCCTGGGCGGGGGTTTCCATTTGCTCTACCAGTGCGACCTTAAACCCGGTCCGTACCAGGCGCCCGAAATAATTATCCGCCGCATGCCACGGAATACCGCACATCGGAATATTCTCGCCAGAGGCGTCCGTACCACGCTGTGTTAAAACCAGGGACAAACTTTCGCTTATCTGGCGGGCGTCGTCAAAAAACGCCTCATAAAAATCACCCAGCCGAAACATCAGCAAGGCATCGGGGTTTTCGGCCTTCATGTCAACGTACTGTTGCATGACCGGGCTTAGTTTACTTTTATCCGCCACTGTTATATCCGTTTGATAAAAAAATTACTGATTTGTTCCAACTTTCAGGGTTTCGATTTTCAGCTCCGCCTCTTTCAGCAGCTGCTCGCAATACGCTTTTAGCTTTATACCCTGTTCATACGCGGCAACAGACGCCGCCAGCGGCAGTTCGCCACCCTCCATCTTTTTTACCAAATCCATTAACTGTTTATATGCGTCTTCAAATGATAATTTCTCGGCATCCATTGTTAAAACCCCTTCGATTTTCTTATGAAATAAGATACAAGATAAAATTCGGAAAATCAATAAATAATCCGGCAAATGCCGGATTATTACAGTATTCATATATTTAGTTTTTCATGCATCTGACACAGCACCGGTGTCGCCACGCCCAATGCATTGGCACGGCGTAAAATGCCGCCAAGGGCAAATATCCCCTCGACCGTGCCGACAATCTCTTCCCCGCGGGCAATCGCCATACCGGCCGAAAAATTACGCGATGTGGGCGACGTCGCAGACAGGAACAAATCACCGATACCACACAAATCTAAAAATGTGCGCACATCCGACCCCAGGGCAAGACCTATGTTTACCACCTCGCCCCAGGCGCGGGTGAATATCATGGCACGCTCGTTCTCGCCGGATACAACACTGGTATAGCCACAGATAAGCGCAACGGCATTCTTGCCCACGCCACAGATTTCCGTCCCGATAACGTCGTCACTTTCACTGATATAAAGCTGATTTAACGCCGCCGCACCGGCACTACGCGCCGCAGGCGTTCCCGCCAGGGTGGAACCGGTCGGAACACCACGCGCAACCTCGGCCGCGAACTGGGGGCCGGACAAAACACCAAAATCTTTGCATTCCGGCAACTCGGCACGCAATACCTCTGACATGAAATCGCCGGTGGAATATTCCGCTCCCTTGGTACAAATGATAACCGGAACCCCGTTGTAATGCGGACGCGCGATACGCAACGTTTCACGAAAATACGCCGCAGGCGTCACAATCAGCCATACGTCCGCAGCAGACAAATCTGATAATTTTGTGGTAACGCGGACACTATCGGGGATGGAAACGCCGTCAAATTCCTTTATCCCGCCGTCATACGACCACAACGAAACATCGGCACCGCCACGCGCCGCGGTTATCGCCAGCGCGGTTCCCCAGGCACCCGCCCCTATTACACCAACCATCATTTTAAATTCCTTATCTTTTTTTCCAGCTGCGGAACAACCGACAAACCGTCGCCCGCCAAATCAATCGCACGCATATATGCATCACGCGCCAGTTTTATATTTCCCGCCTGGACATATAAATCGCCGAGCTGTTCAAACAACGACGAACACGAATTTGATACTTCGCCCACACGCTCTATCAACTCCAGTGCGGCGGCGGGACTTTCGCGCACAGCCACAACACGCCCCAGAACATCCCATGCAACAACATCAGTTGGATTCTGGCGAACCAATCCCATCGCATATTCATATGCATTTTCCAGTTCCCTGTTCTGGCGCGCCCATATTTTGGACTGTAACGCCAGCACCTCTCCATCAACCGTCATCAAATCCGATGCGGCACGCAAATCGGCCTGGGCGGCGTCCAAATCATCAAAAACAAAATTTATATGCGCCCTGCTCTTTAAAAAATACCCGCGGCCCATTGGCGTTATGTTCGTATCATCGAGTGCACGCGCCACGATGCGCATCGCAGAACGACGGTCGCCATGCGAAACATAATGCGCAATCAGACTGTTTGCACCGGGGACAAACAACGGGTTTTCATCAAACGCCGCCGCCAGCGCATCAACATCCCCACTTTTGTCAGACATGCGCAAAACACCGAACAAATAAAACGGGCTATCCTTTTTTATCGCGGTAAAATATTTGGCATAATCGCCGACATTATTATAAAAATACTGGCCCAGGTAATAATTTACAGCATCATTGTCGCCGTAATAAGACGGGCCCGTAATCTGGGCAAAACGCAACAACAACAGCGCCAAATCAGAATACATCATAATCTGGGTGTGCGAAACACTTTGAATCAGACTGAACGCCAATGCATTCTTGTCGCCCTGGTAAACGGACCAATCCGGAATACCATCATATCCCAGCATGTACATCCCGCCGGGTTTTGATGTAAAATCATCACGCAGTTTTGCCGCCGCGGCGTCCATGTCATTGGCCTTAAAAAACGACATGACGTACAAATAGTCGTTTATGTTCATAAAGTCGGATGACACCGCCTGAAATTCTTTGGCGGCACGCTTAACATCGCCGGTCTGGGCGTAAATCTGGCCGCGCATAAAGGCCTTCCACGACTCGTTCGTCGGCAGTTTTTCCACAAATTTTACAGCATCTGCGCTGTGGCCTGTGGCAACAGACGACCATATCCGCAACGGCGCAGACAGGGCCGACGTGTCTTTCTTGTGCCGCTTGTACAATTCGTCCCATTTTCCCTGGTCAACCAAATATGCGTCGTATATAAGACGGGCCGCCGCGTTTTTCTCATCACGCATCAGCTTTGCGTCCATCGGCAAATTTCCGCTAAGGAATTCCGACAGCATGCGCGTATTATAAACAACCGCGTATTCCATATTGTCCAAATTGCGACTAAAATCGGCCGCACGCTCAAAATCATTTATATAAATAGCATGCTGGGCGGCCAAAAAAGCGCCGTATTTTGTTACAGGATAACTATGCGACACATTATCCGCCACAGGCGTCATTGCACGCCAAACAACAGTTCCGGTCGCCGCCAGCGCGACAATCAAGCCCGCGCCTACAAATAAAGTTTCTATTTTTCTCATGACAATATTATGCTACAATAAACCTTATGAATAATAAAGATAAATTTGATTTGTATGCGCAGACGCTGCGCGAATGGTCCGAAAAAATGAATCTGGTCGCGCCCAGCACGCTGACCGACATTGAAACGCGCCACTTTGCCGACAGCGCCCAGCTGGCCAATGTTTTGCCAAACGACGTGTCAATAATAGACCTGGGCAGTGGCGCCGGATTTCCCGGTGTGGTTTTGGCAATACTGGGGTATAATGTTACATGTATAGAATCAATTGGCAAAAAAGCCGCATTTTTAAACGAGGTAAAAAATAAACTGGCGCTGAATAATTTGACCATATTTCATGGCCGGGTAGAGGATTTTATTCAAAAAACACCGGTAAATGCCGGAAAAACAGTATTTACCGCACGTGCGTTTGCACCATTAATAAAAATATTGGACTATGTCGCAAAAACAAAATGCCGGCTTTTTCTACTAAAAGGCCGGGATATTGAATCAGAAATAAACATTGCTAAAACAAAATACAAATTTGACTATGATTTAATAAAATCAGAGACAGGCGACGGATTTATAACAATTATACAAAACATCCGGTAATTTCATGTGAAATTACCGGTATTTTTTTGATATTAGTGCGTTTTTGAAAAAGTAGATTTTAGTAACATTTGGCCGGGTGCAAAAGACTGGCGGACAACGGAATCAATTTTGGCGATTGTCCGATCACGCGTGGATTGACTGGCCGCGTTCCATAAATCTACTCTCTTTTTGCCCGTAACCGTCCACTGCGATTTTACATCATACGTCCACAGGGCACCCCACTGGTCAATTTCTGGCGAGTAGTTAAACAAACTGGGCACTATTTCACAACTATCGTTCGGAATGTATTTCTTGCGCTGGATGCAGTTTAGCTCATTTTTAATTCTTTTGGTGTAAAAATAACTTTTTTGCACTTGTAAATATCTGTCGGCCGCATTGTTTATAATAATATCCGCGATTTGACGGTCCTGAAAATCAACCGGCAAGAAAGCACTCATTTCCCCAGCCATTTCATTATGGCGCGCCATAACCAGACTATCGACGTGATAAATAAACCCGCCCCTGTTACTTGGACAAGGCACACCGTTTTCAATATGATACTCGATGGCCTCTATAAACTCGCCGCCGCGCGCCATCATTTCATCCATAACAGAAACGCGGGCACGATGCCATCCCGAACGATTTTTATTGTTGTTTGTAATATGCGCCTTTTTAGCATGCTCCATCTCGTGACGCATGACAAGCGGACGCCCAAGATTGTTCAGTTCTACCGTTTTTCTGATATGATCGTTATCCGTATCCGCCACAAATGTATTAACATAAATCGTATTGGAATTCGGCACAAAATAAGCCGCCGCCGCATGTTTAAAAGCAGTATTAAAGTTTTCATCCGTCAACACGATTGTATCGTTTTTTATCTTTAGTTTTTGCTTTGGTATAACATTCGTACGCACGCTTGCTTTTTGCGCCTGCGAACCGACACCCTTATCAATTCCGACCGTTGCCAACCCGCTGACAAAAACAATCGGCACGATGAATGATGCAGATAAAGAAAGTAATTTCTTGAATTTCACTGTTATACCCCCTTAGTTATACCTATTTAAAAATAGCACATAATAAATATTTGTCAAGAGCATATCATTATTACAAATCATAAAAAACTTATTTATTTCACATGAAATCACACACAATACATTGAATTTAAAGGATTTTTATATTTTTAACTTTATTATCTTGACTGAGATACGGCGATTTTATACCATAAAGGCCGGTAAACATCGGGAAAAAGTATGACAAAAATCATTGCATTTGCAAATCAAAAGGGCGGGGTTGGGAAAACAACCACTGCAATAAACATTGGCGCATCACTGGCCGCGATAAAAAAACGCGTACTGTTAATCGACCTGGACCAGCAGGGCAACGCCGGCACAGGCCTGGGGTTTGTGCGCTCTTCACACAGACAGAGTGTTTATGGCGTATTAATGGGCACGGCAAACGCCGCGGATAATATTTTAACAACGGCGGTACCGGGGTTGCATATCATGCCATCTACACAGCAGCTGGCCGAGGCAGAGGTTGAACTCTATGACATGCCGAATCGCGAATATCGCCTGCGTGATGCGCTGGCGCCACTGCTGGCGCATTATGACTATATACTGTTGGATTGCCCGCCGGCGCTGGGGAATATAACAATCAATGCACTGACCACGGCAGATTCCGTTATAGTTCCGATGCAGTGCGAGTTTTATTCGCTGGAGGGGGTTCAACAGCTGACCAATACAGTTGCAGCGATTCGCAAGACATGGAATCCGACGCTGGATATTATGGGCGTACTGCTTACCATGTATGACAAGCGCAACAGCCTGACCCGCGCGGTCGAGGAAGAGATTCGAAACACATTCGGGGAACGCACCTTTAAAACGGTAATACCGCGCAATGTTCGCGTATCAGAGGCCCCCAGTCACGGCAAGCCCGCATTATTTTATGACTTTAACTCGCCCGGGGCCCAGGCATACCTGCGCGTCGCGACCGAGGTAGTAGAACGCACAGAACAAGGAGAATAAAATGTCTGGGAAATTTGGTTTGGGAAAGGGCCTGGCGGACCTGCGGGCGGAAATGGGTCAGATTCCAGACATTTCAATTTTAACAAACGTAGAGCGTGTGGTTGTCAAACAAATTCCAATCGCACAAATAGGCGCAAATCCGGACCAGCCACGTAAAACGTTTACAGAGGCGGAACTAAGCGAGCTGGCTGCATCCATAAAAGAGAAGGGCGTATTACAGCCGATTTTATTGCGCGCCGTAACAGGCCGGCCGTATATGTACGAAATCGTCGCCGGTGAACGCAGATACCGCGCCAGCAAAATGGCCGGTCTGTCCGAAATTCCGGCACTGGTAAAGACGCTGAACGATGAAAACGCGATGGAAATCGCCCTGATTGAAAATGTTCAGCGCGAAAACCTGAACCCCATGGAAGAAGCCGCCGCTTATCAAAACCTGATGGAAAAGTGCGGATATGAACTGGCCGATGTGTCGCGCCTTATTGGCAAATCAGACAGCTATATCCGAAATATCATGCGCCTGAACAACCTAAGCGATTCGGTTAAGGCCATGGTGGAACGCGGCGAATTATCAGCATCTGCGGCGCGTACAATCGCGGTGGCTGAAAACCAGGAAGAACTGGCCCATAAAATAATAAATGAAAAGTTGCCCGTGGCAGAGGTTGCAAATATAGTAAAGCAGGGGCCGCGCACAACAAAAAGCCGCGCATATGTGTCAAAAACAATCGACGACGATACCCGTCGCGATATAGAGAACCGGTTAAAATCGGTATTGGGTGTCGCGGCAAAACTGGTTGAACGCCGGGGCGGGGCGGGGCAGATTGTACTGTCATTCACGACGCGCCTCCAGATGCAGGAACTGATTGATAAAATCTGTAAATAAAAAAACATCAAAAAAGCCGGTAAATGCCGGCCTTTTTTGATAGGGATAAATATATTTGCAAAAAGAAACAAAGAACATAAAAACACCGGGAAACCCCGGTGTTTTTTTAGCAATAGCTATTTTTCAACAAACTATTATTTAACAGTTGTTGTCGCGTTACGATTCCATTTCCATACGGATTCGCCAGTACCTTTTACCAACGGGCGTTCCTTGCCATAGGAAATTGTGGAAATACGCTTTGCATCAATGCCGTCTTTTACGATAACTTCTTTGGCCGCGTTGGCACGACGTGCGCCCAGCGCCAAGTTGTAATCGGTTGAACCGCGTTCGTCGCAGTTACCGGCAATCTGAATCTTGGTCTCTGCGTGATTCTTCATGTACAGAGCCTGGCCCAGCAGGTTGTTTTTAGCTTCTTCGGAAATTTCCGAGGAATTAAATGCAAAGAATACGCGCTGGTCGTTCAGGTCGGCCGGTTCTGTAATTTTAGAAGAACCACCGCAAGCGGCCAAAATACCGGCAACACCAGCCAGCATAGCAAAGTTTTTAATTTTCATGAAAATACTCCCTTGAGTTTCTGTTGCTCGTGGTCTAGTGTATAATAAAACATTAAAAAAATCAAGGGAAATCACATGACTGTCTCTGCTTTGCGCGATCTGGATTTGGCCGGCGTACGCTGGGAAATAACAGAACTGCCGACGGCGGCGGCCGCGGCAATGGCGGCAGCCGCCCAATTGCGTGCGGCGCCGGAAACGCCAGCCGACGAAATTCAGATTCCCGAAAACGAACGCACCCCGGTATATTCATCGGGCCCCGTTGTCGTGCCGTCTATTGCGCCGCTGTCGGTGGAAACGGCCGCCGCGGCCGCTGCACGCCCGGCCAATGCAGATGCATTGGTGCGAATGATATCGGAATTCAACCATCCGTTGCGCGTAACAGCACACAACACGGTTGCACCGCATATCGCGCCGGCGCCAAACGGACTGATGATTATAACGGACATACCCGGCGCCGAAGATGACGCCGCGGGCCAAATTCTGACCGGGGCGGCGGGCGAACTGTTGGACAAAATGATTGGCGCGATTGGAATGTCACGCGAAAATGTGTCTATTATGCCCGTACTGTTCTGGCGGACCCCAGGGGGCAGGGCACCAACACGCGGCGAACTGAATCTGGCGCGGCCATTTGTCGACCGCATGATAAACCTGCTGGCGCCGCGCGTTATTATTACTATGGGAACGCTGGCGGCAAACGAAATCGCGGGGACTGATTTGGCAAAAAATCACGGCGTAATACAGGAAATAGACGGCCGGCCGGTAATGCCGATATATCATCCTAATTACCTGTTGCTGAAACCGGCGGCAAAACGTGATGCATGGAATGCACTGCAGGTGGTGCAAAACTTGTTGAAAAACGCCTGAAAATAAATAATAATTTTATCTGTAACATAAAAGGAGCATACCATTAGACCACCATTTAACCGTTCCGCGGCCCGCGATATGGGTCCGCGCATGAATAATCGGATTTTTGCAAAATCAGTTCAGGTAATCAGTGATTCCGGCCAGAATTTGGGCATTATGCCAACCCCCCAGGCGTTGGCGATGGCAATGGACGCCGGGATGGATTTGGTTGAAATCAATGCCAACAACACGCCGCCGATTGTAAAAATCATGGATTACGGAAAATTCAAATACGACCAGAAAAAGCGCGCCAACGAGGCCCGCAAAAACCAGAAAACGGTTGAAATGAAGGAAGTATGGGTAAAGCCTTTTATCGAAGAAAATGATTTGAATATCAAAATGAAAAAGGTGTTCGAATTCCTGGACGGCGGAAACAAGGTAAAAATTGCCGTAATGACGCGCGGTTCGAAAAAAGTACTGGCACGCGGCAAAGACGCGGTTCCGGAACTATTCGCACGCATATTGGAAATAATTGGCGATAAAGGGACACTGGAATCCAAATCCAAGCCTGATGAACGCACTAAATCGATTATTGTTGCGCCGACACGCGCAAAATAAAAAACGCTCCCACGGGGCGTTTTTTATTCTATTCGTAACGCAGACTGTCAATCGGGTTTAGCTTTGCCGCCTTTAGCGCGGGAACAACACCAGATGCCAGCCCCACAATTACCGCCACAGATACAGACAGCAATACCGGCCATGCTGAAAACGGCACGTTATAGCCCAATATAAAGCGCCCGACACCCTGGGACAGGCCCACCCCCAGCAGTAACCCCGCCATAGAGCCGATAAACGATATAAATATAGATTCAGACAGAAACTGGATGATTATCTGACGCTCGCGCGCGCCTATTGCCTTGCGCACACCGATTTCACGCGTGCGTTCCGCAACAGATACCAGCATCATGTTCATAATGCCAATAGACCCCACAAGCAGCGATACCGCCGCAATCGCAATCAGCAACATTTTCATATAGCCTGTGACCGTGCTCATGGTTTCCATAACCTGTTTCATATCCATTATCTGGAAATCGTCGGCCGCATCGTCTTTTAGCTTGTGCCGGTCACGCAACAGGGCGGTTATCTGGTTTGTAACAACCGCATTGTCCGCATCAGGGTAGAGTTTAAGCGCAATCATGCTAACCGAATTTGGAAATCTGCTGCCCTGGACACGCTTTTTAAGTGTTGTTATCGGCACAATCAGCATATCATCCTGGGAACCCATGGCGGAATCCCCCTTGGCCTTGGTCATACCTATAATCACAAAAGGAACATTCTGGACGCGAATAACCTGTCCAACAGGGTCCGCAGGCAGGTCCAGCTCTTTGGCCGTTGTGGGGCCGATTACAGCGTAAGTGGAGGCATTTCTGACCGCAGACTGGTCGAAAAAGGTTCCCTTTTCCATTTCGACGTTTTGAACCGTGGTATATCCGGGATATGCGCCGACCATTGACGAAGACCAGTTTTTATTACCGTATACTATCTGGGCGGCACTGTTTTGTACGGGCGTTACCGCCATAACATCGGGCAGGCGCCCTATAAATTCCGCATCATCTGTCGTCAATGTCTGGCGATTGCCGGTACGAACACCGCCCGTTTGGGCCGCGCCCGCGCGTATCATGATAGTATTCGTCCCCAGGGCTGAAAACTGGTCTGTAATCTGCTTTTCAACCGTTTCACCGACGGCAACCATGATAACAACCGCCATAACACCAATAACAATACCCAGCACTGTTAAAAACGAGCGCATCTTGTTCCCCGACACCGACAGCCAGGATTCCTTTAAAATATCGTTAAATGTCATAATATCCCCCGATTACAGGTTTCGGTCAGTCTTTGGCATTGGACCGTCATAGTTTATGTGCCCGTCGCGAATATGAATCAAGCGCGATGCATACTTTGCAATATCAAACTCGTGCGTGATCATAACAATCGTTATGCCCATTTCTTTGTTTAGCTGCTTGAAAAACTTTAGAATCTCGTTTCCCATTTTACTGTCCAGGGCGCCTGTCGGCTCGTCCGCCAGAATTAGCTTTGGGTCACCCGCCAGGGCGCGCGCAATCGCCACACGCTGCTTCATACCGCCCGATAGCTGCGTAGGCAGATAGCTTTCAAATTTTTCGAGTCCGACGCGCCGCAACATTTCGCGGGCGCGGCGTTCGCGCTCTGCCATGGGCAGGCCACGATACATCAACGGCAGCATAACATTATCCAAAACCGTGCGCTTAGATAACAAATTAAACTGCTGGAAAACAAAGCCGATATGTTCGTTTCTAATCACGGCCAATTCATCCGGCCCCAGATTTGTTATATTGCGCCCATACAGCTCATACGTTCCGCCCGACGGCGTATCCAGGGCCCCCACAATATTCATACATGTTGACTTGCCGCTGCCCGACGGGCCCATGATTGCAACAAACTCGCCGGCATGAACGTCAAAGCTGATGTCAAATAGCACCTGCTGAACGCCGCCGATTTCCAAAGGAAAGCTTTTTGTTATGTCGCGCAGTGATATGATTATATCTGATTTTTTCATATCGGCCCCTACCTTACATGCCGCCCGGGCCACGACGCGGCTGGTTGCCGCCGGCCTTGGACTGCTGGCCGGTTTTACCGACGATGATTTTATCACCCTGGACGATTTCATCAGATATAACCTCGGTCTCTGTTGCGGTAACCAGACCCTTTTCGAACGGAATTACCGATATCTGCTCGCCGCGGGATATCGCCAAATGTGTTTTCGGTGTGGCGTCACCGGGGTTTTCCAATATACCTTCGAAACTGCGCAGCAACAGGGCGGCATTTTGAACCTTCCATACGTCATGCTTTTCCGAAACAATAATTGTAACAAATGCGGTCATTCCCGGCATCAGGCGCATATCAGAATTATCAACATCGATTACAACCGTATAAACAACCACGTTCGATGTTGTTGTCGGCGACAGTCTTATCTGGCGAACAACACCCTCAAACGTTTGCGTCGGGTACGCGTCAACGGTAAACGATACCGGCTGGCCTTCTTTTATAACACCGATGTCCGCCTCAGATACGGATGTTTCAATCTGCATCTTTGACAGGTCTTCGGCGATTTCAAACAAATCAGGCGTCTGGAAAGATGCCGCAACTGTCTGGCCTTTATCTACCTTGCGCGATATAACAGTGCCATCTACGGGCGATGTAATCGTCGCATAGCCCAGGTTTGTTTCCGCGCGTTCATACTGCGAGCGGGCGCGCGCCACAGACTGCTCAGCCTGTTCGTATGCGGTTTGGGACTGTTCCATCTCGGCGCGGGCGATATAGCCGTCATTATACAGCGTTTTGTTACGCATATATTCACTTTTGGCATAGTTGCGCTGGCTCTCGGCTGAGATAAGGGATGCCTTGGCCTCATCCACGGAGGCCTGTAATACGGACGGCTCTATCGTCAGCAGCAGGTCACCCTTTTTAACCTTGGAATTATAATCAACGTATAGCGCGTCAATAGTCCCCGACACCTGGGAACCCACACTGACGGTGTTTACAGGCTGAATTTCGCCGGTCGCGGTTACCACCTGGCGCAGGTCGCCCTTGTTAATAGGCAATGTTACAAATTCAGATTTTTTAGACTTGCCCCCGCCGAAAATAAGCATAATTGCCACAACCAGCGCAGCCAGAATTAAAATCCACCACTTTTTCCGCCACAGCCATTTAAATATACGTCCGATTTTATTCTTCATAGTTCACCCCCTCGTTATCCAGTTCGGCTCTGATTTCACCAATCGCCAGCGCAACCGCCGCACGCTTTGTAAACAAATCATATTTTGCCGCATTATTTTGCTTTTGCGCATCGACTAACTCGGACTGCGCCGTCTGCCAATCCAACATAGTGGCACGCCCCACCTTGTACATGCCGGCCGTTACCTTTTCGCTTTCCGTTGCCGATTCCAGCAGTGTTTCCGTCTGGGTTAACACCTTTTGTGCGGTCTTGTAGTTCTGGTATGCCGTAAATATATCCAATGTGGCGTTATCTGCGGCGGCACGCTCCGACTCCTTGGCGCGTTCATAGTTCGCCTCGGCACTGCGGACGCCATAGTAGTTTGCAAAACCTGCAAATATTGGCATGGATGCACGGATACCGATACTGCCCGATACTTTGTGTCCGTCGTTGGCAAAGCTGTTCCATTCGGTATCATTCCATGAAATGGAACCGGTTGCCGAAATAGACGGCAGATTTTTCAAAAACGCACTGTTGCGGCGATGCCATGCGGCGTCTTTGTTCGCCGTCGCCCGCAGCAGGTCGGGGCGCGTCTTTTGCGCCGCCGCAATTAGTTCATCAATGCTTTTGTTTTCCGTAGATTTCCCGAAATTAGAACCCATGTCCTGGATTTCTATGTTCTGGTCCGCGGGGAAAGACAACTTTGACAGCAGTGTCCCCTTTGCAATCTCGCGGTTGTTACGTGCACGCTCCAGTGCCAAATCACGACTGGCCAGGGTTGTGTCCGCCTTTAGCACATCGGCCTTTGCGACCGAGCCCGCCTTGTACTTTTTCTGGGCCATGTCGCGTGCGGTTTGTGCAACCTCGCGCAGTTTTTCCGCCGATAAAACGTCCGCATCCGCGTTAAGCAACGCATAGTATGCCCCGATTACCCCATAGACATAGTTTTGAACGCTTTCATCATAATCGAATCCCGTTGCACGCCATGTCGCGGCCAGGGTATTTAAATCCGCCAAACGTTTACCAAAATCGAATATCAGATAAGACGCAGACAAAGACGCCCCGTAATTCCAATCGCCCCAGTCCTTGTTGCGATAATCACGCCCGGCGCTGGCGGAGCCGCTAACCGACGGCAGATAGCTAGCATAGCCGGCGTTTTTCGCAAATCGCGCCGATTCGGCCGATAAATATGCCGATGTTGTTTGCGGATTGCGGCACAGCCCCAGTTCTATAACCTCCTGCAGCGACAGCTTGCCATCCGGGACATTTTGACGATTTAGACAATCATTTGTTGCCGCAAACGCGGACAAAGGCATATAAAATGCCAGTAAAAATAACTTTTTCATGTAACCAACTCTCTTCCTGGCGGGTATTATACCATAAAAGTCCAAAATCACGAAATTTTATGTTGAATTAAAAATTTTTTTTGCCTAGTATGTTTGCACTGGCCTGGTGGCAGAGTGGTTATGCAGAGGACTGCAAATCCTTGTATGCCGGTTCGATTCCGACCCAGGCCTCCATATAAAATAAAAGGCGCCCTTGTGGCGTTTTTTATTTTATATCTGGCATGGATTGAAAGGCGCCCCTGAGTGGGGTGTTTTTATTTGCAAACCCAAACATTTGTGTTATAATTTTGGATGCATCGGGTGATACCCGGTGTGAGGTGTAAGAACCTCCACAAATTAAATATGCTCCAACTCGGTTGGAGGCCTGCGATATATTTGAATAAGCAGGACTATATTTGTGTAGTTCTTAACCTCCAACCGCCCTTCATCACGGCGGATTTTTGTTTGTCAAAAATATGGAGGATAAAATGAAAAGCATAGACGGACCCACGGGCCGCATCGGCGTTATACTGCGCCGCGCACGCACCACATGCAACATGAGCCAGGAAGAGGCATCAATACTGTTACATATAACCCAGCAAGAAATCTGCCAGCTGGAGCGTGGAACCGAGCAAATTCCCGCGGATATTATAGAGCGAATGTTTTTGCTGGCCTATAAATCGATGCGGATGCGGGTGCTGGAAAATATTTACAAGCGTCGGCGTAAAATATATCGCCGACTGCAAGAGTACAAAAAGTCCGCATAAAAAAAACACCGGGGTTTCCCGGTGTTTTTTTATGATTTGTATCATTATTCCGGCATCGGCATACCCGCCGTGGCATCGCCCATAATCTTGTCGATTGTGGCATCGGCCTTTGCCTTGGCATCACGAAATGCGGCCAAAACCGTTTCCGATATCGCCGCCGCATCGCGGCCGGCCAGTGCATCGCTGACCTTGATATCAACCAGGTCATATTTACCCGTCATGGTAACAATGCACGCCCCGGCGTCCGCAATACCGCGAACAGTTGTTTTATCCAGCAAATCCTGGGCGGCGGAAACACGGTCCTGAAGTACGCGCGCCTGTTCCATAAATGATTCCATATCCATTTTCTCTTCCCCCTGCGTAATGTGTGGCGCCGGTTACGGCGCCACATGCATATTATTCCGCCTTTGACTCGGCACCTGTCTTCTGGTCGATACCAACCATGGACATACGTGTCTTGCCACGCTTGTCGGCGCCCAGATATTTTACATATACCTTGTCGCCTTCCTTGTAGCCGGCATCTGCGATTTTCTCCAGGCGTTTGCCCGTGATTTCAGAAATATGAACCATGGATTCAAAACCGTTCATGATTTTCACAAACAGACCGAAATCCTTTACCCCCGATACCGTGCCGGCGTAAATCTGGCCGACTTCGGGTTCTGCGGTAATGTCCTTGATGCGGCGGATGGCTTCGTCGGCATCTTCTTTGGAAACAGCCATGATTTTAACAGTGCCATCGTCTTCCAGGTCGATGTTCGTGTTCGTTTCCCGCGTCAGGGCCTGAATCACGCTGCCGCCTTTGCCGATAACCTCGCGGACTTTGTCCGGGTTGATTTTCATTACATACATCTGGGGCGCGTATTCAGAAACCTTGTCGCGCGGGGCGGATATCGCCGCATTGATTTTACCCAGAATATGCATACGGCCGTCTTTGGCCTGGGCCAGGGCTTTTTCCATGATTTCAAATGTAATGGACGTAATCTTGATATCCATCTGCAGGGCGGTAATACCGCGGTCTGTTCCGGTTACCTTAAAGTCCATGTCGCCCAGGTGGTCTTCGTCACCCAAGATATCAGTTAAAACTGCGTAATCATCGCCTTCTTTTATCAGGCCCATCGCAATACCCGCAACCGGACGTGTCAGCGGAACGCCACCATCCATCATTGCCAATGTTGCGCCGCATGTTGTCGCCATCGACGATGAACCGTTCGATTCCAAAATATCGGATACAACGCGGATTACATAGTCAAACTGGGCGCGTGTGGGCACCATCGGGTGCAATGCACGCCATGCCAGGTTACCATGCCCCAGTTCGCGACGCGACGGGGATTTCAGCCCCTTGCATTCACCAACGGAATAACCCGGGAAGTTATAGTTTAAGAAGAAATCTTTTTCTTCGGCGCCGTCGAGTGTTTCAATCGGCAGTGCATCCTTGCCACCGCCCAATGTTAAAGACACCAACGCCTGTGTTTCGCCACGCGTAAACAGCGCGGAACCGTGCGCACGCGGTAAAACACCCAGCTCGATTTCAATCGGACGCACCGTCTTGGTGTCGCGGCCGTCGATACGGGGCTTGCCCGCCAGGATGTTGCCACGCATGATGCGTGCGGTGATGTTTTCTACTATCTCGTCCGCCCATGATTCCAGTGTGGATGACGCCGTCGTTGTATCCGGGAACAGTTCCGGAATCATTGCCTTGGCGGTGGTGTGAATCTCAGACAGTGTGTCCAGACGAACCAACTTTTCCTTAATCGCCAGGGCGGCCTCGATGTCGCCGGCGAACTTTTCAAACGCGGATTCCATTTCAATATATTCCGCAGACTTTTCAGGTGTCGCCCAGCGTTCCTTGCCCGCTTTTTCAGCCAGCTCGTTAATCGCCGCGATTACAGCCTGCTGCGCGTCAAAACCGAACTTTACCGCGCCCAGGGTCGTTGCCTCATCCAGTTCGCCAATTTCGGATTCAACCATTAAAACACCGTCTTTGGTCGCCGCAACAACCAGGTCCATTTCTGAATCCTCTGTGAACTTACGCGAAGGATTTAAAACATACGCACCATCGGCATAGCCAACACGCGCCGCACCAATTGGTCCCTGGAACGGAACACCCGACAGGGCCAGCGCCGCACTGGATGCAATCATTGCCAAAATGTCAGGCTGGTTCTTTTTGTCATACGAGAAAACCTGGGCGATGATTTGAACCTTGTTCTTAAAGGTTTCCGGGAACAGCGGACGTATCGGACGGTCAATCAAGCGCGCTGTTAATGTTTCAGCGGTCGACGCCTTACCCTCGCGGCGATCGCGAGAGCCCGGAATGCGGCCCGCGGACGCGTACTTTTCCTGATAATCAACGGTTAAGGGGAAGAAATCCTGACCCTCTACCGCGGACTTTTCCGCACAGATGGTCGCCAATACCATTGTGCCGCCCATTGTTGCCAAAACAGAACCATTTGCCTGCTTTGCCAGTCGGCCTGTTTCCAGGCGCAGTGTTTCATCACCATACGGGATTTCAACAAAAACCGGATTGTTTAAGCGCGTTGCCGCGTTTTCGGTTTCTTTCTTAGATTTTCCAAAAAACATAGGTTTTTCTCCATTTTTTTAGTTTATTTATATGCGGAGAAAAATCATTCGTTTCTGCATTCTTTTACAAATACACAAAAGAATAATTTTCATCCCCGCACCCCTTGATTATAGATTATATTTGCGTGTTTGCAAATAAAATAAGCGGGAACATGTCCCGCTTAGTTGTTTTCCGCCTGATAGCGGGCAATATACTCGAACACCGTCTTCATTATCAGACTGCCCGCGCCGCGCTTGTTCAAAAAACGCAGTGCACGCATCAAATCAGGATGCATATTGCAAAACGCCGCACTTTCCCAATCTATAAACGCAACTATGTCGCCGGTTTCGGGATTTATCACAAAATTACCGCCGATGTCATTATGGTACCAGCCGAAAAACATCCCAGTCGTTGCGCCATCAGGCTTTAAATGCCGAATAGACTTCGGATCACTGCGCCCGATTTCAAACATAAACGATGCCAGCTGGCGCGCTATTTTATCCTCGTGCTTTAAAATTGTCGCCGTGTCCATGTCGGCCAATGTTTTCCCAGGCAGGAAATCATATTTCAAAACATCCATGCCATTGAAAGACAATATCTCCATCTTAGGAATAGTAATCGGGGATATTTCGCGAAACGCATCCGCAAACATCTTTTCGCGCCGCGGCGTGTCTTTTTTCGCCGCAACCAACGGGAACTTGTACGCAACCTCATCATCAAGTACGACAATTATTTTCTTCATTCCACCATGGCCGGAATACGTCCGAACGCGTGCGTTCGGACGCCCGGCGTCACGACGGGCGAAATCGATATACTCGCCGATATCATAATTAAGCCGCGTACGTACACGATGACGCAGTTTCTTATCGGGTATAAAGCCGCATACTATATTTGCGGCCGTTTGCTTTATTCCCATTACTTGTTCCTGTTCTTACGAAAATCATCCAGCGATACCACACGCCCCGGGTCCGCAACAGTGCCCGGTTTTTCATCCAGCGGCAATTCCATATCATTATCCGCCGCAGGCTGCGCCTTTGGATGAAACGAGAGCATAAAATCAACAGACGGGTCTTTGAATTCAACCAATGCAGAAAACGGAACGCGTATAAAAAACGGACGACCGTCAAAAGTCAACTGGACCCCGAATTCCTTGTCTGAAACATGAAGGTTGTTATATGAATACTGCAACACAATCGTCATGATATCAGGATAACGTATACGCAAAAAATCCGGCAAAACCACGCCCGCGTCGCGTGTCTTGAACGTTATAAAAAAATGCGTACCATCCCCCAGACCATTAAATTGTGCATGAATCAGCGCATCTTTTACCACGGTTTTCAGCGCATTGTCCAACAGGGTTTGATAATCTATCTTGCTCATATCCTTTTCCTATGGATTAAAGTATATTATTTATCGCACCATCCGCGCAAGCAACAAATGCGGCATCAGAGACATCTGAAAACACACCCCTGTCCAGCCCGGTTGCCCAAACCTGGGCATCGGCCGCGGAAAGCGCATCAAACAACCGCCGGCGCGCCGCGGCGTCCAGATGGGCTGCCGCCTCGTCCAGAAGAATTATTGGGCGAACACAAACCTTGGCCTGCATCAGTTTCGCATGCGCCAAAATCAAATCCAACAGCACAGATTTTTGCTGGCCCGTACTGGTTAAGTGCACGGGCAGGCTCAATGTTTTGTTAAACACGCCAAAATCCGATTTATGCGGGCCGTCAACAATCATTTTGTCGCCGCAAAGCGTACGGTTTTCCTGCAGATAGGCCAAATATTTTTCCTCTGCCGCGGGACCGTCGGCCATAACCATATTTTCCACCAGCCCCGCCACAGATACCGCGGCAGAGGAAAGAAAATAATTAATTTCACCCGCATACTGTATACGCGCGGCCGCGATTGCAACAGCCGCGGCCGCAATCTGGGCATCCAGCGCATCAAGCCATTTAGCATCCCCCCCGGCCTTTAGTACGCCCGCGCGCTCTGACATCAGTTTTGACATCCGTGCAACGCGCCCGGCATGGCGCCCGTCGAACGCCCCGGCCAGTCTATCGAAGAAAGCACGACGTTCGGCGGCGCCGTCTACAAACAGCCTGTCTTCGCGCGGTGTTATCCATACCACACGCAGGCGGGCCGACAAATCGGGCAGACGCGCCGCATTACCGTCAATGCGGGCACGCCGGTTTGTATCGCCGGCGGCATACGTAACGGCAATCTCTGTATCATCCGATAGCAGGGCATGCGCCGAAAAACCGCCGGCGCCAAAACGTACAATATCAGACATCGGCGCACCACGCATTCCGCGGTCGCCGGAAAGTATTGACACCGCCTCTAGTATGGCGGTCTTGCCGGCGCCATTGGGGCCGGTAATAATAACATTGCGCCGCGAGCCGGTTTCTATTCGCCCCAGCGCATGATTTCTAAAATCTGTTAAGGTCAGCCGTTCTATCATCGGGCCGATATTACAAATATTTTTCAAAAAAAACAAGGCCGGAGGAAACCCGGCCTTGTTTTTAATACATTGTCTGCAGGATATGCTTGCTCTTGTCCAGACTGCTTAACATTTTGCCAGAACCGCACGCAACACAGGCCAACGGATTGTCAACCAGGAACACCGGCAGACCGGTCGATGCACGTATCGCCGCATCCAACCCCCGCAACAGCGAACCGCCACCCGTCATCGCAATACCCAAATCCGCGATATCGGCCGACAATTCCGGCGGCGTCAGCTCTAATGCCTGGCGGACGGTGTCAACGATTTTCGTCACGGTCTGGGCCAGGGCGGACGCAATCTGGGATTCTGTAATCACAGTCTCACGCGGGGTGCCCGACAACAGGTCGCGACCCTTTATCTTCATCGTCAGCTCGTTCGCCTTGTCCTTGGGGCTGATGGCGGTTCCGATTTTCTTTTTAATTTCTTCGGCGGTGTTTTCACCAATCAGCAGATTCTTGTTCTTGCGTACGAAATCGATAATATCAATATCCATTTGGTCGCCCGCGGTGCGCACCGCATTGGAATAAACGATACCGCCCAGTGACATAACCGCAACCTCTGTCGTGCCGCCGCCAATGTCGAGAACCATGGAACCGACCGGTTTGTCCACGGGCAGGCCGGCACCTATCGCCGCGGCGGTCGATTCTTCTACAATATATACCTTGCGGGCGCCGGCGGCGTCGGCGGCCTCTTGAATTGCGCGGCGTTCCACCTGGGTCGCACACGACGGCACACATATAATAATCAGCGGGGCGGCCAGCGGACTGCGATGATGAACCTTACGTATAAAGTATTTTATCATTTCCTCTGCCACTTCGAAATCGGCAATAACGCCATCGCGCAGGGGACGAACCGCCGTAATGGAACCCGGCGTACGACCGAACATCTGCTTTGCCTCGGTCCCAACGGCCAAAATTTCCTTGCGACCCAACAGGCGGTTTTCAGCCACCGCAACAACCGACGGCTCGTTCAGGACGATTCCGCGGCCCTTTACATAAATCAGCGTGTTTGCCGTACCCAAATCTATGGCCATATCGGCAGAAAAGAATTTCATCAGCCAGTTGTACATATTTGCCCCCAAAATGAATGATTTTTTTGCACTATAAAGCCTTATATATAAAAAAGCAAGAGGACGGACGGTAAATTTTGCGCTTTTTTATTTGACTATTGTTATATTGTGCTATTATTGGCGCCATGAGAAACACAATAAAGCAACACAAACACTTTTTAATGGCAGAAACCGATTTGACGGCACGCAGTTCGTTGTTTCTAATCCGCATGCGTGCGGCGCGTCTGCCCGACGACCCTCAGTATGGCCTGGTCGTTACAAAACGCATGTTTAAGCACGCCGTTGACCGCAACCGGGCAAAGAGACTGCTGCGCGACTGGATTGCATTCAATGAAAAACTGATGCGCCCGGACCGTGACTATATATTCATATCAAGACGCGATATTTTAAAGGCAACCCGTACAGACGGGCGCGTCGCAATGAAGAAAGCCCTGCATTACCTGGGGCGGCAAAACATCAACAATGTCTAAGGCGGCAATATGGATTATCCGCATGTACCAGGCGGGCATATCCCCTTTTATCGGCGGACGCGCCGCATGCCGATTTACCCCCACGTGCAGTGAATATGCCGCACAGGCAATACAGAAACACGGCCTGGTCCGCGGATGCATAATGGGGATGCGGCGAATTTTACGCTGTCGGCCCGGCGGGGGATGCGGTTATGACCCCGTGCCTTGACAAGTTTGTCGATTGTGGTAAAATTCCCCCGAGAAATAAAACAAACATAAGGATTAAAAATGTCTTTTCGTGCAAACGTAGAAAACATGTCCAAGATTATGGACGACATGGGAATTACGGAGCTGGACCTGGAACGCCAGTTCTTGTTCGGCGTATACCGCAAGCATATTCATCTGTCAAAGCAGCAGCCGGCAACGGCGGTCGCAATGCCCAGCCTTCCTGTTGCGGCGGATGCAAAACAGACAAACAGCGAACCGGCCAAGAACACTGTGTCAGGATATGCCTTGAAATCCCCGATGGTGGGTGTTGCATACCTGGCACCGGAGCCCGGCGCAAAACCGTTTACAACCGTGGGCGCATCAATAAAGGCCGGCGATACTGTTGCATTGGTTGAGGCAATGAAAACATTCAACCCGATCAAGTCTGACAAGGACGGCATCGTAAAAGAAATTCTGGTTTCCGACGGCCAGGCTGTTGAATTCGACCAACCCCTGATTGTAATCGAATAAAGCCATGTCACAGATAAAAAAAGTTTTAATTGCAAACCGCGGGGAAATTGCCCTGCGAATAATTCGCGCATGCCGCGATATGGGCATACGCACGGTTGCCGTGTATTCCACGGTTGATAAAAACGCCATGCATGTACAGCTGGCTGACGAATCCGTATGTATCGGACCGGGCCCGTCGCGTGATTCATATCTGAACGAGTCCGCGATTTTAACGGCGGCACTGCTGACCAATGCGGATGCGATTCACCCGGGTTATGGATTTCTGTCCGAACGCGCCGATTTCGCACGCAAGGTGGCAAACCACGGTCTGATATGGATCGGCCCCGACGCCGACATGATAGAACGCATGGGCGACAAGGTTAACGCAAAACGGACCGCGATTGAATGCGGCCTGCCGGTGGTGCCGGGCAGTGACGGCGCGGTCGAAACACTTGAGGCGGCACTGGACGCGGCGGAAAAGATAGGATATCCGGTAATGCTGAAGGCATCGGCCGGCGGCGGCGGACGCGGCATGCGCCCCGTACACAGCGCAGCCGAAATGGCAGAGGCGTTTCAGATTACAAAGCAAGAGGCAAAATCCGGATTTGGCGACGACACGCTGTATATGGAAAAGCTGTTGCTGCACCCGCGACATATTGAATTTCAGGTTCTGGGGGACAAACACGGCAACGTTGTGATTTTTGGCGAACGCGACTGTTCGTTACAGCGAAAAAATCAAAAGGTAATGGAAGAATGCCCGGCGGCGGCACTGACCCAGAAACAGCGCGACGACATGATTGAAATCTGTAAAACGGCGGCAAAAAAAATGGGCTATACAAATGCCGGCACGTTTGAATTCATGTTTGAAAACGGCAAGTTCTATTTTCTGGAAATGAACACCCGTCTGCAGGTGGAACATCCGGTAACAGAAATGGTATACGGCGTCGACCTGGTTCGCGAACAAATTCGTGTGGCGGCGGGCGAAAAGCTGGGATATACCCAGTCTAATGTTGTTCCGCATGGACACGCAATTGAATTCCGTATCAATGCCGAAGATCCGGAAAACTTTACACCAAACCCGGGCAAGATATCCCTGTATGCGCCGTCGGGTGGGCTGGGTGTGCGCGTGGACAGCGCGGTTTACACCGGATATACCATTCCACCGACGTATGATTCAATGATTGCAAAACTGATTGTTCATGCGCAATCGCGGCCCGCATGCATTATGCGCGCCCAGCGTGCGTTGGATGAATTCGTTATCGAAGGTGTTAAGACAACAATCCCGCTACAGCAAAAACTGCTTAAGAACAAGGATGTAAAAACACTGGCGTTTGATAACCACTGGCTGGAAGGCTGGCTGAAAACCAACGCTGAAAAGAAATAAAAAAGGCCGGTAAACACCGGCTTTTTTTCTTAGACCGCGGCGGAGGCAATTTAATATTGCAATCCTATTTTTCTTTGCTATAATCGGGCGTGCGGGTGGTTAGCTCGGTTGGGAAGCCGCGTTACGTTGATATCGTAAGGTTGTTGGTTTCATGGACAAGGGCACCTGTAAGTTTTGGGTGGTTAGCTCAGTTGGTTAGAGCGTTACGTTGACATCGTAAAGGTCGTTGGTTCGAGTCCAATACCACCCACCAGATAAAAAAACGTGACGCCCGGCGGCGTCTGTTTTTATATAAAACCGGGGGTAGAAAATGGCAGACAATAAAAAAGTTTTGATTACATCCGCATTGCCGTATGTAAACGGCGAACTGCATTTGGGGCATCTTGTAGGATGCTGGCTGCCCAGTGACGTGTATGCGCGATTCTGCCGGGCGCGCGGGAATGACGTACTGTATATCTGCGGCGCGGACGAGCACGGCACAGCGGCCGTTGTCGGCGCCGCAAAAGAGGGCGTACCCGTCATCGAATACAACAACAAGTATTATGAAAAACATCTGCGCGCGGTGCGTGATTTTAACCTGTCGTTTGATTTGTATGGCCGCACGCACACCGATTTACAAGAAAAGTTGATACATGATTTATTTACACGCCTTGACGCGCGGGGCTTAATCGAAGAACGCGAAACAATTCAGCCGTTCTCGGTCGATGACAACATGTTCCTGGCCGACCGCCAGTTGGTTGGAACGTGCCCCAAATGCGGTTATGAAAAGGCCCGCGGCGACCAGTGCGATAAATGCAGCGCAACGTATGAAGCAACAGAATTAATCAATCCGCGTTCTACCATTTCAGGGTCGGACAAAATTGAAATGCGCCCGACAAAAAACCTGTTCTTTTTGGCATCCCGCGTCCAAGACGAATGGCACGAATGGTTAAAGACCGCCGCGCCAAAATGGTCAAAGACCGCCGGCGCGATTGCAATGGGATGGGCCAATGACGAACTGTTCGACACGTCGATTACACGCGATTTACCGTGGGGCATTTCGGTAAACAAGCCCGGCTTTGAAGACAAGGTTTTCTATGTATGGTTTGACGCGCCGTGGGGATATGTATCTATTTCCCAGGCGGCAACCCCCGACTGGGCGTCATGGTGGAAAAATCCGGATACGCACTATGCACAGTTTATGGGCAAGGATAACGTAAAATTCCACGCTGTATTTTTCCCGGAACAGCAATTGGCCGTTGATGACGGATGGAAAACGGTCGACATGCTCAAATCCATGAACTTTTTAAATTTCGAGGGGGGTAAATTCTCGAAATCAGAACAGCGCGGCATATTCCTGGATGCGGCGATTGATGTCGCGCCAAGCGACGCGTGGCGATATGCCTTGATGGCGTCAGCCCCCGAAACAGACGACACAGATTTTACAATCGAACGCTTTGCCGATATCGTGAACAAGGATTTGAACGGCATGCTGGGGAACTTTGTATCGCGTGCAACAAAACTGACCGAAAAGAACTTTGGTCTGACCATACCGGCCGCCGGCGCGTGGGATGCACAACTGGCCGCGGCGGTCGATGAAAAAATCGACGAATTAACCAAGGCGCTGGCGGCATGCGAGTTTCGCGCGGCAATTGTCGCGCTGCGCGGGTTGTACGCCATCGGAAACGAATACATGACGATAAAGGCGCCATGGACACTGGTTAAAAACGGCGACGTGGACGCGGCCGGGGCGGTGTTGAACAACTGTTTCCAGTTAATAGACCTGTATTCGCGTGTATCTGCACCCTTTATCCCGGACGCGGCGGAAAAAATCCGCGATGTATTTGCGACGGCGCATGACCTGACCTGGCCGGGCGCGTTTGAGCGTCGCATCGCCGATGGCGAAGGGTTCACAGTTCCAGAAAACCTGTTTGAGCGTATTGATGACGCGCGCGTGGCGGAATTAACCCAGCGCTTTGCGCCAAAAAAAGACGACGCACCACGCCCGGTTGTTGCAAAAATTGTGGCCGCCGCGGCCCATCCGACGCGTGACGGCCTGCAGATTTTAACCGTTGATGACGGGGTAAACAACGCGCTGCAAATTGTATGCGCGGCGCCCAATGCTCGCGCGGGCCTGGTATCTGTTCTGGCGCCGGTTGGCTGCAAGTTGCCGGGTCAAAAGAAGCCTATTTCACAGCGCACGGTCGCCGGCACAGAAAGCTTTGGCATGATGTGCAGCGATGCCGAACTGGGGCGGGGCGGGGCGACAGAAAAAATCATAGAATTGCCCCCTGATACGCAAATCGGCGTGGAGTATAAATAAAACGAACATGCGATTGGTTCTATTATCTTGCTGTGCGCCATGCGGTGCGGGTGCGATAAAACAGTTGGCAGACGGGCAAATCCCAGATGTCGATGATTTTATCGTGCTATTTTTCAATCCAAATATATACCCATTTGAAGAATACCAAAAACGCATGGCGGAACAAATCCGCTATTGCGACATGCTGGGGGTGGGGCATGCCACGCTGGAATACGACCACGATGCATGGCGTGCCGCCGTCCGCGGGATGGAGACGGCGCCCGAACGCGGTGCGCGTTGCAGTGCGTGTTTTGAATTTCGTTTTGCACGCGCCGCGGCGTGGGCACGCGAAAACGGATATGACGCGGTGGCATCGGTGCTGGGGGTGTCGCGGCACAAGGACCAGACCCAGGTCGACAACGCGGGCACGGCCACATGCAAGAATGGTGTTTGCTATGTCCCCATAAAGTGGGACGAGGGCCTGCGTCAGCAAATAGGGCGCGCATCTGATTTTTACCGCCAGAATTATTGCGGTTGCGAATTCTCCATTCGCAAAGTATAATTTACCCGTGATTTAATTTATCTTAGAGGAGAACACATGTCATCTATATTTGTATTCCCCGGCCAGGGGTCGCAAAGCGTCGGCATGGGGCGCGAATTATATGAAACAAATGCCGCGGCACGCGCAGTGTTTGACGAGGTTGATGCGGCACTGGGGGAAAAGCTGTCAGAGCTGATATTTAACGGCCCGATGGAGGACTTAACCATGACGCGCAATGTACAACCCGCGATTATGGCGACATCTATTGCAATGCTGCGGGCGGCGAATGCGGCACTGCCGGAATATGTTGCGGGGCACTCGCTGGGGGAATATACGGCGCTGTGCGCGGCAGATGCGATCAGTGTCGGCGATGCGGCACGCCTGTTGCGTGCACGCGGGGACGCCATGCAGGCCGCCGCACCCGCGGGAACGGGTCTGACGGCGGTTGTTATCGGGTTGGATATTGATGTTCTGCGCCAGATATGCGCGGGAACGGATGCGGACGTGGCAAACGACAACTGTCCGGGCCAGGTGGTGATCTCAGGCGAAAAGGGCGCGGTTGAATCCGTAATGGCCGCCGCCCGCGAGGCCGGCGCACGACGCGCGATGCCACTGGCGCTGTCGGTGCCGGTACATTGCCGCATGCAGGAAAGCGCCGCCCAGGCAATGCGCGATGCGCTGGAAAAAGTAGAGATAAAGACGCCAAAGGCAATCCTGATCGCAAACAAAACAGCCGCGCCGATGACAGACCCGGCCGAAATAAAAGAGGCACTGGTATATCAGATGACGCATGGCGTACGCTGGCGGGAAAGCGTGCTGAAAATGCACGAGTTGGGGATTACTGACATGATAGAAGTGGGACCAGGAAATGTTTTGACAGGCCTGGCGGGACGTATTTGTCCGGATATTAACGCAAAGAAAATGGAGATATAGTTATGTTTGATTTAAATGGACGCGTTGCATTGATTACAGGCGCAACCGGCGGAATCGGCGGCGCAATCGCACGCAAAATGAAAGAGGCCGGCGCAACAGTTGTTGTATCGGGACGCAATACGGCGAAACTGGATGCGGAGTTCGGCGATGAATACATTAAAATTCCGGCCGATTTATCAGCCGACGGCGGGGCGGTCGAACTGGTTATGAACACCATAGAGGCGGCCGGTAAAATCGACATTGTCGTAAATAACGCCGGCATTACGAAAGACACGCTGTTGATGCGTATGACGGACGAACAGTTTGACGATGTTATCAATACAAATCTGCGCTCTACCTTTAAAATCTGTCGGGCATGTGTTATGCCGATGATGAAAAACCGCTATGGCCGCATTATCAACATGGCGTCTATTATTGGTGTTATCGGCGGACCGGGCCAGGCAAACTATGCCGCATCAAAGGGCGGTATGATTGCCATGACCAAATCAATCGCCGCAGAGGTTGCATCACGCGGGATTACCGCAAACTGTGTCGCGCCCGGATTTATAAAAACACCAATGACAGACGTATTGTCAGATGACCTGAAAAAGGCGTATCTGGCGCAAATTCCCGCCGGACGATTTGGCGAACCAGACGACATCGCCGCGGCATGCGTCTTCCTGGCAAGTGAGGAGGCCTCCTATATCAACGGCCAGACAATAAATGTCAACGGCGGAATGGGACGTTTTTAATAAATGATCGAATTTGATGTAATCGTTATTGGCGGCGGACACGCCGGTACCGAGGCAGCAGCGGCCGCATCGCGACGCGGTGCAAAGACGCTGCTGCTTACCATGCGCGAAAGCGATATCGGCGCAATGTCGTGCAACCCCAGCATAGGGGGCCCCGGCAAATCCCAAATGGTTGCGGAAATAGACGCACTGGGCGGCGTAATGGGCCGCGCGGCCGACGCCGCGGGGATACATTTTCGCATGCTAAATGCGTCACACGGTGCGGCGACACGTGCACTGCGCGCCCAGATTGACCGTGATTTGTATCACAACGCGGTTATGGAAATATTACGCGACACACCAAACTTAACGATTACATTTGAAACGGTAACAGACCTGGATGTTTACGAAAAAATCGTAAACAACAAATACAAGGCGAAATCGATTATTATAACGGCGGGAACTTTTCTGCGCGGCCTGGTTACCAGAGGTGCGGAAAAAATTCCATCGGGGCGGCTGATGGATAATGGCGAATACCAGGCCCCGGACATGCATATATCCGATACGCTGCGGGCGGCGGGGTTTGATTTGATGCGTCTGAAGACCGGAACACCGGCACGCCTATATCGCGACAGCATAGACTTTTCCGTATGCGAACCCCAGCCGGCCGACACCCCCCATGAATGGTTTTCGGCGCCGTGTGACACCAACGATTTTGACACGCAGTGTTTTATTACCCACACAACTGAAAAAACACACCAGATAATCCGTGAAAACATCGCACAGGCGCCAATGTACAACGGCGACATAGAAGGAACCGGCCCCCGGTATTGTCCCAGCCTGGAAGACAAGGTCATGCGATTTACCACGCATGCATCGCATCATGTGTTTTTGGAACCAGAAGGCCTGGACAGTGATTTGATTTACCCCAACGGTATTTCAACCAGTTTTGGATGTGACATTCAGGACAAATGGATTCGCACAATACCAGGGCTGGAAAACGTGCGCATCGCACGATATGGATACGCAATCGAATATGATGCGATTGATGCACGAAAACTGCGCGCGACACTGGAATCAAAAGACATTCCGGGCCTGTTTTTTGCAGGCCAGGTAAACGGAACATCAGGATATGAAGAGGCCGCCGCCCAGGGAATCGTCGCCGGGGCAAACGCCGCCGCGCATGCGCTGAATATTGCGCCGCTGGAACTGGACAGAACCAATTCAATGATTGGCGTGTTAATTGACGACATAACAACGCTGGGCGTGGATGAACCGTACCGCATGTTTTCATCGCGGGCGGAATACAGACTGCATCTGCGGGCGGACAATGCGGTTAGACGCCTGGGCGAAACGGGGGAAAAACTGGGCATGATATCATCTACAGAACTGGCGAAAAAGCGTGCATTGCGAGATGCGGCCGCGGATGAAAACGACCGGTTTTATGCCGGATATATTGCACGTGCCCAGCGCGAGATAGAAGGCGTCCGCCGCGATATGGGATTAAAAATTCCCGCCGGTTTCAAGTATGCGGGGATGGCCGGACTGACAAACGAATTAATCGAAAAGCTTAGCGCGACGCGTCCTGAAAATATTGCGGCATTGTCACGCATTCCCGGAATGACGCCGGCCGGAATAATGGTTATTTTACGGAAAATACGCGGCTAGTCCTTTTTTATTATCTGAATACGATTGTCATACCACTGGGCTATACTTCGGGGTCGTTTACTCCCATTGCCTTTAGACGCCGGCGTAACCATTTTTCATCCTTGTTTATTTTCTGTAATGCGGCCGCGTCAATCACACCGTTGTCGATAAGAATAACGGAATATTCGGGCGAGCCTTTTTTAACAATGGTAAGGTCGCCGTTAGTTTCAATCTGGGCCATTTCAATATCTTTTAGCGAACGGATTTTTTGCCGGCGCATTACGGCCGCCATATCGCGCACATTCAGCTTTAGCCGGCGCATCAGTTCCAGGTTGAACTTGCCATCTTTGATAATAATTTTTGGTGAACCGATAAATATGCGCCGCCCCACATCCGTTCGGAATGAAAACCAGTTAACAGCATAGAGCAGGGCGCCAAATATCAAAACCACAACGAAAAAGTCTGTCAAACTGATGTCCCGGTCCAGAATAAAGTTTGACAATATGGCACTAAGCAGAAAGTTTAAAACGATATCCAGCGGCGTCATCTGTTTCAGCTGGGCGTTCATATTAAATATCTTTAGAAAGACAAATGCCGTGGCGATTGCAATCGCTAGTTTTATAGTAATCATACCATAATCGAACACCAAGTCATACATAATCACCCCCTGTTACAAGGCAAATAATAGTAAAAATCAAAAGGCGCATGCCAGATGATACAAATCCCATAGCGGGTGTAAAAGGATCCCATCTTGTTTTGGCATTTGATATTATTTTATTGTGGAAATACGGGAAAATATATATTAACATGCCATGCGTTGCCGGTGTAGCTCAGCTGGTAGAGCATCTCATTCGTAATGAGGGGGTCGTAGGTTCAAGTCCTATCACCGGCACCAGAATAAAAAAATGATGTATAAAGCTATAATCATTATTAAATAATTTCGGCACCGCGCTTTGGCACGTTGTCCGGGCGCACACTGGCGCCCGTTTTTATTTAAACAAACAAAAGGCAAAAACCAAATGGCATACCCAAAAACCGATCCACGTGCAGATTTTCCAGCAATAGAGCAGGAAATACTTAGCTTTTGGCGTGCAGATGATACGTTTCATAAAACGCTGGAAAAGACAAAACAAGGGCATCCTTTCTCGTTTTTTGATGGGCCGCCTTTTGGCAACGGTTTGCCGCACTGGGGACATTTGGGGGTATCAGCCGTAAAAGATATGGTATGCAGATACCAGACCATGAAAGGTCGGTTTGTCCGACGCGAACTGGGGTGGGATTGCCACGGTCTGCCGGCGGAAAATAGCGTAGAGAAAAAGCAAAAACGCCAGGCAAAAGATATCGTCGCGACGGACGGCCTGGCCGCGTTCTGTGATATGTGCCGCACGGACGTTATGACATACACCCAAGAATGGGAAAAGTTTATCGAACGCATTGGCCGCTGGGTCGATGTGGGTACGGGATACGGTTACAAAACCATGGATAAAAACTATATGGAATCCATGCTGTGGACGTTGAAATCGTTGCATGACAAGGGCCTGTTGTACAAGGATTATTCCGTAAACTGGTTCGACTGGGTAAACGGTACGATTGTTTCCAATTCAGAGGCGTCCCAGGATTATCGCGATGTGGTTGACGATGCGCTAACCGTATGGTTTGAACTGGAAACAGGCGACAGGGTAATGGCATGGACGACAACGCCGTGGACGCTGCCGGCGAATTCGGCCCTGGCGGTAAATCCGGATATGAAATACGTACGCATGCAAGATAGCGACGGCGCCGTTTATGTTATCGCAGAGTCCAGACTAAAAGCCTATGAAAAACAGCTGGCAAATGCGGAAAAGATAGGCGAGGTTATGGGCGCCGATTTGGTTGGAAAAAAGTACACGCCGCTGTTTGATTATTATGCGGGGACGTCTGATTTATTGTATCAGGTAATATCCGCCGAATACGTATCCGATTCCGACGGTACGGGAATTGTTCATATCGCGCCAGCATACGGTGCCGAAGACTTTTGGGCGGCCAAGGCAATCGACCCGAAATTCCCGGTCATTTTGAATGTGGACAATTATGGAAACTTTGATGAAACAGTTCGCGATTTCGCCGGCGAAAATATTTTTGTGGCAAATGCAAAAATAATGGATTTGTTAAAATCACGCGGCCATGTCGTGAAAAAGGAACAATACAAACACAGTTATCCATATGGCGACCGCTCGAAAGAAAAACTGATACAGCGCGCCACCGATTCATGGTATATTGATGTTCCGAAAATAAAGGAAAAACTGCTGGCGAATAATTCGCGTGTTCATTGGACATCGGCCGGCGAACGTTTTCGTGCCTGGATCGAGAATGCGCGGCCATGGGCAATTTCACGCAACAGATTTTGGGGGACACCGCTGCCGATTTGGCAACGCGACGGCGAATATAAAATATTCGGTTCTATTGCGGAAATTGAAGAATTCTTTGGCGTAAAAATAGATGATTTGCACCGCCCCACACTGGATGCGCTGACCCGCGACGGATGGACGCGTATACCAGATGTACTGGACTGCTGGGTGGAATCCGGTTCCATGCCGTGGGCATCGCTGCATTATCCTTTTGAAAACAAGGACGTGTTTGACGCAACATTCCCCGCCGATTATATTATCGAAGGCCAGGACCAAACCCGCGGGTGGTTCTATGCACTGATGGTTTTGGCAACGGCAATGTTTGACAGCCCTGCATTCCGAACGGTATCCGCAAACGGGATGGTAATGGATGAAAACAAGAAAAAGTTTTCAAAATCACTACAGAACTTTGTTAACCCAGAAGAACAGCTGGAACAATTCGGCGCCGATGCAATCAGATTGTTTATACTGGGGTCGAACTTTATGAAGGCAGAGCCCGTTCTGGTCGACAAGGACGGAAAAGTGTTTGCAGAGACGGCAAAAACAATCCTTACGCCGCTGTGGAATGCGTATCATTTCTTTACGCTGTATGCGAATGCGGGGAACATCACGGCCACAGTGCGCACATCAGACAATGCGCTGGATAAATATATTATCGCAGAACTAAGCGAGCTGATTTCAATCACCGACACGGCACTGGCTGATTACAAGCCCGATGTCGCTATTTCAGCATTCGTGCGATTCTTAGACATCTTGAATAATTGGTACATACGCCGGTCGCGCACACGTTTTTGGGACGAAGAACAGGCCGCGTTTGATACGCTCTATACTGTACTGACGCAGCTGTGCCGTGTAATGGCACCGTTTGCACCGTTTATCACTGACCATGTCTATCGCAACCTGACGGGGGAACAATCGGTTCATTTGACGGATTTCCCAACCGTGGAAAAATATGACAACGATATTGTTCAAGACATGCGCCGGGTGCAATTAATCGTATCAGTAGGAAAACAGTTGCGTGAAAACTATCGCCTGCGAAATCGTCTGCCTCTTAATAAACTGACCGTTGCAGGCGCAAACATGCCACAATACGCGGATATTATAAAGGAAGAGCTGAATGTAAAATCAGTAGATTTCACAGACAGCGTAGACGCGGTTGCGGATAAGTTCGTATATTTGATTACACCAAAAATCGGCGCCCGTTTGGGTGGCGCACTGCGTGACATAATCCCGGCGGTAAAGCGTGGCGATTACGAGGTTTCAGGCGATACGCTGACGGCGGCCGGCCACACCCTAAACCCGGACGAGTTTGAAACACGCCTGACGGTAAAAACGGGCGTTTCGGGCGCCGCACTGCCGGACAATACGGCTGTTGTGGTTCTGGATACAGAGGTAAACTCTGAACTGGTGGCGGAGGGTCTGGCCAATGATGCGTTGCGCTTTATCCAAGACACGCGCAAGGCGGCGGGCCTGGACGTGTCGGACCGCATCAGACTGACATACGCGGCAGAACCGGCAATCGCCATGGCAATAGAGGCACACCGCAAACGTATCATGCGCGACGCCTTGATTGTTGAAATGAACGCGGGTGCTGACGGCGAATACGAAACAGAAATAGAGGGTTACAGCCTGGCCGTTTCGGTTGAAAAAGTAAAATAAATATAAGGATATAAAATGCCAAGTTTAAATGGTTGTTGTTTATACGCAATTACCGACTGTGAATTTTATAACCTGGGTCAGTGTAACCATCGTATGATGCAGTGCCCCCGCACAGGCAAACCTGTTATGGGGGACAGATATGATACGGATGCAATAAAGGCCATATTGGCACACAATGCAAAAATTCTACAAACCCAGGAACAAATCTTACGCAAACTTAACGAGTTGCAGAAATAATGACACCGGCTGAATATTTTGAACTTGTCCCCAAATCCGTCGATATGAACATCCGGTCGGAACTGTATTCCACAAACGAATTCACGTTCGCGGTGGCCGTGATACTATCTGCCCAGGCAACCGACAAAAAAGTGAACGAGGTAACACCCGCATTATTTGCCGCCGCACCAACGCCCGCCGCAATGATTGCATTGGGCGAGGACGGCCTGAAATCGCATATAAAGGTGCTATCTTTTTTCAACAACAAGGCAAAAAGCATAATGGGGCTGGCCGCCCGTCTGATGGACGAGGATGGCGCAACAGATGCGGGCTATAAATTCCCGGACAAATATCACAACAGGGATGCGCTGATGAAGCTGCCCGGGGTTGGACAAAAAACTGCAAACGTTATAATGAACGTTTTATGGGGCGCACCAAACATAGGCGTTGACACCCATGTTTTCCGCAATGCACATCGTTACGGATGGGTCGGGGCGAATGCAAACACGCCTGAAAAGGTTGAGACGGCACTGTTATCAATAATTCCCGCCCGGTACCATTCCATTGTAAATCATGTAATGGTATTGCATGGGCGATACGTGTGCAAGGCGTTGCGTCCCGCATGCGCCAACTGCCCCGTATGCGGCATCTGTAACGCGCCGGATAAAACAGTGATTTAAACAGGGATATCCAAGACCAGCATGATGTTTTGTGAAATAAAAAAACGGGGGATGTTTCCCCCGTTTTATTTGTCGCGAATTTCAGCACCGCACTTTTTTTCCACAGCATCTATGACGGCATTCTGGATTTCCATCAAATCCGCATCCGTCATGTTTTTATCAGGCTGTATAGTGATTGTAAACGCGATTGACTTTTTACCGCCGCCCATGTCAAATGCATCAAATACAATCGCATCTGTTATTCGACGATCGGCCGCCATGGCGGTATTTACAATACCCGCCGCCGGAAACGCTGAATCTGCGATAAATGCAAAATCACGGGTTATCGGCGGAAATTCCGGTACAGGCGTGTATTTTGCCACACGACGCGCTGGAATATTTTCAATATTGGCCACCAGTGCCACGCATGCACGCGTTTTGATACGCATTTGGCGGGCAACAACAGGCGACAATTCACCAAATTCCGCGATTACTTTCTTGCCCTGCATAATACGGCCATAACGATACGGATGCGCCCAGCGCGGCGGATTATCCGTCGCAACAGTGTAACGCTGGGCCGATAGCTGTGATACTATATCCGCCTTTACATCATAGATATCCACATCGCGCGCACGACCGGCCCAGTGACGCGGAACCGCCGCACCCGTACGCACGATGCACAGCGCCGTGCGCTGCTGGCCGGGGGCGTCGCCGTCAAACACGGTCCCCAGTTCAAACAACGCCAAATCACAATATCCGCGCTTTTCATTATTGGACACCGCCCCAAGTAATCCGCCCAGCAGCCCACCGCGCGCAGTGTCAAAATCTGCAACAATAGGGTTGGCAACCATAACAGGTTCATGATCGGACAGCATAGCCTCTATACGGGAATTGCCGAACGCATAACTGCGACATTCGTTAAGCCCGCGTGACGCCAGCGCCATTTTTATATCCAGCGCATGGTCTTTGTGGGGGCGGACCGGGTTGGACGGACGATGCATCGCCGTACCCGCGATTTTGTCATAGCCGTATATGCGTGCAATATCTGCAATAACAGTTTCTGGGATTTCAACATCAACACGGCGACGAGGCGGGAAAACACGCCATTTATTGCCATGTTCACCAACAGTATAACCCAATGCAATCAGAATGTCCATCTGGGTTTCGGCGGGCACGTTAAATCCCATTTTCTTTGCAAACATGTCGGGCGAATAATCAATAACAATGCGGTCGGCCGGAATCTGGCCTGCAGAGGAAACAACACACACCGTGCCGCCGCATGCCGCAATTATTATACGTGCCGCCGCCGCCAATGCAACATCGGATATTGTCGGATCAATACCGCGTTCATAGCGGTATGACGCGTCGGTGGACACGCCGATACGCTTGGCTGTTTTGCGAACCGACACAGGGTCGAAATAAGCACTCTCAAGCAATATGTTTTTTGTCTTATCAGTCGTCATTGCTCGCGCGCCGCCAACAACGCCCGCCAGTGCCAGAACACCCGCCTCATCCGTTATAACAATATCTTTGTCACACAGCGTATGCGTCGTACCGAACAGGTCTGTGAACTCTTCGCCGGGCACCGCCATACGAACGGTTATATCACCCTTTATTTCATCCGCATCGAAACAATGCATTGGCTGGCCCATGTCATAACAGACATAGTTTGTCGCATCAATCGGTGCGTTTTTTGGACTGATTCCTATTGCGCGCAGGCGGCGAGCTATTTCTTCATTTGATGGTTTTACCTGGATGTCATGAATTTCGGCATAACGATAAACCATACATTTATCCGTTTCTATTTTTACGCGGCGGCCGACGCCTTCTTCGGCCAGGGGGACGCCGTTCGTTCCGACATACCCGCCGACACCGGCCGCGGCCAAATCATGTGCAATACCGCGCACCGCCAGATAATCAGGGCGGTTCGGGGTTATGCCGGCCTCAAACACGATAGAGCCCTCAACCACAGGCGCACCTATTTTTGTATCTGCGGGCAACTCGATAATGCCATCGTGATTGTCCGATATCCCCAATTCTTTTTCACTGCACATCATCCCGTCAGATGCCACGCCACGCAGTTTGCCGCGCTGTATTTCATGTCCGTCGACAACACACCCCGGCACCGCCAACGCAGATATCAGACCCGCGCGCGCGTTGGGTGCGCCACAGACAACCTGGCGCAGGGTTCCGGTTCCGTCATCAACCATCAGCACGTGCAGATGGTCGCTGTTTTCATGCGCCCGGCATTCTATAATTTTTGCAGCAATCGGCATGATTGGCACCGACACGTCATCTATTTCCAATCCAATGCGGGTCAGCGTATCCGCAATCGTTTCCGCAGATGCGTCTGTTTTCAAATAATCTTTTAACCAGTCATATGTCCATTTCATCTTTTATTCCCCCGCATTAAAAACCATAGCGACGCAACCAGCGCACATCGTTGCCATATAATTCACGCAAATCAGGCAGGCCGTATTTCAACATCGCCAACCGGTCCCATCCGAATCCGAATGCAAATCCCTGATACTGGTCCGGATCAACACCGCAATTGCGCAAAACGTTCGGATGCACCATACCCGCGCCCATTATTTCCAACCAGCGGTCACCACGAAATTTCATATCTATTTCTATGCTGGGGTCTGTAAATGGAAAGTAAGACGGACGAATGCGCAGTTCCACATCATCAACCTCAAAAAAGCGGGCCAAGAATGCACGGATATCCCCAATCAAATCAGACATTGTGACATCGCGGTCAATGTATAATCCCTCTATCTGGCCAAACATTGGACCGTGGGTTGCATCCATTTCCTTGCGGTATGTTGCGCCAACGCCAAACATTTTAATAGGCACACCGTCACTTTCCATTGCGCGAATTTGTATCGCCGACGTCTGGGTGCGCAAAACGTTTCCGTTTGGCAGAAAGAACGTATCCTGCATATCGCGCGCGGGATGATGCGCCGGTGTGTTAAGGGCGGTAAAGTTATGCCAGTCATCCTCTATTTCAGGACCGGTGTGCATTGTATATCCAAAAGATTCAAGAATATTTGCAACCTCTGCCAGGGCGCGGCTAAGCGGATGAATTGTACCGCGATTTTCCGGCGCCGCATCCAATGTTGCATCCAGTCCCTCGCCGGCGAGACGCGCCATCAGCGCCGCATTTTCCAGCTCTGTCTGGCGTTTTTTAAACAGCTCTCGTAATTCAATATTTTCCGCATTCAGTGCCGCACGCGCGTCATTATCCATATTTTTCATATCACGCAGACGCGCCGTCATAGTGCCGTTTTTGCCAAAAACCGACGAATACAACGCCTGCAATTCATCCAATGAATCTATATTTTTTATTTTTTCCTGCATAACTTATCCTTAAAACAAACAAAAGCCGTCGCTTTGACGGCTTTTATTATTACAAAACAATCAATCACCGCCAAGCGTTATTTGGATTTGGCGCTGTTAAATCGTTTTGCTGTTTCAACCAATTTTGCGAAATTCGCATCCATGTCATACGCCATCTGGGCCAGAACCTTACGGTCCAGCGCAACACCGGCCTTTTTCAAGCCCGACATAAACTGGCTATAGCTGATGCCGTTCATGCGGCATGCGGCATTGATACGAACAATCCACAAACCACGGAATTCGCGCTTTTTAACGCGACGGTCACGGTATGCGTACTGACCCGCTTTCTCGGTCTTTTCACGCGCGGCACGATAAGTCGAATGATGACGGCCCAGGTAACCCTTGGCACGTGCCAATATTTTGCTGTGTTTCTGTTTTACGGTGGTTCCGCGTTTTACTCTTGCCATTTTTTGTTACCCCCTATTATTTCAAACCATACGGGGCCAAGATTTTCGCCTGACCGACCATGTTGTCATTCAGATATTGCGGTTTGGAACCGGCGTTGTTTGCACGCGCGGATTTCTTACGCAACAGTTTCTTGTGGGCATTTCTGGCAACACGGATTTTACCGGTCGCAGTCATTGATGCGCGCTTTTTCAAGTACGACTTTGTTTTCAACTTTGGCATTTTATTATCCTTTTACTTTTTCCTGGTGGCAATGCCTTGCCACTTTGGATTTGCCGGGTTATTTTGACATAATAAAATGAAAAATCAAGTTTTTATTGAATGTTGCCTTTTTAAGAGCTAAAGTATCACCCGACATGAATCACAAAAAGCTGACATCCAGGGTATTTTCGATTGCAAAAGCGGCGGCGGCGGCGGCCGTGTTGCCCGTGTTTTTCATATATATAATGGTTGCAAAACCAGATTACAGAATAATGAATGCCGCGGCACATGTCGTGGTTCCGGTCGCAGGGGCCGTGGGCGATGTTTTAACATGGCCGTTTAGGGCGGGCGGAAACCTGATTCAGAATATGCGCGAACTATCCGGACTGCGCCGCGAAAATGCAGAACTGCGGGCGGAACTGGCCGCGCATAAGGCACGCGGGAACGAATGCGACATTGCCATATCGGAAAACCAGAAACTGGCCCGGGAACTGGACATTGTACGGGCACGACCCGGTACCGTCGCCGCAGATGTTGTACATGACAACGCGGCAATGCATCACAATACTTATTTTATATCCAAGGGGGCCCGCGACGGTATTGAACCGGGCCAGGTTGCGGTTACATTTGACGGAATGATGGCCGGAATTGTTATTGATGCGGCCCCGGATTTTGCACGGGTGCGCGCATTAAATGATGCAGAAACCAATATAGCCGTACGCGTCGTCGGGTCAGAGGTTTATGGATTTATGCGCGGAACCGGTGCCATGCGGCCCGTAATGGGATTTTTTAGCGATCCTGAATTTCAGCCAACGGCTGGAATAAAACTGGTAACCAGCGGTATCAGCGGAATACTGCCCAGCGGCATCATGGTCGGCGTGATGGAAAACGACACCGACGTACGCATCAAGTCGCCCGGGGATTTGTCCCGCGTAATGATACTTAAATTTGATGTCGCAGGGCGGTACGGAAATGCACAAAAAAATAATTGATTTTTTCCGAACGGCGACCCCGTTTCTGGTGACGCTGTTTTTATGGCGGGCGGCGATGCCATGGCTGAATCCGGCCGGGCTGCTGGCGATGACAGCCATATTTTTTTGCACGTTTATAAAGCCTGTCGCATGGTTTGCGCCATTTGGTGTGATTATGTGCTTTCTGATAGACTATTGCGGGGACACACTGCTGTACTGGACATCGGTTTACTGTGCATGCTATGCGGCAAATGGATTCCAGTCCTTTATGGATATCGGCCGGGCGGAAAACGACGGCGGCGGGGCATTTGCAATATTCTTTGCAGTTTCCGTACTGGTTATATCCATACCTCATATGACAAACTTTGCCAACATATCTCGGATGGCATGGACAATCATATGGGAATGTGCAATGTATTTCCCAATTATTATGCTAATCAAAAAGGTCCGAAATGATTGATACCGAAGTTTCGCGGCTTTTTGACAGAAGATCGGCGCTGTTCTTTACGGCCGGGGCGGTATTGACGTCGGCACTGGTGCTGCGCATGCTGCAGATGCAGGTTTTCGGATACCGCACATACAAACGCAAAAGTGAAAACAATTCTTTCAGAATTCAGATAAACATGCCGGAAAGGGGTAAAATTCTGGCCGCAAATGGTGCGCCTATTTCGCGCGATGCACGCGTTTATCGAATCTATATAGTTCCCGAAGAAACAGACGACCTGGATACGCTGATATCAATTGTTGCGGCGGATTTGGGGCTGCGTGAAAAAACAATCAAGCGCATTCGTGCAAAAATAAAAAAGCAACCAAAATTTCAGCCCGTTTTAGTCAGCGAAAATACTAACTGGGCCCGGCTGGCGGGGTTGCAGGCAAAAAACCTGGCGGGGTTGCATGTGGAAAACGGATTTGCACGTGTTTATGAAATGGGCCCGGCCGGGGCGCAGATTTTCGGATATGTGGGCTCTCCGGACAAGCCGGTGGCCGGGGCACCGTTTTTTACGGCGGGCGTAACCGGACTGGAAAAACGATTTAACGAAAGCCTGGCCGGAACACCGGGCCAGACGGTAATGATTACAAACGCGGTCGGCCGCGTCACCGGCGAGGACAAGTCACAATACGAACCGCCAATAATTGGCGCAAACGTGCCAACAACCATAAACGATGCCGCCCAGCGTGTAATGTATGATGCACTGGAATCACGCCGCGCGGGATGCGGGGTTGCACTGGACATTGAAACGGGCGACATTCTGGCTATGGTATCAACCCCCAGTTTTGATCCCAATATTTTCAGTGCCGATGACGCGGACGAATATATCGCGGGACTGCGGGCTGATTTTGCAAAGCCTTTTATGAACAAGCCCATTGAAGGCCTGTACCCGCCCGGTTCCACATTTAAAATTATTGTTGCGCTGGCCGCATTAGAGGCCGGGGCGATTACCCCCCGCGACAAGGTGTTTTGTCCCGGGCACTGGGATTACGGCGACCGGCGATATCACTGTTGGGAGGCAAAGGGTCACGGACACATGGACCTGGCCGGGGCACTGAAACATTCGTGCGACATTTATTTTTACCAGCTGGCGCTGAAAATAGGAATTGATGCGATTAAGGCAATGGCACTGCGACTGGGGCTTAGCCAGGAATATATGTCCGACATTTTTGCACGCCAGATGACCGGCGTTATTCCAGACAGAAAATGGAAAGAGAAAAATGTCGGCGCACGCTGGGTTCATGGCGACACGGTCATATCCGGTATCGGCCAGGGATTTATCCTGACAAACTGTATGCAACTGGCGGTGATGATGGCACGCGCGGCATCAAACAAAGAGGTGTCGCCCAGACTTATCAAGGTTGATGCAAAACCAATGTTCCCGGATTTGGGTCTGCAGAAAAAAAACATCGGATATGTTTTTCGCGGATTGGATGAGGTGACCAAACCCGGCGGTACTGCATCCGGTTCGGCGATAAACGTTGGCGGAAAAAAGATGGGCGGCAAAACCGGCACATCCCAGGTGCGCAGCATTTCAAAAGCAGAGCGCGCATCGGGCGTTCTGACCAACGAACAGCTAAGCTGGAATATGCGCAACCACGGTTTGTTTGTGGGATACGCACCAACGGACAACCCGAAATACGCCGTATGCATTGTGACCGAACACAGCGGCAGCAGCGGCCCGGCCGCACGCACGGCGGCGGCTGTTATGCGCACACTGCTAAAAGGGGAAAAATAAAATGGCACGCCAGACACGCGTTTCAAATGCATCCATGATGACGTTCTCTGAAAAGCTGGAGCGTTTTTCATGGGCCCTGTTCGTGCCAATGTGCCTTGTGCTGGCCATATCAATCGTTGTGCTGTATTCCGCCGGCGGCGGCGCATGGCGGCCATTTGCATTATCCCAGGCGGCCAAGATTATGGTTGGATTCGGCATATTTTTCGTCGCCGCGTTTTCAAACATAAAAACATGGATAAAATCAGCATATGTAATTTATGCAATTGCGCTGATTATGATTATACTGGTTACATTTGTCGGTCATACGGGAATGGGGGCGCAACGATGGCTGAACCTGGGGTTTGTACATATTCAGCCATCAGAACTTATCAAGATTGCATTGGTACTGGCGCTGGCGCGGTATTTTGCATGGATGAATTCAGTAGAACTGTCCCAGTTTAAAAATTATCTGATTCCGGCGGCAATGCTGCTGGTGCCGTTTGGCCTGATTGTAGCACAGCCTGATTTGGGGACGGCGCTGTCACTGGCGATGATTACGACTGGCGTTTTCTATATCGTGGGGGCAAACAAGAAATGGTTTATGATTGGCGCCGTTTTGTCGGTATGCGCAGCACCAATGGTATGGTTTGGCGGCCTGCATGAATACCAACGCCAGCGCATAATAACATTTGTAAACCCCGACCACGATGCACGCGGTGCCGGATACCAGATTAATCAGGCAAAAATAGCATTTGGTTCGGGCGGCCTTGTCGGCAAGGGATACATGAAGGGCAGCCAGTCCCAGCAATCTTTCCTGCCGGAAAAACAGACAGACTTTATATTCACAATGCTTGGCGAGGAATTCGGCTTTATCGGTGCATTTGGATTAATAGCACTTTACAGCATGATAATAATGGTTTTGTTTTGGTGTGCAAAAACATGCAGGAACAGATTCGGACAACTGATTTGCTTTGGTTTTATGTTGAACTTTTTCATTTATTATTTTATAAATATCTCTATGGTTTTGGGACTGATGCCGACCGTCGGCGTGCCGCTGCCCTTGATGTCATTCGGCGGCAGCAGTCTTATCGCACTGATGTTCGGGTTTGGTCTGGCCCAGAATGCACACATTCATAAAGACCAGCAATTATCTGCAAAGGGAAGTTGAAAACATGAACCTACTTATCGTCGAATCACCGTCAAAGGCAAAAACTATCGGAAAATACCTGGGCGCGGGGTGGCGCGTTATCGCATCGGTGGGACACGTGCGCGATTTGGTTCCCGAAAACGGCAGTGTGGACACAGAAAATAATTTTGCAATGCGCTGGCAGATTATGCCGGGAAAGGAAAAGCAGATAAAACTGATTACGGACGAGGTAAAGAAAGCCGATGCAATTTATCTGGCATCGGACCCTGACCGCGAGGGCGAGGCAATAGCCTGGCATATACTTGATATATTAAAGGGCAAAAAACTGCTGGCGGGGAAAAAAGTTTACCGCGTTGCATTTCATGAAATTACAAAAAAAGCCGTTCAGGCGGCCATACAAAACCCGCGCGAAATCGACCAGAATCTGGTTGATGCATACCTGGTTCGACGCGCCCTGGATTACCTGATAGGTTTTGGAATATCGCCCTTGTTGTGGCGCCGCAATTTGGGCAAATCCGCCGGCCGCGTACAGTCTGTGGCCGTAAAACTGGTGGTGGACCGCGAACGCGAAATAGAGGCTTTTCGCCCAACAGAGTACTGGAGCCTGGGGGCGCAATGCATGCATGCCACGGATGCATTTTCTGCCATGCTGTCCGAATTTAACGGCGAAAAACAAGAAAAAATGTCTATCCCCAATCAGGCCCGGATGGATGAAATTATCAAAACAATAGGCCAGCCTGTTATCAAGGCATCTGTTATAAATATTGAAAAGAAAAAGACATCACGCCGCGCGGCCGCGCCGTTTACAACATCAACCCTGCAGCAAGAGGCGGCACGCAAACTCTATTTTTCATCAAAACGAACAATGGGTGCCGCACAAAAACTATACGAACAGGGGTTGATTACATACATGCGTACGGATGCAACAAACCTGTCGGCGGATTCGGTGGCCGATATACGCACGTATATCGCCGGAACATACGGTGAACGATTTGTTCCAAAATCACCCAACATATATGTTACAAAATCTAAAAACGCCCAAGAGGCGCACGAGGCTATCCGTCCGACGCATTTTGACGGCGCGATGCCGGAACTGGCCGGGGACGAGGCAAAACTTTATGACCTGATATGGAAGCGCACAATCGCATGCCAGATGACGAATGCCGAATTTGACAGTGTTTCCGCCGATATTGAAACAGAAAACAAATCGGCCGTTTTCCATGCAGTGGGCACAACCCGCACATTCGACGGATTTATGAAAGTATATATAGAAGGCCGCGATGACAACGACGGGGCCGCGGAATCCAAACTGCCCGTGATGAATGTCGGTGACAAGATTGATATAACAACGCTGTCGCCGGAACAACATTTTACCCAGCCGCCTGCACGATATACAGAGGCATCATTGGTAAAAAAACTTGAAGAGCTGGGAATAGGGCGCCCGTCTACATACGCCGCAATCATGTCGACTATTGTCGATAGAAACTATGTCGAACAGGACAAACAGCGGCGCTTTCATCCCACGCCCGGCGGCTGGGTTATCGCGGCATATCTGGCGAAATATTTTACAGACCTGGTGGATGTCAACTTTACCGCAAAAACAGAAGATACGCTGGATGATGTTTCAAACGGACGCGCCGACAAGACAAAATCGCTAAGCGCGTTCTGGACCCCGACAAGCGCAATGATTGACGCGGCCGGCGGAATAAAAACAACAGAAATAATCGACGCTATTAATGATGTCATGCATACACATCTGTTTGGCGAATCAGACGGGACATGTCCAAAATGCGGCGGGCGGCTTGGGATAAAATTATCCAAGTATGGGGCGTTTGTCGGATGTGCGAACTATCCCGAATGCAATTATACACAACGCCTGACGGGGGCCGATGCACCGACAGACGGCACAGAAAAACAGGCCGGAACATCGGTCGATTTAGGCGGCGGCATATCATTTAAAATAGGACGTTTCGGCCCGTATGTAACAGACGGAAAAAAGAATGCATCGGCAAAACAACACACATCCGAAACTATTACATTGGAAATCGCCCAGGAACTGCTGAGCGCGGATACAAAAAAACCGGAACCTGTTGAAATAGGCGAAAACCCCGCCACCGGCCACATGATTTATTTTTATCCAACCGGCCGATACGGCGCATACATTTCTTCAAACAAGGTAAACGTTTCCGTAAAGTCACAGCCAGACTTGGAAACAGCCGCCGAACTGATTAACAATAAAAAGCCGTCTGCACGGCGGGCGGCGACCAAGAAAAAGAAGTAATGGCATCATTTGACCGCAACTTTACCGATGAACTGCGCATGCGACTCTCCATCGTGGATGTTGTGGGGCGACGCGTCCCGCTTTCCCGAAAGGGACAAAACTATTGGGGATGCTGTCCGTTTCATAATGAAAAAACACCCAGCTTTTCCGTAAACGAGGAAAAAGGATTTTATCACTGTTTCGGATGCGGGGAACACGGCGACATCATCTCGTTTACGATGAAAACAAACAACATGGAATTCCGTGACGCAATTACGGAACTGGCCGCGCAGGCGGGATTGAAGATGCCCGACTACAAACCGCGCGACCCAAAAGTTGTCGCCCGCGAAGAATCTTATCTGGATATAACGGAAAAGGCGACGGCACTTTTCCAGAAAAATCTGTTTGAACCCGCAGGCGCGGCCGCACTGGAATATATCCGGGGGCGCGGTTTTACAGATGATATGATAAAAAAATACCGGATAGGTTACGCACCTAAAAACAATCTGATTGCAAATAATTTTGCAAATGCAAAACAGGAAAACCTGATTGCAACAGGTTTGTGCCGGCGCGGAAATTTCGGGTTGTATGATTTCTTTCGCGATAAACTGATGTTTCCCATTTTCAATGTACGCGGCCAGATTGTTGCTTTTTCCGGACGCAGTATGGACGGTTCGGAACCAAAATATATAAACACCACCGATACCGAAATGTTTCACAAGCGCGCAACTGTTTTCGGACTGAATTTCGCACGCGATGCAATATACCGCGCCGGACGCAGCATTGTTGTCGAAGGCCAGATTGATGCAATACAAATGCAATGCCACGGATTTGGCGAAACAGTGGCCCCATTGGGAACCGCCCTGACCGAGGATCATATCGCACTGCTTTGCAAATCAAACAGAAACATAACATTTTGCTTTGACGGCGACGGGGCCGGGCAAAAGGCGGCCGCACGCGCGGCGTCAATCGTTATGCCGTTTCTGCGCGACACATCCGACGTGCGGTTTGCATTCGTATCGGGCGGAAAAGATCCGGACGAGGTTTTAAAGTCCGGCGGCCCTGACGCCATGCGCAAAATAATCGACGGCGCCACCGATTTAACAGATTTTCTGTGGGAAATAGCAAATAAAAATTATGTGACGTCCACGCCCGGCGGACAATCACGTGCCGAAAAATTTTTATCAGCCGAGATTGCAAAAATAAAGGATGAAAACCTGCGGCGTGCATACGACAAGGAATATGCATCGCGTAAGTTTAACCAGTGGAGCCGGTGGACCCGCAAGAAAAAAGAAATCAACGTCGAAATACCAGAGGTCAACGATATAACCCGTGCAACGCTGATTAACATAGTCAATAGTTTTCCGGAACTGGTTGAACGTCATGGTGATTTTCTGGGAACGCTCAATATTGACTTTGATGCGACGGTCCCCCAGATGCAGATGGACGCCGTTACCGCCGAGAGATATATTGTTTCGCTGAAACTGCAAAAATACATGGAAAAACTGATTGCGGATAAAAAAGAATATATGGTTCAAATGTTAAACGGTGCGGATGTTCGTGACAAGATTGAGGCAATCGATAAAGACATGGAAAAGGTTCGTTCGAAACAGGAAATGCTGGTTGTAATATAATGCAAAAAGGCCGGTAAATGCCGGCCTTTTTTTATACTTTTTCCTATTTAATTATTAAACAGGAAATGACATATATCGCCGTCCGCCATTACATAGTCGCGACCGACCAGACGCATCTTGCCCGCTTCTTTGACCGCAACCTCGCCGCCGAGGGCAATGTAATCCGCCGGTGATATAATTTCAGCCCGAATGAATCCCTTTTCAAAATCGGTATGAATTTTACCGGCCGCCTGGGGGGCGGTCATGCCGCGCGTAATTGTCCAGGCATGCGCCTCTTTTGGGCCGATGGTATAAAACGTCTGCAGCCCCAGTGTTGCATAACCGGTCTTTATAACCTGGTCCAGGCCCGATTCGGACAGCCCCAGGTCATCCAAAAACATCTTGCGTTCCGACGGGTCGACTATCTGCGAAATCTCCATCTCTATCTTGGACGAGATTACCAATACCGGATTTGTTGCGGAAAACTTTTCACGCACCTTGTTGGAAAATTCATTTCCGGTCGCGGCCGACGCTTCGTCAACATTGCACACGTATATAACCGGTTTTGCCGTCAACAGATTAAACGGCGACGCATCGACACCCGACAGCCGCGCCGGCGTTCCATCCGACAATGCCGCACGGACAGCGTTTGCATCAGACAATAATTTGGCCGCATCCTTGTCCAGGCCGCGCGCCTTTTTTTCAAGATTTTTTATCTGCTTGTCCAAACTTTCCATATCGGCCAGCATTAATTCCGTTTCTATTGTGTCAATGTCGGCCAACGGATCGATGCGACCCGCAACATGGACAATATCGTCATTCTCAAAACAGCGAACAACATGAATTATCGCATCGGTAGACAATATGTTTCCCAAAAATTTGTTTCCCAGACCCTCGCCCGCAGATGCACCTTTTACCAGGCCGGCAATATCCACTATTTCTAACTGCGTCGGTATGATGCGCGCCGCACCAGATACACCCGCCAGATTATGCAGTGTTGCATCCGGCACAACAACGCGGCCGGTGTTCGGCTCTATCGTGCAAAATGGATAATTCTGCGCATCGGCGGCCGCACTCTGCGTCAATGCATTAAACAACGTCGATTTCCCGACATTAGGCAAACCAACAATTCCACAATTGAATCCCATAAATAAATCCTTTATAATGCGCTTAATATGTCATACATGTGGAATGAATTCAATATAAAAACCTTTGCCGCGGAAACCATTGTTTACCGTGATGGCAAATTTTGTCCCGATTTATCCACATTAAACGACGATATAATTGATAAAAAACACAATCTGCCGGTACATGTAATATATGTTGGCGAAATAGCCGGCGAATGCCGGCTGGATTTGAATATTTCCGCCGAAGACCAGGATGTGTTTTTAGATGTGCGTGTAAAAAACAAAATACCGGCTTTTTTAAACATTTTTATCAAAAACACCGGGAAAAATTCCGTTGTCCGTGGTCATGTATTATTGGAAAACAACGATAACATTACATATGTTTGCAACGCGCAACACGGTGCGGAAAACACCGGTATTTTAATACAGACAAATTTGTTGGCGGGGGCCAAATCCGTATCCAAATTATCGGGGGCCGCAATTATAGAGAAAAACTGCATCGAATGCATATCGGATATTTCTTTTTCCGCGATGGCAGATGACGGCGCACGTATAGAATTCAAACCGTCACAATATATATCCGCCGTACCGGAAACAGCCGGTCATAGTGCATCACTGTACCGTCCGGCGCCAAACCAAATGCAGTACCTGCGCGAGAGCGGAATGGACACCGCGGGTGTAAACAGCGCCCTGCGCGAGGCATTTATTAACAATTTTACTTTGTTTTAATAATTCGCACGCGGTGCATTAACATCAATACCCCAATTACCGCCGCAATCAGCATAATTGTTCCTATGACCGAAACAATACCCGTGCACACGACATGACGCCGCGTATAGGCCAGCTTGTTATAATCATCATCCAGGCGTGATATATGTGATATTCCGTGAAAAGACCCGCGAATGCGTATATTATCCGATGGCCGCTGGTGTACAACCTTTAACACTATTTTGTCGCCCGGATTTATCCATTTGAAGTTTATGCGCATGCCACCGCGACGCTTAACCAGGCGAATGCGGGAATTCGCAGTCGTGTTTATTTTATCAACAAAAACACTTTCGATGTGGCGGCCCTCTATACGCAGCGGATCGCTTTCGGCCTTGAAATCAGGACGCGACAACGTTGCATTACCGTTGTTTACCAACGATATAGTCGTTATATATAATTCGTTTACGTTTTTGCCGTTGATTGTTATTTTCAGATTTTTGCGCAGCTGACTGTCCTTGTAGGCCAGTCTGAATGTTTCCTTGGCGTATGCCAAATTTGTTTTTTCAAAATACTCGTAATATACACGGTTACCCAAAATACCGACCAAACAGCCGCAAATTATAACAGAGAAAAACCACAATAAAATCTTTTTTAATATGTCTTTCATTTGCCCCATCCCGTCTGATACAGGAATATTTTCTTAACACCAGTCCATAAAAAAACCGGCATTACATGCATTGTTTCAGGCGGCTGCCGTCATCGTCGGCATCCACGTTCTTGTTTCGTATTTCTTCGGCCGCCTTTATTTTCTGTTTTACCAAGACAACGTCCGGATGTTCCTGCAGTTTTTGGTTCAGCAAATCCAGCGCACCGTCTATGCCTTCTTCATCCGAGACGAATACAGGCATTACTGAATCAGCCGCCGCATATATGGCGTTGTGCAGTTCTGTTTGAAAATCGTCTATTATTGACAGATATGCGCGAATATGCTGGTCCTCGTGCGAGAGAACCGCATTGTATGCACATGTGTCGGGGCGATGACGGATATCTATCTGGACCAGAAAATCGTTATAACCAACAGTTGCCGCAACAGATTTCAAAGACACGCAAAAACCGTCCTCTATTCCTGTTACGTCGCCTGTTATGTCATAATTGTCAACCAATGTTGCAATAACGTCGCCATGGAGCAAATCCATTTCACGCAACGGCTGAACAACCTGTTTGGTCCATGCGGGCGTCGCAACGGTTATCCGTGGCCGAACCTTGTACGACATACAGTCCTGGTCGGCAATAACCAAACCCGGAAAAACGGACAACAGTAAACAGATTCCGAAAAACCTAAACATCGCCGCCTTGCCGTTTTAGATATTCGGATACAAAGTTAGTACCGTACATCTTGTACAATTCTTCGGCCAGTAATACAGAAGAGCGTCCCGATTCAAACAGCCGCAACAGATTGCCCAGCCCCCCCAGTTCCGTATTCAAAATAACAGATTCGCCGGTAACCGGACGCGACAGCAATACCGCACGCTTTAAATTAGGATACGCCTTGCCCTGGATAAAGGCCATTTCCAGCGGGTTTAAATTCCAATGCGCGTAATCGTTTGCATCCGCCGCCGGATTGCGAAAGAACAAAACAGTCTGGGCCTGGCCGCGTACGACGTCGCCAATCCCCAGCTTGTCCAAAACATTTGCACGCTGGAAGGCCGCCATGTATGCCTGGCGGTTTTTACGTCCCTCCTGCAGGCCGGCGATAAAGTTTTCGCGGAACATTTTGTTTTCAAGCATCGGCGCCGTTTCGTCAATCATGATTAACGACGGATTACCACCTGCAACCGTCGTGGTATTTATTCTGTGCAAGATATATGATATGACCGCGGGGGCCAATACCTCGTCCTGTAATATTTCTGTGAAATCAAACGTCGTCAGACGCGACGCCAGGTCCAACGTGTCAGATTCCTCGTTAAACATATGACCGTACTGCAGGGGGTCTATCCATTTCTTTAGCGCGGGGCGCATGTTGCCCGATGATGAAAAACAGCTTTCCCACAGGTTTTTAAGCAAACGGTCACGCGGCGCCAGATAATCGAAATTAACCGATACAGCACGGGCAATCTCGTCGGCGGCAAACGCGTCGTTCTGGTTTGAAATAATTGCAAACCATCTGCGCAAAAATGCACGATTAGCCGCAGTATCCGACATTTTTAACGGATTTAAATGCGTTTGAAATGTATGCTCCATCGGGTCGGTGTTCTTTTCCTTGCCCTGCATGGTTATATATTTCCCGCCAACGGCCAGTGTAAATATCTCGGCACCCTTGTTGCGGTCGAAAAAGAACGCCTTTAATTTGGGATAACGCAACGATTGGGCGATAAGAAAACTGAACAGTGTCGTCTTACCACCGCCGGTCGGACCAATTGTCAATGTATGCGCAACCGCCGCCGGCTTGTCCGACACATGAAACTGGAACATATAGGGCGTTCCCTGGGCCGTGGGAAACACCACCAGCGGGCCCGGACCCCAGTCGGAATTTGCAACACCACGCGGTGTCGACGACATCGGAATACTTACCGCCGCCGTTTTTGACAGCATCTTGAAACTGCGCGGGAAAACGTCAAACCCGGGAATTTGTGCAAACCAGGAAACCTTTGATGCAAAATCTTCGACAACCGGTGATATTCCAAACTGAGCCGATATTTTCTTAAACTCGTCCACTTTGGACATAACATCCTGTTCGGTTGCACCAAACAATATAAACAACGGATAGTAATTAACCAAACTCTGATTGCCGGATATGTTTTCATCCATCGCACCGACAGCCTGGGCAATCTGCTGATGGGCCGAGCCTTCTTCGTCCGATGCGGTGTTGCGACGCTGGCGCAGGGCAATGTCAACATCGGCCGCCCCCATCGTGGTAACCGCATTCATGCATATCATTTCCGTTTGTATGGTGGAAATGGTGTCATAAAATTCTTCGTCCAGATAGTCTGGAGACGCCTTAAACGATAACAATGCACCAAACATCTGGGCATCACCGCTGGTATAGCGAACCAGGCCGCCCGGTAAAAATTCCACATCATCAACCGTTGCAACCGATGCAATTTCACCATCACAGGTCAGCGGCTCGGGCTTTGTTATTGGCGACAGAATGCGCCCAAAAAACTTCGCCATGTTTTCACGGCTTTCATTGCGCATCACGGTCGGCTTATACGGGGCCAAAATAGATTCCAGCAAATTACCGTACTGGTTCAGTCTATCACGTGCACCGTTGCCCCGCACCGTCAGCATTATATAATAATTATTTTCATAAATACGCAGTCCCTGGCCGCGCCATTTGTCATATATTTTTTGCAGTACAGGCTGCGAGAATTCGTAATTCGTACGCTCTGGATTTGCATCACGTACGGTAAAAAAGCGTAATACGACACCCGCTTCGCGAATCTGGTTGAACAGCGATGACCGCAAATCCAAAAACTTTTCACGCGTCGCATCATCCTGGATGCCGGTCTGTATACCCGCAACACGCCAAACACGTGTAAGCGCACCGTCACGAAGTTCCAGCGAATTATCGCTGAACACTGTTTTAAACGGCAGATAACGCGCATAATGCGTGTATCCGAACTGGGGAAAAATACGGCGGGACAGCGCCGGTATGTACATCATCAAAACGATGAACACAAAAATTACCGCCATCGCCAGTATTAATACCGTCATGGGAAATTGACCGCCGGCAAAATAGTTGAAAAAATTATTCATTTAGGAAACCAGCCTCCGCGGGATTTTTTCTTTTAATAATTTTATTTTGGCAGAAATTATTTGTGCCAACTGGGGTTCCCGTTTTGAAAATACGGCCAAAATCATGTGAACGCCGATCAGCGACAACAGAAAATACATCGGATTTATTGCGACTTTCCCGCGCGTAAAAACAATCACGACAGTAAATACCGTCACGAATATCAAAAACTGGATTACGAAATTCATCACAGCCAGTGAATACGGCACATAAAATATGCGCGCCGGGTTTGCCAAGGCCTTTAAAACCTGTTGTTTCATTGCCTACATTCTCCTTTCAAAGGAATTATAACAATTTCGACATTTTTCAACAAGTATAAAAAGATTTGGGCTTTTTATGTTAAAAACGTTGATAACCATGATTTTTTCAACTGTTAATTTAACACCGGCCGTTTTTAACAACTTCACACAAATAACCCGAAAAACCGGCATTTTATTGTTGAAAACCTGTTGATAAAAACAAAACAACTTTTTTCAACAATTTCAACAGGCCCAACAAAAACAACAAAAAATATTAATAATCATTTGATTTTTTACAAAAAGCGTTTATAATCGCATCACAAAAAGGATTAGATATGAAATTTTTAAGCTCTTTAAAGGCTTGGAAAAAGCGCGGTAACATCAAACAAATTCGCCGTGGCAAGCAAGTCATCTTGATTGACCCTGATAATCCTAAGTTCAAGGCAAAGCAGGGCTTTAAGAAAAAATAAGTCAGCTTTTCTGACGAGGTTTCTAAGTATCCGGTGGTTATCATCGGATACTTTTTTTATTTGTTGGAATTTATTGAGTAGTAATATTCCAATTTTTCATGGTCATAGTCTTCGATTCTGCCCGATGGCAGTATCAGCATACGTGATATTCCAATTTGTTCCACAAAAGATGGATTATGACTGACCACTATTATTGTGCCGGAAAAATCACGAAAATTATCACCGATTACCGCCTGGGTATCGGGGTCCAGGTGATTTGTAGGCTCGTCCAGTATCAGCATGTTTGCACGCTTTAGTATTATCCGGCACAGTGCTACGCGCGCCCGTTCCCCGGGGGACAAAACAGATATCTTTTTAAACACATCTGTTCCCGTGAATAGAAAATTACCCAATACCGCGCGTAGCTGAACATCTGTATAATCGTCAGACGATACCGCCTGTAACACGGTATCTTGCGGATTTAATTGTTCCAGTTCCTGGGCGTAATATGCGATATCTGTTTTAGGATTTATGTCAATCCGACCGCGTTCCGGTCTTAACGAACCCATTATTAATTTTAACAGCGTAGATTTGCCGGCCCCGTTTTCGCCGACAATAAGAAAACGTTCGCCGCCCTCAATAATAAACGACAGTTTTCTGTAAAGCAGGCGCGCCCCCGGGTAACGGAACCACAAATCATCAATGTTGATTGGGTGGCGACTGCCGACGCGGTGCGGCGACAAATCCATTTTTACTTTTTTATATGCTTGTTCGCGCTGTATCCTGTTGTCTAATATTTTCTGTAACAGTGCCGCGCGTGTATGGCCCGCTTTTTTCATTGCATGATTTGTGGGGCTGGCCGCGTTTGCACGGGAAACAAAATCCGACAGATTGTTTATAAGTCTGTCTTGTGCGGCTATTTGTACGTTTCGTGCATGGCGCATTGCCGCATCCTTGCGCTTGAATGCATCATAGTTGCCGTCAAATACCGATATCTTGTGCGTTGTTTTGTCTATGTGGATTATTTTGTTCGCGATCGCATTTAAAAAGCCTGTGTCGTGGCTTATTACCATTATACATCCGCGATAGCGTTGCAGATATTTGGTTACAAAATCACGCGTTGCGGCGTCAAGATGGTTTGTAGGCTCGTCCAGTAACATTATTTCCGGCATGGAATAGAGCAGACGTGTAAACGCAACCTTGGATTTTTGGCCCCCCGACAGGTCGCACAGACGCATGTCTAAGATTTCAGAACCGATGCCCATGTTTTCTATCAGCGCCAGTAATGCATCTTCGGCACCGTATGCATCATAATAATCCAGTTCATGCTGAACATATGATATTTTATCTGCCAGTTGTTCATCTTCTGGGGCATCGGCCAGTTTTATGTATAAATCTTGCAGGTCTGAGTTTAATTTGGCAATCGGCCGTCCGGATAATAAAAATTCCCATACTGTTATGTCGGGGGTATCTATTTCTATTATCTGGGGCAGATAACCCATACGGGCGCCCCCAGTGTCTATTTTGCCGGTATCCGGCATGATGCGCCCGGAAAGTATATTAAGCAGTGTTGATTTTCCGGCACCGTTTACCCCAATAATGCCGGCATGGTCCCGCGGCCCCAGGTTGAATTCCGCCGCATCATATATAACCTGGGTGCCAAACGACAAAGATAAGTTTTTTACGTTCATATTATTTTTGACGCGTGTATGTAATGGCATAGCCGTCGTCACGCGTTAATTTTATTTTTTCAGGACTTAAATATTCAATATTATAATTTTCAGTAAAATTTATTGTTTGGCCATTACCTATACTGTGCCCGGCCAGTGTAATGGTTAAACAGTCGGGGGATATTTTATATTCGTTATATTGTAATGTTGCCATATTTATAGATGATGCGCGGCCGTTTGACATAAATTCTATGCCCTGGTAAATTTCAGGCATTGTTGGCACCGGCGCGGTCCATTTGCCTATAATATTACATTGGTGTTGTTTTTCGCATGCCCCCACGCAAATAAAAGACAAAACAATAAGAATTTTTTTCATAAAACCACCTGTTTATAATATATTCATATTATAAACAAATATTCTTTATAAAAAATAAAAAAATCCCGGACGGGCCGGGGGAAACTGGTTGCGGAGTGTGGATTTGAACCACAGACCTTCAGTTAATGGGTCAGGTGATAAATTACGATAAATAATTCTAAATTTTCCTTGATTTTCTGCGGATTGTAGAATATCATAAAATTAACAAAAGTTAATAGCAAAAAACGAAAATCCATAGCAAAAGACGCCGCGTATAGCAAATATATAGCAAAAAGTGTCCGGGTTATGGGTCGGGGTAAGTTGTAAAGAATTTCTTTACAACTGGGGTTTTCCAAAATGGAATATTCCCGGATTTTTGCGGATTTGATAAAGAAAGGGGTCGTGCCATGGCGGATACAAGTTTAAAACTGTTTGAAAACCAAAATATCAGAACCACTTGGGATGAAGAGGCTGAGAAGTGGTATTTTTCTGTCGTTGATGTTATTGCGGCATTGACCGGTACGGACAGACCTCGTAAATATTGGAGTGATTTGAAAAAACAGTTAAATCAAGAAGGTAGTCAGTTGTCCGAAAAAATCGGACAACTGAAATTAAAATCTTCAGATGGTAAATTTTATAGTACTGATGTTGCTGATACTGAACAGATTTTGCGTCTTATTCAATCAATACCGTCTAAGAAGGCCGAACCTTTTAAATTATGGTTGGCCAGTGTTGGTAGCCAGCGCATAGATGAAATCTCCGACCCTGAAATCGCCATACAACGCGCCCTGCGTTATTATCAACGTATGGGGCATTCGCCGGAATGGGTGGCGCAACGCTTAAAGTCTATTGAAGTCCGCAAGGAATTAACAAACGAATGGGACAAGGCCGGTGTAAAGCAGGGATTGGAATATGCGTTATTGACGGATGAAATAACGCGCGCATGGTCTGGGATGAAAACCCGTGATTATAAGCGCATGAAGGGACTGTATAAGGAGTCTTTACGCGACAATATGAGCAATGCTGAATTGGTTTTGAATATGTTGGCGGAATTATCCACAACTGAAATCGCCAGAAAGGAAAATCCACAGGGTTTTAAGGAAACTATGAAGGTCGCATCGCGTGGCGGTAATGTGGCACGTCAGGCGCGGTTGACATTGGAACAGGAAACAGGGAAGTCCGTTGTGACGGGTCAAAATGCAAAGTTGCTAACAAAGGTTGATAAAGAGTAATGTCTGGTTTATTGGTTGCTTGTATATCTGATGCGGCTTCTTTGATTGGCGTGCCAACAGAGATGGCCAAACATTTTTTACAAAGAAGACAAAAAGAACTGCAAGAGATTATCTTGCAAGAAGTGCGTGATGGGGATTTTTCGCGTGTTAATCAAGATGATATTTTATCCATTGTCTATAGATTATTAAATGATATTAATGAAGGGGTCGGAAAGAATAATATTCGTCTTTTGGCAAGGCTGATACTTGGGATGAATAATAAAGAGCAGTTGTCTTCGTCCCGATTTCATCATTTTAATACAATACTTTCTGAATTGTCTTATGAGCAAATTCAATTTTTGGCGGAAATTGTTAAAGCGTACAAAGACCCAATGACGAGTATTGCTATATCAAAGCAACATCGTGAACTTTTTGGAATTATAAAGTTGGCGCCGGCAGATGTTTTTGCTGTAAAGAAAGCTGTTAGTAAAACAAAAGGTTCAGCTGTTTTGTTGTCATTGTTGGGAACCGGATTTTTTGAAACATTTAACCCTGATATATATCCGTATAAACTGAGTGTTTTATTTAAGGAATTTATGGATTTAGTTGGAATTTGGGATGACGTAGCCAAATGGGAACGGGATTGAGATGAAAGCACAACACATCAATTTTACAGAAAAGGGCATTGCGGCGTTGCCGATTCCGGCCAAAGAGGACGGGCAGGCCATATATTACGATTCCGGGTCAAAGGACGGCTTGATGCTGATTGTGACGTATGGTGGGACAAAGACCTTTTATCATTATATGTTCTTTGAGAAAAAGCCTGTACGAACGAAAATAGGGCGCTGGCCACAGTTTAAGGTGGTGGCGGCACGTGCGGCGGCGCATACAAAGTCGGAAAACGCATCACAAAATGGTACGCATCCGGGGGAAAAACGTCGTGAAAACTTACGTGATATAACGCTGAAACAATTTTATGAAACGGTTTATAAGCCGGAATATTCGCTTGTACATAAAAAGCCCCGTTCGGTCGCCAATGATGACAGTATCTTTACACATCGTTTGGGGGACTTTCATAACCGGTACTTGCTTAGTATCAAAACATCCGAACTGGAAAAACTGCATAATCAGACCAAACAGACGCACAGTCCGTATACGGCGAACCGTGTATTGTCCCTGATTAAGCATATGTACGTAATTGCGGCGAAGTATGGGTACGTAAAGGGTCATAATAACCCGGCCGCTGGTATTCGTAAATTCCCGGAAAAAAGCCGTGACAGGTTCTTGCAATCCGACGAATTTCGCCGATTTTTTAATGCGCTGTGGGCGGAGAATAACGAAGTCTTTAAGAATTATGTTATAATTTCACTCTTTTCCGGTCAGCGTCGTAGCAATATTCTGGCCTTGCGCTGGTCGCAGATTGATTTGAATAACGGTTTTATGTACCTGCCGGATACCAAAAACAGTGAACCTATGCAGGTACCGATAACCAGTCAATTAAGGGAATTGTTTGAAAAAATCAAACCGCACGCGAAATCAGACTGGGTTTTACCGAGTAATAAGAGCAAAAGCGGCCATTTGGAAGACCCGAAAAGACCGTGGCAGGATTTGCTGGCAAGGGCAGGAATAGAGAACTTGCGTCTGCACGACCTGCGACGTACTATGGGTAGTTATGAGGCCATAACCGGTACCAATACAAACATAATCGGCAAATCACTGGGGCATAAATCAACCAGCGCAACTCTTGTCTATGCCAGATTGTCGGCCGACCCCGTTCGTGCGGCTATGGAAAAAGCCACTGACCGGATGCTAGAGTTGGGGAAAGTGTCATCTTGATTCAAATTTATAAATATGAATAAGTTAATATCAATTATGATGTACCAAATTAATTTAAGTAAATTATTTTAATGATTCGTTTATGGCGCTAATGTGCAGTTTTCTGCGATTTTTAAAAGTAAAGACAAAAATAAACTTTATTTTGTTTATTCCTGTTGCGAATCGAAATGATAATCAATATGTTGTGGTTATAGGATGTAAATTATGACTATATGTTGTAATTTACGCAAGGATTGCGATTTATGTTATCACAATCCTTACATATGGGATACCTATAACTGGGCCCCCAGAACAAGCCCATTATAACAAAGTCCCGAAGATATGGCAATTACTTTGTCTTGGGTATGATTGCCGCCTTGACAACAAAAAGGAATTAACATGTCAAGATGTGCAAGAACGTATGGTTTAGAAGTTCATCACAAAAGAGTGGATGGTGGTAATGGTTTGGATAATGCGATGGTATTATGTCATCAGTGTCATGTGAATACCAGTTCGTATGGTAATTCAAATCATAAAAGTCCAGACCCTTTTACATCAACCATAAAAATACTTGCTTTGGTACGAGCAGGAAATCGATGTGAATGTATGAAGGGAACTTGTTGTAATACAGTAGGAGGTTTGGGATGGCTGTAAATAATCCATATGGAGACAACCGTAGAATAGGGGCTGTTAGAGAACGGTCTCAATGTTTTAATCCGACAAATGGTTGCTATGTTAAACGAAATGGTGCGACAGGGCAATTTATGGATGTTAAATCTGATGGAAGACCTTTTAAAGGCGTCAGAAAAGAAAAATGATAAAAACCGGTCGTATGACCGGTTTTATATTTATGACTTTTTATTTTCAATCCGCATTTGCTTTTGTCTTGGAGTTAAATAATTTGTTTCGGATACTACTGATTTACCTAGTTTTCGTTCTATACTGATACGAGCCGCTTTTCCTACTTCGCCTCCTTTTTTGGCGGCGTCGGCATTTGATTTCATTCCTTGGGCATTCATACTTTTCGCGAATTCTTTAGTTGTTGTTTCTGCAAGCATTGTCAAAGCAAGTTCAATAGGTGTCATGTGGTCGCGTAAATCATCTGTTTTACTCAAACCTTTGAGAGTTTTATGGTCTTGTACATTCTTATCAAAAGTTTCTTTATTAATAATGTTTGTTAAGATTGCGAATTCGCCTGCACTTGTTATGCCTCGTCTTTGCCATTCGTCGGTCAATTCTTTACGCGCGGCAATAGTCTTTATACGATTGGCAATCCATTCGTCTGAATACCCTTTTGCTTTATAAAGCATCATTATCCTTCTGGCACCGACTTCAGGATTCTGAATTTCTTGTATTCGTTCATATGCAACCCTTGCAAACCACCGTTTAAATGGTTCGGCATTTGGGCTTGGAATTGATTGTATTATACGGAAGATGGTTTCGGCATCAGCGGCTTCAGTTGGGTATTTTTTTCCATCAGAAGAAACCATTTTGAGTTTGTTGATTTTGTCGGAAATGTCAAAAAAACCTTCTGTGTTCAATAGTTTATCTTTTAGGTCTCCCCAGTATTTTCTAGGTCTGTCTGTCCCAACGATAACTCTTATAATGTCCACTATTGAATAAAACCATTCGTTTTTGTGGAATATTTTACGAATAGGGTGATTTTTAAACAATGACACTTCCGAACAGCCGTCTTGAATAAAATCTGTTGGTATGGTTTTTGGGGGTTCTGTTTTTTTACCAAGTTTAACCATTGCTTCTTCTAGAGACATGTCGGTGACGGATAAAGCTTTGGCCATATTTTCGGCTTCATTGGTTGTTTTCATAATTGGTATCCTTTTTCTTGATTTTATATCATATTTTATTTGTTTCAATTGTTAATTAACTGAAGTGTTATAATGATGAGAAATCAGAGCGTGATGTTTTTAATAATTTGACTTTTTTCTCGTTTTTGGGTATTTTGAGTACTGTATCCGCAGAGGATGCCGTGGCGTAAAGAACCGCGCTATACAGGGTGTGCCGGGATATGGCACCATAAATTTCATATCCCCGCTGGGAAAGCGGGGAACCGGTAGCCATAAAACAGGATTATATCCGAAAGCTATCGGGGTCATCTGTATAGTGATTTCTTTAATTCCCCGCACCATCTTTTGCGTAAACAAAAGGTGGTGTGTTATTATGCGAAAAATGGTTATTTTGGTTGCGATGATGCTTGTTGGCGGGTGTTCACAAGTGTACACAGTCGGCGAAGAAAAATATGAATGCCATGTGTTAAATTATGCGTGTATAACGCGAGTAAAGTCTATTCAGGAGGAATATAAGGAACAACAACGCCAAGCCGCACGGGTTGAAAGGGAAAAGAAAGAGAAGTGGGAAAAGGCGCGCATAAAGTGCGAAGACTATATTGATTATTTGGATGGGATTGGTTGGTTTGCGACCGGTTACGGGAATCGTCTTTATGACCGCTGTGTATATGATGGCCATTCGGATTGTTGGGGATGGGCGCACAGAGCGTCGGAATGTGTAAAACGAGAATGTATGTTTTCGCCTATCTACTATGATGAAGAACATTCATCACAATATGACGCGTATATAACGAATTCACAATTTGATAAGTGTTTTTAATTTGAAACAAGGGAGAACAAAATGAATGTCAAAAAGGTATTGAAAGTATTGTTGGTAATTTTTGGGATTGCTGTTGTCGGGTGTGTTGGATTGTTTTTGTATGATAATTGTATGCCTGTTCGCACAAAAAAGGAAAACGTAGAATTTTGCGAGTGTTTAAAAGAATATAAAAAAGATATTAAGTGTAGTAAGTACGGTTTTGTGTCAAATCAATCTGCCATAGATTTTTATAAGGAAAGAAGTGACCTTTTCTTGATAGCCATGCAAAATCCAAGTGCGACAGTTAAGAAGAAATATGACGAAATGAATTTGCAGTGGGATTTGTGCCAAATGCGAGTCAGTGATTGCTTTATATGTGACAACAAAACAAAAAAGGATGATGTGATTAAATAAGGTGTGGTGTGCCAGTCAGCAGTGATTGTGCAGTGAAAAGATGTTTTTGTTGGCGAGCGTAAAAGTATAAAAACAGGGCTGATATGCCCTGTCATTGCCCTGTAAATCGGATGTTGTTATGCTCTGTCGTTCGCCTGTGCAGTAGGTCATTCCGGTTTTGTTTTTTCTGTCCCGATTATCTTGTAAAGGGTGGTAAGTATACGCAGTCGTTCATTGACGGATACTGTCGGGTCAATCAAACTGAAATACAGATTGGAAACGGCGGATTCTATTGGGTCGGTATCTGATGCTATGCGCAGGCCGTTGATTATTTCAGTCATACTTTTTAACTGTCGGGCTTTCTCTGAACGGGCGATGCCACCCGCGCTCTGTATTTTACGGCGTTCGTCAGCGTCCATCTTGTTGAACGGGGTCAGGCCGCTGGTGTTCGGATGAGAATTTGACATGTCGTTTTCTCCTATGGTTGTCTTGTTAAACAAATCTACATCAAGAATCAGGGTGTCGCTGATGCGTTGATTAAAGATGCGTATCTCTTTGGTTGTATAGTTGATGACATCGCTGGAATATGTCTGTTTTATAACAATGTCATTTGAATATCGTTTGTTTTGTGTGGCTTTGTCGGTTTCGGATTGCCATACATCCATTTTTATAATGTCGGACAGGGTTATTAAGCGTTTTAATACCGTTGTGGCGTTAAACTTTGTCCGGCATACAAGCAAGAAATGTGCGTGCATGTTTCCGTATTTACCGTATTCCTGAAAGCCTATGACAGTGAAATAACGGTTGTATGCTTTAAGCCAATGACGACCGACAAGACTTCTGAACAGGTGTTTGAATATCGGTCGGCAACGGGCGCAAATTTCTTCTTTGGTTGTTGGTGGCGTATCAAAATGAACCGACAAGAATAACGTTTCTGTGTTGATTTGGTTATTTATCCATTCAATTATCTCCTTTCTATCCTTCATGATTATCTGTTCCCTAATGGTTACTTTAACTGCGCATGTATTTATGGCAGTTGTGGTTTTGTGTTTGGTCTATGCGCTGGTAAATAGCCATGTAAAGCACAGTTCAGCGTCATAAACGAAAGGTTAGAAGTTGGTGTCTGTTGTTGGTACAACGCGATTTTGTGCAATCCATGCGTCAAGGTCTTCGCGTTTGTATTTAATGCGACGTCCAAAGCGAACAAACGGGATGTTCAACTTGTTCTGGGCGCGCAATGTGTTCATACTGGCGACGGTTGTTCCCAGATAGGTCGCCGCCATCTTTTGGTCAAGTAGTTGGAGTTTAATTTCATTCATAGTATAACCTTTTGGTTTTATAATGTTATGATACCTTATGCTGATTGAAAATACTGAGGAAAAGACGAAAGGTGTATGTGTCTTTTTCTTTGCATAAAAAAAGCACCCTTTGTTATGAATTTGGGTGCGTTTTTTTATGGAAATGATGACGCTTTTATACGACTGTCAGTGTTTTTATGCCGTGTTTTTGTAAATCTATATCGGATGCGTTTGGGTTAAAAAGTGCCGAATTTGATGTGCAATCAAAAAACAGATGATAAATGTCACTTGGTAAGCAGCTGTCAAGTATTTGGTCAATTCTATCGTACTTGTCAATGTTTGCAAATTCGTCGCGTGTAATCAGTTTGTTCGGGTTGTTCATAATATTTCTGATGATGCTGGTGTTTTTGGCTGTGGCCTGCAGGCGTTTGACGAGTATTTTTACAGCGTTATCATCAATGGTTAAGAAAATACAGTCGTTTTCCAGCGACAATGTAAAGTGCATTCGTGACAGTGGGTGTTTTAGTATGCTTTGCAGTTCATAGAAATCAAGTTCTATGTCCGTGTATGTGTGTGCGTCGTCTGTTATTGCATTGTTTTCAATGTTAATAACACAGTCAGTTGACAGGTCAATTTTTTCAATCCGTTTGGTTTTGACCTTGCCGGAGGCAATCAGTTTATTAGCTCTAAGGAAATATGTTATCTTGTCTTCGGCTGTTTTCATTTTGTTTTGCCAAATTGTGTCGTTGCGTTCATTTGCGCTTGTTCGGTCGGATGGTCTTTTCAGTGTCTTGTCGGTAAAGTCGTCCACCGGTTCCCAATTAAAGGCGGCAAATTCACATGCCTGTTGCAACGTGCATTTTTTCAGTGGCTTAATATCAACCCATTCTGTATAATTCATACAAATCTCCTTTGAAGACATGATTTAGCCTATACTATTATCCTTAATATTCAACGGAAATCGTTAATGGTCGCAAATGCCATCCATAGCAAATACATAGCAAACGGGAAAATTTGATGGTGGGGAGAGTAATAAAAAATCCGCAGAATTCTGCGGAAAATCTTGGTTGCGGAGTGTGGATTTGAACCACAGACCTTCAGGTTATGAGCCTGACGAGCTACCGGGCTGCTCTACTCCGCGTCAACGTTCTGTCATTATAGCTTTATATCTTTTACTGTCAATTAAAAAATGAACTTTTTCCGAATTTCTTCTAATTTTTAACTTTTTATACAACTATAATGAGATTTTTTTGTCGTTATCTATTGTTTTGTTGCCGCCATGATATAATGACTAAATACCTATCCTTTCTTGAATTATCATTTTTTTACTGCTAATATCTTACAGATTTATATAGCAAGGTAATATAATATGGAAATAACTTTTAGAAAATTATGGAAGGGTTTTTGGGAACCTGTTTTACGTCTGCCGATATTTCAGTGGATTATCGCTTTGTTAATGGCGGTATCTATTTGGTTTGTTTATTTTACATCGCGTCTGCGTATAAAAAATATAGAGGTTTTTCGTAAATACCGCAGAAAACCTGCTATTTTTGTGTTTTGGCATGGGCGCAGTATGATGTTGTCACCGATTGTCTGCATGCGCGGTATGCGTTCTTATGCCGTGGCAAGTCGTCATAAAGACGGGCGAATGATGGCAAAATTACAGAATTTATTCGGATTACGTTCAATTTACGGCAGTACCTCTGATGGCGGAATATCGGTTCTGCGCCAGGGCGTGCGTGTATTGCGCCAGGGCGGCTATTCTGTTTGCATATCCCCCGATGGACCTGGCGGCCCGTCCTTGCGCGTTCAAGACGGTGCGTTGTATTTTGCAAAAATGAGTGGTGCGCCAATTATTCCCGTATGCTTTTCTGCATCGCGGGCGCGTCTGCAAAAGCGTTGGGACAGGTATTTGGTCGCGTTGCCTTTTGGCAAGATTACGTGTAACGTTGGTAATCCGGTCTTTATAGACAGAAAGGCATCGGATAAAGATTTTGAGGCGGCGCGTAAAAGTCTTGAAGAATACATGGTTGGGCAAATGCGTGAAATGGATGCAGAATTCGGGTTGGAGCCGGCCGAACAGGATTTAACAGCGCGGCGTTTCAAGGATGCCATGCGGGCTGAAAAGGCCGCACGCAAAAATGCTAAAAAAAATAAAAAGCAGAGCAGGAAATGAAAACTCCGTGGTGGTTTTTGAGAAAGACGCCAATATCGTTTGTTTTATGGCCGTTTTCGGTTGTATATTACATGATGTCGCGTTTTGTATACGGCGTACGTAAAATTGGCGCGTACAGGTCAAAGCGCAAGATTGTATGTGTTGGAAATATTTTTGCCGGCGGTGTTGGCAAGACGCCGGTTGTGCGTGCGATTGCATCATACCTGGGGGCGCCGGTAGTAATGCGCGGATATAAAAAGGGTATAAAAACCGGAAACATCGGGGATGAGGCATTAATGCTTAGCCGGCATGGCATTCAGGTTCATACCGGCGACAGAAAAAGCAATGTTTGTCTGTTAAACGCGCAAAATGACGACGGGCCGATTGTAATGGATGACGGATTCCAGAATCCGCGTATAAAAAAAGACATTTCTATATTGGTGTTTGATGAGGGATTGGGCGCGGGAAACGGGTTTGTTTTGCCGGCCGGTCCACTGCGCGAACCGATGCGGGCCGCGCGGCGGGCGGATGCAATAATTGTTATCAAGACGGGTGCAAAGAAAAAACGCCGATTGAAATTACCGGACGGGATTCCTGTTTTTTATGCACATAATGAAACGGTCTCGCCATACGGGGAAAAGACCCGGCTGGCCGCGTTTGCAGGCATAGGATATCCTAAAAAGTTTTTTTCAGCGCTGAAAAATATTGTTTATAAAAAAAGTTTTGCCGATCATTACCAATATACGGATGAAGATGTGTCTCGTTTGCGTAACGCGGCCCAACGCCGTGGTGCGCGACTGGTTACGACGGAAAAGGACTGGGTTCGTTTGCCGCATGCGGTCCGAGATGAAATAAAATATGCCGAACTGAAAACAGTTATTGATAGCGGGTTTTATGATTGGCTAAAGGAGAAACTGGCATGCCGACGTTAAAGAAAGAAGTAGTATTGTCCGGGCGCGGGATACATTCGGGCGCCGCGGTAAAAATTGTGGTTCGTCCGTTCGACCGGAAAGGTATATTTTTCCATCGCATTGATATACCCAACAGCGAACTGATAGAGGCGCGTTTTGATAACGTTGGCGATACAAAGATGCGCAATACCACAATTGGCATGCCCGGCGGCGCCCATGTTCAGACAATAGAGCATTTGATGGCGGCATTGTTTATTTCCGGCATAGATAGTGCGATTATAGAAATCAACGGTCAGGAAACACCAATACTGGACGGCAGTGCGGCCGTGTTTATTGATGCTTTTCGCGGGGCGGGCGTGACGCCGGGAAAAATGAAAAAAATTGTTGTGCGGCGGCCTGTTGTTGCATTGGCGCGTGATGTTCGGCGGATGTTGCCATTGGGGTTGCGCATAAAACTGTGGTTTTATGATTTGATGTCGGGCCGGCGCAGTGACGGATATGTAAAGCTGGTGCCAAATGACGGCGGGGCGCTGGATATTTCTGCCACGCTGGTTTATCGCGAAAAGATAATCGGCAGACAAACATATGAATACAAGTTTGATGGTTCAAAACAATCCGTGGCTGATTTTATCGGAAACATTGCACGTGCCCGCACGTTTGGAAAATATTCGGAATGGGAATATTTAAAAGCCCGCGGAATGGGGCGCGGCGCGGATGAAACGAATGTAATTGCGCTAAACGATGCAGGGGATGGAACACTGAATGCGCTGATATGGCCCGACGAGTTTGTGCGTCACAAAATTATAGATGCGGTCGGTGACATGGCGACGTCCGGGGGGATGATTGCGGGACGGTTGGAATCGTACAAGGGCAGTCATGCAATGAACAACGTTGTTTTGAAAAAACTGTTCAGCGACCCCCGCAATTATGATATAGTTGAATGTGAGACGAATTAAAAAGGAATATGAAATGAAAAAGTTTTTGTCTGTGTTTGCATTGGCGGCGCTGTGTGCATGCGGGGGTATGATAAAAAATGAAAACGGCAGTGAATTTTTAACCCAGCTGGATGCGGAACCGATAGGTTGCACGTTCTTGTACAAATTAGAATCAGAGGTGTCTGTTTATGATGCCGATGATGCACGGCGTTATCTGGAAAACCGTATCGCAGACCAGGCGCGCCCCGGTAATGCATATTGGATAACCAGTTCGCGCACACGCCCGAACGAGTGGGTAATTTTCGGGCCGGAACGGTCGTTTGTTCTGGTGGCAAATGTTTATGACTGTCCGCATCCGCGCAGTGTTCGCACCGCCAAAAACGGCGGCGCCGCAACGATTGCATATCCGGTGGATGTTGTTACCACAACATGCGGGGCAACCGGCGCATACGGCGAATGCCGGTAATCGGCCGACAAAAAAATCGCCCGCCTGAAAAAACGGCGGGTGTTTTTTATTCTGTGTTTGCCATGCGCCGTAATTTTATGTTATAATTGCATTCAAGGATATCCGGGAGAGAGTTTGATAAATCAAGTAATAACTGTTGATAGGAAAAAATACGCCACAGGGTTGTTTTGGCAGCCAATCGCCAGTGGTTTTATTGCACGCAATTATGCGCGCAGTTTGGCGCGTTCCATTGATGGAAAGTTAAGTTTGTATGTGGATTATCGGGCCATGGTCGGGTTGGGGTCGCGCCAGATGGGCCATCGCCGCGGAATGCACAGCGCCGCGGCTGAAATCATGGACACCATGACCGAGTACTCGTCATTTTTGGGGGTGTTTCAGACAGGTCGCATGTATTACCTGGTCGCGGTGCGAAACGGAATAATATTAAACGATGTTTTATTCGATTCAGAGGCGGCGGCGCGTGCCGAATATCTGCGTCTGGCCCAGATACCAGACTGGTCTGCGTTGTTCGCCCCCAGCGCATGGTCTATGCCGCGCGCGGTAGAGCGGGCACTGTCTGATGTGATAACCGGCCGTGCGCCGGCGGTACTGCGTCATATCAGCCGGATAAAAATGGGGCTGGCCTCGGCGGCGATAATCGCGCTGTTTGTGTTGGGGCTGGTTTATATGTTTCGCGGGCCGATTGCTCAGATGATGACTCCGCGGCCCCAGGTTTCGTCGATAAATCCGGAACTGGCCGCCGAGTACAAGCGCAGAATAGAAGAAAAAAATAAAGAGCTGGATGCGGCATTTGAAATAGAAAAGGCCGCGCCCATAGAACCATTGCGCATGCCGTATGATTATCTGCCAGATCCAATGGCACGTGCGGAAACATGCTATCGTGCGATTGGGTTTTTAATGCAGCCGGTGGCCGGATGGAATCAGACATCGACAGAATGCGGCGAACAATACGCCAGTGCGGATTTTCGACGCGGGTTTGGAACACTTACCGATTTTTATGATATTGCAGGTGATTTGATGCCCGGGGCGTTTGTGCGCGAACAGGCCGAGAATTCGTTGAATGTCCGCGTGCGGTTGCCGGAATTAGACACTGTCGCGTCGCGCGACGAACGTGATGCCGCCACAATTGTACGCGATGTGTACAGTCTGTTTCAGTCTATTGACGACGATGCCGAAATAGGTGTTGTTGCGGATGCGATAACAAACGGCGTTGAAACTGTTTCTGTCGATATTGTAGAAATTGCCGCGTCATCCAAGCTGACGCCGATGCAGTTTATGGAGATATTCGCTGATTTTGGCGGCGTGTATATGACGCGATGTGCATGGGATGCAACGCGACGCATCTGGAACTATGAGGTGATAATATATGCAAAATAAGAAAATCTGGTATGTGGCGGCGATGTTTGCCGTATTGGTATGCGGGGGCGTGCGTGCAGAGGATGTCGCGGCCGACGATGAAATGGATTTACGCGGCGCCCAGGCGGTTGCCGATTACAAGGTTGAGGGCAGCCTGTTTCAGCAGATTACGGATTTGGAACAGGAAAAGGTTTTGATGCAGTTGGAAAAAGAACGCGCCCAGCTGGATTTGGAACTGGACCGGTTGGCGGCGGAAAAGATAAAACTGCATATGGAAATAGATACCCTGTCGGGCCGGGCCGAGGCCCAGCAACAGGAGCTGGAAACAGAAAAAGCCAAGCTGGAGGCAGAGGCCGCAAGATTGGCACGCGAAAAGAAATCATTAGAGGAGGAGGCCGCCGCCCCACGGGCCGCAACATCTTCTGCGGCGCGCGCATCCGAGGATGATGGCGATGACGCCATAGCGGACAATTTTCGTCTGATAAACGTAATAGGCGCCGGTTCCCAGCTGCAGGCGACGGTGGAATCGCTTAACACCGGCCAGACAAAACGTATTCGTGTCGGGGCGGACCTGGACGGGTTTTCTGTGAAATCTATTTCATTGGATGATGGCGTTGTGTTTGTCAAAGACGGCAAAAGCCAGACATTAAACATTGGCGGCAATCGCTGAGCATAAACCGGGCGGTAGAAATGGCGACGACAGATAAAAACATAATAAATCCTTTTTCAACCACGCCGTCTGTGCCGGCGGGGCTGGAGAATGCGACTAATAAAGACATCGTCGACTATCTTTTTGCAAATGGTAATCGTTTGCTGACGGCCGCCGGGGGCGAATTTGAGCTGTCCAAGGACACGCGCAGTTTAATTGCCTATTTTTCAGGCGGAGAGCTGATTATATCGCGCACGCACAGATACGACGGGCGCGTTTTGGCGTTTATTGATTTGCTGGCACGACGCGGGCGAAAGGCTGACACGCCTTTTTATTCCGATTTAGGACTGTTGTCGACAATATACAAGACGTATGAGGGCCGCGCCGGCGACGGCCGCGGACGCGCCGATTACGACAACCAGATGCAAAAGGATTTTGTCGATATCGTTGCACGTGCCGCCGCACAAAAAGTTTCCGACATTCATATAGAGGTTGCAGACCAGACCACTATTTATTTCCGCATAGACGGCAGTATGCAGCCGGTACTGGAATATAATTCCGGATGGGGCGAATCATTTGTTCGCGCGGCGTTTGCATCGGCCGACATATCCAATGCCAACTATGCCCAGAACGAATATCAGTCCGCCCAGAAAGACGGGCGCACGCCCCTGCGTGGGACCAAGGATTTATATCTGCCGGCGGGCGTGCTGGCGATACGTATGCAGTTTAATCCCATTGCATTCGGCAGTCGGTATGTCGTTATGCGTCTGCTGTACGACAATCCGTCAGAGGGGATAAAATCCGGCCAGGAATTTGGCGAGTATGAGCAAAAACTGTTGATGCAGTTGCGTTCGTTCCCGACGGGATTGGTGGTTGTTGCCGGTCCAACCAGTTCGGGTAAGTCAACAACGCTGGTGCGGAATATGTCGCTGATGCTGAAAGAGCGGCGATATGAAATCAACCTGATTACGGTTGAAGACCCGGCCGAACAAAAGATTTTTGGCGCACATCAGATGCCTGTGGTCAACGCCATGAACGAAGAACAGCGCGAGGAAAAGTTTACAGAGGCATTGGCGGCGGCGTTGCGCAGTGACCCTGATACGCTGATGGTTGGGGAAATACGAACACTGGCGGCGGCACAGTTAACGGTAAAGGGCGCGTTGTCGGGTCACAATGTTTGGACGACGCTGCATGCGAACTCTGCAATGGCGGCGCTGACGCGATTGCTGGATATGGGGGTCGAAGGGTTCAAGCTGAAAGAAGAAACAATGATGCGCGGTCTGATATCGATGCGGTTGTTTAAAAAACTGTGTCCGGATTGTCGCGAGCCGCTGGCCGATCATCCAGAACATCCCGCATATCGACGCGTTATGGATGCGTTCGGGGAATTGGGCCTGCGCCAGGTGTTTGTCCGCGGGGCGGGATGTGAAAAATGCGGCCGGACCGGAACGCTGGGGCGTATCAAGGCCGGGGAAATCATAATCACAAACAGCGAATTTTTGCGCCTGGCACTGTCGGGCGATACAGACGGTGCCGTACGATATTGGCTGGAAAATATGGACGGGCGTACACTGAAAGAGGCCGCCGTGTCATTAATGCTGCAGGGTATAATCGGTGTTGATGAACTGGAACGCTGGGTTGGGCTGCTGGACCGGCCGGGGGTATATTGATGGAACGGCTGGAAAAACTGTATGCAAAAATTGTATTTCGTCTGAACACGTCAAAGCGTATGGCGACATGTCGTAAATTAGCGTCGCTGTTGCGTAACGAGTTTACGTTGATGAATGCGCTGGGGCGGATAGAGATGATTGAATCGCGCGGTGGGCGAAAACCGGGCGAACCGTTTGCAATTGTAATGCGTCAATGGCAAAAAAATCTGGAACGCGGTATGAGTTTTTCAGAGGCCACACGCGGCTGGGTTCCGCCGGAAGAAACACTGTTGCTGACGTCGGGAAATATTTCAAATCTGGCGGTGGCGCTGGAAAATATAGGCCGCGTGGTTGAAGGTACGCGCCGTATAAACCGTGCAATGGCATCCGCAATGGCATATCCGATGTTTTTGTTGGCGCTGACGTTTGGGATAATAATTATGGTGGGGCTGTATCTGGTTCCGCCACTGGCCGATGCGGCCGGTACGGACGTTGTATGGCGCGGTGCGGCCGCGTCGCTGATATGGCTGAGTGCGGCGGCGCATAAATATTGGTTTATGGTCGTTCTGGTGGCGGTTATTTTGACGGGGGTTATTTGGGTCAGTCTGCCAAACTGGACAGGGCGTGCGCGTGCGTTTATGGACCGCATGCCGCCGTGGAGTGTTTATAAAATACGTGTTTCCGTGTCGTGGTTGATGTCGCTGTCGGCGATGGTGGCCGCCGGAATGACCGTACCCGATGCGATGCGTATGTTGGCCGATAATGGAAACAGATATCTGCGCGGGGTTTTAAGCGCCGCGTTGCGACATATCGCAAATGGTGATAATTTGGGGGTGGCGCTGGCTAATACGGGGCTGGATTTCCCGAATGATGAAATCATAGGCGATTTGGCAATATATGCAGATATGAACGGTTTTGACCAGAATCTGTCGCGCGTGGCAAATGACTATCTGGACGATTCCGTACGCCGGATGGAGGCGATTTCCAGCACCCTTAACAGCATAGGAATCATGCTGGTATCGCTGATAATTGCATGGGTTGTTCTGGGAACATTCCAGATGCAGGACCAGATAACGGCCGCACTGTCATAAGCCTCATAGGAATATATTCTTGGAATATTAATCAAAATAAGATATAATAATACTCGTAATAGGGGGTCCTATTATGCGAGTGTGGAAATCTCGCGACAAAAATCGCTTGCGCAGGCGTTACATGCTCCGCCCTACGGGGTTGGAGGCCGGCGAATATATTGAATAACCGGGCATGAATTTTTGCATGATTTCCACCTTCCAACCGCCCTATATGTTTTGGCGGTATTTTTTTCATGCGGCGGGTTACGTTGTGAAATTTTTATACCCCGGTCTGCGCCTTCTCAATTAAATAGACCGGGGCACTTCCTTGTTATAAATGAAGCAGAAAGAAAAAGCGCCCCGCAGGGCGCCAGATGTTATTTATACCATAAACGGCAGGTTTTCCAGGTTTCCTTCGACAACGCGGACGTTTACGTCAATCATCATAAACAGCGTGTCTGGCGTGCGTATCGTATTCGGGTCGAACATGTTGGTTGACAGCAAATGGCTGGTGTTAATGGATAGTTTTGTTACCAGATGGTCGTCATCCAATAGCGTATAAATCGGGCCGATGTCGCGCGGCGTGTTTGCCCCGATTTCATGTTCATTTTGCGGCGCACGCAGGCCGTCTAGCAATGTTTTTATGCGGTTGTCTATGTCAGAGCGCGCCAGACCAACAATTTCCGGGTGCAGCATTTGGATATCTAGTTCCGCAATCAGCTTTAAGTTCGGTGTGATAATCGGATTCCAGTCGATGCCGCCGATATGGCGCGTTGTTATCGGGCTTTTTGTGGCGCCGGGCTGCATGAACTTTGTCATGTTGGTCCAGGGCTGATGCTCGACCAGTTTTTTTAACTGTGGGTGGAACTGCATCCGGATATCGGATATGTGCTGGGCCCGTTTCTTTGGGTTTATTAAGATTTCTCCAAAATACAGCAGCTTGAACTTCATGGCAAATAATCCCCTTTTTTCTTGCTAATTATAGCAGAAATTGCTATTGTTTGCCTAGAAAAAAGAAAGGAATTTAAATGGCTGTTACCAACGAATATACCGGCGATTCAATTAAGGTTCTTAAAGGTCTGGAGGCTGTGAAAAAACGCCCCGGAATGTATATAGGCGACGTGGGCGAGGGGGGCAGTGGCCTGCACCACATGATATATGAGGTTGTTAACAACTCTATCGACGAGGCGATGGCCGGTTATGCCGATACAGTCTTTGTATCGCTTAATCCAGACGGGTCATGCACGATACGCGACAACGGGCGCGGTATGCCGTTTGATATTAATCATGAAACCGGACGCAGTGCGCTGGAACTGATTATGTGCGAGCTGCACGCGGGGGGCAAGTTTGACAACGAAGGCGGCGGCGCGTACAAAGTTTCGGGCGGTCTGCACGGTGTGGGTGTGTCGGTGGTAAATGCGCTGTCATCCTGGCTGGAGGTGCGCGTCTGGCGCGGCGACAAGGAAGCCTCTATGACGTTTGCCGACGGCGTGCCGACAACTGATTTGAAAATAACGCAAAATAAATCCGGTATTGAACACGGAACAGAGGTTACGTTTAAGCCGTCCCCCGATACGTTCACAGGGACAGAGTTCAGTTTTGACACACTCGAGACTTGGCTGCGCGAACAGTCTTATCTGAACGCGAATGTAAAGATTATACTTGAAGATCTGCGCGGGGCGGACAAGAAAGAACGCGAATTTCATTCTGTAGACGGTTTAAAGGGTTTTGCCACATATCTGGACAAATCAAAAGAACTGCTTAACAAAGAGCCGATACAGATGATAAAGCAGGTCGGCGACACATATATAGAGGTGGTTCTGCAGTGGACGACGGCGTATACTGAAACGTCGCTGTGCTTTACCAACAATATTCCCAACCGTGACGGCGGAACGCATTTGGCCGGATTCCGTGCGGGGCTGACGCGTGCGATTAATAAATACATTGGTGAAAAGTCCAACAAAAAGGATGTGAATCTGTCGGGCGAAGATTTCAGAGAAGGTCTGACCAGTATCGTCAGTGTAAAGATTCCCGACCCCAAGTTCGGTTCCCAGACCAAGGACAAGCTGGTATCGAGCGAGGTGCGCCCCATTGTTGAAAGCACTGTGTCGGAAATGCTGTACGAGTATCTGGATGAAAATCCGGCGATTGCAAAATCAATTATCGATAAAATCATAGAGGCCGCAACCGCCCGCGAGGCGGCGCGCCGTGCGCGCGAGCTGTCGCGCAAAAAAAACGGACCAGAGTTGAATATTATCTCTGGCAAGCTGGCGGGGTGCAGTGAACGCGACCCTGCAAAATGCGAACTGTTTATTGTTGAGGGGGACTCGGCGGGTGGTACCGCAAAGCAGGGCCGTGACCGCAAGACCCAGGCAATATTGCCACTGCGCGGAAAGATTTTAAATGTTGAACGCGTACGTTTTGACAAAATGCTGGAATCCCAGTCAATCGGAACTCTGATTTCTGCAATGGGAACCGGTATCGGCAGAGACGAATTTGATATCGAAAAAATGCGCTATCACAAGATTATTATCATGACCGATGCGGACGTTGACGGCCAGCATATTCAGACGCTGTTGATGACATTCTTTTACCGTCACATGCCCGAAACGGTTGAGCGTGGATACATCTATGTTGCAAAGCCGCCGCTTTATGGCGTAACGCGCGGCAAGACCCAGATTTATCTGCAAAACCAGCGCGAGATGGATGATTACCTGATGGACCAGCTGGCAACAGACGGTGTCATAGAAACCGCCGGCGGCGCCCAGATATCGGGGGCGGATTTAAAGCGCCTGTTGAGCCTTATATTGAACATGCGCAATACGTTACAGTCCCTGTCGCATGTTATGCCGTTGCGGTTTATAGAGGCGCTGGCACTGAATCATGTATTTGAGAACGAAAATGAATCAAATCTGGCCGCGGCCGCACATATGCTCGATTCCCAGGAACTGGAGTTTGAACGGGGATGGAAAATAACAGCCGACAGCGAAGGTATTATGATAACCCGCACGCTGCGCAGTGTAACCGAAAGCTATATGCTGTCGCGTGACAAAATAAACGGTCCGGAAATCCGCGGATGGCACAGAATGGATGGCCGCGAAGAACTAATGGATACTTTCTCGAAACCGGCCACGTTGCGTGTAAAGGCAAAATCTCAGAAAATCTGGGGGGCGTTGGCGCTGTTGGATACCGCGTTTGAATATGCAAAAACCGGATTAAAAATTCAGCGATACAAGGGTCTGGGAGAAATGAACGCGGACCAGCTGTGGGAAACGACAATGGATCCAAACCACCGCAGTCTGTTCCAGGTTAAGGTCGACGATGCCGCCAAGGCAGACGAGGTTGTTTCAATGCTGATGGGTGATGTTGTGGAACCCCGCCGTGACTTTATCGTGGAAAATGCGCTGGATGCGAATTTGGACGTATAAGGGGAGATTGTCATGGAAGAGGGGAAAGACTTTGTTGTAAACGCAGATGCAAGCGTGACATATTTGAACGGGGAATCGGCTAAAACAAATATTGAGAATGAGGATTTGTACTCTGAACGCGGCCACTTGGTTTACGAGGTGTCGCACCCCGAACGTTTTTCCCCGCAAGAGATTGCGATAAAGAAAGAACGCATTGCGGAACTTGATAAAATTCTGGGGAAAAACGTTAATGCCCTGAAAGCGGGCAAGGCGCTGCTGCTGAAAAAAATGGCAATGGAAAGGAAAGAACAATCTGGCCCGAATATTGCAGATATATTGGCACAAGCAAAGCAAAACGGTTAAAAATGTTTACGGCGGATTGGTTCTTTTTACTTGATAAACAGCTGCGTGATATGGGAATGGATTCCGATGCGCAGAGCTTTGATGAAATAAAGGCAAACCTGTCACAGCGCCATATCTGCAGCCCGGATGAATTTGCAACGCACTGTGCCTATGTGATTTTGGCGGGGGGATTTTCCCAAAAAACAGCCAAGAAAATACATGCAAAAATAATGGCCGCCATTTCTGAGAATGGGGCCGATTTTGATTCGCTGTTGCAGTTATTTAATAACAAGAACAAGATAAACGCGATATGCAAAATATGGAACGGGCGTGATGATTTCTGTCGGGATTATTATCTGTTGCCCGACACGGATGCGCGTATTTCATATCTGTCAAAATTGCCGCATATTGGGAAAATTACGGCAAATCATCTGGCGCGCAACCTGGGCGAGGATGTAGTGAAATACGACATCTGGATTCAGCGTTTGGGCGTAATTTATGCCGGGGACAGGGGATTGCGTGAAAAGATAGACAATGGTAAGCTCGACCCGGATGTGCGGCGCGCGTGTGATGATATGTTTGGCGCGCTGTGTGCGGCGACCAAATGTCCGCGCGGATATATCGATGTGGTGTTGTGGAAAAGCTGTCAGACGGGGCTGATAAAGGATTTATCATGAATGTAAAAATAGAACAGACATGGAAAGAGGCGCTTAGTTCGGAGTTTGAAAAGGATTACTTCGTTCGTCTTACCGATTTTGTTCGTGGTGAATATCTGTCTGGGAAAAAGATTTTTCCCGCGCCCGCAAATATATTTAACGCGTTTAATCTGTGTCCGCTGGACAAGGTAAAGGTTGTAATGATTGGCCAGGACCCATATCATGAACCGGGCCAGGCGCACGGGCTGTGCTTTTCTGTTCTGCCGCCGACGCCCGTGCCGCCGTCGCTGGTAAATATTTATAAAGAGATTGAAAACGATTTAGGGCATCCGTCCGTTACAAGGGGGGATTTAACGCACTGGGCAGAGCAGGGCGTTTTAATGTTAAACGCAACATTGACCGTTCAGGCGCATCGGGCCGCATCGCATGTGGGCAAGGGATGGGAGCAGTTTACAGACGCTGTTATTCGCAAGGTTGCCGAACGTGAAAATATTGTTTACATGCTCTGGGGCAGTTATGCCCAGCGCAAGGCGGAATTTGTAAACCCGCAAAATAACCTGGTGTTAAAATCCGTGCATCCATCGCCCTTGTCCGCGCATAGAGGATTCTTTGGAAATCATCATTTTTCGCGTGCGAATGAATATTTGGTATCCCATGGCGCCGCGCCAATTGAATGGTAAGTTAAGTCTTTATTAGGTCTTGAATTTTTTAATAATTTTTGGTATAATATAATATGTTAAGACAAGGCCCCCTTGGGGCTTTTTTTATTTAAAATAGGGATAGCAATGGTAAAGCGCAAAAAGAATGATGAGTTTTATACTCAATATTGTGATATTGAAAAAGAATGCTCTAATTATTTAGAGCATTTTTTTAATAAAATAATTTATTGTAACACTGATACAGCCAACAGTAATTTTGTTAAATATTTTCAAAATTTAAAGCAACAGCGTATCATAAAAGATATTTGGTATACAGGAGGTTTGGGCGGACTGGATTTTCGCAGCCAACAATCAATAGATTTATTAAAACATGCGGATATAGTAGTAAGTAATCCGCCGTTTTCCTTGTTTCGTGAATATGTATCTCAATTGATAAAGTATGATAAAAAGTTTTTAATTATTGGTCCAACTAATGCCATAGCTTATGATGAAGTTTTTGTGAATATTAAAGATAATAAATTGTGGAATGGCACCCGTCCATTAGGCGGTCCAATATCAATGATATTTGATGTTCAAAATCAGATGGAGTTAATTCAAAGTGGGAAACATTACGTTATTATAAATGGTGTTGCCAAAGCACAAATTCCGTCTACATGGTTTACAAATCTTGAGCATGACAAACAGAGGCCGCTTATTCTGTCAAAAAGATATAAGGGTAATGAAGTTAATTATCCAAAATATGATAATTTTGATGCCATAAATATAAATCGTAAAAATAATATACCTTATGATTATTATGGGGTTATGGGGGTGCCAATTACTTTTATTGATAGATATAATCCCAAACAATTTAAAATTTTAGGACGGGATAAGGATTTGACTAACAATAAAAAGGGGCTGTATATAAATGGTAGGCCGTTATATACACGTATTCTTATTCAGCGTAATACTGATACAGTTGCAAATGATAACCAGGCCTTGACTAAGAAAGCGGCATAGGCATATAATTCATGTTATGAAAAAAGTCTTAATTTTAATAGCTAATCTGGTGTTTATTTTTGTTCTTACCGGATGCAAAAACCATGAAATACAAAATATTACTGTTCACAGTGAAATTACAAGTGTTTCAGATTCCGGATTTGACATTTCATATCTTGTAAAACATAAAAATATTGCAATGAAAACGATGACAGCTACGGATTCAATGCAAAATAAAAATAAACAAATAATGGGGACAAAGGGGCTGGACAAAACGCTGGGGACCAAAACTGTTGATTATCAAGTTAATTATATTTATGTCGGGAATAAAATAGTTACAGATACGGGAAAAATAAAATGGGGATATATCTGCCCGCCTTCTTGGCATGGACGATGCAAAGGACAAATAACATATAAAGATAATAATGTTATGCGTACAGCGAAAGCTGGTGACTTGATAATCATAGCTAAAAAGACAAATACAGATATTTTATTTTTAATAATTCAAAAAGATAGCAAGCAAGAGAAGCAGTTTTATAGTGCTTTAAATAATCAACAAGCATCAATCCCAAGAAATCATGACTTAAAATATGTGGATAATGTTGCTTTTATCGAAAAAGTACCAGACAAGGCATGGGTTCAAGTGTATTTTACACCGGGATTAGATTGTGAAAATAATATTGTCCAAAGAATAAATGATTCATCTAAAATAGATATTGCTGTTTATGGAATTACTAATCGTAATATTGTAAATTCTATTATTTCCGCACAAAAACGTGGGGCCACTGTTAGGATTATAACAGATCGGTTGCAAGCGTCAGGAAAACATTCTTTAGTAGGCGAACTAAAAAATGCAGGTCTGGATGTTAGAACTAATTCTGGAACAAAACACAAGATAGAGCATAATAAAATAGCAATATTTGATAATAAGGAAATTGTTACAGGTAGTTATAATTGGACGAAAAATGCATCCAGTAGTAACAGTGAAAACTGCATTTTTATAAATGATGCTAAAACAAAAAATGCATATTTAAAACAATTTAATTATTTATGGGATTTTTATAGTGGTCAATAATTCCATTGTTTTATTAAATTGTTTTAATTTCTAAAAATTATACGACACGCCCAGGCCATAAAATGCGTAGGAATGATTTTCCTCGGCCGTGTTGCCGTTCGAGAAATGCTGAACAAATATTTCGCCGCCCCAACGCTCGTTAAAGCGATAGCCGCCGGATATTTTAAACTGGAACACCAGTTTCGCCCCTAAGCGGTCGTTTTCCTTTGCCTGGAATCCGACACCGACGCCGGTCGCATAGTACCAATTTTCCCCATGCAGCAGCGCCACATCACCCGATGCCCACAGCATTGGAATCGACAGCGATATCCAATCCCAGCCGTATTTTTTGCCCATTCCGACCGTTTCACCAAAGTTCAACGATTGACGCGCCGGCATGCCAAAGAATGTTGTCGGCTGCGAATACTGGATATTAGGTAGCATGTAAAACGGCACGAACTGTGACGGCGGCGGGATAAGAAAGCCACTGTTTACACCCTGGCCGACATTTACGACGATTTGATTTTGGGCGTTACCAAAAAACGGATTCCATTCGGCATTCGCCGCATTTGCGGCAAATAACAATACTAAAACAAGCGCAATTTTTTTCATAAGCGGAAATATATACTATTTTCGTTTTGGCTGCAATACAATTTTATTAAATATAATAATAATTTAAAATATGAACGAATTCATATTTTTATAGGTATGCGCTTTTGCCTTGCAATCGGAAATTTCTCTGTTATAATCGGGGTCGTTGGCGGGATAGCTCAGCTGGTTAGAGCAGTGGAATCATAATCCACGTGTCGGGGGTTCAAGTCCCTCTCCCGCTACCAAAAATTCAAACCGACCTTGTGTCGGTTTTAATTTTTGATAAATGAATGTGTGGGACGCAGAACACCCGGAAAAGGGGGTTCAAACAAGCAAATAGGCATGTGGAAACATGCCGGTCGCGCATTGCGCGAATTTGTGCGGTTCCGCCAAGGCCGGGGCCGATGGCGAATTCCCTCTCCCGCTACCAAAATTTAAGCCGGATTTTATCCGGCTTTTTTTATTTTTTTGCACCAAAAGAGAGATCCATTTTTATACCGGATGCATTTTCCGTGTATTGGATTAGGCCCGCGGCCTCGGTCGGGATTCCGGTGGCTGGTACCGGTGCGAAATATCCAACATTCATCTTTGCACCGGTGTCCGTGATTGTACCGTTTGCATTTTCCGGTGCGGACAGCTTTACCGTGTCTTTTTCATTGGTATAGTTGCTGAATTCAATTTCACCATTGTCTTTTACGTTAATGTCATACCAATTGTGAAAGCTGGCGCTTAGTGTGCTGTGACCTGTTTCTTTTTCGAATTTTAGTGTAGCGTTGTCATTAAGGTATATTGTATTTGTGTCGGATTCCGCCTTGCCCACCGCGCGGCCTGAAAAAGTTAAATCAGTGGCGATATCCGCGGTGTCTATTTTATGATTGTCATAGCCGCCGGCAAATGGAACATTACTCGCGACAGAGCTTATAATAGGCTCATCCGTGTCTTCTTCATATTGGGTTTTTGAAATGTAATATGTTCCAAAGTCCGAATACGTCAATCCCATATTCTTGCCTTCGGAAAGGTACTGCATTTTTTCAATAGTTAAGGGACGTTTGCCTGTTTTTATGATTGTCCAATTTTTATAATCAGTCTCTGTTCCGTCTTTGACAATGGTTGCGCCGGTTATGGTGCCGTCGTTGTCTATGATAAACTTAATCTGTGTGTCATTGGCCGTACGAATGTTGGCATCGGCTGCGCTTAATGGGGTTGTGTATTTCAGAATCTCGGTTGAGATTTGTTTAAAAGTTTCCGGGTTATTGTCGCGCCATTTTACAAAACAGCTGGCCGCGGTGCCGTTTTTGCTGATACAGTTGTTAATACGATTGTCAATCGCGTATGCCGCAAGATGAAGCAGTTCATCTTTCCCAGCATATTTTTCAGTGATTTCATCGGCTGTTTTTTCGCCTGTTATTAGCCACTGCATTGCATCGGCAATGTCAATATTTGAAATACCGGCAGATATGTCGCCGTTATAATAGCTGTAGTTATGCAGTCTGTATGTGACATAATCGGATGTGATTGAATTATTATTTGATATTAATCCGGTTATGCTGGCGTTGTATTGTGCCTCTTTGTTATTAAAGGGATAGTCCGGATTTGATGGCACGCCGATTCCGGCATTCGGGCTTTGTGGCCTTGAAAAGTGACTGGGGCCGCCGTCGCTGTGGCATGCGGCCAGTGTAAGCAGTGTAACTATTGTTATGGGAAATTTTTTCATGAGCGGCCTCCATGGTGCTTATAATACATGATACAGATGAAATTTTTCCGTGTCACGAAAAAAAAGCACCCGGACGGGTGCTTTTCTTTTGTTTAAAGGCTGTTTTTTATGCGTTTGCCGGTGCGGATGCCGCCTGCTTTTGCGCATAGAGTTGTTCGAAATCCACCGGTTGCATCACAAATGCCGGGAAACCGGATTCGGCTGTTAGGCGCGTAATCAATGCGCGAACCGACGGGAACAACAGTGTCGGGACGTCAATTAACAATGTACGTTTTTTTGCTTCTTCGTCTTTTTCTTCTTCCATCTGAATCAGGCCGGAATAAGTGGATTCAATCAGAAAGATGGATTTGTCGTTTGCATCCAGTTTTGAATGCACCTTTGTAATCAAATCAACCATAAACAAGTTGTTTTCTGCACCCTTTATCTGGATGTCGATGTTTATTTCCAGTTTTGCCTGGCCGTTGTCCTGTTTAAAGAACAGTTCCGGGACGTTCGGGCTTTCGAAAGAAATGTCTTTCAAAAACTGGGATATTATATTAAATTTTGCCATGCGATTGCTCCTTTTTTTACGCATCGTTTTATGGTAATATAGCATTAACAGTGGTTGTTTACAAGTGGGGGGATGATAAAAAATGGGTTTTGGGAATAGATTACTGACGCGCATGGCTGTTTGTGTGGGGATGGCGTTGGCACTGACGTCTTGTCGTGATTTGTCGCCGACGGGGTCGGGCTATGAACGCACGGGGGATAATTCGGTTATTCCATCAAATCTAAAGCGCGTGTCGTATTCGGATTTGCCGGGCTGGCGCGATGATGATGTTCGTTATGCACTCCAGGCGTTTCGTAATTCATGCAAGGCAAAGATTCAATATACGGGCCGCGTTGTACCCGACCGCGCATTGTTTGAGGAAAAGTGCAAAAACCTGCCGGCGGCATCGGCGGATACGGCAACCGTGCGCGCATGGTTTGAATCAAATTTCCAGCCGTATCAGATTCATACAGATACCGGCGCCACGCGCGGAACATACACCGGTTACTATTCGCCTGTAATACCGGCATGCCGGACCAAGACCGCGGTCTGCAACGAACCGCTGATGGGTGTGCCCACAGATGGCCGCAATTATAAGGGCGTTGCAAAAAAAGACATTGTGGAAAAGCAAATCGGTCGGCCGCTGTACTGGGCAAACATTGTAGATGTTCAAAATATTCAAATTCAGGGCAGTGGGAACCTGAAACTGGAAGACGGTACGGATGTAAAGTTAAACTTTGCAGCCGTCAATGACATGCCGTTCAAATCGATTGGCGAAGAACTGCGCGCGCGCGGCATTCGTCCGGACGGCGGATATTCCGCCGATGCGGTTTGGACATACCTGAAGGCGAATCCGTCATTGGCGCGTGACGTTATATATAAAAATCCGCGCTATGTATATTTTTATGAATCTGTTCCGCCGGATGTAATCGGAAAGCTGGGGACACCGCTGTCTAAAATTCGCAGTGTCGCCATGGATACGGATTTATATACGCTGGGGATGCCGGTGTATGTTAGCACAAATCTGTCCGACGGGCGCAAGTTCCGCAGACTAATGATTGCCCAGGATACGGGCAGTGCCATAAAGGGCTGGATTCGTGCCGACATATTCTTTGGCAAAGGGGACGAGGCATACAAGTACGCCCACGGCCAGCATGCCCAGGGCGAGATGTTTATCCTGATGCCAAAGGTGTATAGCTATGTCAAGCCCGGCCGGTAAATGGGAAAAGCGTGACGCGCGCCCCGGAACATTGGCCGGCGCCTTAGGCGGGCTGATGGAAATGTTGGGGGTGCGGGCGTCCGATGCCGATTTGGCCGCACGCTGGGATGCGATTATGGGACCTGATATTGCATCGATTGCACGTCTGGCCGCGGTGCGAAAAATGCGCGACGGGAAATATACTATTGTCGTGCGGCCCGCCAACCCCGCGTTTACGTTGCAGTTGTCGTATATGGCGCCCGAAATTACCGCGCGAATAAACAAGTACTTTGGTCGCGATGCAGTGGCAAAGATAAGTTTTAGAAAGTAAGTACCGCCCTGTTTGGGGCGGTTTTTTTGTTTTTAACTCTTTTTTAGTTCCTTTATTTTGCGATATATTTTACGCCGACGCTTGTAAATATTTTCCAGCACCCGCATCCGCATCGATTTATAGGCCAGCAAAAACATTCGCTCTATAATATCCGCGGGAATTTGCTCGGTTCCACGCTCCAGCTGGCAGATTTCTTGCTGGGTTATATGTAACAGTATTGATGCCTCTTCCTGGCTCATGTTGCACGTGGTGCGTGCGCGGCGCAGTATAACGCCAATGCGGCCCATGGGTCCGTCTATGCTTTTCATTTTATCCTCCATCGGTTTTTATAAAAAACGTACCGCCTTGATGAAGGGCGGTTGGAGGTTAAGAACTATAAAACCAATAGTCCTGCTTATTTAGGTATATCGCAGGCCTCCAACCAAGTTGGAGCGTTATTAGGTTTTAGAGGTTCTTACACCTCACACCGGGTATCACCCGATGCGTTGGGAATTATAACAGAAAAGAAGAGAATTGCAAACTATTTCCCCAGGCACAGTTGACCGAATGTGGCGTCCATTACGTCGGCCGTGCTGATTGTGCCAAGGATTCGTCCCACCGCATCCGCGCCGCGGCGAATATGCTCGGCAAATATGTCCCAGTTATCACCCGCCGCAATCGCATCACGGATGTTTGCCGCCGCATCTTCGAGCAGTGTTTTAGTCCGGGCGTTTATCACAACATCTGTATCCGCGCCGTCTGTTATGCTATGCAGGCGGCGGCGCAGCTCTGCCATCAATTTGTCCAGGCCCGCACCTGTTTTTGCTGATATGCATATCGCGTCATCGCTGCGCGTATCGCATAAATCCGATTTGTTAATAACAATGATTTCATTTGCGGCCGCGGTCGCGTTGGGGGCGGCGTCAAAGACATGTATGATTATATCCGCATCCGCCATTTCATCGCGTGTGCGTGCAATACCTATTTTTTCAATCGCGTCCGTTGCACTGTCGCGCAGGCCGGCCGTATCCATTAAATGTACCAGATAGCCGTCTATATCCACATCGGCCGATACAACGTCGCGTGTGGTGCCGGGAATGTCGGATACAATCGCGCGGTTTGCGCCGACGATTGTATTAAACAATGATGATTTTCCGACGTTGGGCCGGCCTGCTAAAACGACGTTGATACCGCTGCGGACGGCGCGTGCGGCGTTCGAATGTCCCAATGCACGCATGATGTCATCATATAGTTTGCGTGCGCGTTGTTTGAGTACCTCGCCAATGTTTCCCGGTAAATCGCCCGCGTCATAATCCAAGATTGCGGCGGCATAGGCGGATATATCAATCATATCCCTGCGCCATGTGGCATAGGTTTTTCCGTCTCCGCCGGAAAGCGAGCGCAACGCCCATTTTCGCTGCATATCAGTCTTGGCATCGAGCAGCGCGGCCAGGCCGTCAACATCGGCCAGGTCCATTTTGCCATTATAAAACGCCCGCCGTGAAAATTCGCCGGGCAACGCCATGCGCGCCCCAAGTGTTGTCAGATATTCAAATATTTTTTTTATCACCGCATCTGCGCCGTGACATTGGATTTCTATTACATCTGTGCCGGTAAAAGACTGTGGCGCGGCAAAGTATATAACCAGGCATTGGTCTATTAAATCGCCGGCGTTGTCTTTTAAATTTGTAAAGTAGGCGCAGCGTGGCGTTGCGGCGCGCCCGATAAAGCGGGCGGCCATATCGCCCAGGTCATCGCCCGATATGCGTATAACCGCAACGCCTGATTTGCCGCGCCCCGATGATAGTGCAAAGATAGTGTCGTTATTATTCATTTACTTTTTTCCGCTGATGTTTTTCAGTGCCATCGGGACCAGGCGCGCCACATCGGCCCCCGGGTTTTCAGAGACCAGCGTTTGGGCCATTTCCACAACATCCATACGGCGATAGCCCAATGATTCAAGTGCCGCCAGCAGGTCGGCCAATGCGCCACTGCCGGCATCCGCGCCGAAATCAAATGCGGCGCCGCCTACCTTGGACTTTAGTTCAACGATGATTTTTTCCGCCACTTTTTTACCAACCCCTGGGGCGGTTGCAATTGTTTTTGCATCGCCGGTTGCGATTGCCGTCATTAGTGTATCGGTTTTTATCGTCCCCAGTATCCCCAGCGCCACCTTGGGCCCGACGCCGGATACGGCCGTCAGCATATTAAACAGGTTTTGCGTGGCCAGGCTGCAAAAACCGAAAAGCCGTATCGAATCTTCACGTACGACCGTTTCAATCCACAGTGCCACGGTTGATTTCGGGGACAGAAATTCGGGTGTATAAACCTTGTACCCGACGGGTCCCGCCATAATGATTACGAAACCGTCGCCGGTATAGTCAACAACTCCTTGCAATTTGCCAATCATTTGTTATCCTTTTGAGGTAATTTTAATCCAATATAATTAAAAGGTCAAATTATGAGTGGACACAGCAAATGGCATAATATTCAGCACAAAAAGGGTGCGGTTGACGCCGCACGCAGTGGTCTGTTTACAAAACTGGCCCGTGAGATAACAATGGCGGCAAAGCTGGGGGATAAAAACCCTGATAATAATCCGCGTTTGCGTCTGGCGATATTGCAGGCACGCAAGTCGTCGATGCCCAACGATAACATCAAGCGCGCGATTGACAAGGCGTCGGGTGCGAATACTGAAAACTATGTGGCGGTACGCTATGAGGGGTATGGCCCCGGTGCCGTTCCGGTAATTGTAGAGGCGCTGACCGATAATCCGCGCCGCACCGTGCCAGAGGTTCGTAACATATTCGCCAAAAACGGCGGCAACATGGGCGAAGAGGGCAGCGTTGTATTCATGTTTACACGCGCCGGCCAGATTATGTATCCCGCATCGATTGGCAAGACCGAAGACGAGATGATGGAAATCATCATGGATGCGAATGCGGACAATATGGAAACATCCGAAGAGGGCTTTATCATCACGACAAAACCCGATGACTTTGTCACGGTTCAAAAAGCGCTGGCGGATGTGTTGGGTGAACCGGAACAGGCCGAACTGACCTGGATACCGAATATGCCGATGGACCTGGACGACGAAGCGTATGCCAAGATTGAAAAGTTGGTGGATGCGCTGGATGCGAATGATGACGTTCAGAAAGTATTTACGGCCGCGGCATAATGAGAATTCTTGGGATTGATCCCGGACTTTTACATACGGGCTGGGCGATGATTGAAAGCAATGGCTCGGCCCGTAAATATATCGCCAGTGGTGTGATACTGCCCAATGCAAAGCTGACGCTGGCACAGCGCCTGGCAGAGGTTTTTCGCGGTGTGTCAGAACTGTGCGAGACGTTTCAGCCCGACGCATGCAGTATAGAGGTTATATTTGTAAACGTTAACCCAAAGACTACGCTGGTTCTGGGGCAGGCGCGCGCGGCCGCAATTGTGGCGGTGGCGGCGCGGGATATCCCGGTGTTTGAATATGAACCGAACAAGATAAAGAAGGCCCTGACGTCGGCGGGGCACGCCTCAAAAGAACAAATTGACAAGATGGTGCGCATACTGTTGCCGGCGGCAAATCCTAAAACCCCGGACGAGGCGGACGCGATTGCAATCGCACTGGCGCACAGTAATATGACAACATTCCGTTTTTAATAACCCTCTTTTGTGGTATAATGTGTTTATAACCAAAAGAGAGAAACAATGAGAAAAGATTTTATCCAAGAACAGGATATGAAAATGCGTATGAAACAGCGCTCGCTGTTCCGCGCGTTTTTTATCAATTTATTTTTAGGCGTTATTGCGCTGGTGCTGACGTATGTTCCGGTACTGCTGTATGTGGCGGTATTGGTAACCGGGATTTCGCCGATGATAATGTATTTTTCCATTATTGGCGGAATCGCACTGTGGCAGATGCTGGGGGTTGTACTATACCTGGTGCCGGCGGTGTCAATATGGTGGGAACGCAGAACGTTGCGCAACTATTAAAAAAAACCGGGCATGCGCCCGGTTTTTTTATATCCCAGCTTATTCTTTGCGTGTGGGATATTTGCCGTCGATTAAGTTCTGGCGCACGATGTGATGTTTTATCTTTTGCGTGCTGGTCGTTGGCAGGTCGTCCGTCGTCATCGCAAAGTGGGTAACCCATTTATAGCTGGCGACCTTTTTGTTTGCGTTGGCAACCGCCGCCGACAACTTTTCCAGTGTCATATCCGGTTCGACACTGAATACGCCGTATGCGACTGTTTTGTCTTTTATCTTGTGCTCAAACACGGCAACGTTGTTAACACCCGGGATTTTCATGAACAGGGCCTCCAGCTCGTCCGGGTAAACGTTTTTGCCAGAGTCCAGAACGATAACCTGTTTCTTGCGGCCGGCAAAATGCAGTTCGCCATTTTTATCCATCGACACCATGTCGCCCGTGTTGAAAAAGCCGCGTTCGTCGAATACAACCTCGTTCGCGTCGGGATTGTTCAGATAGCCGCCAAATACCTGGTGGCCGCGAATCCACAGAACGCCGACACCGTCTTCGTTCATGTCGCGAATTTCACATTCGTTGTTTGTTGTAGGGGCGCCGAATGCAAACGGGAAACGCTTTTTCAGCGGTTTTGATATGCAAACCGGGCCAACCGTTTCGGTCAGGCCGTAACCCTGGATAAAGCGCAGGCCCAAACGTTCATAGAATGTTTCCACCTCTGGCTTGGTCGCGGCGCCGCCCGCAATCAGCAATGATACGCGGCCGCCGAATATCGCACGGATTTCGTTTTGAACCTTGTTAACTATAAAGCCCAGACCAATCATCCGCAGGAATTTTCCGTATTTTAACACGCCGTTTACCAGCCACCATTTGTTCTGGGATTTTGCCGTGTCGATGATGCGGTTTCTGATAACCTCAAACAGGCGCGGCACCGCCGGAATCGCATGCGGACGGAACTGTTTAAAATCCGCCATGATTTCCTTTGGGTTTACCGTCGGCTGGAGCAATACGCCCGCGCCATAGTGCAGTGTCGCCAATAATTCGACCGCAAAACCGAATATATGGTACATCGGCAGAAAGCCGTACATAATGTCGCCCGCGCCGATATATTCGCGCATATCGTCAAGCGAGTTTGAGCACTCTATCAAATTAAAGTGCGTCAGGGGCACGACCTTTGGTTTGCCGGTAGAGCCCGATGTAAACGACAGTGTCGCCACGTCCAATGATTCCAACGGGGCCGGTTTCAGGCGGCCGTTTGCCTTGCCATCGGGCTGTGTTATGTCGAAAAATTTAAACTTTTTGGTCTTGTAAAAGAAAGACTTTTCCGCCGCAACAATATGGCAATCGGTGGTCGATGTCATGTTGTCATATTCAAACGGGGTTAAATTAGTGTCCAGCAACAGAACTGTTCCACCCAAATACCATACCGCGAACATTGTTGTCGGCATCTGTGGTATGTTGTGTGACAAAACGCCGACGATGTCGCCGCGCTTTACCCCGGCCGCGTGTAATTCAGCCGCACGCCGCTTTACCAGTTCTACGAATCCGGAAAATGTTACCCCTTCGCGGACCAGGAACAAATTGTCCGGCCATGTGGCGGCAGCCTTTTCCAGTAATTGATACATGTTCATAACAAAATTTCCTTGTTGTTTTTATATTGGACAGGAATTATTATATCCTTTAAAGGAAAGATTGCAAATATGAAAATTCTGACACTTAACATCAACTCTATCCGCGCACATGCGCAAAGTTTTATCGATATTCTGCGCGCCGGCGAATACGACGTTATCATGGTTCAGGAACTTAAAGTCGAGACGCCGGCCTTTCCGCATAACCTTTTTGACGAATACGGATATAATATCAAGGTATTCGGACAGAAAAGCTGGAACGGGGTTGCCGTGTTTTCAAAGTTTTCAATCGAAGATGTAACGCGCGGCATGCCCGGTTATGCCGATGTCAACGCGCGATTTATAGAATGCGTTATTGACGGGCGCGTGCGGATAATAAATGTTTACATGCCAAACGGCGATACGGTCGATTCTGCAAAATTTCCGTACAAGCTGGACTGGATGCATGCATTTACGGACTATATCGCGCCGTACCTGACATCGCCGGAACCTGTCGTTATCGGGGGGGATTTTAATGTCGCAATCGAAGATCGTGATGTGTGGCGGCCGGCGAACTATGTTGGGATTGCAATCGCGGCACCCCAGGCGCGCGCGATTATGAAATCATGGCTGGATGCGGGATGGATCGATGCGTGGCGCACGGCGCATCCGGACGAGGTTGGTTTTACCTGGTACGGATACCGTGGCGGCGATACGGTCGGGAAAAAGCAGGGGTTGCGCTTGGATTATTTCCTGTGCAATAAGGCGGCGGCCGAAATGGTGCGCGCGTGCGAGATTGATATGGCGCCGCGTCTGGCGGAAAAGCCAACGGACCATTGTGGATTGGCGCTGGTTCTTAAATAAATAGTGCTTTAAAACTTGTCGCCGACGGCGTCAAACCGTTTGTGTATGCAACCGATTGCCGTCTGGTGTATGCCCGGCGTTATTGAATAGTAAACAAATCTGCCCGCGCGGCGCGATGATACAAAACCATCTTCGGAGAGTTTTTTTAGATACTGTGAAACCTTTATCTGAGGCAGTGCGGTTCCGGACGCGATATCTGTAACGCATGATGTGTCGCGATACATCAGGTATTCAAGGATGCGCATCTTGTCCGCATGTGCAAACAGCTTTATCCGGTTGGCCGCCATGGTTGTATAATCCGTCGGCAGAATTTCGCGGTAATCGTCTTTTAGAAACTTTAACTGGTCCGTCATGTGACCGAATAATTTGCGCAGGCAGACGAATATGCTGGCGGGGTATTCCTCGTTTATCTGATAATAAACAAAGATTCCGCGGCGATGTGTCCGAAGCAGGTTGGCCTCTCGCATTTTGCGCAGATGTTGCGATATTATTACTTGTTCTGTATTCGTGGCGCGGGCAATCGCGGATACCGACGACATGCCATATACATCCAAATATTCCAAAATGCGCAGACGCAGCGGATGCGATATGTATGCAATCCCACGCGATGCGCGCGACATTATATCGGCGGGCAGTGGGCGTTTAATGCTGGCAACGGGTTCGGTTTGGTTGTTCATTATATGATACGATAGCAATTATTTTGTATGTCGGCAAATAAATAATTTGACATTTTAATATGTATTAAATATAATATATATTGTTTTTGTTATATAAGGAAAGGGAAATTTGGATGCAAAAAATAAAAAACGTAAAGGAATTTGTTGAAAAACTAGATGCGGCGAAAAAGGTAAATCCAAAAGACCTGTCGTCGGACCAGGACTTGTCCATTGGGATTATGAATCTAATATCCATAGAAGAACACCTGATGTTTTCCGGTGCCAAGACGGGCAAGACGGCATTTTACGACCAAATAAACCAGGTGCGCGAAATGCGCAAGCGCATGATGCAGAAAATCATACCCTCGTACGAGGGGGAGGTGTGGTGCATCTCTAAGCATCTGTTGGCGTCATCAATGCGTCTGTTCGAGGTCGGGACCAAGGCCCTGGCCGCGGGGGACAGGGAACTGGCATATTCGCTGTTTGATGATTCATATGAGCTCTATTGCGTGTTCTGGGGGCTGAATATTGGAATGCTGGAGGGGACGGCCGATTTAAAGTACGTGCCAAAGGAAAAGAAGGCGGCGGCAAAAACAGTCGCGTCAGTTAGTGCAGATACTCCGGCGCCAACATCTGTGGGGCGGCTGAAAAACTGGGTTAAAAATGCGGTCAACTGCTGTATAGAATAGGGCGCATTTTATCCTTGCATTTTTGCGTGGTGCCCGTATAATTAGCGGGCACATGCCCTAATAGTCTAGTGGTAAAACACGTCCTTGGTAAGGACGAGTCGCAAGTCCGATTCTTGCTTAGGGCACCAGATTATTTCCCGTATATTATTGTTTGATTTTGGCGCGCTGTGTTATAACATTCCTTTATGCGCAGATTTTTTACCATTTTGTTTGTTTGCATAATTGCGCTGGGGGCAGACGCGCGCGAGGTTACAATGACCGCAACCCAGGCCATGCATGCCGCCGCCGATATGGTTCGTCGCGGCGATTTTGACAATGCCACCCAGATATTATCACACATGCCGGATACCGGTAATCCCGCGCTGGAGATAGAAAGAAAATTCCTGGTCGCCCAGATTGCACAGAAAAAGGGCGATATAAACGACGCAATAAAAATATATCAAAATTTATTGGATGAAAATCCGGGTCTGGCACGCGTGCGATTTGAACTGGCGGTGTGCTATATGCACCAGAAAAAATGGCGGCGTGCGGATTATCATCTGCGTCTGGCAATGGCCGGGCGCGATTTGGACGATGATGCAAGGCGTCTGATGAACTATTATCGGTATGTCGTGCGAAAAAACAAGAACTGGAACATCTGGTTTAATTTTGGCGCCGCCCCGGACAATAATATTAATAATGCCGCCAGCGGCGAAGAATGCGTCATGACAATTTTCGGTCTGATGTGTCGGACGCTGGATGCGCCGGAATCCGCCGTCGGCGCAAATCTTTCAATCGGCGCTGATTACGAGTTTAAATTATCCGAGCACTGGCGTTGGAAATCCGATGCGAATATTTATTCCAATATTTATGACAAGCATGATTACGACGATTTGTATCTGTCGGTGTCTTCGGGGCCGCGATACGTGTGGGGCCGCGGCGATGTCTGGGTCGGTGCGGTGGCGGCGCGGCGCTGGTACGGGTGGGAACGGTATAACTGGGCGGCCGGTTTGCGAATGGATACAAATTATGATTTTTCGCGGCGGCTGTCGGCGGGGCTGTACCTGCGGTTTATGGAAAATACATATGATGAATTTGATGACCTGCTGTCGGGACAGACATATTCTGCGAATATGCGCCTGTTGTATTCTTTCAATGCGCGTGTTTATATAGTTATGCGTACAGGCATCACGCGTGAGGCCGCGTCCCGCGCAATGTATTCTTATTGGCAGCCGTCGGCCGCCGTGGGGCTGGGGATGGAGCTGCCCTGGGGATTTCATGTTTACGCAGAGCCCGGAATTTATTGGAGCCTGTATGACGCACCGCGCTGGGCTGTAAAGAACAACATTATGACCCGGATAACAGAGAATGATTTTACACGGCGCTATTCGGTGTCGGTGTCTAACAATAAACTGGACCTGTGGGGGTTTGTTCCTGCAATAACGGTCAGTTATACGCGGCGTGAATCAAATATATGGCAACGAGAGTTTGACAAGACCGCCATAGAGTTTATAATGCAACAAAGGTTTTAATTTAACCAAGGGGGAAAAAGATGAAAAAATATCTTATTTTAACGGGGGCGCTGGTGCTGGGGGCGTGTAATGACGGCGGCAGTCATCACAGCAGGCCCGCTGATATAATACCTGAGCCGGTTGCACCCGCAATTGTTATGCCCGCGTCAGCTCAGTCATGGAACAGCCCCGCCGGAACGGCGTCTGTTATCGGAAACAGCGCGGATGTGTTCACGTTTACAATAGACAATGCCGGCAATATTGAAAAAATAGTTCGTGACAACAAGACGTATAACCGTACGGGCGCCAACGAATATGTTTACAAAGAGACCAACAAGACTGAAACTATAAATCTTGCAACGCTGGGGAAAAAGGCGGGATTACAGTATGCTGATTTTGGGTATGCAATGGAAACCGAGCTGGAGCCGGATTCAACCGAACGTGATTTTTATGTGTTTACCGGTGGAAACGCGCTTAATGAAATCAAAACACCCAACGTAAAGGATGCAACATACAAGGGAACCGCGGTCGCATACGTTGAGGTGGAAACCCCAGGAAAAGTTGTTAACAAAATAACACAGGTTGATGATGCGACACTGGTTTTTGATGCCGCGGGCAATAACACGCTGACGATGAATTTTTCCCAGGCGGAAAATCCGTGGTATAACGTAATTGTGAAAAACGGCGGCGCCACCGACGCCAGTATCAGTTTGTCTGGCGGTGGAAATATTGCACCCGAGTTTATGGTAACAGAGGCCATGAAAAACAATTTGAATGATACCTATTATTCAAAAAAGTTTTATGGCGATGCAGGCGACCCGACAGAGGTTGTATACCGTGTGGGATTTGAGGCGCACGACAAAACCGTCGGCCGAGAGGTGGAATTTGACGGCGCATTCGGTGGAATCCGTCAATAAGCTTGGGCAGAATCCCGCACATGGTTGCGGGATTTTATTGTTGAAGCACCATTTTTTTTGTTTATAATATGTCCCAGAATATGCAGTATGCCGTGATGAAGTGACTGACAACCATAGAGCGGACCATGCATGATACACATAAGTTACAAGACGGGGTGGCACCGCGCGGGAAAAATCTTTGCGCCCCCGATATAATTCTTAAAAGGGACCAAAATGTTATCACTTAAATCAAAATATAGAACGCATACATGCGGGGAATTGTGCGCTGCCAACGTAGGCGAGAAGGTTACGCTGTCGGGATGGGTTCATCGCAAGCGCGACCACGGTTCGCTGTTGTTTATCGATTTGCGCGACAATTACGGAATGACACAGATTGTGTTTGACGGCGGCGACGATGCGCTGGAACGTGTGCGCCCGGAATCAGTAATCACTATTACCGGAACGGTTGTCGCCCGTGATCCGGCCGCGGTTAACGATAAAATTCCAACGGGCGGAATTGAAATCAAGGCAGATAAGTTCGAAGTATTAACCAATGCGGACGTGTTGCCGTTCCAGGTGTTTGGCGATGACGACACCGTGGCCGAAGATTTGCGTCTGAAACATCGTTACATAGACCTGCGCCGCGAGTCGTTGCACAATAATATTTTATTCCGCAACCGCGTTATGAAATTTTTACGCGATAAAATGTGGGATATGGGCTTTTCGGAATTTCAGACACCTATTTTGACCGTGTCCAGCCCAGAGGGCGCGCGCGACTATATCGTTCCGTCGCGTCATCATCACGGTATGTTTTACGCGCTGCCCCAGGCGCCGCAGCAGTTTAAGCAGTTGTTGCAGATTGCGGGGTTTGACCGTTATTTTCAAATCGCGCCGTGTTTTCGTGACGAAGACCTGCGTGCGGACAGACTGCTGGAGTTTTATCAGCTGGACTTGGAAATGTCTTTTGTTGACTTAAAAGACATTCAGGCGGTCGGGAACGAGCTTATTCCGGCGCTTATTCGCGAATTTGTACCGGGTGCAAAAATTCATCCCGAAATTCCGCATATCCCCTATGATGAGGCCATGCTGAAATATGGATGTGACAAACCTGATTTGCGCAATCCGATTGAAATTTCAGATGTGACGGAAATATTCCGCGGATCTGATTTCGGAATTTTTGCAAACGCGATTGAAAATGGTGCGGTTGTACGTGCGATTCCGGCGCCGGCGTCCGCCGATAAACCGCGTAGCTGGTTTGATAAGCTGGGCGATTACGCGGTAAAGGAACTGGGGCTGGGCGGATTGGGCTATATCGTATTCGGACAAGAGGCAAAAGGCCCGGTGGCAAAAAAACTGGACCAGGGACGGATTGACAGCCTGCGCAAAATTGCAGGGGATGGTTCAACACTGTTCTTTGTATGCGACACACGCGACGCCGCGGCCAAGGCGGCGGGCAAGCTGCGCATCAAACTGGGCCAGGATTTGGGGTTGATAGATGAAAAAGAATTCCGCCTGTGCTGGGTAGAAGAGTTTCCGTTCTATGAACTTAACGAAGAAACGGGTGCGATTGATTTTGGACATAATCCGTTCTCGCTGCCGCGCGGCGAACTGGACAAGGACGACCCGTTGTCCATCAAGGCGAACCAGTTCGACATGGTGTTGAACGGCGCCGAAATATGCAGTGGCGGTCTGCGCAACTATAATCCGGAGACGATGGTGCGTGCATTTGAAATCGCCGGGTACGGCGAAGATGACGTAAAGGCAAAATTCGGTGGAATGTATGCCGCGTTTCAGTATGGTGCGCCGCCCCACGGTGGATGTGCGTTCGGTATTGACCGATTGATTCAGATTATGCTGGGCGAGGACAACCTGCGTGCGGTGGTTGCGTTCCCAACCAACCAGCGCGGCCAGGATTTAATGCTGGGCGCCCCGCGTGAGGTAACCGAGCAGCAACTGCGAGAAGTTCACATACAGGTTCGCAAAAAGGGTTAATTAACAACACCCGCTTTGTTTGGCGCCCGCCCAACGGCGGGTGTCTTTGTTTAAGAAATCAAACCTATTAACAACCTTTTTTTCCCATATATAATTTTATATATGGAGAAGAAATATGAATCCGCAGATAGAAAAATTATCCCGTATGTTGAACCTTAGTCCGTATCAGTCGCAGGCGCTGGCCATGGGGGGCGAAAAGTATAACATGTCTCGTCTGGTAAAACGCGGTGGGCTGTTGTATGCGCCATACAATATGCGCGGAATATTCGGCGCGGCGTCAGACATGCTGCGCGGGCGGCGTGCAGACCTGATAGGGCACAGCAAGACCCTGTTGCGGGCCCAGCGCGGTATAAAGTTTTATGCGGATGGATATCACTGTGTTCGTATTGGACGGTTTATGTATTATGCGGACGCAACCGGTGCTGCGATATCACGCCGGGCGTTTATGCGCGCGGTAAATATGCGTGAGGTGCGCTAGAACTTTGGATGTGTTGCAATAAATTCACGCATGAACGACGCATCAAAATTTTTCATTATTTCAGACAGCGAGTAACGCCGTGTCCCCCCGGGCAGAATTTCCACCGATATTTGCACGGGACTGGGGGATGTGCCGCGCAGTGTCAATGCAATGTTTGCACGCATCCGGCCCTCGTTTATTTCCAGGGCGCCCGTTGCAGATGCGTGGCGCATTGATATTTCCAGCGGTGCCGTTGTTGTGAAATCGCGGCCTGCAAATTCGCCGACAACATGCATTTCTTTTAACGCCGAACGGCCGCCGTCCAATGCACGCGCGATTGCAAATTCCGCATTCAGCGTCGTTATATCCGCGGCCGCGGCGTAAAATTCATCAACCCCGATGCCGTCTATTTGGCCGCCTGAGAATACCGCGTCAATGTTGCCGGCCATGTTGTATGCGATGTCGTGCGCAATCTGGCCAGAGGTGTGCATTTCTGCCTCGCCGGTGATGCGTGTATTCGATACGTTAAGTGCCATCGCGTCTGACAACAGCGCCCCGCCCAGTTTAAAGTTGCTGGCCTGGATGGATATATCGTATTCCTTTTTGTTTTTTGTAATTATTGCCAGCAAGTTGCCGCGTGCATGGTCGGTTATTGAATATGTCTGGGTGTCTGGTTTTAGGCTGTATATAAAATTATTGTATTCGTTGCCGTTGTAAATCAGATGGTCCGCACGCAGGGCTATGTTCGCATTTATACCAAATGGCAGCATTATGGGCGCGTCGGTCAGGAACTCCATCTCGTCATAGTTATCCAAAAATCCTTGGTCTATGAATGAATCTAGATTAAGCGTGTCTGTCTGCAGTGTTATGTTTTTGCCAGAAACGGTTCCTGTGAATTCGTGACCCAGTGCGCGTATGGTCAAATTTGATATTGCATCCCCGCGTCGCAGTCCAGATATGAAGTATTCGCCGTTTGCAACCGCACGCAAATCCAGGTTGGGAAACCAGTCGTGCAGGCTGTGGCCCGATATAACAAATGCGTCGCCCTGGGTTGTTAATTCCCAGCGCCCACTGTGCGGGCGGAATGTGACGCGGTCGCCGCTTAGTGCGAAATCGCCGATTTCATCCTTCATAAATTCGGGAATAAATGCAATCTCTCCGCGCATCCAGGACAGTGTTTTGTCACGTGCAAATTTAAATTCGGGACGCATGGCCGGGCCTTCTATAAACAGTGTTCCGGCCGCGTCTGCAAATATGAATTCTATTGTTCCGCGCATGCCAAATCTTGCAATTATAGATTGTATTTCCGTGTCGTCGGGCATCATTGCGTCGGATGTCAGCGATATGTCGAATGTATCATTTTTGACAGAAATGTCGCCGTTCATGCCGCGGTATGAAAAATTTCTGCATGTCCACGACTGGGGCGTTCCAGAGAAGACGCACCGGGCAATATGGTTGTTTATTTTTGTGGAAATATTTAAATCCTGGGCGCCGGATGCGGTTATTGTTCCGCCGGAAATGACGGTGTCGTCCGCCACTATTTTTTCAATGTTTAATGTGCCGTCGGATGCCGCCGCCAAAATAATCAATCGGGAAAATACTTTGTCGCCAATCTTTAGGTTGCCGCGCAGATTCAGATTAAACGATGTTTCCTGAATTATATTGGTGGGCTGTAACAGGAATGAAAAGTCAAATGTTGCATCATCTGATGATATTTCTATACTGCGCCGGCCGTCGGGCGCCAGGTAAATGTTTCCGGTAAAGTTGTTGGCGCGTATGTCTGAAAAACGCACGCCGTATCCGCCGTCCCAATCAAATTTCATTTCCAGGTCAATCAGTCCCGGGATTTTTGGTTCGCTGAATTCAAACATGCGGTTTATGTTGTCTGTCTGCAGCGACATTGTTCCGCGTGCACCGCCCCCCGTGGTCAGGTTCCCCAAAATCACAAGATTATTGTTTTTGTTTGCCACAAATATTTCGTCCCCGTTCAGCGTTACATCGTATTTATGCTGGTCCGTTCGGACGGTGGCCTTTAGTTCGCCCTGGCCGATTATGCCGTCGATTATCCGGTATTCCTTGCCCAGGAAATCAACCGCGCAGTTATGCAGTTCGATGTCATATTGCGGTGCAACCGGCACCAGGCGCGTTATCTTTACCGCCGCGTCATATATGGCAATGCGCCCGCCAAGGCGTGCCTGTTCAGGCGCAAACAGTGCGCTTAACGGAACGCGGAACGCCGCCGCCCCGATGCGACCGTCAGGGACGATTATGTCGCGGGCAACAATTGTTGCCGCCCCCAGCAGGCTGAAATGTACATCGCCGCGGATTGTCGCCTCGACACCGGTTTGGGCGCTGATTGCGGATTCCAGTTTTGGTTTCAGACGGTTTAATGTAAACATTGGCGGAATAACAACGACCGCGATTGCCAATATTGCGACAAACGCACCGACGGTGTATAAAATTCTGCGGCGGGTTCTGGGTTTTAATGCCATTTTCTCTTTCCTTGTATTTTTATTATAATGGATTATATTAACAATTAACAATGAAAAAGAGCATATTTGATCTTCACAGTGACTATAAACCCATGGGCGATCAGCCGACCGCGATTGCAGAGCTGGCCGGGGGTGTGCGCGATGGACGCCAGAGCCAGGTTTTATTAGGTGTAACGGGGTCTGGCAAAACATTTACAATGGCAAATATTATAGCTGATTTGTCGCGGCCGGCCCTTATCATGGCGCCGAACAAAATTCTGGCGGCTCAGCTGTATACCGAAATGAAATCTTTTTTCCCACACAACCACGTAGAGTATTTTGTTTCATACTATGACTATTATCAGCCAGAGGCATACATGCCGACAACAGATACCTATATCGACAAGGACGCGGCGATAAACGAACAGCTGGACCGGATGCGGCACAGTGCGACACGCGCCATGCTGGAAGAGCGCGATGTTGTCGTTATATCATCGGTGTCATCTATTTACGGTATGGGCAGCCCAGAGCAGTATTCCGGAATGAAACTGGTACTGAATGCGGGCGACAAAATCGGCATGAAGGATGTTATGCGCTCTCTGGTTGATATTCAGTACAAGCGAAACGACACCGCATTCGAGCGCGGCGATTTCCGTGTTCGTGGCGATACGCTGGACGTGTTCCCGTCGCATGCATTGGACCGCGCATGGAAAATGTCTTTCTTTGGCGACGAGATAGAGGAGATTTGGGAGTTTGATACACTGACGGGGGCCAAACTGCGGCGATTGGACAGAATCGCGGTGTATCCCAATACCCACTATGCGACACCGATGCCGTCTATTTTACAGGCAATCGGTCAGATAAAGACCGATTTGAAAGAACGGCTGGAATATTTTCATGAAAATATGAAGTATATAGAGGAACAGCGTCTGCGCGAGCGTGTGAATTTTGATATCGAGATGATGGAATCAACCGGAACGTGCCGGGGTATTGAAAACTATTCGCGTTATCTGTCGGGGCGTGCGCCCGGTCAGCCGCCGCCGACATTGTTCGAGTATCTGCCCCGTGATGCCGTTTTGTTTATCGACGAAAGTCATGTTACCGTGCCTCAAATTTCCGCCATGTCGCGTGGGGACCGCGCCCGAAAAGAAACTCTGTCACAGTATGGATTTCGTCTGCCTGCGTGCATTGACAACCGCCCGCTGACGTTTGAAGAGTGGGATGCCCTGCGGCCCCAGACGATATTTGTATCCGCAACACCCGCCGCATGGGAACTGGACCAGTCGGGCGGTGTCGTGTCCGAACAGGTTATTCGGCCGACGGGTCTGCTGGACCCGGTGTGCGAGGTACTGCCAACCGAAAATCAGGTTGACGATTTGCTGGACCAGATAAAAAAGACATCCGGACGTGTGCTGGTAACGACACTGACTAAAAAAATGGCGGAACAGCTGACGGACTATCTGAATGAAAATGGCGTGCGTGCAAAATATCTGCACAGCGATATAGAAACATTGGAACGCATTGAACTGCTGCGTGACCTAAGACTGGGGAAGTACGATGTGCTGGTCGGAATAAACCTGTTGCGCGAGGGGCTGGATGTTCCGGAATGTGAACTGGTTGCGATTATGGATGCCGACAAGGAAGGGTTTTTGCGTTCGACACGCTCGCTGATTCAGACAATCGGACGTGCCGCGCGAAATGCAAACGGCCGCGTGATACTGTATGCAGACAAGATGACGGATTCTATGAATGCCGCATTGGGTGAAACGGCAAGACGACGCGAAAAACAAATGGCATATAACAAGGCCCATGGCATAAAGCCGCGCACAGTGACCAAGGCTGTATTCGCAGAGGTTGGCGAAAAAGAGGAAAAAACCGATAAAAAGCGGCGGTTCGTATATGACAAGTCGGGTGGCGTTATGGATGCAGATTCCATACGCAAACAGATAAAAGAACTTACCAAAAAGATGCGGCGTGCGGCCGAAGATTTGGAATTTGAAGAGGCGGGTGAATATCGCGACGCGATAAGAAAACTGGAAGACGACCTGTTGCGGGTGGAGTAGTAAATGGCAGAATTTATTTCAAACAATGTAGAGGAAATGCGTCGGTGGGCGGCGGATTTTGCGCGTACGCTGAACGCACCGGTGACGGTTGCACTGCATGGAAACCTGGGAATGGGAAAGTCTGAGATTGCACGCGCAATAATTCAAACCTTGCGCGGGGGGGATACCGTCGTGCCCAGTCCCACATTTACAATCGTTCAAAATTACGACGGCATATCGCATTTTGATTTGTACCGTGTTGCTGATGCGGACGAACTGGCCGAGATTGGCTTGGATTATGCCATAGAAAACGATATCACCCTGATAGAATGGCCCGATGTTGCGGCGGGCATGCTGCCGCGGGGGACGATACATGTGCATATAACAGCGCATGGGGAGGGTCGGAAAATTGTTGTGGATTAAATTGGGAAATGGCTCCTGTTGTTTGCGGGGCGTTTGCAGGTCATAGTTGTTGTGCGGATTAACATTCGCGATGCGAACACTGCGTACACGGACTTTTCAGGTTCCGAACCCATATCCCTGCGGATTCTTTGGCGCGGTTGCGTGCCGAATCCAAAAAAGCGTTGTTTGCAAAAAAATAAATCCCGGATATTTCCGGGATTTATTTTTTTGCATCGGGCAACAGACTTTGCACGGCCAGTGGAAAGTCCGCACTGCGTGCCAGATACGAACCCGATACCAGTGTGTCCGCCCCGGCGGCCCAGCATTCTGGGGCGGTATCGGCGTTTATTCCGCCGTCGACCGATATTGTAAATTTCAGCCCGTATTTTTTTCGTGTCGCATTTAATACGGATATCTTTTTTATCGCGTCGGAATCAAATTTCTGACCCGCCGCGCCCGGGGCCACAGACATTACCATCACTTCGTCTATTTCGCGCAAAACAGGCTTTAATATCGCAACGGACGAATCCGGGTTCAGTGCCACGCCCGCGCGTCGTCCGGCAGCCTTTATTTCGCGCAGGGCCGCGCGCAGTCCGGATGTGTTTGTAGATACCACGACCGTATCCGCCCCGGCCGCGATTGCATCCGCCGCCCAGACAGACGGACTTTCCGTCATTAAATGCACGTGCAGATGCGCGGTGGTTTTGGCGCGGATTTGTTTTAATTCGGCAATACTGCCCGCAATGCGGTCGACATAAAAGCCATCCATTATGTCAACGTGAATCATTGATATACCGCCTGACTTAAACAGGGTGTATGTTTCAGGCCGGCGCATGTTAAAGCACAATGTGCTGGGCATTATAGGGATGAACCGTGGGCGCGCGTGCCGGCGGGGTTTGATATGTGTGACACGCCGCAGCCAGTCCGTGCGCCGCAGCCATTTTTCCTGGCGGCGCAGTGCGGCCGCAATTCGCGGTTTCTGCAATGACCAGATGTGCGCCGCCAATGCGCGCGGACCCGTGTCATAGGGCAGCTTTTGCGTGGGAATGGAAAAAATATTTTCAAAAAATTCGCAAACGCCCGCCATCTCGGCGCCGCCGCCGGACAGCAATATTCTGGACGGGCGGTATTTTGTAATAGCCGCCGATGCCGCGTCTTTTATCAGGCCGGCAATTTCAACCATGCGCGGCAAAATTATTTCGTTTATGTCGGCACGTGAAAAATCATATGCCGGGTCGGCCGGGGTAAACCGGTCCATTTCCTGGGGGGCCAATGATGCAACGGCACGTTTTACCCGTTGGGCGGCGTCCGAATCCAGCTGCATTTTGTCCGCAATATCAGATGTTATTTTGGCACCGCCGATTGGCAGTTTTTTCAGCATTACCGGTCCGCGGTCCGTCCAGATGGATGCCGTTGTAAACGCATCCCCCAAATCAACAATCATTATGTTTTCATGCGGGCGGCGCAACGTGGCGCTGACAAGAAAATGAGGGTCGAAAAATCCGGCGGCCTGGATGTGCGCACGGCGCATTGCCGCGGTTATTTCATCCAGGCGAGACTGGTCATAGAATATTGCGCCAAACGCGGATATCAGTGCGTGGTCCGTGTGGCCCATGGGCGATATTATGTTCCGGGCCCCCGGCGTGTCATAGCGCAATGGCACGATATGCATTGGATAAAATCCGTCGGGTGCGGTAATTTGTGCTATTTGAGCACGAACATCAGACGGGGTGATTTTATGTTCGCCACCCCATGTGGTGCTTTTTGCGGTCATTTCAAAATGTGCGGCGCCGAAATCGCCTGTTACATACGCCGCGTCGAAATGTGCGCCTATTTGGCGTTCCAGTTCGTCAATCACTGATTTTAATGCGTATACGGTGTCGCGGCTGTCCATTGCGAATACGGCCGATTTGTCGATGCGTGCGTTGCGAACGCGATGCGCACATCCGCGTACGCCCGCGGCGCCTATATCCAGGCACAGAAAAGATGAATCAAACAGGTTCACTTTTTTATTTTACCAATATGCGGGCCTCGTCACGCATGTCGATTACAGAGATGTCGCGCGACAGCAGGTTATGCTTTTCATCCAGCACCATAAGCCCCGCGATTGCGGCCGCCGGATTTTCTTCGGGCAACATGACGGTTATGCCGCCGATTGTCTGCATGTTCCAGCGGCGCCCCTCAATCCATTCAAGGTAATCCAATTTTCCAGTCATGTTGTGCGCGGCCTTTGTTATTTCGGATATGTCCCCGGGTACGGGGCCGCGAAAAACGATTGACGACACATCACGGGTGTCGGTCGGCCGCTTTACAATTGTTCCGTCCGCAGATAGAGGAAAATACGCCGTTCCGTCCGTCCACTGGGCCACGGCATGATGCATTTTTACCTTTACCTTAAGGTTGCCGTTTGGCATGCGGCGTACCGCCGTGTCGCGCACGCCGGGTGTGGCGGCAATGCGCATGTTCAGCGCGGCCAGGTCAACCTTGTACGTGTGGGTTCCAGGGGCCACCGCCGCGGCCGTCGCCACAGGATTCAAATCAGGGCCGCGCATATCTGCGGATATAGATATTGTTCGAACGCGTGCCGCGTTGCCGTGACCCATTGCGGTCATAATTATTCGCACGGCAAAATATGTTGCCAAAACAATTGACAATATAAAGCACAGCCAAAACCAGATAGAGCGTCTCATGCCACAAATTATAGCATATTTTTAAGCGATAAAAAAGGGGGCGTGGAAAAAAATTACATTGCACGCAACAGGTATCCGCGGCGGAACATGCATTTGCGGTAAGAGCCAACGGATTTTGATGTTGTGTTGCGTGGTACCGACATCAGGCTGCGCTGGCCCACGTCCTTGTATTCGTTTGACTGGAACGTTACCCACAGCCCGTCCCAGTCGGGCATCATGCCGCTCTGGTTCGGGGCAATAAGTTTTGCCAGACGCGACCGGGGCAGGTATGATGGTTTTGTTATGCCCAGGCACGCCTTGTGATCGCGGACAAACTGTTCGGTTGTTACGGCCTCGTTCTCCCAGTTAAGGACGGTGGCGTCATCAATACTGCCGCGGTTCGGTGACGAACATGCCGCCACAAACAAACAAAAAATTGCCATTATGCATTTTATTCTCATGATTTTTATTATAATTTAATTGCGTTTATGTATCAATACTTTTTATAATGCCAAAAAGGGCAAGGAGATACGCCAATGGCGATAACCGTTCAGAATTTTATTAAAATGGCAAACTTTTACAATCAGATGACGATGATGATGTCGGCAATCTGTGTGCAAAAGGGCGGTATTGCAATGGAAAACTATGTCGGGCGTTTCTTTGCGGCCGACACGCTGGAATTTGTTTATGAATATGGGCGCCGTTTGATAGAGGCGGGAAATGTCGCGCCAGAGGTTCGGACCCTGGTAGAGCGTTTTCATCAGCAGTACGAGCGCGTGCGTGATTTGACAACACCGTCCCAGCGGCCAATATACGAAATGACGCTGGAAGAATTTGAAAAACTGATGAACATATAGCGGGGGCAGGCGATGAAGAAAAGCAGATTTATTTACTTGGCGATTGCGGCGGCAGTGTGTGCGGCATGCGCCCAGCGTGCGGCCCAGAAAGATGTGCCGCAGTTTGACACCGTAACAGTTGTTGATAACTTGGTAATTGATGAAAACTCGGTTCCTATTTTTCCTAAAAAGGCGGCACTGACAACCGACACCGCGCGTCGTTTTTCCATAGAGCTGCCAAAGCGGTGTAATGTCGACTGGAATAACCAGAGTGTTGTATCCGTCATACCGGAAGAAAAAATAGAGGTGGTGCGTTTGGATATGGGCGACGAACTGCCGGATCTGCATGTGTCGGATTACGAGTTTAAGCAGCTGACCGTAAAACAGGCGCTGAACAAACTGCTTAGCGGAACCGACATCGCCGTTGTAGAGGATGAAGAGGGTATAGAAAAAATTACCGGCTCTATCCAGTCGGGGGCACTGTCGGATGCGGTTGAGCTGATGGCGAAAATGGGGCGCGCATATTACTCTTATGATGCCGCCGCGGCAGAGCTGCATCTGACGCATCGTGCGAAATGGATGATTAAGATGCCCCGTGATGAAACGATTATCATGGCGTTGCTGGACGCGATGCATGGGGCCGATATGCGAAACCTGCTGGTAAACTGGCAGGACAAGACGGTCGTGTTTGAGGGAAACTATCAGACCGAGCGTGAGGTTGCGCGCATTATCGCCGACATATCATCAAAAAAGTTCATGATTGCATGGGATATCGATGTTTACCGCGTGTATCCGAAAACAGATAACCCGATTATTTGGATGAACCTGTTGCCGGCGTTCGGGGATAAAAATGTTCGCATGTCGATACCGGGCGTGGTCGGGCGTGCATTGGTTGTTGGGCCGGAGATAAATACAAAAACACTGCAGGAGTTTTTGGCACAGCAGTCAAATGTCGTTCTGATATCCCAGGGTACTTTTGCCGTGCCAAACGGATGGCAGTCACGCTTTGATATCGGCCAGTGCGGCAAGGAGGAGCGCCTGGAAACAGATTTGATTATTGGTGCAACCGGGAAATATGGAAATTTCGGCGGATATAAAAAAATTGATGCAAAAATTGTTTTGAGAACCGGCCAGGGAGAGTTGTCTTCTTTTACAATCCCGTCAAGTGTCGGGGACAATTATGTCATAATCGGTATTCCAACACATTCTTTTGTAACGACGCCCGAAACACTGATAAGCCCGTTTGCAGAACTGGTCGTGTTTATGAGTCCGCGTATCATATCAATTGTTGAAGCCGCCGATGTGCCGGATAATTCGTTTACGCCACTGGCCGGGGATGCATTGCGGGCGTTTTTGTCAGAATAGGGGAATATGATAAATGTTGTTTTCTAGACTAGAGAGAAAAATTGCGTTTCGATACATGTGGGCGAAAAAGCGCGGATTTGGTTCCGTGATTTCGTGGGTGTCGCTGGTTGGAATTGCGCTGGGGGTGGCGACGCTGATTGTTGTCATGTCGGTTATGGCGGGGTTTCATGACACGCTGTTGAACAGAATTATAGGAATGAATGGGCATGTGGTTGTATACCACCAGGACGGTGCAATCGCCGATTATGACTTTTTAATAGAAAAGATGCGCCAGAACAAGGTGGTCGCTGCGCGGGCAACCGATATCGTCCCCATTGCAGAGGGCCAGGTAATGGCGACCGCAAACGGGAACAACACCGGTGCAATGGTGCGCGGTATACGCATGGGCGATCTGCAGGCAAAGGTGGACAACGGTACAAAAATATATGGCCGGCCAATTGCGGAAATAAAAGACGGGGAACTGGTCGCGGGGGCGGGTTTGACCCGGGCGCTGAACGTGACAATGGGGGACAAGATATCGCTGGTGTCTGCCGCGGGGGCCACACCGACGCCGTTTGGTACGATGCCGCGGATTATGGCATACCCTGTGATGTCGTCGTTTTTTATGGGCATGTACGAGTATGATTCAGGATATATTTTCATGCCGCTGGAAACGGCCCAGAAATATTTAAATATTGGAAATGCGGCAACACATATAGACTTGTTCCTGCGCAATCCCGAAGATACGCGCGCGGTGGCAGATAGTTTGTCACGGTTGCTGCCAGAGGGATTCGTTGTTCGTGACTGGCGCGATTTGAACCGCGGGTTTGTCGGCGCCCTGCAGGTGGAATCAAACGTTATGTTTTTGATACTGATGCTGATTGTTATCGTCGCTGCGTTTAATATTGTTTCTTCGCTGGTAATGCTGGTAAAGGACAAGTCCAAGGATATTGCGGTCTTGCGTACGTTCGGCGTATCGCGTCGCGCAATGATGAAGATATTTATACTGTCCGGCACCAGCATAGGTGTCATTGGGGCGATGGTTGGAACCTTGTTGGGGGTTGTTGTGGCTGTCTATATAGAACCCATACGCAAGGCGGTACAGTTTATGACGGGGCGCGACCTGTTTCCGGCAGATTTATATTATTTGTCTGAGCTGCCATCAAAACTGTCGATTTCATCTGTTTTGGGAATTGCACTGCTGGCGGTGGCGCTGGCATTTGTGGCAACGCTGTACCCCGCATGGAAGGCGGCATCCACAGACCCGGTTGACGTATTGAGGAACGAATAATGGCGAATATACTTAATTCATTGTCAAAAGTTTCACGCGGCGATGTGGTGTTGTCCGTGCGTGATATAAAAAAGACATTTATTGAAGGCGGCCAGCCGTTGCACATATTGCGCGGCGGCGGGTTCGATTTGCATCGCGGGGAAATTATTGCCCTGGTCGGTCAGTCGGGCAGTGGAAAATCCACATTACTTCAATGCGTGGGCCTGTTGGACCGACCGACCGCTGGCAGTATTCTGGTCGGTGGTGTCGCGGCCCAGAAAATGGATGACGAAATGCGTACCGCAATGCGCCGCGACAAGATAGGATTTGTATACCAGCGGCATAACTTGCTTGGGGATTTTACGGCGCTGGAAAATGTAATGTTGCCGATGATGGCGCGCGGCGCAGACGGTGCGGATGCATCCGCGCGTGCCATGAAATTGCTGCGTGCGGCAAATGTTGCACATCGTGCGGGGCATTTGCCCGGCGAAATGTCTGGCGGCGAACAACAGCGTACGGCGGTGGCGCGCGCGCTGGCGAACGGGCCGGAAATTTTACTGGCGGATGAACCCACCGGCAGTCTGGACCCGGCACACGCGGCGGCGGTGTTTGATTTGTTGCTGGATTTGGTGCGGAAAAACAAAATGGCGATGCTGTTTGTTACGCACGATATGGGATTGGCCGCACGTGCAGATCGTACGATTACTATAAAAGACGGAATTGTAAAATAAACAATATAAAAACGGAGGGAGAAATCATGGTAAAACAAAATACATTAAAGGTGGAATGCTGTTCCACGCGTCAAAAAATCTTGGGTCTGGTCGCCCTGGGCGGGTTGTTTGCGTGCGGGCTGTTTGTCGGCGCGGCAATGAATGGCAGAAGTTCAAATTACAGCAGTGTGATACAAGATAAGCAGTGCGCAGCTTTGACAAAACAGATTGTAAACATTTCATCTTATTCAAACATAGACAGCAATGCCTTAAGCCGGCTGAAAGAACTTAATGATGCATATAACCAAAATTGTGCGGGTTATGTTGCAGAGGTAGATGGTAAAGAGACCGTCCCTGCTAATCAGGTTGCAACCACGGTTAATTTGCCTGAACAGGAAACATGCGAAGTTATAGAGTCTATGATGATTAGCAGGCTGAGTCCTGAAGATGATGTTAATTTTAGCGCGCATGAGTACAACATTGAAGCATATAAGAATTTGATAGAATATGGATGCCCTGAGAATGTTGAAAAATATGAAGCATTGTTGTTGCGCGAACAGGATATTCTGGAGGCGCTGACAGGTCAAAAGTCTGATATGGAAAAGACATGCATGGAGATAGAATCGCTCTTGCTAAAAAGCATGCCGTATTCCGGCTTGGACAACAGCGATAAACGTATAAAGCGCGCCAAGATTTACGCCAACCTGTCAGAGCGCGGATGCCCCGAGAATACACAACATTACGTTGAACTGGCCGCACGGGAACTGGAAATTGCACGTGCGTTGCGCGACGACACGTTTGATCAGGACGAAACGGTCGAGGTGGTTGAAACATACAAGCGCCTGCAAATGAAACAGGCCGCCCAAGATGTTTTTAACAAGGTTCAGAAACTGACCGATCCGGCAATAGACTTTATTTTGCAGATTGAAAAAATAATCAACGAATAAAGGATGCACAGATGAAAAAAACTCTGATTGCAATTTTTGGGGGTACACTGGCATTGGCCGCCGGCGCCGCCGATGTGACAGAGCGTCAATCATGCGCGGACATAAAATCACGCATTGATGCACTGGCCGCCCAGACAGATTTGAATGATGCGGATTCGGCATTGCTGACTGATTTGCGCGGGGCATATCGTCGTGACTGTGTCGCGCGTGCATCAGGTCGCGGATCGCGTACGATTGCCGCCACCCGTGTTCAGGTGCCCCCTCCCCAAAAGGCAGAGGCGGATAAAGAAACGGAACCAGCCCCGGCCCCCGAAGAACCGCTGGTTGCTGAACCATGCAGCAATCCTGACAGTAACGGTTGCTGTCCGGGCGAGGAATATGCCGATATTGGAAACGGTGCAATGTATTGCTGTAAGGGGGATGCTTGTTTCCCGCCGATGGAGGTTACACCGCCACAACCGCAAAAGTCTGAGGAGGAAATCGCCGCCGAGATTGCCGCCAATATAGAAAAGGGATTGTGCGGTGACGGTTCCAAGCCTAACAAGTTCGGGTGCTGTACCGGCGAGATATTCAAGGATTTGGGCAATGCCCAGTTTGCATGTTGCAAAAAAGATGGCGACGAATGTTTCCCGCCCATGAACTAAAAAACGGCCCCAACGGGTCGTTTTTATATTTTATAAAGACATATCATTGTCAAAATAATAATAAACACTTGCATCTGTGGTAAATTGGTATATAATCACTGGGCCTTAGATTTGTTGCGGGCATAGTACAAAGGCTAGTATGCAAGCCTTCCAAGCTTGAAATGCGGGTTCGATTCCCGCTGCCCGCACCAGGGATTGGGCGTGCGCCGGAGTTGGAGAGCCGGGGCAGACTGTAAATCTGTTGGCTTAAGCCTGAGCTGGTTCGAATCCAGCCACTCCCACCAAAATAAAAATGCCGGTAAAAACCGGCATTTTTATTTTATTCCATACAGCTGTATGTGTAGCTTTTTGGCATGCGGTACAGGTTGTTGGTCATTGCATCAATCACAATTGGGACAATCCCAAATATTATTCCGGGAAATACGTCAAAGAATATTGCAGGGCCGTTCGGGCGGCGGGTTACAATGGGCTGGGGACAGGATTCGTTGGGGTTGGTTATTGCAATCCCGTTCCCAGAGTTAACCGGCAGTGATGAATCTGGTTTGATTTTAAATATGCCGCTGTCCGATGATACGCTGATTGTGTCGGCAGAATTGTTATATATGGTGGTTTCATGATTACTGCCGATGCCGATTGTTCCGCAGGATGCAATTCCCAGGGCCAGTACCAGTGATATCAAGGGTTTCATTTATCCGCCTTTTGTTTCTTATTCGTAAATTTCAACACTGTCTATATACGTGCGGTTAACCGATTCCAGTGTGCGCGGCGTGAAGTCAGGATTTGTCACGATTTCATCACTGTCGTCCTCGGGCAGGATGGTAACAATGTTTTGCTGTGCGGCGGTGTCGGGGCGGGTAACGTTGGCGCCGTATGTTTTTGATTTGTATTTTCCGGTCAGGCGGTCCGGAATTTGAATATATGTCAGCGGATTTATACCCGGTGTTTCCATCGCCATTGCGCGTGCCGGCGACAGGTTTTGCTGGTCTATGTTATAAATAGGCGCCAGGAAATTTGCCGGTGCGGCCTTTACCTCACGCGGGGCGGGGGCGCCTGCTATTTCTACGATGCGCAGGGCGCGCTGGCTGGCGCCGTTTGGCGTCAGGCGAAACAGTCCGTCCATGCCGACATATCCGCTGGGGTCAAGCAGGTAGGCGGCGTTTGACTTGTTTGAATAAATCATTCCAATCGCCAAGTTGGCCGCATCATATCCAAATGATGCCAGACGTGTGGGCGCTGATGCCGTAATTTGTTCGTATAAGTTTACAAATGACGGATTCATTACCGCCAGTGCCGGGTATTTTGCCCCGCTTAAAGTCAGGTCTGTGTCAATATTTGCACCATCCCACATTGCGGTTCCATACAGGCGCGCATCGCGTGCACCGACACCGTAATAGCGCAGAAATGATACCAGTGATTTTGCATCGTCGCCCGTCCCCAGCATCAGAACCGCATCATATGGCAGGCGCCCGATTGTTTCTGATTTTGATATTTTATCCAGCTGGCGCGATAGTGATGACTTTTCAATAGCGGTCAGTCGTTCTGTCGTAAGAATATCGGACAGTATTTCACGCGCCCGCGTGTTTGCTGCACTGCGTGCCTGGTACAGTGCCGCCGCATTTGCCGCATTTTTTATGGAATCGGTGTCTTTTTCGCGATAGAACACAACACCGGATACAGGGATGTCATAGTTTGTTGCCGCCGCACGTGCCGCCGATGCCATCAGGCGGCCTGAGTTTGTTTCCGGGGCCAGAATTACCATCCCGCGGCTGTGGTCGGCCGATATTTCGCGAACAATCGCCTCAACCCCGTTGGTGGGCATCAGCGCCATTGTCATTACGCCGTCGCCAATTGCGGTGGCGTCAGATGTAAACGAGATTGCCGGCATTTCGGATGGCTTCATTGTTCGCAGCATTCGTGCATCTGCGGCAAATACCGGGCCGACAATTATTTCAGGGTTTTGCCCCAGGGCACTGTTTATTGCCGTGGCGGTATTGGCGCCGGTGTCAAAAAATGAAACAGACAGGCTTTGTGGCGCACGCTGGAGGATGGCGGCCTCTATCGATGTTTTTATCGCACGCCCCGTTGCGGCGTTCGCACCCGATAGTGGCAACAATACCGCCATGCGGTGTGCGGCGTCATCTGTGGCGGATGGCGTGCCGTACATCATTTGTGCCGGTGTTCCGGTCGCCGATGCGTCGTATTCCGCATGCCATGTGCCGCCGCCCGGCATGCCGCATCCCGCCAGCAGCGCACAAGTTCCCAAAAATCCCAAAATTTTATTCATATGCATTGAAAATTCCATTTTATTCTGTATCATTTTACTATAAAAGGATATTGAATGCAAACCGGGCTTTATATTGTTGGAACACCAATTGGAAATCTGTCGGACATGTCGCCGCGCGCCATAGATGTATTGAGGGGCGCCGACCTGATTGCGGCAGAGGATACGCGTGTGTTTGGCAAACTGGCCGCGCATTTTGACATTAATACGCCCGTGCGTGCAATGCATGATCATAACGAGCGCGATGTTGTCCCCGTGTTGATAGAAAAACTGCGTTCCGGGCATACTGTCGCCGCCGTATCGGATGCCGGCATGCCGGGTGTTAGTGATCCCGGGTTCAGACTGGTTCGTGCCGCGCGAGAGGCGGGGGTGCCCGTGTTTGTGGTGCCCGGGCCGACGGCTGCAATATCTGCGCTGGTATTGTCCGGTTTCCCCAGCGACAGGTTTACGTTCTGTGGTTTTTTTGATGAAAAAAAAGTTCGCGCAGATAATAAAATTCGCCATACAATTATTTATTATGAAAGCCCGAACCGCATTATGGCAACGATTGCAACCCTGGCATGCGTAATGCCAGAGCGCCGCATTGCGATTGTTCGTGAAATTACCAAGATTCATGAAGAAACTATTATCGGTTATCCGGCAGAACTGATGAACATAACGCCGCCGCGTGGCGAGATAGTGCTGGTCATCGCCCCCGCGCCAGAGGTGCGCATGACAGATGCGGAAATTACACAAATAGTTAATGATGTCGCCGCCACCTCAACAAAATCTGCGGCGGCCGATTTGGCGGCCCGCGCGGGAATTTCAAAAAAAGAGGCTTATCGGCGCCTGTTGGAAAAAGAGGGGGATAAAAATGATTAAATTCGTTGGCAGTTTTGAAAAAGTTCGCGCATTGCCGAACAGTCATTTCCCGGAATACGCGTTTGTAGGCCGCAGTAATGTGGGCAAGTCGTCGCTGATTAATGCTGTGCTGGGGGCGCCGGTGGCGCGTACATCAAACACGCCAGGCCGTACACAGAGTCTGAATCTGTTTAATGTCGACGACCGCGTGATGATTGTGGATTTGCCCGGATACGGATATGCCCGCGTTGCCCGCACACAGGCCATGGAATGGCTGGAACGGTTAGAGGATTATTTGTTAAACCGGCGTCAGCTGAAACGGCTGTTTATTTTAATTGATTCACGTATCGGGCCGCGTGACGCCGATTTGGATTTAATAGACTTTTGTGATGCAAATGCAATTTCGTATCAAATTATTTATACAAAGAAAGACAAGCGCATTCGTGAGGAAAAGCAAAAATCCATAGACCATTTAGAACATGGCGCCATGGTGCCAGAGGTTTTATATACATCCGCTGAAAAGAAAACAGGGCTGGAACCGATAAGAGCGACGCTTGGCATCAAATAATAACATTTTTTGTGCATCCAATCCGGCGCACATGGCTGACGCGTTGTGGCAGGTGATGTGTGCGGCGCCGGCGGCTGATATCGCCGACATGCTGATTTTTCTGCCCAGTCGCCGCGCGGTAAGAACGGTTGAAAAAATGATTGCCCGGCGTTGCGGTGGTGCGGCTGTTTTGCCACGCCTGGTTGCCCTGGGCGAGGCGGCAGACCCCGCCGACCTGGATGACCAGGATGCAGGCGACGGCCCGCATGCGGACAATGTCGTCCCGGATATCGTTCGCGTTTGTGTGGCGGCAAAGCTACTGGCGGCGGATGCCAACATAGGCAGTATCGGCGCCGCATTGCCTGTTGCACGCGATTTAATCAGAATGACTGATTATCTTGAGAACGAGGGTGTGGATATTGCATCGATGGACTGGGGCCGGGTTGTGGATGAAAAATATGCGGCGCATTTTCAGGCCAAGGCAAAAATACTCAACATTATAGCTCAGGTTATGCCGATGTGTGCCGCGGGCGCAAAGACCCGCGCCCAGTCTCGAAACAGTGATATCCGCGCATGGATTGATGTAATCGGTGCGAATAAGTATTCGCGGGTTATTGTATGTGCATCCACCGGGTCTGTGCCGGCAACGGCGGATTTGATGGCGGCGGTTGCAGGAATGCCAAACGGGCGGATAATTTTATCCGGTAAGATATCCGGGAATGAATCCGAGATGGGGCTGGATACGCATCCGTATAATTCTGAATACAAGTTTTTGTCGCGCATAGGATGCGCCGTGTCGGATGTGGTGCAGATAGATGTCGGCGCGTCGGCCATTGATTTCTTTAATCGCGCGTTTGGCAATGTAATAAACGGCGATGCGCCGACTGATTTGTCGCATTGTACACTGATAGAGTGTGAACGAGAGGCCGAAGAAGCCGCGGCTGTGGCTGAAATTGCCGCGTCGGCGGCCGCGGCCGGCCAAAGTGTTTTGATAATAACGCCCGATGCCGCCGCAAACCAGCGTTTGCGCACGGTGTTTGATGCACGCGGCCTGGAGGCTGATTTTTCAGGTGGCGTATCCGGTGCCATGACGGCGGCGGGGCGTGCGATTTTGAATTTGTTTGATGACTGGATAGAGCGCGCAGACAACGGTTTTGAACGTGCATATGCCGCGGCGTCCGGAAATTTGTTGCGGATGATTTCTAATTTGGTTGATGCGCGTCCGGATGCCATGCGGCCAATATTTGATTTGACCGATGCGTCCATGATGCCTGTATGGATTGCGCTGGATGAATTGTCGCGTGCGCTGGATATTGCCGGAATAGAGCCCAGTGCGTCCGATGCGCGTGCGTTTGTCGCCGATGCGTTGGCGGGTGTGTCGGTGCGGCCGCGTATGCAGACGCCGGCGCGAATCTGTGTTCTGGGTACGATTGAATCGCGCATGCAGACGGCAGATGTTGTCATTCTGACAGGTCTGAACGAGGGAATGTTCCCGGCGCGCGGGTATGAAAACGCATGGTTGCCGCGGCCGGTCGCCCGCAGTGTGGGTATGCCCGCCGCGGATAGAAAAGTGTCACTGATGGCGCTGGATTTTATGAACCTGTCGTGCGGCGGCCGCGTGTATTGGACGCGCAGTCGTATGTCCGGCGGAACCCAGACGACCGAATCACGGTTTCTGTCGCGCGTTGCGGCACACCGCGGGGTGTTTGACGTGTCGCGCGCGACAGATATATTAATGGCTGTACGCAATCGTGACATGCCTGATCCCAGACCGCTGAATCCGGGGGTGGCGGCGCCCGGGGCGGACTGGTCGGATGTTTATGTGACGGAACTGGAACAGCTGATACATAATCCGTATGCTTTTTATGCACGCCATATTTTGAGACTGTATCCGCTGGATGACTGGTGGGCGGGGCCGGATGCACGCACGTTTGGGAACCTGGTTCACGATGTTATAGAGCATGCAACGGATTTTGCGCCCGATGCCCTGGTCGCACAGATGGATGCGCGTGCACGCATGGTTGTCGGGGACGCGTCTGTTTTGTATCATTTTTGGCGACGTCGTTTTCGGGAAATCGCACCGCTGGTGTCCGGCGTGTTTGGACAAAATCCGGGGCGGGCCGAAATTGCCGGCGCGGTTAGAATTCCCGTCGGGACGAACGGGGCCCGGACGGTGCGTGCGCGTGCGGACCGCGTGTGTGGAAATATGGTAATTGATATCAAGACCGGGGCCGCGCCGTCAAAAAAACAGCTGTTTGATGGGACGATGCCCCAACTGCCGCTGGAGGCGCATATGCTGCGTACCGGCGGATTTGGTGCGGCGCATGTGACTGAGGCGCCGGAAATGATGTTTGTACAGTTGCGTGGCGGTGATGTTCGGGCCATTTCCTATGACGCGGCCCAGACGCGTGAAATGATTGATGCGGCCCTGGCCAGGGTTACAGAACTGTTTAATCAGTATACGGCGGGTGCCGCAACGTACGAGTATCGCATGAACAATGATATAAAATACAGGGCATATGATGATTTGGCCCGGGCGGATGATTAGCCATATTTGCGCGGATAAAAAATTTATGATAAAATTCGCGCACAAGGGATTTATTACCCCATTGGATGGAGAGAGGATAACGTGGCAAAAGACAAATATCTTTCGATGCGTAATTTTGTCAGCGGATTTTCATTCGCAAATTTCGGATTGTTTACCGGTTTTGCAGACGGTATTTATAACGCCGTTTATTCGCTGGTTATATTGGAAATATTTCGATCGTCGGCAGTTGTCGGTATTTATGTGGCAATATATGCCGCGTTTTGCATGATTGTCGGGTTGTTTGCAAATGAACTGTTGCGCCAGTTTTCAAAGGCAAAGCTGTTTTATTTTTCTATGCTGATGCTGGCGGTGTGCTATGCAATGATGAGCTTTTCCATCAAGCCGTTTACGTTTATCGCACTGGACTATACAACCGGTGTTGCAATTACACTGGTGGGTGTGCTGATACCGCTGTTCATGTCGGATTTTTCCAAGAATGTCGGTATGGCAAAGCTTAATGCACGATATCATCTGTGGCTGAATGTGGGGGCCTTGTTTGCGCCAATGATTGCAGTGGCGATTGCAGGATATTTTGGAAACCGTGCGGCGTTTTTTGCGTCGGCGCTGATATACCTGGCCGGATGGATGTTCTTTAAATTTTTTGGAATTGTTCAAGAAGACAAAAAACGACGTCCTGTGAACCCGCGCAGAACCGTGCGTGCACTGTGGCGCAATATGCGGATGTTTTTTGCCGCCCCCGGAATGGCACGCGCATATGCAATAAATTTCGGATACTATTCACTGCGTGCAATGCGGTATTTGTATGTGCCGATCGTGGTGATTGAAAACGGCTTTACCAAGGACACGCTGGGGTGGGTTTTGACGCTGGGGATTATTCCGTATCTGGTGCTTAGCGAGTTTATGGGACGTGCCGTACGGCGTTTCGGCAAATCTATATGGCTGATGATGGGCTTTGGCTCGTTTGCGGTGTTTTCGGCGGCCGCAACCGTTGTTACGGGATTTCCGCTGCTGGCGATATTTGTGCTGTGGCAGATATCGGGGGCGCTGATGGAATCGGTACACGATTTGATGTTTTTTGACAATGCGAAAAAATCCGACCAGTCGCGTTTTTACGGCGTATTTAGAACAAGCGTGAATCTGCCAAATATTGTGGCGCCGATTCTTGGGGCGGCATGCATTGCCATATACGGGACAACCGCGGCCGTATGGGCGGTAACCGCAACGATTGGGGCACTGGCGGTGGGGGTTCTGGTCAGCGGCCGGCGTTGAAACTATTTGATTGCGCGGCGCTTATTTTCCTTGTATGATTTTCTTAAGATAAAAAGGGGAAAATATGGCAAAGAAAGAAGTTGCAAAAGAAGCGGGCGCAGGGAACAAGAACCCCGCATTGGAATCGGCGCTGGCACAGATTCAAAAACAGTTTGGCAAAGAAGCCATTATGAAAATGGGCGACGGTTCCCAGCAGAATATAGAGGCGATATCGTCGGGCAGTCTGGGGCTGGATATCGCACTGGGGATTGGCGGGTATCCGCGTGGCCGAATTGTTGAAATTTACGGGCCGGAAAGCAGTGGTAAAACAACGCTGGCGTTGCATGCCGTGGCAGAGGCTCAAAAGAAAGGCGGTACGTGCGCGTATATTGATGCAGAAAACGCCCTGGACCCAAGCTATGCTAAAAAGCTGGGTGTTAATGTTTCTGATTTGATTATATCTCAGCCTGATTCCGGCGAACAGGCGCTTGAAATTGCAGATACGCTTATTAAGTCCGGTGCGGTTGACGTTGTGGTAATCGATTCTGTGGCGGCACTGGTACCAAAGGCTGAGCTGGAGGGCAACATCGGCGATTCTTTTGTTGGCACAACGGCGCGACTGATGTCACAGTCTTTAAAGAAACTGGCCGGGTCGGTATCGCGCAGTAACACGCTGCTTATATTCATTAACCAAATTCGTATGAAAATCGGCGTAATGTTTGGTAATCCTGAGACCACGTCGGGTGGTAACGCGTTAAAGTTCTATGCATCGGTTCGCTTGGACATACGCCGCACGGGCCAGATAAAGGACAAGGAAAACGTTATCGGAAATGAAACCCGCGTAAAGGTTGTAAAGAACAAGGTTGCACCGCCATTCCGCACGGTTGATTTTAAAATCATGTACGGCGAAGGTATAAGCCGCATCAGCGAAATCCTGGACATGGGTGTAAAATATGACCTGATTGAAAAGGCCGGCAGTTTTTATTCCTATAACAACGAACGTATGGGCCAGGGCGAGGCAAACGCGCGTCAGTGGCTGAAGGAACGCGAAGATGTTCAGGCGGCGCTGTTGGATAAAATCATGGCGCGTGCGGCCGGAATTGCCGAAGAAATGACAACCGGTCCGGCCGATGATGCGGACAGTGAAGATGCGTCGGTGTCCGAATAGGTATAAATATAAAGGGGTATACAGATGAATTTGTCACGAATGGTCGCGATGTCGGACGTAATTGTCAATGGACATATTTTAAACTGGTTCTGGCGCGACCGCGAACATAGGCGCGCCGTTCGCAGCGATGTTATCGCGCGTGTAATACCGCGGTATTTCCAGCGATATCTGCCGGCCGCCGCCGCGGTGGAAGAGCAAAAGCCCATTCGTAATGACAAGCACGAAAAGATATTTTCCATATGGCTCCAGGGCGAGGAAAACGCGCCCGAACTGGTAAAAGCCTGCTTTCGCAGTGTGCGTGCGCATTGCAGCCAGGAATTGGTCGTGCTGGATGAAAAGACGCTGTTTGAATACATAAAACTGCCCGATGTCATAATGGAGAAACGCAGAAAGGGCATGATAAAGAATGCGCATTTTGCAGACATATGCCGGGTAGAGTTGTTGTACCAATACGGCGGATTCTGGCTGGATTCAACCGGATTTGTAACATCCCCGATACCACAGTGGATAGTTGACCAGGATTTCTTTGTATATCTGACGGGCCAGCGCGTGGGCAGTCCGTACAGCTTTATGCAGAACTGTTTCATACGTGCCCGAAAGGGTGCCTATCTGTTGGCGGCATGGCGTGCGATGATACAGGATTACTGGGCACATGAAGACAGCAGTTTTGATTACTTTATGCACCAGTTGTTGTTTAAGACGCTGGTGACAGGCGATGCGCGTGCAAAAAAATATTTTGCCGCCATGCCGCATCGCGACCAGGATCCGACACACGCCCTATGGTGGGATATCGCAGACAAGCCTTTTAATAAAAAAGAGTTTGAAAAGCATACCGAAGGCGCTTTCTTTCAGAAAACCGCATATAAAAGTTCGTATGCAGAAAATCCCGTACCCGGCACCACCGCGTACGAGATGATAAACAAAATGAACAAGAACTAACAAAGGTGCAACCATGCCTGCGATTTCAGTAATCATACCCGTATATAATGTAGAAAAATATCTGCGCCGGTGTCTGGACAGTGTTTTAAACCAGACTTTTTCTGATTGGCAGGCGATATGTGTAAACGACGGCAGTCCCGATGGTTGCGGCGCAATACTGGCCGAGTATGCCGCCCGTGACCCGCGTTTTGTTGTTGTTACAAAAGAAAACGGGGGGCTGTCGGATGCGCGTAATGCCGGAATGCCCCATGCATTGGGCGAATATGTTCTCTATCTGGACAGTGATGATTTTATTCATCCGCAGACAATGGAAATCGCCTATCACATGGCGCGGCGCGATAATTCCGATATTGTATCTTTTACATACGACAGGATATATCGTCCGCAGTTGATGGTGCGCCATAAACTGGGGCTGGATACAGACAGCGTCGTGCCGGCACGCATGCATAAAAAATACAATGTTGATAAAATTAAAACGCGTGTTACAAACGACGTTTACCAGTATGCGACCGAATATGCACACAATGCATTTAATCCAAAACGCCGTTGGCTGATAAAGCACTGCCAGGTTTGGAAAAATTTGTATCGCCGCGATTTGATTGCCGACACGCCGTTTATCAAGGGCATTTTGTTTGAAGATTTTCCGTGGTGGAGCGCCGTAATGCTAAAAAATCCACGGGTGACGATAACCGCATTGCCGTTGTATTTTTACGTGCCGAATTTTGGGGGGATTGTGCTGTCGTCAAAACAGTTGCGAATACTGCAGAGTTTGTGCATCGGCATAGAAAGCGCATACAGTCTTTATTCCGCCCGTGCAAACGAATATCAGATGGCGCAGTGGTCGCGAAAGTTCCTGTGGCTGTTTATAAAGTGGGCCTGGCGCAAGGTGCGCTATCTGGACAATGATATGGATTTGGACGTGGCGCGTCGATGCTTTTGCAGTCTGAAACAGATTGGCGCTCTGCAGAATCCGCCGACGCGTCGTGCACGGCGCATGCGTCACGATATTTATGACTTTATCAAAGGCGGGTGCAAAAACTCATGATTTCCGTTGTTGTGCCTGTTTATAATGTCGCCAAATACCTGCGCCGCTGTATCGACAGCGTGCGTGCCCAGACTTACACAGACTGGGAATTGATATGTATAAATGACGGCAGTACTGATAAATCAGCCGAAATTTTAAACGAATATGGCGCATTGGATGCACGAATTCGTATTATCAATAAAAAGAACGAGGGCGTGTCGGCCGCAAGAAATGACGGCATTGCCGCCGCGCTGGGCGAATGGATTTTGTTCCTGGATTCGGATGACTATATACATCCCCAGACGCTGGAGATAACGCATCATATTGCAAACAGTGTCAATGCTGATATCGTGTCTTTTCGACATGATATAAGAATGCACCGCCGCGTTCGCGCCGGAATGCGCGTGGGAATCCGCATCAGTTCCAATGTGCGCCAGAAAACCTATGATATCAGCCGCATTAAATACAAGGTAACTGATAATCTTATAAAATATGCGACAGAGCGTAACCACAGCATGGGCCGCTGGCGCGTGCGTCACTGTTATCCGGTAATGCATTTGTACAGACGAAATCTTATATCAAATATTGCATTTGATACCGATATAAGAATAACAGAAGATTTTCCATGGTGGACACGCGTGATATTCTCGCATCCGCGCGCGGCGATAACGCGCCTGCCGTTGTATTACTATGTGCCGCATTGGTCCAGTGCGCTAAACAACGCGCACGCCCAGCGTTTGTATGAAAACGTAGGAATGTCTATCGCGCGCTCGTACGAGGCCGCCGCCGCAGTCGCCAGACCGGGCGAGATGCGCCGCTGGCAGCGGGAGTTTTTATGGCCCTTTATAATTACATGCGTGCGTGCAGTGCGCCGTGCCGGTGATGAAATTAATCGTCAGAGCGCGGTTGACCGTTTACAGCACATGGAAAAAATGGGATGTTTTGACAATCCGTCGGGATATCGTGCACGTAAATACCGTCGATGGATTCGCGGGTTCATCAAAAAATAGTTTTTATATTCCCGTTTCTTCAAAACGTTCCGGTATTGTTGTTACCCATTTCAGCCCCAGCATACCCGGTTTGTTCAGGTCGTATATTGGACGAAAGATGCGCTGCATCACGCGCGCCAGTGCGCGCGGCATGTTTTTATGCCGGGCGCGTGTTATGATATCAATCGTTTTGGCCCGCTTTTTCAGATGCCGTGCCCATGACGGGTTTCTGTCGCCGATTTTGTTTTTTATCATGTCTAAATCAACGCCGCCGAAATGCAACAGGTACAAATTTTTATCAATGTGAAAATTATGGCCCTTTACGCTGTGAAATCCGCTGCCCCAGGTGGCCGGGCGGCTTAACACGACGGGTTTCGTATAACGTGTGGACATCAATGCATACCTGCGCTGGGGCAGCATTGGCATACCTTCGTCCAGGGGGCTTTCTGAATTCAGGTCCATTCCGACATCCAGACCCAATCCAGACAGTGTTGTGCCGATTTTTTTATTCGACAGATATTCGCTGAGCGTTACGCCCAATGCCGGATCCACAACCAGAAATTCATCACAGTCGCATCCGACAACAATGTCATATCCGTCGGCAAACAGCCTGCGCGCCAAATCCGACAGCAACAGTATTCTTGTTTTGTCGCCTTTTTGGACCGCCTGGTCTTTGTGCGGCATTTTTGTTATGTTTGCACGTCCCGCACGGGCCGGCGTGGGCTGGTCCAGGCCGTCAAGATATATATACAGGTTTTCTTCGCCAAATTGTTCGCCGTAATATGATATCCAGCGGTTCAAGAAAAATTCATCGTTGCGGGCCATTGTAATTGCCGCAATGCGTTTGGTACTGTGATGCTTCATAATTGTCCCTTGCGGGCCTTTTTTATTCCGTATTTCAGGCCGCGCATAAATATTTTAACCGGATTGTTTGTCAAAAGCCAGTCCATATATTCCACGCCATATGTACGACGGGCATTTTCCATTATTGCGTCGCGTGCGGTCGGGGATATATGCCCCAGCACGTATAATATCTGGCGCCCCAGCCGGCCGCCGTGCCGCGAAAACGCCACCTTTTTCATAAAGGGCAGGCCGGTTCGATATAATTTTTTTATCTTGTTATAAACGCCGCGGTTTTCCACATTCCACAGGCATCCCCAGGACAGGTTATGTCCCGCAACCAGGGCGGTAAAACCCTGTTCATATAATTTTGTTATGGTTCCCTTGTTTGTTTGGGGGCGTACGGATGTTATGAATTTTTCAAACCACGGGGACAGGAATACTGTTGGGCGCATGCCTATAAACCATGATTGTATATGCGGATGATCGGGATTTGGATTGCATACCGGACCGAATGCATCCACCCCCATTGATTCCATGGCATGGAGTGCCGGCCCAATATCCGCCAGCGGCCCGTACACAGAATCATTTACCATGTATACGAAATCATAATCGCTTAAAATGTCCGCGTTGCGGGCATGGGTGTATGCCCGTTTGTATGAGCCAAAATCGTATTCGCCGTGACGCCGTGCGTCGGCATGGATTGTATATGGCATCAGCTTTTTTATTGAGCCGTCCCGACAGTCAGAGTCCATATGAACGATTACATCGCCGTATTTGGACAGTGCCCCAACATAGTATTCAAGTGATGCATCAATGTTTCCGGCCCGGTCGTATGCTGCAAACAGAAACAGTCTTTTTGTGGACATTTATATTCCTATTATTTAATAATAATCATATAATAACGGTTGGATGTTTATTTTTCAATACAGGAGTGCGGCTTGAAATGCGAAATTTATACAGATAGGAAATATAAGAAATATTTCAACAAGGATGTTGCCGCCAGGCGTATAAGCGGTGCGCCGTTTGATAAAGACGCCTTGGATGTCGACTGTGTTGATTCCGGACTGGTTGCGGTGGATATAAAAAACGGTGCGTTTGGAATATTCGATAAGAATGATAGTCTTGTTCCGTCGTCTATTCAGCTGCGTGGCAAATCGGGACAGTTTATACCACGGGTAAAAAATCTGGATGTGGCGGACAGTGCAGACCAGGCAATATTCTTAGGCAATATTTATCCGCACTTTGGCCATTTTTTGTTAGAGCATTTAAACCGTGCATGGGGGCTGGGGCGTGTATACAAAAAGGGCATGAAGGCCATATTCATAGATAATAAAAATATCGGCGCCCAAAAGTTTGTTTTTGATTTTACCGACATGCTGGGGATTGCGCGCAGTGATGTTTTAATTCTTAACAAATCCGTACGGTTTAAAAGGGTTTATGTCCCGGCGCAGTCGTGGGTGACCAAGCGTCGGGCCAATACCGATTTCTGCAAGGCGTTTGATGCGATGGCAGAAAATGTGCCAGATTACGACATGGGTAATAAAATTTATGTGTCGCGTGCGGCGCTGTCGGCGGAAATGAAAGTTTACGGGGAAGAGCGGATTCAAAAAATATTCGAGAAAAACGGCTATCGTGTGATTTATCCTGAAAAATTGCCCCTGGCGCACCAGGCGGCGATAATAAAAAATGCAAAATGCCTGGCCGGGTGCGGGGGAACGGCGTTGCATCTGGCGCTGTTTATGCGGCCCGGTGGTCGGGTTATCCAGATTAAAAGAAACAGCGGGGTAAAAGACAACGGTCCGATACAATGGATGCTGAACACGGTGCGCGGACTAGACAGCGTGTTTATCCAGGCGTCTGTTGAAAAACGCGTGACTGAGCATAACTCTAAGCTGCCGCAGATAATAGGTGTTACGAAATATATGCGCCGCTTTTTTGATGACAACGGGTTTAAATACGACGCGGGGGATTTATCGGAAAACAAGTCGGCGCAAAAATCCTATGATGTCGCGCTGGCCGCGGCCAGCGCCGCCACCGGCGGCGCAATATACATAAAGTTCAAGCGCTTTTTGATAAAGTTTGTTTCCTGCTTGGTTCCTGGGCGTGTTCGGCGCGGCCGGGTGCGGGCATGGATGAAGGAACGGTTGTAAAAAAAATCCCCACATGGGGATTTTTTTTACATTTCTGTATTCTTGCGCATTTTTTTACGCGTATTGCTGTCGAGTTCTTTCTTGCGCAGACGGATTGTTGCCGGTGTTATTTCGACCAGCTCGTCATCCTGGATGTATGACAGCGCTTCTTCCAGTGTGATTTTGCGCGGCGGGGCCAGAAACAGTTTTTCATCCGCCGTAACAGAGCGCATGTTGGTCAGTTCCTTGCCTTTTATCGGATTAACCTCCAGGTCATTTTCCTTGGTGTGTTCGCCGATAATCATACCGGAATAAACCTCTGTCTGGGGGCCGATAAACAGCGTTCCGCGCGGTTGCAGGTTAAACAGCGCGTATGTCGCCGCAGAACCATTTTCCATCGATACCAAAACGCCCGGGCGATATTGTGTAATTGGGCCGCGGTATGGGCCGTATTCGGCAAATACGCGATTCATTATACCTGTTCCACGGGTGTCGGTGCGGAATTCCGACAGATATCCAATCAGACCGCGTGACGGCGCAGAAAATACGATGCGGGTCTTGCCGATGCCTGATGGTTTCATTTCTGTAATAGTTGCCTTGCGCTTGGTCATCTTTTCGATTACAACACCGGAAAACTCGTCATCAACGTCGATAACAACATCTTCGATGGGTTCCAGCTTTTCACCGTTTTCGCTCTCTGTCATTACAACGCGCGGGCGCGATACTGACAATTCAAAACCTTCGCGGCGCATGGTTTCGATAAGAATGCCCAATTGCAACTCGCCGCGGCCTGAAACCTCAAATGCCTCGTTGTTGGTGCTTTGCGTTACTTTTAATGCAATGTTTGTTTCGGCTTCTTTGAACAGACGTTCGCCAATCATGCGCGATGTTAATTTTTTGCCAGATTTCCCAGCCAGTGGCGATGTGTTTACAAAGAATGTCATCGTCAGGGTTGGCGGGTCAATCGGCAGGGCCGGTATCGGTTCCGTCACAGATACGTCGCACAGGGTGTCGGCCACGGTTGCCTTAGAAAAACCGGCAACAACGACGATGTCGCCTGCGGATGCGCTGTCGCGGGATACTTTTTCAACGCCGCGGTGCTCAATAATTTTGGTAATTTTGGCATTTTCAATAAATTCGCCAGACATTGATATTGCCTTGACAGACTGGCCCACGCGAACCGTGCCGGATTCAATTTTGCCGGTAAGTATCCGCCCAACGTATGGATCCGCCTCTAGCGTGGTGGCCAGCATGCGAAACGGTGCATCAATCTGGCAACGTTCGCCATTACAGTCCGGTGCGGGAACGTGGTCCACAATTAACTGAAACAGCGGGGTCAAATCTGTATGCGGGTCATTCATGTCACGCACGGCCCAACCGTCGCGGCCGACGGAATACAAATACGGGAAGTCTAATTGCGCATCATTTGCCCCCAGTTTATCGAACAGGTCAAATGTTTCGGTCAGCACTTCGTCCGGGCGGGCATCAGCACGGTCAACCTTGTTTATGCATACAATCGGACGCAGGCCCAGCTTTAATGCCTTGGATAATACGAATTTTGTCTGGGGCAGGGGACCTTCGGCGGAATCAACCAGCAGTACAACCCCGTCAACCATGGACAATATGCGTTCCACTTCGCCGCCGAAATCAGCATGGCCCGGCGTGTCAACGATATTAATTTTGTAATCGCGCCATTGTATAGATGTCGGTTTGGCAGATATGGTAATGCCGCGCTCACGTTCAATGTCGCCGCTGTCCATGACGCGGTCTTCAACTTTTTCATTTTCGCGGAATGTACCCGACTGTTTCAGCATGTTGTCAACCAGTGTTGTTTTACCGTGGTCAACGTGTGCAATGATTGCAATGTTGCGAATTTTCATGAATTTGCCTTTTTTTATCGGATACAGGTTATAACAAAATTTGAAAAATTCAAGAAATAAGGTTGTTTTTATGATAAAATATAAAAAGTTTAATAAGGGGGGATAAATGAAAAAGTTTCTGATAATCCTTATGTCTATGGCAACGTCCGGGGCGTTTGCAATGAATGAGACGGCCGATATGCTGCGCCGCTGTGAAGGGGTAAGCGTGGCGAATTCGGACAACTATATATTACGCTGTGTGCGCGATGAAAAGATAATAAAAACGATTGAGAATGGTTCCGAACAGTTTTTTGCCTCTGATAACGATGGCGATATAAGGGGCAGCTTTTTGGACTCTATTCCCGATAACGATGATTACATATATGTCAATGTCATTATGAATTCGCCGGACCCGCGCTATAAAAATCAGACGTGTTATCGTTTTGTGCGCGAAAAAGATTTGAAGCGTGACGGATATTATGCCGTTGAGGTCTGTGAATATGAACGTGCGGATTATTATTTATAATAGTCTTGACAATTAAAAATATTTGTCTATAATAATAGTGTTATAAAAATAAAAGAGGGACTATTATGCAGACAAATAATAAAGAAATTGTTGTTTGGTCAATCAAAAGCGGACTGCGTGCTTTTTATGAGCTGGCGTATATGAAGGCGTATCGTGGTTCATGGTATAAAAAGCTGTCGCGTTCACAGCAGTTGCAGGTGGGGCGTGCAATGTTTACTCTGCGCGATATTGCGGCCGCGCCGGAAACGCATTTCTCGCGTGAGGCCACCGAGAGCCAGTGGCGCACCCGTGGCAAGGAATATGCCAAGATTCACGGTATTGCTGAAGAATGGGCGTCATATTATATTGTCCCGTCGGTTGCCGACATGGTTCGTGAAAAGGTGGAACCAGCGTTTTTTAATGATTATCAGCTGCGTGCGCGTTTGTACAATTTCTGTGAAAAGGTACAGGACTGGTACTATAATTCTACATCTGCCGAACCGAATGTGAAGGCTCTGGCGCAGACTAACGGCGAAGATATTATCGCGATGTCAAAAAGAATTAGCAAGGACTGCAGCATTGAAAAAGATGGTCGTGCGGTGCATTATATAAACAAGTTCCTGGAAAGTCAGAAGTTTCAGCGTATGTTTCTGCCAGTGTGTAGCAACCAGAAATAAATAAATAAAAAATCCGGCGATTGCCGGATTTTTTTGTTTAGTGTTTTCCGCCAATTTTTGTGCGGCCAGACATCAGCGGCTGCAGCTTTTTGGGGATGTTGACACTGCCATCGGCGTTTTGATGGTTTTCCAAAACCGGAACCAATGCGCGTGGGCATGCGATTCCTGTATTATTCAGTGTGGCGCAAAAACGCACGTCGCCATCAGTGCCGCGATAGCGCGTGTTTGTGCGGCGGGCCTGGAACTGGCCGATTGAAGAGCAACTGCCCAGTTCGCGGTATGTGTTTTCAGATGGGAACCATGCCTCTACATCGTTCATTTTAACCTTGTTAAAGCCCATGTCGCCGGTCGAATTTGCAATAACACGATAGGGCAGTTCCAAATCTTCCATGATTTCACACAGGTTGTTTAGTAACAACTGGTGCATTTCATCGGATTGTTGCGGGGTGCAGAAAATGTACTGTTCAACCTTGTTAAACTGATGAAAGCGTACAAGCCCGCGCGTGTCACGGCCCGCCGCACCCGCCTCTTTGCGAAAGCAGGGGGAAAAGCCCGCGTATTTTATCGGCAGGTCTTTTTCGTTTAATATTTCCCCGGCATGCAGCGAGTTAAGTATTATCTCTGCCGTTCCGGCCAGGCATCTGTCCGTGCCCGACAACATAAATACGTCGTCGTTCATAACGGACATGTCCGCACCCATAAAATGGCCGGCGTTGAATATCGTCTGGGGTTTTGTGATTGACGGGCATTCGACAAATCTAAAGCCTTTCTGTATCAGTTTTTGAATCACGTATGTTTCTATCGCCAGTTGCAGCTCTGCGGCCTCGCCCATCAGGGCGTATGTGCGCGTTCCGCATATGCCGGCAATTTTTTCAGGCGCCCACCAGTTGTTCATGTCTAACAGGTCCCACTGGGCGCGCGGGGTAAAGTCAAATTTGCGCGGCGTTCCCACGCGGCGGATTTCAACATTGTCCGCATCATCGGCGCCAACCGGCGCGTCCTGGGCCGGAATCTGGGGCACGCGATGCATCAAATCGTTTAGCTGTTCTTCTTTTTGGGCAAGCTCTGCCAAATCGGCGGCTATTTCTTCGCCAATTTTTTTTGATGCCGCAATCAGCGGCGCTTTGTCGGATGCCGTCGGGATTTCGCGTGTAATCTTGTTTTTTTCCGCAGTTTTTGTCTGGGTCAGCGTCTTTAGTTCACGCACACGCCCGTCCAGTGCCAGAATTTCATCCGTATAATCGGTAAAGCCTTTTGTTCGGCAGGCCTGTTTCACAATGTCGGGATTTTCGCGTATAAATCTTATATCCAGCATATTTATTCCTTTATTTATAATACCAATCATAGTATCGCGCGGGCGTTGGTGCAATTATAAAATGCATTTGCAGACAGACTTTTCGTATGTTATGCTGGGTTTCAAAACAAAGACAAAAGGAAAGGTGTAATGAACGAAATCATTATGTATGATGTTATTATTTTGGGCAGTGGCCCGGCAGGATTGACCGCCGCGCTGTATGCATCGCGTGCGAATAAAAAGACGCTGGTGCTGGGCGGTGACAGACTGGGGGGGCAGACCGCCGGCATAGCTGTTTTGGAAAACTATCCCGGATGGGCCGGCAGTGGGGCGGAACTGTCCGAATTTATGAAAAAACAGGCCGAAACGTTCGGGACAGAGGTTGTTTTTACATCTGCAAAGACAATATCGGGCGATGCAGAAAGCGGATTTAATATCATGTGCGATAACGGTCAGCGCTATGTCGGACGTACTGTGATTATCGCAACAGGTGCCAGCCCGCGCCGCCTGGAAATAGATGGCGCACGCGAACTGATGGGCAAGGGTGTGTCTTATTGTGCCACATGTGACGGATTCTTTTATCATGAAAAAGATGTAATCGTATTGGGTGGCGGTAACAGTGCGCTTAACGATGCGCTGTATTTGGCGGACCTGGCCAAGAGTGTAAAAATTGTTTACCGAAAGGGCGCATTTACCCGGGCAGAGGCGGTATTGCGCAATCGTGTGGCCGAACGTGAAAATATCGAGTGCCTGTTTAACACGGATTTGACAAAGATTGCCGCAACCGAAGACGGCCGCCTGGTTGTGACGACGACAGATGGTGCCGAAATTGTGACAGACGGTCTGTTTGTTGCAATCGGCCACGAGGCAAATACCGATTACCTGACAGAGGATGTTGCCCGTGACAATATGGGACGACTGGCGCAGAGCAATCTGCCGGCGGGAATGTTTGTTGCCGGGGATGTTCAGTCGGGAATAAAAATGCAGATTGCAACCGCGGTTGGCGCAGGATGCAGCGCGGGCATGGATGCGATTGCATATCTGAACTCGAAAAGCTAAGGAAACAGACTTAAAATCCTTGCGCGGGGCGCAGGAAACTAGTACAATACGTGCATAGTTAATATGCCTAATAAAAACCACCGATAAAAACGGTGGTTTTTATTTTTGAAAAAATACCGGATTCCTGCATATGTTTTTTCCCCTTTTTTATGCCTAAGGAAAACGGTCCTTTTTTTGTTGCGATGTTATGTTGCCAAAGTAATGCGGCAACCAATGTTAGCGGGAACTGTCTTTATAGGAATCAATTGGAATGTTGGTGGTGTCCGGTTGGCGGGACAAAGCCTGGGGCGACATGCTCGGCCGGGTATGCCGGATGTTTACAGTCTTCCTATGTCAGCAATATAGGCGACAGCCCCGTTACCGAGCAAAACGGCAGTGAAACAAAAAAGTATACATGCACGTCGTCCGGATGGCAGGTAACAACGTCTGGGGGCAGTTCGACATCATGCGACAGATATTCTTATTATCATCCCGGATATGGATGCAGGCAATGTCCGCTGCCGGATTTTACATATGAAGACGGCGGTGATTTGTTGCCGCATGGCGACAATTACGAGTTTTTGTTAACAGGGTGTCGTATATATGTCGGCGACGGAGAGCTCTATAAAGATGATACCGGCGTTTTTATGTATAAGGAACCCGTCACATGTTATCATGATGGCAGATATAGCTGATGTTATTTTTTACCGAAATGTTTTTTTAGCACGTCGTACGCATTTGTTATTTTTGTAAATTCTGTTGCCGCATTCTTTACGTCTTTTGCCGTATCGGGGTGATATTTTTTTGCCAATGCGCGATATCTGGCGCCAATGTCGCGCCATGTGGCGCCGGGCGCCAGCCCCATTGTTGTCAGCGCGGCGCTGACCGGGCCCGGTGTTTTCTTGGCGGGCGGCTGTTTATCAAATTCAGCACGGCCGCTGATAAAATCGTTTATGAACTTAACATAATCTGCCGCGTCGGCGTTTGCGTCATTTTTATCGCGCAGTGGTGCGCCGAATGTCTGGCGCTCCCAATCATCCTCTATTTCGTCTGCCGTCATGTTGGCGTAAAAATTCCAGTTTTTATTATATTCGGCGGCATGCTCTTGGCAAAAGAACCAGTATTCTTTCAAATCGCGCGATTTTGGTGCACGACATGTCCCGGCCTTGGTACAGCCCGTATGTTCGCATTTCTTTATCATATGTTCTTGTCCAAATTTTGGCCGCCCAGCGGGTGGCAGTGTTTTACAGTTTCTATCAAGTTGTCTGGCATAACGTGTGTGTATATTTGTGTTGTGGCGATATCCTCATGCCCCAGCATTGTCTGTATCGCGCGCAGGTTTGCACCACCCGCCAGCAGGTGTGATGCAAATGAATGACGCAGAACATGCGGACTGACCCTGGTTGGCGATATGCCGGATAAAACCGCACATTTTTTTAAGATTTTAAACAGACCGTCGCGCGTAATATGGCCTGATTTTCCGTTGGATGGAAACACGTATTTTGAATCGATGTCGCCGCGCAACTCCATCCATTTGGCCAGTGCCTGTTCGGCCCCCGGATGCATCGGGACAATGCGTTCCTTGGCGCCTTTGCCGTGTATCAGCAGGCGTCCTGATAATATCCCCGTCACGGGCAGCGCGCACAGTTCGGACACGCGCAGGCCCGATGCGTAGAGCAGTTCGATAATCGCCCGCAGACGCGTGGCGTTTCGTGTGTCGCCCGCGGATGAAATCAACAGCTCTATTTCCCTTTCGCTTAACATTTTGGGCAACAGTTTTTCGCGCTTTGGCAATTCAAGGTCGGCGGCCGGATTTTTTTTGATGATTTTTTCCAGCATTAAAAACTTGTAATATCCGCGCAGTGCGCTGGCCTTGCGGGAAATGGTCGACGCCTTGTCGGGCAGTGCGGCCAGATACGCCCCCAGGTCCGCGTCTGTTGCAGACATCAGACCCCCGGGCAGTGCCGCATCCGCGGCACGTAAATCGGATTCATATGATGCCAGTGTGTTGCGGGCGCGTCCGCGCTCCGCGGCCAGCGCCTCTAAAAACGGTTCGATATAGTTCATGGATACAGTACTATTTCCGTTACGTTTTGGGCCGGCGGGAACGATATCAGCATCAGCGCCACCACCGCGATTATTATCGCGGCGATAATGATGCGGTTTCGGATTGTGTTATTTTTCTTCTTTTTTAACGGCATGATCATCCCCGATGTTTATATTGTGTCAAAACTGGCGATAAATGCCCCCGCGGCCGCGATTATTATCAGCGGCGGCGCCACCACCGCCAGCAGTGGCGGCAACGCACCGGTCGCCCCCAGGGCATTGAACATATTCAGCAGAAAGTACAGCGCAAAACACGTAATTATTCCCATGCCGAATTTTACACTGAACGAATAGTTTCGTCGCTGGCGCGTTTGGGAAAACGCAACCCCCAGCGCCGCCATTGCAATCATGGTCAGCGGCAGAAACAACAGCGTCCAAAACTGTATCAAATGGCCGCGAACAGGTACGCCGATGTCGTTCATTTTTTCTATAAAGCGTGGCAACTGCCAGAATGAAATCTGGTCCGGCTGTAAATATCTGTCCAAGACGTTTTGCGGGTTTAACAAACTGGGGCTGTGCCAGGGGGCGCGGCGCATGCGGGCGGCACTGTCCCAGATTGTGGCGTCGGGCGCATCCAGGCCGTCGTTCGACAGTGTTATGCGGTCCGCCATTACGCGCTGGGTTATTTTAAATTCCGCGTTCTGGACATATAGCGTCGCATTCTCAAAGGTCAGCGAGTTCGCCCCCGTGCGCATGTTTTCCGCCTGCATCGTGATATAGCCGGCCGGCGATTCCTCGCGCAGCCAGATGGCGTCGTCAACCAGTTTCAGCTGGGCCGCGCTGATGTGTCGCGTGCTCAAACTGACCGAGTATGGATTTATTACCGTTGTTGCAAACAGACCGATTAGCGCCGCGCCAATCAATAGAGGCCGGGCCGCCTGATACGGGGACATGCCCGCGCTGGATACAATGATGCTTTCACTGGATTTGGTCAGGTTGTATGACGCCAGCAATGTTCCCATGAAAACTGCCATCGGCAGAAACAGCGGAACATATTCCAACAGGCGCATCCATGCATCTGCAATTGTTTCGGCAACCGTGGGATTCGCAGGCAGGCGTTCCACGAACGTTACCGCCAGTATTATGCCGCATACAACCAGCATGACCAACCCGACGCCCGTAAAAAAGCGCCGCATTAAAAAACGGTTCAAAATATTGAAGCTAAACATTACTTTTAAGTATATATCCTTCATTTGATAATTGCAAAATTAAAATGAATGCTTATAATTTCTCAAAAAATACAGGAAAGATGAAATGGAAAAGAAACCGATTTCGCGCGCTGGATTTGACGCGCTGTTGAAAGAACTGAAGGATTTAAAGGAAAACCAGCGTCCCGAAATTTTGAAAATAGTGCAATGGGCGCGGTCGCTGGGGGATTTGTCGGAAAACGCTGACTACAGCGCGGCCAAGGAAAAACAGCGCCAGATTGACAAGCGTATACAGTTTATAGAAGGGGTTGTTGGAAACGCCAATGTTGTGGATGTGGAATCGCTGACGGGTAATCGCGTCGTGTTTGGCGCCAAGGTTGTTGCCGAAGATGACGACGGCAACCGTATGCAGTGCCGGATTTTGTCGGATATAGAGGCCGACGGCCGCAGTGTCATATCATGCACATCGCCGGTTGGCCGTGCGCTGATAGGGCGGTGTGTGGGCGATACGTGCGTGGTTCGTCTGCCGTCGGGCGAGCGCGAATATGAAATTTTATCGGTTACGTTTAAGGACTAGTTTTCGATGCATGTGCGCGTTTTGCCGGATTTTTTAATTAACCAAATTGCCGCCGGCGAGGTGGTAGAGCGCCCCGCATCAGTGGTAAAAGAACTGGTTGAAAATGCGCTGGATGCGGGTGCCGACAACATCGTGATAGATGTTGTGGACGGCGGCCGGACGATGATATCGGTTATGGATAATGGCGGCGGGATGAGCGCCGATGATTTGAAAACCGCCATTACGCGTCATGCAACGTCAAAGCTGCCTGATGATGATTTGCTGAATATAAACTTTATGGGTTTCCGGGGCGAGGCACTGCCATCTATTGCATCGGTTGCCGATATGACCATAGACACTTTTCGGGCCGGCGAACCGAACGGCTGGCAGATAGATGCAAATACAGGCCTGGTACGGCCCTGTGCATGGGACGGCGGAACGCGCGTTCGTGTCAGCAACCTGTTTGGCAAGACGCCCGCGCGTCTAAAGTTTATGCGTGCAGACCGTTCGGAAATGGCAAGCGTGCTAGAGGTGGTTAAACGCCTGGCGATGTCGCGTGCCGATGTTGGCTTTGTTTTGAATGACAAGTGGATTTTTCCAAAAAACCAGGATTTAGAGCACAGAATCGCAGATGTTATGGGGGATGATGTTCGTGGCAATATGCTGCGCGTGGATGCCGCATCGGCCAGTGATGCATCAATGCATCTGCGCGGGTTTATATCGCGCCCGACGCTGCGCCGTGCGTCAAGCGTGGACCAGTACCTGTTCGTGAACGGCCGCCCGGTCAAGGACAAGGTTTTGGTCAGCGCACTGCGTGCCGCATACATGGATGTCATGCATGCACGCGAATTTCCGCTGTGTGCGCTGTATCTGACACTGGATCCGCGAAATGTGGACGTGAATGTGTCGCCCGCCAAGACAGAGGTTCATTTTCTGGAGCCGGCACATGTTCGCGCGTTTATTATCAAATCACTGCGCACGGCGCTGGCGGAAACAATGAATGTTGCCGCGGCTCGTCCTGTGATTGCGGTGGCGCAGCCGCGGGGCGGTGTTCAACAGACATTAACGCCGCGTACGGATTTTCATTTGTCGCCCGTTGGCGCCGGTGCGCCGCGTGTGCCGGAATTTACGGGTATGCGGGTATGTGCGCCCGATGCACCGCGTGCGGAAAATTTTGGCCCGTTTGCCTCAGATTTTGCTCGGCCCAACCAATCCGCGGCGCCCAGTGCAAGAATGCCCGCGGCGGCGCCCGCCGGGTTGTTTGATGAAATGCCGCTGGGGCGGGTCATAGGCCAGTTTGGAAACAAATACATTATCGCGGCGCGTGGCGATGATTTTATTATAGTCGACCAGCATGCCGCGCACGAGCGGATAACATACGAACGTCTGCGCAAGCATTCCATAAAAGTTCAACCGCTGTTGACACCGATTGTTGTGACATTGCGCCCCGAAGATATGGATGCTGTTGTTAGCGTTGCCGGCGAGTTGGCCGCATGCGGTGTTGCGCTGGATGCATTTGGCGACGATGCGGTCGCGATTTCGGCAAAGCCCGCAGATTGGAATCTGGACTGGGCGTCGGTCCTGCACGCCATTGCCGACGAGGTGCGCGCCAACGGTGCGTCGGCCCAGTTACACGAGAGGTTGCACCTGAAACTGGCCAATTTTGCATGCCACCACAGCGTTCGCGCCGGCCAGCGCTTAGATATGGACAGTATGAATGCGTTGTTGCGCGACATAGAACGGACCCAGCGCGCCGGGCAATGCAACCATGGACGGCCGGTTTATAAAATTATTCCGATGCATGAAATAGACGGCTGGTTCGAGCGGGCCTGATTTCAACTATTTCCTTTACACACGCGCCTTTTTTGTCTATTCTGATGGCATAAAAAGACAAGGAGAATTTAAATGGAAGCTGAAAATATCGCTGTTGTTGCCGATGCGGCATCAAGTGCGCCTAAAAACGATATGTGGGGCCTGTTGTTGTATCTGGTGGTGGTGTTTGGCATAATATACCTGTTCATGGTTCGGCCCCAGCGTAAACGCATGGCTGAATATAAAAAGATGCTTGATTCCATAAAGGTTGGAAATCGCGTGATGGCGGCCGGCATATATGGCACCGTAAAGAAAGTTGGCGATACCTCGATTGAGGTGGAAATTGCCAAAGGTGTCGTTGTAGAGGTTAACAAGAACGCCGTTGCAGGTGTTGATAAATAGGTTTTCACAAAAGGTAGAATGGTATGTTTAAAAAACTGGCAATAATATTCGTTGCAGTATTTTGCGTATTGCTGGCCGTGCCGACAATGATGCCGGGTGCAGCAAAATATTTCCCGTCATGGATACGCCCAATCCCGCTGGGGTTGGACCTGAAGGGCGGGGCCCAGCTGTTGCTGGAGGTGGATACCGCAACAATGATGCGTGAAAAGTCGGCACAGTTGTATGAGGAAACGCGCTCTGCGCTGATTGACCGCGACAAGGGTGTTGTGCGTTTTTCCAATCTGCGCAATGTTGACGGGACTGTATCGTTCACGGTTCGTGACGAGGCAGATGTTTCCAAGGCAAAAGGGCGCCTGAAAAGTGTTCTGGGCAATACGGTTGATATTGATTCAGACGGGCGCGTTATAACGCTGTCTTATTCGGATAAGCAAAAAGAGGAAATGGTGTCAGATGCGCTGACACGCAGTATAGAGATTGTTCGTCGCCGTATTGATGCGCTGGGGACCAAAGAGCCGTCTATCCAGACCCAGGGCGGAAAGTATATTTTGATTCAGTTGCCCGGCGTAGACAACCCGGAACATATAAAAGAGCTTATCGGGCAGACGGCAAAAATGACATTCCATTTGGTAAATGAAAATGTCCCGGCAGAACAGGTGGCATCAGGTCGCGCACCGGCGGGAACAGAGTTTATGCCGTATATGGAGTCGCCAGACCAAAAAGTCGCCGTATATTCCCGTGTAGAGGTTTCCGGCGAAAGTCTTAAGGATTCACAGGCGGATTTTGACCAGAATAATATGCCTGTTGTATCGACGGTATTTGATGCCACCGGGGCACGTCGGTTTGCCAAGTTGACAACAGAACATGTAGGCGAGCGTTTTGCAATCGTACTGGACGGCAAGGTTTTGTCCGCACCTGTTATTCGTGAACCGATTCCGGGCGGCCGCGGCCAGATTTCCGGCGGATTTACGTTGCAGGGGGCAAAAGACCTGGCGGTGCTGTTGCGGTCCGGCGCGTTGCCGGCGCCACTGTCGGTTATAGAAGAGCGCACGGTTGGTGCGGGCCTGGGGGCCGATACCATCGAGCAGGGTAAAATAGGTTCGGCCGTTGGCGTGCTGTTCGTGTTGATATTCATGATATTCTTTTATCGTGGATTTGGCCTTATTGCGAATATCGTGTTGCTGGTTAATTTGGCAATGATCATTGGAATTTCCGCGCTGTTTGGTGCAACGCTGACACTGCCCGGGATTGCGGGTATCGTACTGACGCTGGGGATGGCGGTGGATGCGAACATACTGCCGTTTGAGCGAATCCGCGACGAGGTGCGTGCCGGTGTTCCGACATTGCGTGCGGTCGATATTGGTTTCCACCGCTCAATGAAAACAGTTTTGGACGGTAATTTGACCAATCTTATATGCAGCTTGATTCTGTTCCAGTTTGGCGCCGGCCCGATACGCGGGTTTGCAGTGACGCTCTCTATTGGTGTTATAACAACGCTGTTTACGTGTCTGGCACTGTCCAAGGTCTTGATTGACTGGTACATGAACGGCAAGAACAAAAAAATCGGATATATAAAATAAGGCGCCAAGGGGGATTTAAGTTATGAAACTGCACTTTATGAAATATCGCAAATTATCGTACTGGGTTTCTGGAATCCTGGTCGCGATTTCCATTGTGTCGCTGGCGACGCGCGGACTTAATTACGGTATTGATTTTGCCGGCGGAATATCGATGGAGGTAACACCCGTTTCCGCCGAGTACACAATTGATAAAATGCGCACCGATTTGGCCGCGTTCAGTCCGGAACTGCAATCTGTGGACGGTTCCTCTATACTGTTGCGTGTGGGATTGCCAAAAGGTGCGACGGATGCCGAACAGAACACGCGCGTTCGTGAAATAAAAGACATACTGGGCGACAAGGTTCAGTATTCCCAGGTGCAAATTGTTGGGCCGAAAATTGGCGGCGAACTGGTGCGCGGGGGTATCCTGGCGATTCTGGTGTCGTTTGTTTTGATGAGTGTTTACATCTGGATTCGGTATCGCGGCGGATATGCGGTGGGCTCGTTTGTGTCGCTGGTTCTGGACTTTGTATTGATGTTTGGATTTTTCTCGGTAGCAGGTCTGGAATTTAATCAGACATCAATTGCGGTTATATTGATGGGTATCGGATATTCCATAAACGACAAGGTCGTAAACTATGACCGCATAGACGAAAACATCAAGAAATATCATAAAATGCCAATGACAGATTTGATAGACCTGTCTATCAATGAAATGATGCATCGTACGGTTATGACCAGTCTGTCCACAATTCTGGCGATGGTGGGACTGTATTTGTTTGGCGGACTGATGCTGCAGGATTTTGCGGTTGCAATGACGTTTGCAATTGTTATGGGTACGCTTACCAGTATCTATATCTCAAACGTGATTTTGTATCACTTTAACCTGCGCGAAACAAAATATTAAATCAGCGGGGCGCCGATAATGGGGGGAACAGGCATGAGATTGACACGACTCTTTTTATTGTTATTTACCATTTGTGTTGCGCCCGCTCGCGCTGATAGCCTGTTTTTCGAGGACGAGCCTGTTCAGCAGGGGTTGCGCGTCGCCGATGTATCGGCGACGTTTGCGGATATTTATCAAAAGCTTGACGGGGTAAAGTGGGGCGGAAAAAATCTGAATGTGGCGATTGAAAGTATCGAGCGCCTTAATAAAAATGCACATATCGCCGCCACCGACCAGCGCGTCGTTCTGGTGTGGGGCGATGATATTGTCGCAAATTATCCGCGTCCTGGGGCCGGCGACTGGAAAGGATTTGGCGAGATTACGACAGCACTTGTTTTAAAAATGCGCGAACGCGACCCCGAACTGCGTCGTCTGGGGACCAGCGAACTTTACCAGACTGTTGTGGGTGCATTGATGGCCGGGGTGGATGAAAATGGCCGATATATATATTCTCGTGCGGCTGAAATTGCCGAAGACGGCCGTCTGCTGACCAGTGCGGGTTTGACAGGCGCCCGCGACGAACGCGGGAATTTCCGTGTAAATGGAATATATAAGGGATCCAGTGCCGATGCGGCGGGTGTTCGCGCAGGGGATTTGATAACGGAAATTAATGGCCGCGCTGTCGCCGATATGACGGATGCTGATTTGGATGCCGTGATGTCCGGTTTTAATTCCGGGACGGCGAAAATAACATTATTAACGCCCGCAGGGACGCGGCATGTGGTGTTGCGCCGGGCAACGGTTGTATTGGCGGATGCGGATGTTGTGCATCGTGTCGGTGTTGGCGCCGACGGCGGCATACTGGAGATAGTTGTTCATAACGTTTCCGATGGCGCGGTTTCAATTGTAAATGAGGCGCTGGCAAAATATAAAGACGTGTCTGGAATTGTACTGGATTTGCGTTCCGCGACCGGCGACGACGAGCGTGCGGCCGCAAAACTGGCCGGGTTGTTCGTGGGGGGCGTGCCTGTGATGCGCATTGTTGAAACAGCCCGCGAAGAAGTGGAGGTGGTGCCGGGCGGTGCGGCGGTTACCCAGGCGCCGGTTGTTGTTTTGATGTCAGACCAGACGCGTGGCACGGCCGAGGCCATTGCGGCCGCATTTTATGAAAACAATCGTGGTATTTTGGTTGGAACGCCCACACGCGGCGCCGCCAGAATCGCCACACAGATAGATTTGAACAATGGCGGTGCATTGGAATTATTGAACAAATCGGTCAAGACCGGGACCGGCCGCGTAATAGACGGGCGGGGCGTGTTTCCGATTATTTGCCTGTCAAATATCCGCAGTGCATCCCAGCAAGAGGCTTTCTTCCTGAATGTATTAAATGGCGATTTTCGTGCGACGGACTTTAATTCAAAGACGGATGTGCCGGCGGCAGATATTCGGCGCGGATGTCCGGTAATTACCAGTGGCGCAGACGAGGATGCGTTATCGACCGCCGTTGCGGTAAAGATTTTGACCGATAAAAAAGTTTATAACAGATTAATGGACATATAATTTAAGGCGGTATGGGATGTTTTTAACTGCGGATAATAAAATGAAATGGCGTTTGCTGGCGTGGGCATGTGTTGTGTCGGTGGCGCTGGTTGTTATGGGGGTGTTCTGGTTTGATGCCCCGGTTTTGCTGTTTATGCGTGGTGGCGATTGTCGTTTCTGGCAGATTTTAAGCGCTGTTTTTGATGATAAAATATGGGCGGCGGTATTTGCCGGGGCGGTCGTTGGTGTTTATATAAGAAAGTCAATAAAATCAAAGCCTAATATTAAAAATGATAGAAATCGCTTTAGTTTATATGCGTTTTTTATGGATTTTTGGCAAAAAACAAAGCGTAGCAATGTGTTTTTGATATTTTGCTCTATCTTGTCGGCAGGCGTGGTCGTTCAAGTCTTAAAAGTATGTTTAGGGCGTGCCAGACCAATATTGTATGAGGCATTAGAGTTTACAGGATTTTATCCGCCGTCGTTTGACTGGGTGTTTAATTCGATGCCGTCGGGGCATACGGCGATATCTTTTGCGGCGCTGGTCATGATAGGAATGCTGGCCCCAAGGGTAAAGGTTCTGACGTGGACGCTGGCGGTGTTGATTGGCGTGTCGCGGATATGCGTCGGGGAGCATTGGCCGTCTGATGTGATATTTGGCGCGTTTATAGGAATGGTTGCCGCCGATTTGGTAAAATGGGCAATGCTGCGTGACAAATAATACGGCGTTTTATTCTTAAATTTTATCCTTTTTTGTGATACAATACGCGTCATGGATACGCAATCAAAGTTTTTGCCGGACAGTGTTTCCGGTGCATTGAAAAGTTTGGCATTTAGGGCACTGGGCGCCGTGATTTTTGTTTTGGGTGTATGGATGACGGCGGCGCTTGTATTTCATAATCCGTATTTGGACGGTTTTGCCGCCGCCAGTACAATGGGACGGCAAGGTTTTATGGGAAACGCTGTGGGCGCCGTCCGCTATCTGATTGGTTTTTTGCCAGCGTTGTTTGTTATGTTGTGTGTGTCGCGTCGCGGGTTGGTTATGCTGACCGGGGCGCGGGATGAAAATTCGCCTGAGTATAACTTTATGCGCGGGTTTATCGCGGTGTGTGCGGGTGCGGCCGGTATGGGAATGATTTTGCCCGGCGATACGTTCGGGGGGCTGGCCGGGGCGGTTGCGTCGGCTGATATGGTGTCTCTTGTTGGGGCGTGGACCGTGCTGCCTGGTATTTTATTCTTAGGTGTGTTTTTTATTATGGGTGCGGGTGTTTTACATATAAAATGGTCGCATATCAGGGCCGCCGCAGGACGCGTATGGCGGTTTTTGGTTTGGATTATGTCTGTATTCCATTTAACCCGGCCGCCTGTGCCTGAATCCATTGATGCGGACGATGTAGAAGAAGTTGAAGAAGAAGAGGAAACGCAAGAGCCCGATGTAGAAGAGCAAGAGCAAAAGCCGCGCCGCACACGCACGCGCGCAATAAAGCGTGCCGCATCGGCCGCGCCGTCGGTTCGCGTCGCCGGTGGCGAGTATAGTTATCCTGATCCGGCGTTCTTGGAAAAATCTGCGTTTGGCAAAAATGTTGTAACGCCAGAACTAAAGCGCAACGCGGCGTCGCTGGAGGATCATTTTGAGGAATTCGGCGTATACGGCAAAGTGGCGGGGATAAAGCCGGGCCCAATTGTGACGCTGTATGAATTTGAACCTGATACGGGCATGCGTATCGCTAAAATTACCGAAACGGTAAAGGATATGACCCGCGCCATGGCCACAGAAAACATACGTATTGCGCACATACCGCGCACCAACTATATCGGTGTTGAAATGGTTAATCTGACAACGCAGATGGTGCGTTTCCGCGGGTTGATTGAAAATCCGACATTTGTAAATTCTAAATATAAAATACCGTTGGCGCTGGGGGTGGACATCGGCGGAAATCCAATGTATTACGATTTGGCAAAAATGCCCCACATGATGATTGCTGGTCGTACCGGGTCGGGCAAGTCTGTATTTGTTCAGTCGATTATAACATCGATTGTGTATCATTTTTCACCGGATAAATGCAAACTGATAATTATCGACCCAAAAGGTGTGGATTTTGGATTCTGGGATGATATTCCGCACTTGATAACGCCGATTGTAAAACTGGATCCGTCGGCGGCTGTCAATGCGCTGAAATGGGCGGTGCGTGAAATGGAAGAGCGTTACAAGCAGCTGCAGGTGCTTAATGCACGCAATATTGAAAGCTATAATGAAACGGCGGCGCAAAAGAGGGCGGCCGGCGAAAAGTTAACGCGCCAGGTTGCCGTCGGCACGGATGAAGAAACGGGCGAGCTGTTGTTCGAGACCCAGGAAATTGATTTGTCTGATATGCCCTATATCGTCATTATAATTGACGAGGTTGCAGATTTGATGAGTCTGGCCCGCAAAGAGGTAGAGGCATGCGTTCAGCGTATCGCACAAAAAGCCCGTGCGGCCGGAATTCATCTGGTTATGGCGACCCAGCGTCCTGACGCGACGACAATCACAGGTGTTATCAAGGCCAACTTTCCGACGCGTGTTTCGTTCCAGGCGCGCAGTAATATCGACTCGCGTACGACCCTGGGCGAGGGCGGTGCGGAAAACCTGCTGGCGTGCGGCGACATGCTGTTCAGCGAGGCCGGCCGTGTTCCAGTGCGAATACACGGTGCGTTTATTTCCGATAACGAACTGGCCCAGATTGGCGACTTTCTGCGTGCCCAGGGTGCGCCGGAGTATGCGGATGGCGTAACCGACGGCGATGATACGGCCGATGCGGGCGCCGCCGTTGGCGCGGCCGGTGGGGACACCCCGACCAAGGGCGACAAGGATGCGGATTTGTACACCCAGGCCAAGGAATGTGTTTTGCGTGATAAAAAGCCCACGATTTCTTATATCCAGCGCCGTCTGCAAATAGGCTATAACAAGGCGGCAACTTTTATGGAACGGATGGAGGCCGAAGGCATCGTCAGTGCGCCCGACGCCAATAACAAGCGCCATATATTATAAGAAGCCAAATACTTTTACGCCGCCGGATTTTTCCGGCGTTTTTTATGCTTTTTTAAAGGGCGCGTTTATGATATAATTTATCCCAAAAGGAGAAATTGTATCATGAAAAAGCAGATGTCTTTGTTTATATGGGCGGCCGCTGTTTTCGGCATGGCACCCGTCTGGGCGGCAACCAATACGGGGATGCGTGCCGCATCCAGTGCGGATTTGTCCGGCGCGCCGGCGGTTCGCGCACGTCAAAATGTGAACTATGAAAAATATCAGACGCGCAGCACCACAACAACATACAAGTCGCGTGACGCGGGGGATTTATATTACACCCAGCCCGCCAGTCGTAGCGCACTGTACAAACAGTATGACAATTCAAATCGTGTTATGGGTACGTCGGCCAATGCCGCGACACGCAATGTTCGCACAACGCGTGCCGAAACAGTTCGCAGAGAGCTGAAACGCAAATATTATCTGGCGCATCCGTTCTTTCAGCCGTTAAAGGGCAAGTTTGGATCAATAACCGATGTTGCGTATTCCACCAACTCTTATGACATGACGCTGACGCCGTCCGAGGGAATGACAATTTCTGATACGCGCGCCAAATGGGATATGAAGTCTTTCTCTGTAAAAGAAGACTTTAGTTATGGTATTACAGATAAGTTGGCCGTGCTGGCGATGGCGAAATACGATTCCACCAAATATAAGTTTGACTGGTCTAGTGCGCCTGATGACAAAATGGATGACGATGGTTTCAATCTGTTCGGTCTGGGGGGCCAGTGGCGTTTTGTCGATAACGAGAAATGGATTGGAACACTGTCGGGATATTTTCAGCATCAGAAAGATATTGCCAACAGCTATATCTTAGACCTGAAGGGCGGATATAAAGTTGCACGTTCCACAATCTATGGATTGGCCCGCGGATGGTATGTTGATTTTGAGGGCAACTCTTATGGAAATGGAATAGAGGGCACAACCGCCGAAGGTCAGAAGGCCGCAATCTTTATCGCATACGACACCGATGTTGATAATACATTTTATATAGAGGGCGGACTGGGTGTGTTCAGTGTACTGGACGAAGACTGGACCCTGAATCTGGAGGCGATATTCGGTAACTATGACTGGCATAACCAGGCATCCATAAAAGGCGCCATTGGCTGGCAGCCTAATGACTGGGTTGCGCTGAACCTGTATGCCAAGACCGCGTTCTATGACAGTGCCGATGACAAAAAGTTGGGATATTGGTCATATGGTGCGGTTGGTGCCGATGGCAATCAGCTGGGCTGGATAAAACATGGCGAGGCAAAATTGTCCGACTATAAGGAAATGTCGGTTGGCCTGCAGGCTATATTCCAGTTTTAATCAAACTTGTGCGGTCCCCCCGGAATTTTTTTCCGGGGGGCTTTGCGCAGATGTAACAACGCAAAAGTAGGGGGGATAATATGTTTTGTAAAAAAATTGTTATCGCGGCGGTGTGCATTGCATGTGGAATGGGTGCTGTTCCGGCGCATGCAAACACACTTGAATTTGATACGTCGGATCCGCTGTATATGCAGGGAATCGGGGAAATTTTATCAAAATCTAATATAACGTATTACGACAGTGTGCTGCGCATAGGCCAAGATTTTTCATACGGTTTTAGCGAGCGTTTCATTGCCGGTGTTAATTTGCATTATCAAAACGATTTCGACGGCGACGAGGATGGATTTTCCAGTTTTGACCTGGGCGGTGTGTATCGTCTGATGACGCCGACTGAAAATAACCATAATATTATATCGGACGTTTTGTTCGGATTTAAATTTGGCGGCTCGTCACATGTGCGTACGCCGTGGTTCGCAGATTCTACGTATTACGCGGGTTTGCGTTTCGGACGTCAATGGGCGGGAATGACGCTGGCGGGGACTGTAAAATCCAGCTGGATTTTTGATGACCAGCGCGGAATGTCGTATATCGATTTTATACCAGAGGCGTACTTTAGACTGCGCGGGGCGTGGCGTGCGGGGATTGGCGCCGATTTTCGAAAGGCGACAAACCCGGATTATGACCAAGAGTGGATAAACGCAAAACTGGTTCGCCAATATGGCCGCACCCAGTATATTGGACATATAGATTACGAATTTGAAGGTGAAGAGTTTCAAGTCGGGGCAAAATTAAACATATTGTTTTAATATTTTGCCGTGATTTCATTTTCGCCTTTTGGGTGATGCCCGATTTGTGATATAATATATAATAATGAAAAGAGTTGTTGCGTGGATTTTTGCCGGTCTTGTCATATCGCCATTGCGTGTGTCTGATGCCGCGGCAATATCGCGGGCATTGCCTGCGGCGGCAACAAATGCAGAAAACGCGTCGGCTGTTTCTGGGCGGACATCGTCTGTCGCGCCAGATGCGGGCGCGGCCCAATCCGCCCCCGCGCGCACGGCGGTTCGTCGTGATGTTATGAATAATTCCGCCGCGCGTACCGCCGCGCAGGGCACGGAAACGTCAACGGGCGCACGTGGTGTTGTTGCATCGCGGACGGCGGCGGCACGCACGGCCGCGGGGTCAGAGACATCGGCGCGCGACAATTTGGACACGGCTGTTCATACTGTTGGGCGCAATGCGCGTGTGACGGCGGCATCTGTTAATAGTGATCCGGCGGTTCGCCGTGCGGGGATAAGCCTGCGTCCATCCACCGCAGAGGTGGGCGGTCGCGCCAAGATTGCCGGAACAAATACTCAAACGGGGTCAAATATTGGTGAATCTGTTCGCGCACTGCAGTCGCGTGCGGCATCAACCACGACCCAGCGCGAAACAATCGCAGAGGCGAAAGAAAGACTGGAGCAGACGGCAGAATTAAATAAATCGTGCCAAGAACAATACAATGACTGTATGGATCAGTTCTGTGCGGTAATAGATGCGAATCAAAAACGTTGCAGTTGCAGTGGGAACCTGTCGCGCTATACCAAGGTGGAAACCGCGGTAAAGGATGCCAATGCCCAATTGAACGATGTTGCACAGCGCATACGCTATGTAGGGCTGTCGGCGGATGAAATACGCGCGATTATGTCCGCGACAGAGGCCGAAGAGGCTCTGTCGGGCGCGCGTGACACGACCGAAACCCGCAGTATGCTCGAAGATATAGAGGAACTTATTAAAAATCCGTCAAGTTCAACCTCTGCCAGTGGCAGTGATACTTATTCAACGTTGGATATTAATCTGGATTTTTCCGACACATCTGATTTGTTTAATTTGGATTTTCTGAATAACAACAGCGGCAGTTTGTCCAATTTGCGCGGAACTGATTTGTATAATGCGGCAAAAAAGCGCTGTAACACTGTTCTTAGCCAGTGCAAGGATGCCGGTGCAACCAGCGCACAGATTACCGCGAACTATGACCTGGCGATAGACAAGGACTGTATCGCGTATGAACAGGGGCTGACCAAGATGAACGAAACGCTGGTATCCAATGTGCGCAGTGCCAATCTGATGCTGCAAAAAGCGCGATTGGCCGTGTTGCAAAACAAGAATGAATATGACGCCAAGGGATGTATCGCGGCACTGGATTCTTGTATGACCGATGAAATGGTTTGCGGCGAAGATTATTTAAAGTGTCTGGATCCGACCAAGAAATATATAGACGAAAACGGAAAGGTCGTATTGGGCCAGAATATCAGCAAAATTCGCAAATTCATGGTGGCGTATGACAATTCCATCATAGGAAAAGATTTTTTAAACAAGGCCAGCACCACCGCAGTAAGCGACGCCGCATGTGGAACATCCGTGGATGGTAACGAGGGGGGCGACGGATGGTGCGCTGTAAATTATCTGTTGCAAAAAATAGGAACCGGCGTACGGGGCACATCAACCGGTCTGTGCCGCACTGTCTTGGACAAGTGCCAGCGTTATACGTATGATTCTAACAGTAACAAATATATTTGGGACAATGACATTGTTTTAAATTATATTCAGCGTGCAATGGTAAATATAAAATCAGGCCAGGAAAAAGTAATATCCGATTATGCATCAAACTGTATGGTTGACGTCGCCGCATGCTATAACCAGCAGGTAACGCAGGTAAACGCATGGACAACATCCGCCAGTGTCAGCAGTATACGAAATGTTATGCGCGGTGCATGCCGGAATGTGGCGCTGACGTGCGGATATGCGGTGTTCTATGACTGTAAACAGGGGTGCTCGTATCTTAATGATGAAGATAAAAAGAATGAATGCGAAAAGAACTGTCCGGATGTGGAAACCGTTGGAAAAGAGGGCGACATCATAGACAGTATTTCCGAGATGTTCTATAACAGCATGCTGTGTCCGGATAATTCTGAATATGCGGGTGTAACCAAGACCAATGCCGCAGAGTCTGAAAAAAAGAAATATGTCAATGACTTGTGCAAGTGTCGCGAAGATTACGAGCCGTGGGGTGGCACATGCCAGACAAAGTGTCCAACCGCGGAAAATAACGGCGCAGGACGAAATACATATGGAACCTGTGTATGTGTGGCCGGGTTTACGTTTAAAAACGGCGCCTGTGAGGCAAACAGCACCGGGACAAAATAACACACGTTATGTGACGGAATAAAAAAATCGGGAAAATCCCGATTTTTTTATGCAGTGATTTTTGCCATAAATGCATCATGGGCCGCGCGCTCGTCATCGTGGGCGGGAAAAGTTCGATGCGGAAAATCGGCGCCGATTTTGGGATGCTTTAACAATGCATCGTGCTGTTGTGCGATTATTTCCGATATATCGGGGGCCGGTGCGGTGTTTTCAAGTTCCAGATAAACCTTTGCCAAAATTTCAGAGTCGATTAACGCCCCGTGTGCATCCGCACGCGCCGTCAGTGATATCCCATACCATTTTGCCAATGCATCCAATGTAAAAAGTTTTGGGCCAAAAAGGCGGTTTCGCGCCAGTACCAGTGAATCAATCTGTTGACTGCGCGGTATCTGGGGCAGGCCCAGTTTTGACAATTCATGATTTACAAACGGAAAGTCGAAATCCAGGCCGTTATGTGCAACGATTGGCGAATCTTTGACAAATTCAAGAAAACGAGGCGCGATAACATTCATTTTTGGCTTGTCTTCCAGAAATGCATTGGAAATCTTGTGAACCATGTATGTTTCTGGCGGAATTATTTTGCCCTCTGGATTAATATATTCGTGAAAACTGTTGTCGGTAATCTGGCCGTCAATTATTTCAACCGCACCGATTTCAATACAGCGATCGCCGCGCATGTATTCAAATCCAGTTGTTTCAATGTCAAAACAAATAACGCGTTTCATTTTCCATTTCCCTTTGATATACAATCTTGGGTGTATTATAATGAACGCGTGAATTTAATGCTAGAAAATCTTAACGAAGACCAGCGAGCTGCCGTTACCACAACCCAGGGGCCGCTACTGGTGCTGTCCGGGGCCGGAACCGGGAAAACCCGGGTTTTAACCACGCGGATTGCATATATTTTACAGCAAAACCTGGCAATGCCTTGGCAGGTGCTGGCACTGACCTTTACAAACAAGGCCGCGAACGAAATGAAATCACGCATCGCCGCATTCGGTGACGATGGGGCGTTTAATGCGCGCGACCTGTGGTGCGGAACGTTTCATTCTGTGGCGTTGCGCATTTTGCGTGCAAATGCCGATGCCGCCGGACTGCGTCGTGACTTTATCGTTTTTGGCGATGACGACCAAAAGGCCGTTATAAAAAACGTGCTGAATGTGATGGGGGTGTCTACAAAAACGCCCGCCGATTATGTGGAACAGTTTTCATCTGTAAAAGATCGTGGATTGCGTGCGCTGGAGTGCAAGGACAAGATTTTTCAGGCGTATAATGATGAATTGGCGCGATTGAACGCCGTTGATTTTGGGGATATAATATTAAAAGTTTTACAGCTGTTTGATACCAATCCTGATATTTTGTCGCGTTATCAGAACCAGTTCAAATATATACTGGTTGACGAGTTTCAGGATACAAACCACGCCCAGATGGAATTTCTGGAGATGCTGACGCGCGGCCAAGATATGCCAAATATTTGCTGTGTCGGTGATGACGACCAGTCTATTTATTCCTGGCGCGGGGCCGAGATAAAACATATCTTGAATTTTGATAAGACATTTCCGTCGTCGCGAATAATACGTCTAGAGATAAACTACCGCAGTACGGCAAACATCCTGGGGGCGGCAAATTCGCTGATAAAGCACAATCGCGGGCGCCTGGGAAAAGATCTGCGTGCGTCGGGCGACCGTGGCGCAGATAATGCCGGCGAACCGGTCTATGTATTGACCGTCCCCAGTGACTGGGACGAGGCCCGCGTGGTCGCAGATGCGATATTGCGTGATGCGGCCGATTTCGGAAAGTTTGCGGTTTTGATTCGTGCGGGTTCATTGTCGCGCTTGTTTGAGGAAGAATTTTCACGTCGCGGAATTCCATATCGCCTTATTGGTGCGACCAAGTTTTATGACCGCGCGGAAATTCGTGACGCCATTGCGTATATCAGGCTGATGGCGTACCGATTTGATGATGTTTCGTTCCTGCGCATAATAGGGCGCCCGCGTCGCGGGTTCGGGGCGGCGGCGATTGAAAAGCTGCGTGCGGCGGGGCCGGACTTGATGTCTGGTTTGCTGAATGCAAAACTGTCGGCAAAGCAGCGTGCGGCGGCGGATGAATTTTTTGCGGCGTTTGATTTTGACTGGGCGGCTATGCCGCCCGCGGATGCGGCCCAGACATTGCTGGAACGCGCCGGGTATTTAAAAATGTGGCGCGAGTCCAAAGAGCCTGATGCATCAGACCGGCTTGATAACCTGCGTGAACTGATAACAAATGTTATCTCAAAATATGATACAATTGCAGAATTTCTGGAACAGGCGGCACTGATGATGACGGATGACGATGCGGATGCTGCGGCATTGTCAGGCGGTGCCGTATGCGTTATGACAATTCATGCCGCCAAAGGGTTAGAGTTTGATACGGTGTTTTTACCCGCATGGGAAGAGGGCGTTTTCCCAAATGAAAAAACAGTTGAGGAGGGCGCGCTGGAGGAAGAGCGCAGATTGGCATATGTTGCAATAACGCGTGCGCGTCGTCGTGCGATTATTATCAACGCCATGTCGCGCCGATTGTTTGGCGAACAAAAATATAATTCGCCCAGTCGTTTTATTGCGGAAATGGACGGCCGCTTTCTGGATTTCCAGGGCGGGGCGCCGCGTCCGTCTTACTGTGCCGTCCGGTCGATTCCAACATCATACGGCGCGCGTGCGCCGCGGCGTGCGGCCCCGTCGGCTAGTTCGGTGGGGCGTCTGGTATCGCATGCGGAAATGGGGCGCGGCGTTGTCATAGAAGATGGCGGCGATATTTTAACCGTTGCCTTTAAGGAGCGCGGAATTAAAAAAGTGGCGCGCGGATATCTGACGTTCGAGTCATAGTTTTATTTGGACTTTTGACTGTCCTGGTACAGTTTCCAGTATTTCTTTGACTTTTCTCGAATGTTTTTTGCCAGTTTTGCTATATCTTTTCCAAACTGTTGGCCTATGCCGTCTTCCACGCTACCGCCCAGGTCTTTTGCAATTTTTGCCGCCTTGTCCGCCAGGTACCAGACCAGGCATCCAACCAGCAGGGTGATAAAAAATCCATCGTTTGTAATAGAGGGAACCTGGGACGCCAGGTCGGCATCAACAACGCCAGATACTATCGCCGCACACAGTGCAATAACAATAGACAATGATACGAAATAAACCGCCGCGTTTATAAAGCGTGATATCTGGGTGGACAGACTTTCTGTTTTAAACAGGCCCAAAAAACCGTTGAATATTGTGCCGGCGATTCCTTTGTATGACGTTTTTCCGACGGTTTCTGCAATCGCTGTAAACGGTAACATGAATATCGCCAGGAACAGGTCTGCAATTACGCCCAACGCAATCAGTGCAAATTTCCATATGTTTATCAGGAATATTACAATAAACGCCGCGCCTATTATGAATGTAAACATGCTGTGTCCGATTCCGGCCAGCATCCATTTCCAGCCCGCCGCCACGGCCGTATAGAAAAATCCGGACAGGCGCGTGGGCACGCACATCAGGTCTGATGCCGCGTTTGCGTCTATAATTGCCTCCGGCGATATGTGGGTGGCGGCATATGCGCGAATCGCCGCGCATGTGTCGGGCAGGGACGCCCCGGCGGTTTGCGTAATTGAATTTAAAATCAAATCGGACATGTATGTTCCGACGGTGATAATTGGGCCTGCAATTATCATAAATGTCTGGGCGGGACCGTGATGAATTATAAATACCCATATGGCAATGGTGAATCCCTTTTTTAAAATTTCCTTGGTTGTCTTTTGGACCTCGGCCGCGCCAATTATCATCTGATATGCTTCAAATGCCATCCAAAACATGAATGCAATCGCGATAAAAATTGTTACAAATCGCACCAGCGAATTATCCAGTATGCGGCCGATATGCGTCATTGCATTTATAAATGCCAGGCCTATTTTAGCCTCAACCGGGACATAGTCAGAAACAAGCTGATTTTGAAAATCAGACTGAAACGATTCAACATCATTCGACAGGCTGGTGGTAAATTCGGCCAGGTTGTGTTCTGTGGCCCACATCCCGTGGTTGCCGATGTCGCCGGCCGCGCCGGGTATATTGGTTGCCGCGCCGGCTGTCGGCATAATCAGCAGTGCGCCCAAAACGCAGACCATTATTTTTGAAAATATTTTTTTTATAATCATCCGGTCTCTTGTTATTTTTTGCCGAAAGCCTTGGATACGGCGCCGAATATCTGGGTCGGGGCCGACCATATCTTTTTGCCCAAATCCTTGGTCCATGCGCCAAAATCGAATTCTTCTTTGCCGGGCGCGGCCAGTATCTTGTCGACACGCGGCTCTACAACATAATAGTATAGCAGGAACAGGCCTATCATCAACATCAGGAAACCCCAGCCGTCGGACATAAAGTCAAATGCCCCGGGATAGTGGCGTTCTACCTCGGCACGGCGTGCGGTAAAGCATGTTTTGAATTTTTCAGCATCCATTTCGCCGTCGGTAATCGCGACGCGTTCGCAATCTGAAAATACGCGCATGACCGATAGTGTCTGTGCATCGGGATTTTCGGGCGCCACGCCCATCATCGGGGGCAGTATTGCGCTGTATCCGTCGACGGGTCCTGGGAAAAATTCATCCGCCGCGTATGATATCGTGGCATAGAGTATAAGTATCTTTAGTGTGACGGCCACGATTTGAATTGCGGACTTGACCAGCATGTTTATTGCGTTGTTCGTAATTCCGCCCGCCAGTTTCCATGTTTTTTCAAATGCCGCCGCCGCCAGTAAAAATGGCAAGAATATTATCAGGAACGCCAGTTTGAATACCACCGATAAAACCTTAAAGAACAGGTTAAATCCGATTATCAGAAACAGTACGACAAGTCCCATTCCCGCCAGCCATGTAAACAAACCGCCGCCTAGTCCCAGCCATGCATAATTCATCAGCGCAAATCCGCCCGCGGCCCCCGCCAGCATCACGCTGTTTAAATTTCCCATCACGCACATAAACGGGCCCATTACCGGGTTTAATATGTCGTCAGAGTTTTCGGCCGCCGCCTCTAGTGCGCGGCATTGCGACGCCTCTACCGTGCCGGTGGCGGCCATGGCCAGTTCGGCCCCGGCGAACATTACCGGTGTTATTGTAATCGATGCAACAGTTTTTAACGCCGCTGTACCGCCCATCCCCAGTGCGCCAATCAGTGCGCCCACAATCATAATCCGTGCGCCTTGGCGCCATATCTTGTCAAACCAGGATGCAAATTCCAGTTTTTTTTCAGATGCGTCCAGTGTCGTTGTTTTTTGCGCGGCGCTATAAATATGCCTTATCGCCTCTATTAACAAAAATACGCCAAAACCCACGGCCATAAGTATCCACAGCCATTCCAGAATCGCGTTCCAGAACATTTCGGTCGCACGGCCGATGACCGCAAACAGTTCAGATATATATCCGCACATAAAGCATCCGCTGGTGTCGGCAATACCGTCGGATGCACCGATTGCAGACATAAATCCATCCATGCTGGTATATGTCAGCGCGGCGCCCCCGATTGAAGACGACAGATACCAAATGCCAATCCCCAGCGCAATTGCACCCATTATAAAGCGAATGGCAATGATTATCAGTTGTGCTTTCATTTTTTGTCTGCTTTATCTTCTTTTGTTTCGCCGCCGCTGATTATTATGTTGCCAATTTTTTTTGCAGTTCCCGCAATCGCGGTTGTCAGTTTCATTGCGTCATCCGCCAGTTGCTCGCTAAGCTGGGTGTCGGCACTGACATCAAACGCACCCAGTACCATTTTTGTAACCTGGGGGATTTGCGAATAGATATAGTTGAGCACATAAACCAACACGATGGCACTCGAGAGTGTTATCTGGGCCAGGTTGTCCTGGTTCAGATCGGCCGCGAATACGTCGCCCGACGTAATCAGTGTCATCAAATCGGCCGCAGACGCGCCGGGGGCCGAAAAGAATTTTGCAATAATAACCATTATAACAGTATATGTCAGCACCGCCGCCGCCAGGCCGATTATGGCGCTTATAACTTTTTTAAATTGGTCCGTGCCGACATTTTTTCCCAGTGATGACATCCATTTTGGGGCGTCTGCGCCCTTGAATGCGACCAGTGTCAACGACAGCGGAAAGAAAAATGCAAAAAACGTCATTGCTATTATTACGTCCGCAAAATAAAAACAAAACCGGAGAAACAGTTTGAAAAATCCGTAAAACAAATACAGCCCCACACAGAACATCAAGATATGTTTTATCAATGCGCCGATGCCAAAAAGGGCGGACCATGAAAACGCGGAATCCATTACAGCGATGCCCAGTTTCATGTATGCCTGGAACTGGGTAATTGTTGTTTTCATGATAAGGATTATGGTGTCGCGCAACTGCGGGCGATAGAATCCATCATCCGGCATTGGGGCAGGCTGGTAGGTTACGCGTTCATTAACCTGGGTTTCGTCAAGCTGCAGCATTTGCTGGGTATATATTGCGGTTATTTGAGCGACGGGCTCAAATGTTATTGTTGTTACCATCCGCGGCAGCATCACGCCCAGTGATAAAAACGCGAACGCCACCAGTGAATTTATAATCACGGGCTGGATTGATTTTGTATAGAACGGATCACTGGCACCGCCGCGGATATTTTTCCATACGGCGCTTATGGCAAAAAACGCAAAGAGTATGCAAAACAGAACCGCACAGAAAAACACAAACTTGTCATATACGGCGGCGGCGGCAATGGATATCACCTGAAACAGGCGGTCGAACACGGGGCAGCCCCAACACTGCACAGTACTGTCGACAATAGGGTTAATCCAATCGTTCATTTCTTTTTCTTTATCCAGCCCGCGGCTTTGCCGATTGATTTGCCCCAGTTTTGGGCGTCTGACCATAATTTTGTCGCATCGCCGGTTACCTTGGTATACAGCGCGTCTGATGCCGGTGCGTACATCTTCAGGCGTTCACGCGTCAGATTGAATATGCGCAACATCAGATAAAATGTTAGTATGGCCGACATCCACATCAGAGAATGTGCGCCAAATCCCATCCCGGTATTTGCCACCGTTGGTACGTTAGAGGCGGCACTGCCACCGGCGGCGACCACGAAAACAGAGTTGTTCCAGTCAAACAGTGCACGAACAATTGCCACATTTATCATCAATATAAACGTGCATGCAATCATTGTTATTACCAGTGACTGCAGTGCCTTGGTAATTCCGGAAAAGGGTGGCCATATATCAAACCATTTGTCCGGATTTTTAGGTTTTGCAACCCATGTCAGAACCTGGAACGGATAGAGTATCAGTGCCATTCCGAATTCAAAAATTGCCTGAATAATCAACAGCGCCATAAACAGGTTGCATCCCACGAACGTTGTTATCAGCAGTATGCCGGACACCACGTTCATAAAATCTTCGCCGCCGTGGGGTATCAGTGTTATCAGCCCGCTCAGCCCGCGGTGCAGGAACTCGAACCCGCGCTTTATCATCTGGTTGTTGACATGGCTGATGTCGGCGACGGGCTGGGTCAGGAATTCACAGCTGCGCTCTGATATCCATTCGTGTTCAAGTATATCTGGCGGGCATGGAACCTGGGGTGCGCTGGCGGCGATGGTGCCGCCCGTATTTATACCTTCTGTTATTGCATGGGTGTAAATCGCGCCGAATTCCAGAAAGGGATTGACCAGCCACTGTGTCACATAGACCGGTTTTATCTGTAGCAGTACCACCGCGGCGATAATTGCACGCAGGCCCGGTTTTAGCATGTTTTGGGCGATTGTCATTCCATCGGCCTTTCCGTCGGCCATTTCGCCCCCGCCGGAAAATCCGAAAAACGACACCCATTTTGCGGGAAAATATAGTTTCACCAGATACAGTGCCAGTGAAATTCCCAAAAATCCCCATATCAGTATGTAAATGATGCCGTCGCCATTGCCCACGAAAAATTCATATCCGCCGGTTGCAACCATCATAAATGCATCGAGCACCAACGGCACGAACGGCGCCAGGTTAAAGCTGTCGACGATACCCCACGCGGCATTTGCTGACATGGGCGCAAACAAGACGCATAAGGCGGCCAGGGCGGGTAAAAATTTTTTAATCACACGCATAGACATATATTTATTGTTTTCAATTATATCACATTTAGGGGAAAATGTGATATAGTTAAAGCAATGGGTCGCCTAAAAAAATTTTGGATTGTATTTTTGTCTTTCCTGCCGTTGTCGGCGGGTGCGGTGGCGCCGCTTGTTGTTGGTGGCATTGCGGGTGCGGTGGGGATAGTCGGGTTTTCCATATTTCGCACGGCGGCGCCGGTAAATATGTCGGATGCGCTTACATTTTTCAGCAGTTGCTGGTCATGCGACATGTTTGGCGGTGTTATGTCGACGATGTCCGTATTATTGCCAAAGGCGTTTCATGGCATCGCGGGCGTGGTCATACCGTTTGCGGCGATTTTGACGGCCGTATGGTTTGCGTGGAAAATTTTTTCAGGATTTTTAAATGCCAAGATTGATGACCCGTGGTCGATTACGGGCCTGTTCGGAACGCATTTGATAAAGTTGTGTTTTGCATGTGCGGTTTTGGTGTTGCCGTTGCCGCGGCTGGTTTCGCAAATCGCGATAGAGCCGATATTTACGGTCGGCCTGTCGGTAAACCATATTGCGGCGGATATGGCCGGCGAAAACAAGTTTGACGAATGCGTGGTTTCGACGGCGCTGGCCGATGCGGCGGTTGTCGATTCGCAGGCGGCCGCCGCGGGTGCGTTTTCCCCGTATCTGCGTCACAACCTGGCGTGCGAGGTTGGAAATGTCCACCAGATGACGGGTCTGGGGATGACTGTTGGGTGGACAATGCTGAACATGGCGTTTAATTCAAAGTACATGCATAAAATAATGTGGGATGTGCCGATATTTCCAAATGTTCCCATATTTTTCTGCGGGCTGATGATTTTGGTGTTGTTCTTTATGGCGCTGTTGCCGATACCGATTTATTTTCTGGAGATGTTTATAAAGCTGTCGATGGATTTAATCATGCTGCCGCTGATGCTGCTGGGGTGGCTGTTTAAGGGCTGGCCGATATTCCCCCAGGGTGGGCGCACCATAAAAAACATGATAGACGATGTGGTCCAGGCCACGGTTGGTATTGCCATGACGGGCGTGTTTTTAACATTTGCGATAATGTTTTTAAATGCGGTGTTTGGCCAATGGGGCGGGGCGACGCGATTGGCGGCGGCGCTGCAGGAAAACGATTCGACGCTGTTGATGGACGGCCTGCTGATGCGCAACGACAGTATTGTTACAATAATCCTTATGGGGATTTTTATAGCAATGTTTATGACGATGATACCTGCGCTGGTCAAGACGCTGTTCAGCATCCAGATATCGGATAAATATTACGAATCGACGAAAAAGAATTTAAATACAATGTGGGGAAATCTGAAAAAATGGTACGCCGTGTTAAAAAAATAAAAAATCAAGTGCTTTATTTAACGCCGGCCCCTTTTTTGTGCAGTCCGAATCTGATATAATTCTTACCGATGAAAAAGTTTCCGATTCTTTACTGGCCGCGCAATACAAAGGGGGATGAAGAATACCGCCTGGCGCGTCGGGTTATCAGTGGCGCCACCGGCGTTATGCCGCAGTTATGGGCGGATGATTTGGATTTGGCGGGTATTTTTGCCCAGAACCCGGATGCGGCGGTTTATTATCCCGTATTTTGTGAAAGCACGGGCTGGTGGGGCGAGCTGCTGGGGGGTGACGCGGTTGTCACGGACAAGGTTATTATTTCCCCGGAATGTCAGTTAATGGTGATAGAGGCCGCGCATCATGCACGCAGTCGCGGCGGGACGCAGTTGCTGGCGGCAGAGATATATCCGGCCAGCGGATTTTTCAAGAAGATGAACAGCGGCATCGCCACGGTGGCGGACATGCTGGCGACGGATACGGGAACGATACTGGCACTGTTTTCTGGGAAAAGTTCCGCGTCGTTTATAAATGTATTGGAATCGACGGGGAATTCATATCTGGGGTGCATTGGGCGGTATTGACGGCGCCCGATTTTATTGGCATTTATAAACGCCCCGTAATCATGGGGCGTTTGAATTTTTAGCGTTCTTTGTATATCGGCGCCTGTTTTAATTTGCGCGTGTTCACAATCTTTTCATGTGTTACGTTCCACATTCCGTACTTTTTATCATAAAACTCGACCAGTTCTATTACGGCAAAAGGCGACTGCATCGCGGGAAAAGCGGTGCTGTCGGGTACGATGCGGCGGCGCACCACGTCTGATTTGCCGTCGCCGTCCTGGTCGATATGATAGACCAGAAAGCGGGTGCCCGCATCGGGGCCTTTTTCGATTTCATACTTTAAAACACTGCCGACGGTGCGGCGTGCCGCCATGTCGGATGTTTTTTCCGTTTTTGTATCAGATTCTGTGATATCGGCGGCCGGGGCCTGGGCTGACATTGACAGTGTGGCGGCGGCGATAATTGTTGCTTTTTTAATGTTTTTGTTCATTTTATCAGCTTTTAGTTATTATAATATGAATTATATCATTGGCATATGCCAGGTCAAATGATAATTGCATGCGGCGGCGCCGGACAGAATATCGCTTGATTTCTGTAAAAATCCTTGTATAATCTGCACGCTAAAAAATATAAAAGGGTATTGCTATGAAAAAAGGTATTCATCCCGCGTATCATGAAATCAACGTCACAATGACGGACGGGAAGACTGTAAAAATGTATTCTTCGGTTAAGAAAGATTTGATTCTGTCGACCGATAATTTGAACCATTCCGCCTGGACCGGCCAGCGCAGCAACGCCGGCGACAAGGGGCAGCGTGCCAGCCAGTTCAAGAGCAAGTTCGCAGGCTTTAAGTTTTAATAATTATTGCGGGGCGGGGGCGCATATACTATGGATTTGCTGTTAAAAGGTTCCACTGAGTTAAATAAGATGTTTGCCGCGCTGCAACGTACGGCGGACGGTTTGCGCCGTGATTTCGGTGAGGTGGAAAATCTGCAGCAGTCACTGCGTGGGGCGCGTGATTTTGTGGCCAAGGCGTCCGCCCGCATAGAAGAGAGCATTCTGCGCGATTTGTTGCTGGTTCGTCCGGCGGCGGGGTTGTTGACACCAAATGTCAGCCGTGATGGCGATGGTCGCGATGAATTTGTTTTGGCTATATCCGGTGCGGCAAACTTTGTGCGTGCCAATCCGCGTTTTGCGATTTCGTTGGCGTTGCGCTCTAATGACGAAACGAAGATTGCACTGATTTATTCCCCGATTGACGAAAGGCTGTATTATGCGGAGGCGGGCAGTGGCGCATATATGTTTTCCGCATTCCATTCCGCCAGAATAAAGGTATCTAATCTGGCCGACCCGGCGGATTTGACAATCGCATATAATACGTCTGATATTCGTGCGCCGCGCTGCGCTAATCCCCGGCGGACGGGTTGTCCGGCAATGGATTTGGCGTGGGTTGCCGCGGGCAAGTTTGATGCGTTTGTGTCCGATGCGCTGGATTGGGCCGAAATTGCGGCGGGCGACCTGATTGTACGCGAGGCCGCGGGTCATATCGAAATGGGCGCCGATTTAATCGCAACAAACGGAAAGGTTGCGCTGTAACGCGCCGACGGTGATATAAAAAATAAAACCCCCGCGTTTCGCGGGGGATTTTTTTCACGCAATTTATATTCGTGATTGTTAGAAGGCCTGGTGGGCGGCGTTCATTGATGAGAAGGCGCACATAATATCATATGTTACGGCCGCCCACTATAAAAAGGAAAAGACCACTTAAGAATATAAGTGGTCGGGGTGTTTACAAATCAGCTAACAAGTGACCCTGTTGGCCTTCGGCGAACCTTATAACCAACAGCACCCCGACCATGATGTCAAGGGTTAACGGTGCAAATATGCGCCGCACTAATATATTGTTATCGATGCAATTCGCACCGTGTCAGCTGGGCTTGTAACGGCCCCGAACCCAAATTCCCATCCGGATTCGTTTATTATTATACATCACCCGGCGCCGAAATACAAGAATATATTCGTGATGGATATTTGTTGACAAATATGACGATTAGGGTAAACTGATGCCCATTATGAAAGAACGTAGTGTATTTGTTTTTCCGGGCCAGGGCGCACAGTATGTGGGCATGGGCGCGGGTTTATATAAAGAATATCCCGCCGCGCGCTATGCGTTTGAGGCGGTCAGTGACGCCACACATCGTGATATGGCAAAGATTTGTTTTTCCGGCCCCGCCGCGCATCTGAACACGCCGGCGATTACATCGCTGGGGACGTTTGCACATTCGGTCGCAATCGTTCGCGTGATAGAGGCGCACTTTGGCTGTCCGTTGTTTGATATTGCCTATGTAATGGTCGGCCATTCCCTGGGGCAGTATAGCGCGCTGCACGCGGTGGACAGCATTGACCTATATGATGCGGCCCGGTTGGTGTCGTTGCGCTCGCTTTATATGTCTATGGGGCGGGGCGATTGTGGTATGGCGGCGATTGTCGGGCTTAGCAAGGAGCAGGTCGAAAATCTGCTGTTCCTGGCGGTGGGACGCGGATTTGCCGCAATTTCTAATCACAATGCACACGACCAGTTTATTTTAAGCGGTGAAAACGCCGCATTGGATGCAATTCTGGGGGCGGCCCGCGCCCAGGGCGCGCGTATCGCACGCCGGTTAAATATTGCTGTGCCGGCACACTGTGCATTGATGGCGCCCGCCGCAATAAAAATGCGCCATCATTTAGAGCGGGTCGAAATTCGTCAGCCGAAAACAAACTGGTTCTCGAATCAGACGGCATCGCTGATGTGGGCGCCGTATGATATCAGACATTCCCTGGTAGAGCAGATGACATGTGGCGTACGCTGGGCCGAGATTATGGACAAGTTCCCTGCAATGCATATAACACGTGCCTATGAAATCGGGCCGGGGGCAACGCTGACACGATTGATTGCGCGTACGCATTCCGGTATTCGCACCATGCATACCGATTCGGTTGCCAATGTTCGCGCCGTAATCGATGCGATTGAAAAAGATATGGCCGGCGCTAAAACACGCTGATTATAATGGCTAATCTTTTTTGCGAAAACCGTCCCAGTATTCGACACGCTTTTTTATCTCGCGCTCGAATCCGCGTTCTATCGGTTTATAAAATTTTTGCCGCGGCATGGATTCGGGGAAACAGTTTTGACCGCTGCATCCTGACGCCGTGTCGGGGTCGTATACATATCCCGCACCGTAGCCTAGGTTCTTCATCATTTTTGTCGGCGCGTTTAGTATTGTTTTAGGTGGCGGCAGGCTGCCCCATTCGCGGGCCGCGGCGTATGCCGCCTTTTGCGCCTTGTAGTTGCCAACGCTTTTCGGCGCCGTGCCCAGATATATTATCAACTCCGTCAGGGCCAGGTCCCCCTCTGGGCTGCCCATGCGTTCGTATAACTGCCACGCGGCCAGGGCAACCTGCATCGCATTCGGGTCGGCCAGGCCAATGTCTTCCATGGCAAAGCGGGCCAGGCGCCGGAACAGGTACATTGGGTCCTGGCCCGATGTCATCATGCGCGCCGTCCAGTACAGTGCCGCATCCGTGTCCGATGCCCGCAGGGATTTGTGGACCGCCGATATAAGATTATAATGCTCGTCCCCGGTCTTATCCGACATCGGTGCACGTTTTTGCACCGCGTTGTCCAGCTCTGTCGGGGACATTTCCCCCTTAAAGCCCGCGTTTGACAGGTATTCAATCGTGTTTAACAAGAATCGCGCATCGCCGTCCGCCATCCCCGCCAGGTGCGTACGCGCCGCATCGTCCAGTGGCAGTTTTTTGCCCAAAAAGTCTTCGGCACGTGATATCAGGGATAACAAATCCTCGGTCCCCAGGGCGGTTAACACGCCAACATGGCACCGTGACAATAACGCGTTGTTAAGATTAAAGCTGGGGTTTTCGGTTGTGGCGCCGATAAAGACGACCGTGCCATCCTCCAGATAGGGTAGCAATGTGTCCTGTTGGGTCTTGTTAAAGCGATGTATTTCGTCAATAAACAGCAATGTGCCGCGGCCAATGTCGCGTGTCATGCGCGCGGCCTCCATCGCTTTTTTTATGTCGGCTGTGCCGGAAAATACCGCGGACATCGGCACAAAATCCATATCAACAGACGCGGCCAGGGCGCGCGCAATCGTCGTCTTGCCACAGCCGGGCGGCCCCCATAGTATTAGATTGGACAGCTTGCCCGCATCAACCATGCGCCGGACCAGGCCTGTTTCCCCCAGCAGCGCACGCTGGCCCAGCACATCGTCAATGGTGCGCGGGCGCATTATATCGGCAAGAGGGCGTGAAACTGTTGGCATTTTATTTAAACTTTACTTGTGTTTTTATGGTATAATGAATTTATTAAATAAACAAGGGATATATATTATGCATGAATCAAACAGCGGTGATGTTGCGACGGCTATTTTGGCCGCGGCCATAATTGGTGCACGCCCGGATGTCGATGCCGCCGCCGCGGTGCGGATGGCGCGCACAGCCCTGGGGGCGGGGGCCACAAATATCACACCTGATAAAATCGCGGCATCCGTCCGCGGGGACAAGATTCAATGCCTGGAGGACGGTACATGGCATACTATGCTGCGCCGGTATATCGCACGAAAATATAAAATGACACCAGAGCAGTATCGGGCAAAGTGGGGACTGCCGGATGATTATCCGTTTGTGGCACCGGATTATGCACGGCGACGCGCGGCAATTGCAAAAAGTACGGGCCTGGGGCGGAAATAAAAGGAATTTGCCATGTCTAAGAAGTTTGAAAAGATTGTAAATGGACCGCATCGTGCGTTTGGAAATGCACGGAAAAATATTGCACGGATACATACCCAAACCAAAAAGGGGGCCGCGGCAAAGTACACCGGGGCCGGGGTGGCCGGAATGATAGAGTTTTTATTGTGGGCCGGAAAATATGCGGTGCTGGACAATCATGTGACGCGTGCCATGGAAAAGCGATTTGCCAAGAAAAGCAAGGATTCTTTTGCAAAGAAATATCCAAACCTGTCGTCGCATATGATGTATTACATGATGCTGGCCGCCAGCGTAATCGCCGGGCCAAAGGCATACGAGGCATTTAGCGAGGCAGAATTTCACTCCAACGAACAGCCCGACAGCACCCGCCAAGAAATTGTTCAGCCGACGGTAACGGCGTTTTCAACAAAACAAGAGGTGTTGGACCTGTATTGGAATGCGATTGCAATCGGGCTGACGGAACTGGAAACATATCGCCCCAGCCCAAAGATTCATAGGGGCGAAGTGCGTGCGACAAACGGCCTGGGGGTTACGTATTACTATACGCGTGACGCAAACGGCAAAATATCCAGAAAAAATGCAACACTGAAAACGCCGGCAATGTCATATGATAAAAATTATGAACAGGTCAGAATGCATCTGGAATATGAAACGCTGAGGTCGCTGGTAAACGCAAAGAAAAAATATCCCAACCTGACAGATCAACAGGTGGTCGCACTGGTTTGGGCCGGATTTCAACGGCCGGCCGACATCATGCGAATTTCGTCGCGTCTCCATACCGCCCAGACACCACAGCAAATAGCCGATGCGTTTCAGGATATGGGAGGTTTGAGCCCGGATGGCCCATGGGGCAAGGGGACGCTAAAAAGACGCTGGATTTGCGGGGCATATGCCGCAGGCGTTGTTACATTGGATGATTTGCTGAATATGGATCGTGACGCCTTTTCAAAGGTTGAGATTAATAATATTATGCGAAAAAAGCATTTTTTGCTGGGCGGACAGACTGTCAAATTTGTGCTGGGGCGCAAAAACAGCAATAACACTGTGCGGGAATTCCTGGCCGGTTTTGATACGGGCAGAAAAATACTGGCCGGCGAAAAGGCCGTCGTGCATGTACATACCATGGTGGGATTTGAGGATAATTCTGAAAACGCCGCAATTGAAAATTCTATGAGACTGTTGAACAAGGGCGAGGCAGACTTTAAAAACAAAAAATATAAAAATGCCGCCGACCTGTTTGCACAGGCAATCAAAATCGACCCCGATAATATGGAGGCATACAGCAGTCTGGCGCTGGCGTACAAAAGGATGGGGGACAAAAATAAATCCATACAATATTATGAAAAATGCTGTGATGTTGTGCGGGAATGCAACGCCAGAATGGACCAGAACAAGTCACTGTTGCTGGACTATGATGTAAAGGCCGCATCCTATTACAACGCCGGACGCGCGTATGAGGCCATTGCAGAAATTTACCAGGCACGCGGTGACAATCTGCGGGCCCAGCAGAATTATGCTCAGGCGTTGCAGGCATATGAGGCCGCAAAGCAAAACTGTGCCAGGGGCGGCGCAGGAAAAAAACGCATGGATACATATGATCAGGCGGTAAAAAATATGAAAAAGAAGGTCGGCAACAAAAAGACTTCATTTTTGGATGCATCAAAAAAGCTTGGAAATCATGCACATAGCGTCGATTTTGACCTGAGTGTTTTGGCGCGGATGGGACGTGATGCTTAAATAAATGGCGGGGCAGAAAAGATGAAGGTTTTTGTTAACTATGATGATTCACGCTGGGAAAAATATGATGTCGATTTTCAGCGTATTGCCAACGCCGCAGGGCCGCGCCGCCGCAGGGCAGAGGTTTCGATAACACTGGTTGATGATGCGGCGATTCATGTGCTGAATAAACAGTACCGCGGAATTGACCGGCCAACAAATGTGCTGTCGTTTGAACTGGGCGACGATGTGCTGTTGGGGGATATTTATATATCGCTCGATACTGTCGCGCGTGAGGCCGCCGCCGCCGGAATCAGTATTGCGGAACACACCGCACATATGGTTGTTCACGGGATGCTGCACCTGCAGGGGTATGACCACATACAAGACGACCAGGCCGCCGTAATGGAATCGCGTGAGGTGGATATTCTGAAACAACTGGGGATAAAAAATCCATACGCCGACGACGAATCCCGGTCGCGCCGCGGGTGGGGGATTATTCGCGCGGCCGTGCTGGCGGTGTTGGGGGCGGCGGCCGCACTGGGGTTTGCGCCGTTTCACGTTTGGCCGGTCACGCTGTTGGCGTTTGGCGCGGCGTACTGGATTTTAACGCAAAACGCACCGACGCGGTGGTGGCGCATGTGGCGCCGGGCGGCGCCGTTTGGCGCGGCGTATGGTGTTGCCATGTTTTGGTGGGCGTTGCATTCAATATACGTCGTCCCAGAACTGGCGCGTCAGTTCGCTGTATGGACCGTGCCGGGACTGGCGGGTATCGGAATCGGCGGGGCAATAGTCTTTTCTATTCCGTTTGTCGCCGCGATGTATTCGCGCCGGTGCGCACGGCCGTTTGTGTTTGCGGGCGCCGGTGCCGCGGTTTTGTGGGCGCGGGAATGGATGCTGACGGGGTTTCCGTGGAATCCGGTGGCAAATGTATTTTCCAATATACCCGTAATGGCAAATTCCATGTCGCTGTTCGGGGCGATGGGACTGACGTTTGTGACGATGGGAATTGTGGCTGCAACGGTTGAGATTGTGCGGGGTAAAAAACGCGCTATGTGCTGGATTTCCTGGGTGACGTTTGTATTGATGTTGTGTGCCGGGGTCATTTACGGGCGATATAATATTTCTGTGTCGGATGCAAAAGCAGAAAATCAGGGGCCCGTGATTCGCGTGGTTCAGCCTGCAACATCGCAAAATCAAAAGATGTCTTATTCGCGCGAAGACGCGGTTGCGCGTGCGGAAAATAATCTGCGTAATCTGCTGGAGTTGGGGCGCGGCGGGGCGCGGCCGGATTTGATAGTTTATCCGGAAACGACGTATCCGTTTGTTATAACAGATGATGATATGCCGTTTTCAAAAATTTTGGGCACGGATGTAATTTTAGGCGCAACGACATATCGCGACGGGCGCCTATATAACTCCATGGTGGTCGCCGATGCAGATGGAATTGTGCGGCATGTTTACGACAAGGCCCATCTGGTGCCGTTTGGCGAATATGGACCGCTGGGGATTATGCCGTCGCCGGCGGAACTGGCGCAGGGTCGCGGGGCAGAGGTTATTTCAAGTCCGGCGGTGGACGATTTCTCGTTTGCGCCGGCGGTTTGCTATGAAATTATTTTTTCGGATGCGCTGATTCCGCGTGGCGTTACCCCCAGTGCAATAATAAACATAACAAACGACACCTGGTTTGGGAAAACGCCGGGAACGTATCAGCATCTGGATATGGTTCGCCGTTATGCAATAGAATCGGGCGTGCCCGTTGTGCGTGCAAATTATTCGGGGGTCAGCGCGTTTGTATCGGCCGCGGGGGAAATACAGTCCCGTATTCCCGTCGGCGTTGTTGGTGTGCTGGATGGTCGTGTGTCGGGGGCGCATATGACGGCGTATCGCGCGTTGGGACGTGACGTGTGGATACTGATTATATTGGCAATTGCGGCATTGGGTGCGGCTGTCGCGCGACGCAGAGATTAGTTTTTGTTTTGTAAAACCCATACCCGTATTGCCGACGACAGGTTTCGTGCGCCGCGCTGGTTGTCTATTTCTGATATTATAGACGCGACGGAACGTCCGCGCCGTGCGGCGATTTCGCGCAGAGTGTCTATAAATTCCGCCTCTAGCGAAATGCTGGTCTGGTGTCCTGATAAAGATACGGATATTTTTTTCATCTGGTTATTATAGTTTTCCCGCCGCCAGGCAGTCAGTCATTGCACGGAATATATCGTCATATTTGCGCAACGGCCGCAGCGTTAAATTATCCAGCATGTATGCCGTGCCGAATGCGTCAAAGGCAAAAAAGAACAGGTCGTTGCGTCCGAATATGGTTTTTCCATGCATGGCCGGAATATGCGACATGTCGCGGTTTATGGATATTATACTGGGGACGGGATAGATATTGTTACGCTGAACTTCTTCGGGGCCAAAAATATAGCCTGAACCGTTTGTTATTCCGCCGACCACTGCATAAAACTCTGTCATAGTTATCGGCATCATCGCCGCACGCATCCCCTGGAGCAGGGCATTGGTTGTCGCGATATTTTGACGCGGTGCGGCCGGCGCGATTTCAGCGCCGCGGGCGCGCATTGCTGATAAAAACTCTTCGCGTGTCATTTTTTTACCTTTGCTATTCCATGCCGTGGGCGGATACGATTTGTGCCGCCATTTGGGCCAGACGGTCCTCGGTTGCGTTGCCGCCGTCACCGCCGCCTGTGGTGTGTGCCGGGATGTATATCTTTTTGCTGGGCGCCGGCAACCATACAGTGTCGTATCCCGCCTGGCCGATTATAAATCTGTCAATGTTTTGAGAATGAGGAAATGTTGCGCACATGAACATATTGTCCGGTGATATCTGGCCGCCCCAGAACAATGGTATGCGCATGCGTATAGACATGTTGCGTGGTATTTCACGCCCCATTACCAGGTTTATAAATTCTTCCTGGGAAAGGTTCATAAACGCCAGTTCGTTAACCGAATCGACCAGGCTTTGCATAAAGCTGTGGCGGGCCGCCTTATAGCGCGCAAACCAGTCGGCCGATATCTGCGTGCGCTGTGGCTGGAACGCCACCAGCGGCATGTCGTCCATGCTCATATCTTTCATTATTTTTTCGGCCGATGTCTGGCTTAGCTGCATTATGTTTTGTCCATATAGTTTATGACGGTGTCGATATATTTAGAATAGGCATCAAAGTTTTCTTTTGCCTCGCCGGTTTCTGCCGGATGGTTCGGATGGTTTGAAATATATTCGCGCAGGGCCTCGATATTGGGAAACGCCATGATGTCGGGGTTGGTTACCGGTTCTGTGGGCGCGATTATAAATCCGTGTATGTTTATTGTTATGTCATCGAGTGTGTCGGTAAATACGGAATCCAATCTGGTCATGATATTATCCATCGGTGCCTGCATAATTCCGATGCCGCCAATCCATAACTGCTCGTTATCGCCGATGGCAAAAAGGGCGGGTTTAAAGTTGCCGATTTGCGGGTTGCGCTTAACCAGATAGCCGGCTGATGAAAAAATGCCGGGCAGTTCATCAAAGGTGGTGTTGGATGTCGCCTGGGGTTGTGGCGCGTGCGTCGCAGGCGTTGTGGTGGGCGCGGCCGGGGCGGCCGAACGCGTTATTGGCGAAACGGCGGCGGGGCGCTGTATCTGGGGGGCGGCGGGGCGCGGTGGCATGGCGGGTGCGGCCTGTTCCGGGCGAGTGGCCGCGGGGGCATCGGTTGCCGATTGCGTTGTTGTTTCCAATGTCGTGGTCACGGCCGCACGACGGGCGCGGCCAATTCTTATACGGCGGCGCAATGCACCATTGGGGCGGATAAGCAGATATAACACCGCCAGTGTTATTATTATCCACACCGTCAGCGATATATAAAATGCGGGACGTATCGGGCTTTGTGCGGCCTGCATGTATGCCAGATACTGCCAGTGTTGGGACGAAAAGATGTTAAAGCCAAACATTGTGGTAAGCCAGAAACTGGTTCCCAGGGTCGCCGCCAGCAACCACAACAGGCAAATTAAAATACGATCCAATTGTTTGTTCATTTGTCTTTAATTGTATCATATTTAATGTTAAAGTAAAAAGTATAATGATGGACAGAGATTCCTTTTTTGATGAATTTTCGGCAAATATGGCGCTGTGGTGCGACGGTGGGCGTGATGCAGGCGAATTGGCGCGTGCGGCGGCGGTCGTAATGGGGCGTGAAATGCCTGTAATATCGGCGGTGCCTGATGATGTGTCAATGCTGTGGACGTGGCTGGAAAAAACATCTGCACGGATATATGCGCGTTTTTATCTGCCGGCACGCGGGGCGCGTGACATGAATGTAATATCCGAACTGACCGGGCGTATAAACGCCGCGTTCAAGCAGGGGGCGCATGGTGCGCAAATTTTTATGAGGGCGGCAGATTTGGCGGATTTTGCATCTGAAATAGGTGTTGTTCGCGATGATTTGTTCTTTAACCGCGATTTGGCAATCGGGCTGGATATTTCAGAGGTTGGTCCGTTTGACTGGGGGGCGGTGTTTAATGCGGTGGCAAGACTGCGTGCGCGTGCGCTGGTGTTGGTGCTGGCCCGGGATGCGGGCGATAAATCCGATTTTGTCGGACGGGTTTACGCCGCGTTGCGTGCGGCGGATGAAATAAAGTGCGATTTGCATTTTGTTCTGGGAAATAGTCCGGCCCGGATAGAGCAGGCGGTGCGCCTGGTTCGTGGGATGCGGCCGGCGCTGGCTGGTGGTGTGCGGGTCTTTTTTCGCGGTGGGGAAGACGGATGAAAAAAATAGTTTGTATATTTTGTTGTATTGTGCCAATTGCCGGGTTCGCCATGGCGGATCGCACAGCCCCGGTATACGGGCGCCCGACGCTTTACGGCGAATACGAGATTAGTGCGGCCGATGCGCGCGTCGCGGCAAAGCTGTACGGGGCAACACCCAGAAATTCCGGGGTAAAAATGCCTGTAAAGACAAAGACGGCGATACCAAAGAAAAGTGTTAAAAAGAAAAAAGCGCCGAAAAAAACATCTGTGAAAGAAAAACCAAAGGCAGAGGCGCCGCGCGCCGCCACGCCGGACGTTATTGTTGTGCCGCCGCGTGACGGTGCCCAATCTGCGCCGAAAACGGATGTTGTCGCGCCGGCCGTGCCGGACAAGGCGCCCAGTGTTCCTGTCCCGGCGGCGCCATCAAAAGATGCGTTGGCGATTGCGGCATCCGCACGTGCGGTGCGTGATGAAAATTCTTATTGTACACAGCGGGGAAAGCGTTCGACCGGGCGGATTCCAGATGGGTTTGTGCTGATGCCGGGACGCCCGGATTTAATGAGCTGCAGTGATAAGTAATTACTTGTTACGTATTATTATATATTTGGGCATTTCGGTTTGTGCCATATTTTTTGCCTGGTAGCGCGTGTTTATGATTTCCAAATCGGGTGTTTCAAAAAACAGACCGGCCTGGGTGGCGCGTTCTTTTATCCACTCAAAATATCCCCAATGATCAGTACCGATTATAATTTCCCCGTCTGGCGCCAGTCGCCGTGCCAGCATCTGCAGGAACTCTGCCTGTAATAGTCGCCGTTTTTCATGGCGTGCCTTGGGCCAGGGGTCTGGGTGCAAAATCCATATCTGAGAGAATTTCGAATCGGTTGTGCGCAAAAAATCGCGTACATCGTCCGGCCAGATGCGAATGTTTTTATATTCCGGCATCAGGTTATTTTGGCCGTCTGTAATCGCGCCCAACAATGCCGCAACGCCGTTTGCAAATGGTTCCGCGCCGATTACAACCGCATCCGGATTGGCCAGCGCCAGCGCCCGCAGGTGTTCGCCCGCGCCAAATCCAATTTCCAGTATTGCGTTTGTTTTACATTCCGCGGTCGGCGCCAGCCGCCCCAACATGTTATCCATCAGCCATTGTTTGCGTGCGGATAGTTTTTTGCCGTGGCGGCGTCCAAAAGTTCTTATTTCTTGTTTTTCCATGTAAGCTAGTATAAAATTCCAAAATCAATAAAACAAGGTTATTTAAACATGAGACAAGGATTACCGGCCGACCTGATTGAAAGAATATTGGGCACGGCACCGAAATACACACTGGGTGAATTGGAAAATAAATTTCCGCCGCGGGATTTAAAAGAGGGTGCGTTTGTAACGCGGTTTGCCCCCAGTCCGACAGGTTTTATGCATTTGGGCGGATTGTATGGTGCGCTTATTGACTGCAAGCTGGCCCGGCAGTCGGGCGGTGTTTTCATGTTGCGCATAGAGGACACCGATACAAAGCGTGAGGTTGAAAGCGCGGTTGACGTTATCGTATCTTCTATGCGCCGATTCGGCCTGGAATACAATAACGACGAAACGTACGGCCCTTATTACCAGTCGGCCCGGCGCGATATTTATCACAGTGTTGCCGCGCATTTGATGGCGACAGGGCGTGCATATCCTTGTTTTCTGACGGCGGGCGATATGGAAAAGATTCGTGAAAAACAAAAGGCGGCGGGTTTCCCAACCGGTATTTATGGCGAATTTGCACGTGACCGTGATTTGACCGTCGATGAGATTGTTGCACGTTTGGATGCCGGCGAAAAGCCGTCGGTGCGCCTGTATTCAGAAGGCAACCCAGAGCGTCGTATTTTTTGTAAGGATGCGGTTCGCGGCTCTATCGGGTTTCCCGAAAATAATGAGGATATTGTTCTTGTAAAGTCAAATGATGGCCTGCCGACATATCATTTTGCGCATTTGTGCGATGACCACTTTATGCGCACCACGCATGTTGTGCGCGGCGAGGAATGGTTGCCGTCGTTTCCGTTGCATGCGGCGCTGTTTAGAATGATGGACTGGACGGCCCCGATGTATATCCATACATCCACGATTGATAAAATAGACGATGAATCAGGAAAACAGAGAAAACTGTCAAAGCGCAAGGATCCAGAGGCAAATGTTGAATATTTTCTGCGTGACGGATGGCCGGTTCAGGCAGTGCTGGAATATCTGGGGAATATTGCCGCGTCGGGATACGAAGAGGCCAAGGCGAAGGGCCAGGTCAAAACTATCTGGGATTATGAGATGCGCCCCAAAAAGATTCCTATGTCGGGCGCCTTGTTTGACATGAAAAAGCTGGAATGGTGGTCAAAAGAGTTTATTGCGACGCTGGCGGTGGATGACCTGGTTTCGTATATTGTTGACTGGGCCAAAGAATTTGGCGGCGATGCCGAAAAGATGCAGGTGGCCGACACGGATTATCTGCGTTCTGTTCTGGCGATTGAGCGCGACAATCCAAAACGTATCCGCAAAGACTTCGTCACATGGCGCCAGACCTTGGAAACGGTTGCGTTTTTCTGGGATGCGCTGTATGTGCAAAACAGTGAATTTGAATATAACAAAGACGTCCTGCGCGAGTTTTTAAATGTATATAGCCCCGCCGACGACAAGGATGCATGGTGGGCGAAAATGGTTGCAATTGCCGAAAAGCTGGGGATTAAAAATGGCGATGTGGCAATGAATTTGCGCGTGGCGCTGTCTGGGCGCTCGTTTACCCCAGACCTGTATTCAATAATATCAGTAATTGGGGCGGATAGGGTTCGTGCCAGAATAGGGGGGATTTTAAAATGACAAAATCAAAAAAACAGGTAAAGACAAAGTTAAAGGCGGTCAAACGCGATTCGCATGCGAATCGTCTGTTAAAGGTTCTGCGGGCCACGGGACTGTTCCGGTGGGAACGCCCCAGTACAAAGTCAGAAGAGGTTTTGAATATATTAACCCACGGTATTGGTATCGGTTTGGCTATTGCGGGGCTGACACTGTTGGTGGTGTTTGCGGTGCTGGCGCAAAATACGTGGGCGATTGTTTCGTGTGCCATATTCGGCCTGACGATGTTTACGCTGTATTTCGGCTCGACAATGTGTCATGCAATGATAGGTCAAAAATCCGAATGCTTTTTCGAGGTGTGGGACAGTGTTGCAATTTATGCCCTGATTGCCGGCACATACACGCCGTTTTGTCTGGTAAATTTGCGCGGCGGCCTGGGGTGGACGGTGTTCGGCATACTGTGGGCGATAACAATATTCGGCGCGGTGATGAAAATCGCCCGGCCAAAGCAGCAACCGAAATGGATGGTTGTATTGTACCTGGTTATGGGATGGACCTTGATTTTTATCCTGCCGGCAATGTTGCGTCATATTTCGGCGCGCGGAATGTGGTTTATTTTGGCGGGGGGGCTGTCGTACAGTCTGGGGGTAATATTTTATCTGTGGCGGAAAATGAAATATTCACACGCCATATGGCATCTGTTCGTAATAGGCGGGACGGTGTGCTTCTTTTTTGCCGTACTGTTCGGATGTATTATTGATTTATAGGGCCCGGCGGCGGGGTGGGTGTTTTTATGCTTGCTAAAAACACCCCGGCGCCTTATAATTCAAGGCGTTGCGTACAATAAAGCTATGCCTAATAAAATGGGACGTTTTTCATAACGTTTTTTATCTTCTGTAAAAGATTCATTCTCTGCACCTTTTGTTTTATGAAATTGCGCCTAATTAAAACGTCGGTTTGTGTTCGACATTTTTGGTGTTGGCCATGCATGGGGGGAATGCGGCAAATATTTTTGCTGATAACGGATGTAATTCATCGCGTGTCTGTACGCAGGCAGATGTTCCCGGCTCCTATTTTAAGTGCAGTAACAGTTTTAACTCCTATTCTTGTTCAACCAGTGCGATAATGCTGACCTATACCTCTATTACAAGGCGTAGTGGCACCAGCGTCGATCCTCATATTTTAAGTGGGTGCGCGTTTAGCAGCTGTGCGTGCAGTGCGGTACAGTATTTGTCTGGGACTACATGCAGTGACTGTCCTAAAACCATGGAGACACAGATGCGCGGCGCGCCCGCCGGCGAGAAATATCATGTAAAAACAACATGTGAATATTGTGACTATAATAACTATATCGATTCTTTTACCCCGGCGCCGGGTGTAACCGTAAAAGGGTGCCGGCGCTGCCCCAGTGGCGGTCAAAGTGACGGAAAAAGCGGAATATCGTCTTGCTGTATACCGGCCGGTACAAAAGGTGCATCGGATACAACCGGAACGTTTGATATTCTTTCGGGGGCACAATGCTGTTATTAAAAAATCCGGCGTTGCCGGATTTTTTATTGATTTGGACCTGATAAAGATATAAACTATGTTTCGTTATGAAAAAAATTTTGATTACTTTTACAACAACGACGACCCCTTTGGGGGTGTAATTTCTATTTGCGGATTTTGCCGCGCGCGATATAATCAAAACAATTTAAAATAAAACATTATTACCAGGGGTTATATATTATGTCTTATCCTATTGAAACAATTCGGCATTCATTGGCGCATGTTATGGCGGCGGCTGTAAAAAAGCTGTACGGGGATGTTAAATTTGCCGGCGGACCGGCCATTGAAAATGGCTTTTATTATGATTTTGATACAGACTATAGATTTTCAGAGGAAGATTTTGAGAAAATAGAGCATGAAATGCGTGCGCTTATCAAATCAAACGGACGGTTTGAACAGCGCGACGTATCCGCCGCAGAGGCCAAGGATATTTTTGCCAGCCAGCCCTACAAGATGGAATGGCTTAATGAATATGATGCGGGGGGCGAGGCGCTGTCTATTTACACATTCCGCGAGTTTACCGATTTGTGTCGCGGACCGCATGTGGAGAGTTCTAAAGACCTGCCGCGTGACGCATTTAAAATTCGCAGTGTTGCCGGCGCATACTGGAAGGGTGATGCAAAAAACAAAATGCTCCAGCGCATATATGTTGATGCGTTTGCAACAAAAGAAGATTTGGATGCGCATCTGAAGATGATGGAAGAGGCCGCCGCCCGCGATAACCGTAAACTGGGGCGCGATATGGATTTGTTCCATTTTGAGCCTGATTATGCACCGGGCGCTGTGTTCTGGCATGACAAGGGGTACAAGATTTATCGTCGGCTGATTGAATATATTCGCCAGCGTCAGGAAAAATCCGGATATCTGGAAATATCAACACCATCGGTTATGGACCGCAGTCTGTGGGAGCGCAGTGGCCACTGGGCCAAATATGGCGAACATAACTATTCCGGCAAGACCCAGGATGGAAAAACATTCTGTGTAAAGCCGATGTCGTGTCCGGGTGGAATGCTGGTGTTCGGGCAGGGTATAAAGTCTTATAAGGATTTGCCCCTGTATCTGGCCGAGTTCGGAAAGGTTAACCGCTATGAGGCGGCCGGCGGTCTGTCTGGTATTATGCGTGTGCGGGAATTTACCCAGGATGATGCGCATATATTCTGTACAGAGCAGCAGTTTGAGCAGGAAATTGTCAAAATTCTGCGGTTTGTAAAAGATATTTACAGCAAGTTTGGTTTCCAGCGCGTATGGATGAAACTGGCCACGCGCAAGGAATCAGAGTTTCGTATCGGTTCCGACCAGGTATGGGATGCTGCAGAAAACGGTCTGCGGCATGCGCTGGATGCAAATAACATAGAATACGAAATCGCAGAGGGTGACGCCGCATTTTATGGGCCGAAAATTGATATTTACTTAAAGGATTCCATCGGTCGTACCTGGCAGTGCGGTACAGTTCAGCTGGATATGAATCTGCCGGAACGATTCGATTTGTCCTATATTGGCGAAGACGGCGAAAAGCATCGGCCTATTATGTTGCATCGTGCGTTGCTGGGGTCGATTGAGCGCTTTATGGGAATATTACTGGAATCGACCGGGGGGAATCTGCCACTGTGGCTGTCGCCGGAACCAGTGGTAATAACGCCGATTTCTGAAAAGTATAAAGATTATGCAATCGCCGTGGCGGATGCGTTGCGTGCGGCGGGCGTATATGCACGTACAGATTTGCGTGATGAAAAAGTTAACTATAAAATCCGCGAGCTTTCATTGGCAAAAACGCCGATTATTGCGGTAGTGGGTGAGAAAGAGGCGGCGGACAAGACCGTGACACTGCGTCGTTTGGGCGTGGAAAAGCAGGAAACTGTTGGGCTGGACGATTTTGTTGCGGATATGCGCGCCGCGGTCAAAATGCCAGAATAGGATTTGTACCGGGCGGCCAAACGCCGCCCGGTATTGAAAAGAAAGACAAGGAGAAAGAAAATGAAAAAAGCTGTATTACTGATGCTGGTTTTGATTCCCGTGTTGGCGGCGTGCGCAAACAAGTGCGAGACGGAACCAATTGTTACAGAAAATCATAAATTGATTGTACCGCCCAATTTTGGTCAGATGCCGAAATAATCGGAAAAGATTCTGGTCTGAAAAAGCGTGTTTATATCTAGATATTCTTTGTTATGGGAATATTTTTATGATATAATATATGCAACTGTATGGGGGATTTCATGAATAACGACGATAACTTGGATTTATTGGATTTGGATGATACGACCGTGAACGATACGTTGCCGGATGCGGCGCCGTTTGTCAATCCGCGCCCCAAAAAGCCTTGGCTGTTGCTGGGGATTGGCGTGGTTGTTATCATTCTGGCTACATATATAATTGTGCGCACAATTGGTTCTGATTCATCCTCTTCGATAGAGGTTGACCTGGATGCGCCCGCCGTCGTTGTTGATACGCCCGGTGACACGATAACTGTTCCGCCGATGCCGACCCCGGATGCCCAGCCGGCCAACCCCGCACCGACCCCGGTTCAGGTTCAGCCCAGCCCGGCGCCGGCCCCGATGCCTGCACCGGCACCCGTGCAAGAGAATGTAAGCGCCCCTGTTCGCGTGATAGAGGATAGAAAGCCTGTAACATTTAACCCTGATAAACCGGCCCCGGCGGCAAAACCCGCGGCAAAGCCTGTGCAAAAGAAACCTGTGGCAAAAAAGCCGGCGCCAAAACCGGCCCCGAAAAAGCAGGTGGCCGCGGCAAACGGTTCCTGGTATGTACAGTTCGGTTCGTACAGTACCCGGGCATTGGCTGAAAGTGCCGGTAAAAAAATGCGTGCGTCGCATGGAAACCTGTTTAGCGGTCGCCAGTTTGTCGTTCTGGCCGCGGTAATGAAGGATGGCAGTACGCTGTACCGTTTACGCGTTCCGTTTGCAACATCGGCCGATGCGAACAGTTTTTGTCGCAATGCAAAATCAGACGGCCTGGACTGCTATGTGGCAAAGTAAGGAGATTAAGATATGAGACCCGGTATCTGGCAGATTGTATTAGTTATCGTTTTGATATTTATTTTGTTCGGCAGCAGCAAGATTCCCGACATGATGAAGAATCTGGCCGGTGGAATAAATGTTTTTAAAAAAGAGCTTAAAGACGATAAAAAGCAAGAGGCAACGCCGAAAAAGAAAGCAGTTGCTAAAAAGCCCGCTGTTAAAAAAGTCGCAGAAAAGAAGGGGACTGTGAAAAAAGTGGCGGTGAAAAAGACGGCAAAGAAATAATTAATACCGTTTTTATTAAAAAGTGCGACCAATATTGGTCGCACTTGTTTTTTGTGTTCGCTTAAATTATACTTGTTACGAATTCAACAGGGATGTTGGTTCTGGGACTTGAAAATCCCATAAGCAAACGGCGCAATGCGTCGTAATCCGACAAAAAATGTGACGTATTTTGCGTTGCATGTTTTTCCCGGCCCACGGCTGGGGATCTGTGATTATAAGGGCGCGTATGCGCCCGAAGGTCACAGGGTCATTTTTGCTTATGATTTTTCAAATCCCCGGCCGCCATTTCTTTGGCGGTATTTCTTTTTAACCAAAAAGGAGCGGGATAATGAAAAGAAATCATATTTTGTGTATCGGGCTGATGATGTGGGGGGCGGGTTTCCTGTGTATTAATGCATTTGCCGCACCGACCGTCGCAACTTGTAAGACAGTGTTTGAAAGCCCCAGTCAGTGTACTAAATATTCTATCGATACGGCAAATGCATCTGATAGCAGTACGCTATATCTTTGCACATGCGAGATATGCAGTGACGGCTATCATTTAAGTTCCACAACCGAATATAAAAATGCAAACGGATATTATATGTTGCGTACGAATACGTGTGTTGCCGACAGCGCACCAGGTGGCTCTGGCAGTGGGGACAGCAGTACATCGCGTCCGAAAACATGTTCCACCGGCAGCTTGTGTACAATGTGCAAGGGGCCGTCGGTCACTATTAACGGCCAGCTGTATTGCGGAATGTGGGCGGATACAAATGGAACGAAATCTTGTACTTCTGCGCCGGGGACGGTTAATGCATACGCTATGTCGCCTTGCTGTAATACGGACGGCAAAGCGGTTGGATATATGACGGGATGTTATGTAAATGCATGTAAGTCAGGAATGGTTGCGGCTGATAATAAACTGTCATGTGTTTGTGATATAGGGTATTACGGAACAACCACGTCCGGATGCGCGCGCTGTCCTGCATCTGGGGGAATGTATGGACTGACAAAAGAAAAAGGCAAATCTTTAATAACCGATTGTTATTTCCCGACCGGGTATGGCATAAAAGATTCAACGGGAAGCTATCTGTTTACGTCTGACTGTTTTTATATGCAATAAAAATCATACGGGGCTAAAAAAATATCCGCCGATTGGCGGATATTTTGTTTGTAGCAATATTTAGCTCTTGCGGCTTTCATATTCTTCTTGTTCTTCAATCGTCATTGTGGCCAGCGGGCGTGCCATCATTCGGGACAGGCCAATTTCTTCGCCAGATACAACGCTGTATCCGAATGTGCCATTTTCCAAGCGCTCTAATGCGGCGTTTATTTTCCGCAACAGATTATTATCACGCCCCGCCATGCGCAGGTTCATTGTTATTTCCTGTTCGAACGACGCATTGTCCGACGGGTCGCCGACGCCGGCCGATTCCGCCTTTTCAGCCATGCGTACCGCACTTAGTACGGAATCGCTGTCATTAACCAGTTCTTCCTTTTGTGCCATCAGCATATGATAAAAATATGCCAAATGATTCGGACACATGTACGGTTCCGACTTTTTCGGCGTGTATTTTGCCGGCAGTTCTATTGTCTTGTAATCCTGTGCGGACACTGTTAGGCTCCTTTAAGTTCCATAATCCAGTCTGTCAGCGTTTCCGGATCCATAACGCCGGTGCGCGCCTCAACCAGTTCGCCGTTCTTGAATGCCATGATTGACGGAATGCTGCGAATTCCGTATTTTGCCGGCGTGCGGCGGTTTGATTCATCTATCTCAAATTTTACGAAATTAACGTCTGGAATCTGTTGCGATACCTGTTCAAAAATAGGGCCGAACATACGGCATGGACCGCACCAAGACGCCCAGAAATCAACCAGGGTAATGTTACCAGATACCAATTCGTTAAAATTTGCATCGTTTGCGTGTTTCAAAGCCATCTTTTTCTCCTTCCTTGTTGATATTTGTGCAGAGTGTATTATAATCGATATAAAAAGCAAGAGAAATCATAAAATGAATAAAATCATATACTTAGACGCTGCGGCAAGTGCATTGAAAACCGATGCTGTAATCGCGGCAGAGGTTGATTTTTTGCAGTATAAATACGCCAATGCAGGCCGTGGTGTCTGCGCGCGCGTTAGTGCGGTCGACGATATGGTGGCGCGAACACGCGCGGATGTTGCGAAATTTATAAATGCCAAATGTGATGAAAATATTGTATTTACGGGTGGTACAACCGATGCAATGAACAGAATCGCACGGTTAATCGATGACGCATTTTCTGTGGATGGCGATTCCATAAAAAACAAGACAATAATGGTATCTGATTTGGACCATCATTCGGCGCGTCTGCCGTTTGAGTGCATAGTGGGCCGCCGCGGCTGCAAGATTGTTTTGTGTCCGGTTAATGCGGAAAATAATTTAGATTATTCAAATGTTGCGCGTGCTGATGTATTTGTAATAACCGCCATGTCCAATGTTTTTGGGGGGCGGCAGGATGTGGCGCGTTTGGTTGCGGCGGCGCGCGAAAAAAATCCGGATGTTATAACGGTGGTGGACGCGGCCCAGTATGTTGTACATGAAAATATAGATGTGGAAAAATGGGACTGTGACTTTATGTGTTTTTCCGCGCATAAAATTGGCGGCGATACGGGGCTGGGGGTAATGTATGTGAAAAATCCGGATTACTGGATGTCGCCGGACAAGTTTGGCGGCGGCATGGTTGTCAGGATAACCGGCGCCGCGCCAGATAATCAATGCCGGATACAATGGGAGCCGGCACCCGCCAGGTTTGAGGCGGGGACGTTGCCGCTGACCCAGATTGCGGGGCTGGGGGCGGCGATAAAAGAATGGACGCCGCGTTGCGGCGCGGATGTAATGCGTCGTATTCGCCAGGGGCTGGATTCCATGCCGCGGGTAAAAATATATACGGCGCCGGATGCGGCCATCTTGACTTTTTCAGTGGATGGAATCCATCCGCTGGATTTCGGGGCAATGTGCGGCGCGCGGGGGTTGTGCATGCGTGTTGGGAATATGTGCGCGTCGTGGGCGATGCGGATGATAGATGCGCCCACGGGTGGCGTGGCGCGATTGTCGGCCGGCCCATGGAATACGATAGAGGATGCAGACAGGGCGTTGGAAATAATAGGCGAAGTAATAAAATGATTGAAAAAGAAGATATTATCGGTGCACTAAAGACAGTATACGACCCAGAAATTTCGGTAAATATCTGGGATTTGGGGCTGGTTTATGATATTGCGATAAACACTGATTCGGTTGTGATAACAATGACGTTTACCAGTCCGACATGCCCGATGATGGAAGAACTGCTGGAAAGCGTACGCGCCGCGGCGCAAGATGTGGCCGGGAATGTTCCGGTGCGTGTTGAACTGGTGTGGGATCCGCCATGGAATCTGGCCAGAATGTCAGAGGCCGCACGTCTTGAACTGGATTTGACAGAGCAGGGGTGGTAGCTGTGACATACAATGAAATGCGTGATGCGCTTAGCCTGGCTGATGATGCGGCGATGCGTTTGGAAATGGTTATGGATTTTGGTGCGCATATGCCCGTGCCCCCGTCGGGTGCGGTATGCAATGAAATCGCGGGGTGTGCGTCATGGGTCCAGATTTGCCGCGATGGGAATCGTTTTTACGGTGCGGCCGATTCGGCGCTGGTGCGCGGAATTGTTGCAATAATTACTGCCATGGTTGACGGCAAAACCCCGGATGAAATTAAGCAAATGGATTTGAGGGCCGAATTTTCAGCGTTGAATCTGGGGCTGGGGACGGGACGACTGGGCGGTGTGAATTCTATGATTAGTTTTTTACAGAATTTATGATAAAATATATGGGAATATACACCGATAATTCAAGGGGCGTGATTCGCATATGACAGAAGACGAAAAGATGTTTCATATAGGAATGTGGGCATTCGGGGCGGTTTTGGCGCTGACGATTGTGTTGCAGGTATGTTATCGCACCCAGAACAAGGCACGCGACAGGGTTCGCCGCGATATTGTCGCGACCCAACAGCGTACGGCGGAAATGGCGGCAAATTTTGCATCGTATGTGCGGCCTGAAATTTTACGAAATGTGGTGATAAGTCTTTATCCAAAATCAGAAGTGGTCAGTTTTCATAAATCCATCGGCATAGAAGAATTGCCGCAAAAGGACGCGGATGTTTGAGGTTGGGCGCGACATCTTTAAAAACGGTTTTCGTGGCGGCAGTGGCGGCGTTGCCGGCCGCGGTCGTTTGCGCTTTATTCATTATTTGTTCATAATCGCGTTTGGATTGTTTATTGCGCGCACGCTGCAGCTGGGCATCCAGGGAACAGACCGTTCGCGTCATGCCGGGGCGGCGGGTGCCTGGACGGTTAGCCGCGCCGACATCGTCGACCGCAATGGCGACATACTGGCCAAGAATATTATGTCGGGTCATATAACCCTGCGGCCCGGGCATGTGCGCGATCGCGATGCGGTTGCCGCGCTGATACATTCGCTGTTGCCGTATGAGTATCCGCTGGCGGATGCGTTGCGTTTGGTAAATTCGTCGCGGCGTTTTATTTATGTAAAAAAGTATGCATCCGATGCGGCGCGGGACGCGGTAAAAAAGGCAAAGCTGGCCGGGCTGGAAATAGAGGATATTCAGACGCGGCGCTATCCAAAGCGGCGGCTGTTTTCGCATATTGTTGGATATGTTAATGTCGAAGGTCGCGGAATGGATGGCGCGGAAAGAATATTTGACGATTATCTGCGTGAAAATTCAGATCCGCTGCGATTGTCGCTGGATTCGCGTGTGCAAAGCGTTTTTTATGAACAACTGTCGGCCGCGATGGGCAAATACCAGGCCAAGGGGGCAATGGGCCTGTTGATGAATTCGCGTACGGGTGAAATGGTTGCGATGGTGTCGTTGCCTGATTTTGATCCTGAAAACCGTAATGCCGATCCGGTTGGAAATCGTACGTTTGCACCAATGCGCGGCGTTTTTGAAATGGGGTCGATATTTAAAATATTTAATACTGCGATGGCAATGGAAAATGGCATCACAAAGGAATATTACGTTGCAGAACCCTACAAGATATTGGACAAGTTTGGCCGTACCGCCGCCCGCATCAGCGATGTGCGCAGTTTCAAACCGCCACGGCCGCATCTGTCGGTTGAGGAAATAATGCTGCATTCATGTAACGCGGGCAGTGCCCAGATTGCACTTGATTTGCCCGACGGTGCACAAAAAGAGTTTTTCCACCGCCTGCATATGGACGAGCGTTTGGAACTTGAATTTGGCCGGACAGAGCGTACGCTGATGCCCGCAAAGTGGGGGCCGGTCGAAAGGGCGACAATGTCATTCGGGCATGGTATTTCCGTAACGCCGATGCATTTGTTGTTGGCGGTAAACTCCATGACAAACGGCGGGATATACATATATCCAACCCTGCATAAGCGCAGTGTCGGCGCAGTGTCGGGAATCCGTGTTTTGGCGCCCGAGATATCGGCACGACTGCGTGCGGTGATGGTTCGCGTCGCCGAAGAAACCAGTGGCCGCAAGGCGCGCGTGGCGGGGATAGAGATAGGCGGAAAAACAGCAACCGCAGAAAAGTGGGTTAACGGTAAAATAGACCACAAAAAGAATTTGACCGCGTTTGCAGGAATATTTCCGGCGGCCGCGCCGCAATATACCATATTGGTAATTTTGGACGAACCAAAAGGAACGGCCGAAACGTTCGGTCTGCGTACGGCGGCGTGGAATGCGGTGCCTACAACGGGAAAGATTCTTGACAGCATACTGCCGTTGCTATTTGAATAATTTTTGATTATAATAGTCCTGATAATAAAAAAGAGTATACGTTGAGAAAGATAGTGGAAAAATCCATGCTGGGGCGGGCATGGGTGTCGGCATACGCAGAGCAGGATGAAGTTTTTAATCGCCCCGAGGATTTGATTGGCAAAATATTGCACTGTCGCGGCATAGATGGCGATGCGGCACGGGAAAAATTTTTAAATCCTTCTATCAAGGAATATATGCCGGACCCCAGTGTTATGCGTGATATGGATGTGGCCGCGCGGATAATTGCAGATCATATTGCGGCCGGTGACAAAATCGCAATATACGGCGATTATGATGTCGACGGCGTAACGTCGACGGCCGTGTTTGTAAAGTATCTGCGCGCCCTGGGCGGTGATGTAATGTGGCATTTGCCCACGCGGGAGGGCGAAGGATACGGCCTGAACATTGCCGCGGTCGAAGATATTGCCGGTCGCGGTGCAAAACTGTTAATTACTGTGGATTGCGGAATCAGCGGCATTGCAGAGGTTGCGCGTGCAAAAAGTCTGGGGATGAGTGTCGTTGTGACGGACCATCATTCGCCTGATAGCGAGCTGCCCGCCGCAGACGCGGTGGTAAACCCAAAGCGCACAGATGATACGTCCGATATGTGTTATCTGGCGGGTGTCGGGGTTGCGTTTTTGACCCTGGTTGCGGTAAATAGGGAATTAAAAAATCGGAATTTGCCGCAACTGTGCGATAAAATATCCGAAATAAATCTGCTTAATTATCTGGATTTTGTAGCCTTAGGCACTATATGCGACACGATGCCGCTGGTGGGGTTGAATCGTGCGTTTGTTGCAACCGGGCTAAAGGTTTTGGGTCTGCGTCAAAATATGGGCCTGTGCGTGCTGATGGATGTGGCCGGGATTAAAAAGCCGTCGGTTTATGCGGCCGGTTTTGCATTGGGGCCGCGTCTGAATGCGGCGGGGCGTTTGGATTCCGCGGCGCCTGCGCTGGAATTATTACTGACGGATAATACGCTGATTGCATACGATTTGGCGGGCAAGTTGCATCGTATGAACCAGGACAGAATTGACATTCAAAATGCGATAATGATGCGCGCCAACGAGATGGCCGCGGCCGCGCCGTCCGATAGATGCAGCCTGTTTGTTTGCGGGGAAAACTGGCACGGTGGGGTAATGGGAATAATTGCCGGGCGCTTAAAAGACAAATATAATTTGCCGGCGTGTGTGGCCACCAAGGCAGACGGTGTTATAAACGGTTCCGGGCGCAGTGTTGCGGGCGTGGATCTGGGGCGTATCATACACGAGGCACTGGCCGCCGGAATTGTAAAAGAGGGCGGTGGTCATGCGGCGGCGGCGGGATTTACGCTGGATGCGGACAAGGAGGACTCGTTTCGCGAATTTTTAGAGCGCGGTGCACGCGCCCAGCTGAACGGCCAGCCGCCCGCGCGTGAGGTTATGGTGGATGCAGAACTGGATGCGGGCGGTGCGAACATGCGGCTTGTCAATATGATGGGGGCGTTGGAACCGTTCGGCCAGGGAAATCCGGAACCAACGCTGGTTCTGCGTGGCGGGCGATTTAAGAGCGCCGTGGTCATGGGGGGCGGGGCGCATTTGCGCGGCACTATCGCCACCAGTGCCGGAACGACACTGGCGTTTGTGGGATTTAATCTGGTTGGTACGCCTGTGGGTGATTTTTTGCTGGACGATGCAAATGCAAACACTACAATAACATTGTTGGGGCGGCTGAAAGAAAACGAATATAACGGCCGTGTCAGTGCACAGTTTTTCCTAGAAGATATTGCGGTGTAAGTCATGAATGAAAAGTTACAGGTTTTTGTAGAAAAAATTAGGGCCGCAAAGTCCGTTGCAATTATTGGACATAAAAATCCAGATGGCGATGCGCTGGGCAGTGCACTGGCGCTGGGGCGGCTGATTGAACTGAATTTCGGTATATCGCCCGTATGCACATATGATGGTAATATACCAGAAACACTGGGGGATGTGCCGCTGCGCTCGCATATGCGCTATTTTGGGCATCTTAATATTTCAAAGCCGTTTGATGTCGTGATTCTGGTGGATTACGGAACCGCGCGGCATGTGGAATTTGCATCGTCTATTATCCAAAATGCGGGATATATTATTGAAATTGATCATCATAAAAACGAAGCTCCGCTGGGGGCACTGTGCATTAATGACGAGATGGCAGACGCCACGGCGGTTATTGTTTACGAGATTATGCGTGCGCAGAATTGGCGCTGGGATTTGGATGTGTTGAGTTTGCTGGCACTGGGGATTGTTACCGATACCGGATATTTCAAGTTTGCACGCACGGGGCGCGCAATGCGGATAATGGCCGACATGATAGACGAAGGTGTTCGCATCCGCAGTGTTTACGACATGCTTAATAATCAGCCAAAGAAAACAATATTGGCCGAATCGCGTGCGGCGGCATCGGCAGAGTTTTATTATCGCGACCGTTTGGCGGTCGCCACGATACTAAACCGCGACTATCGCAATATGGACGGTCGCGGGGAAAATGTTTTGGATATTCTGGCACGTATAAAGGGTGTGGAGTATATCGCGCTGTTAAAGCAACAAAAGGATAATCAGATAGGCGTGTCGTTGCGGGGGCGCGGTCGGCCGGTCAATCATATTGCAGAGGCGCTGGGGGGCGGGGGGCATATATTTGCGGCGGGTGCGGTTTTGCGCGATTCGCTGGAAAATGTTCACGACAGGGTAATAGAACTGTTCAGGGGGGAATAAAAATGTTGAAAAAAATGTTTGTTTTTGTGTTGGCCATGGTTTCCACGGCCGCATATGCCGGGGTGGATTCGGCGCTGGTCGGGCGTGCGGAAAAATATTTGAATTCGGTTACTGGTCTGGCCGGTGGATTTGTTCAGAATTCAACCGGTGCGCGTGCGCGCGGGACATTTTCAATGTTGCGGCCCGGTAAAGTGCGGCTTGATTATAATGACATGCCGGTTCAGATGATTTCTGATGGCAAAGATTTGTACTTTTTTGACAAGTCATTGGACCAGATTACGACCGTGCCTCTTACCAGTACGCCGGCCGGAATTTTGGTGCGTAAAAAGATAGATTTGCAAAACGCCGACATCGTCGTTACGGACACAACCCAGGACAAGGATACTTTTTCATTAAAGATGAATCTGCGCGGCCAAGAAGGGTTGGGCAACATGACAGTTGTGTTTGATAACAATCCGGTGGCATTAAATTCGTGGACGGTCGTGGATGCGACGGGGGCCAAAACACAGGTCGTGTTTGATAATTTGCGCCCCAAAAATAATTTCGCCAAAGATTATTTCCAGATTCAGCGCCACAAGACTGTTGCAACCGGCGGCGGTGACGCGTTTTATGAATAGGATAACTGGGAATGTTGGGAATCAGCTGGGCTGAGTTTACTGTAATTTTCTTGGTTGCGGTGCTGGTTATACCGGCGCGGCGCTGGCCTGATGTTGCGCGATTTTTGGCGCGGGCGGTAAAAACCGTGCGTGCACTGGTTTGGAAAATTACCGATGCATCCGAACAGATAAAAGACCGATTGGATATGGAGTGTCCGATTAATGATATTATTGACACAACAACCCGTGATGTTCTGGACCAGATTTCCGTGGTAAGGAAGAAAAAGACGACCAATAAAGGCAAAAAAAGAAGCGGGGCGGGTAAAAAATGAAAATGACGCTGATGCAGCATTTTGCAGAACTGCGCCGTCGTATTTTGTGGGTGGCGCTGATTTTTGCAGGCGGATTTGCGGGCGGATGGTTTCTGGCGCCGGTGCTGCAGGCCTTTTTGACACAACCGTTGATGGCCGTATGGCCTGGTGGAACAATGCTGTATACAGGGTTGGCCGACGGGTTGATGATACAATTTTCGCTGGCCACGGGTGTTGCATTACTGGTCGCGGCGCCTGCCGCATTATGGCATATTTGGGCTTTTGTCGCGCCGGGATTAAAGAAAAATGAAAAGCGTTTTATATGGCCGATTTTGGTGTTGTCGCCGATATTGTTTCTGGGCGGGGCCGCGTTTGCGTTTTATATTTTGTTCCCCGTCGCATTCAGATTTTTTGTAGATTTAAACCAGTCGGCGCCGGTCCCCAGTGTGCTGATGCCGGCGGCGCGTGATTATCTGGCGTTTGCAATAGGTTTGCTAAAAGTGTTCGGCATCGCGTTTCAGTTGCCGCTGGTGCTGGTGCTGATGAACCGTATCGGTGTGCTGCCACGGTCTTATGCGGTTCGTATGCGCAGATATGCAATTGTTTTGATTGTGGTTGCCGCCGCGATATTAACGCCACCAGATGTTATATCACAGGTAATACTGGCACTGCCGATGTGGGCATTGTTCGAGATAAGCATTATGTTCATGCGACGCGACTGATAGGGTTTTGTTTGCCGCCTTTTTTATGATATAATTTGCGTGTGAAAAAAATCTGGGGATTTTTACCGGTTATTGTTGCTGCGCTGGTTGCGGGGTGTGATTTGCAGCCGCGTATCGTATCTCTGCCGGATTCCGTGGGTGAATTTATTTCCGATAGATATCCCGCATTGCTGGCCGACCCCGTTGCCCAGCCAGAGATTTATAATTCCGCGGCCACCGACTATGGTGTTTATGCGTCGCCGGAATTATACGGCTCGGTCAAGACCGACGACTATATCCTGTATTCAGATATAAATGATTATATGCTGCCGACAGAGGCGCCGGTTCAAACTGAAAATGCCGCTACCACCCCAGAGGTAGAGGCCCCGGTTCGCATTGTGGCGCAGTACCAGTCCCCGGACCAGACGCCCGCGCAATCCGAATCGGATGCGGGGGCGGATGATTATTTGGTAATACCGATGTACGGTGGCCCGGCGGATGCGCGTACCGTAACAGTGGTAAAAGGTGATACGCTGTATTCAATTGCGCATAAATACGGTGCATCGGTTCAGGATATTGCAAAACTTAATAATTTGTCCGCACCGTATGCGTTGCGGGTTGGTCAAAAACTGCGTGTGCCGGGCAATGGTGATATCGTTGTTGCCGCCGACAAGGTTCCGGTTCAGCCCCAGACTGTTAAAAAGGCGCCGGCGGCCGCACCGATGGCCCCGACACCGGCCAGGGTTGAACTGCAGACTGTGACGGTGGGGGCGGGCGACACGCTTTATTCTATTTCGCGTAAGTATGCGGTTCCGGTAAACGATTTGGCGGTTATGAATGATTTGGCGGCGCCGTTTCGTCTGACCGTAGGACAGCGGATAAAGGTGCCTAATCTGCGTGCGGCCGCCGCCAATGTGGCAATGTCGTCGCCCGCCAAGACCGCACCATCCAAAGCGCCGGTGACGTCTGTGGCGCCCGCGTCTACGGTATCGCCAAATGTAAAAAAACAGACGCCCCAAAAAACGCAAAAAAATGATGCGGCCCCCAAAAAAGCACCAGCACCGGCACAAAAAATATCGTCTGATCCGAAAAAGAAGCTGCCTGCGATTGCGGCGCGTTCTTCGTCAAAATTCTCGTGGCCTGTTCGCGGCAAAATTTTGTCTGCGTTTGGAACAAAACCAAACGGATTGGTAAATGATGGTATTAATATTGCGGCATCGCGCGGGACAACGGTCAAGGCGGCAGAAAACGGTGTGGTGGCATATGCCGGGAACGAGGTTAAGGGCATGGGGAATCTGATAATAATTCAACATTCCGGCGGATGGATGACGGTTTATGCCCATTTGGATTCAATGTCGTTGCGTCGCGGGGCGCGCGTGTCGGTTGGGCAAAAAATAGGCACCGTCGGCGCCAGCGGCAAGGTTGACCGTCCGCAATTGCACTTTGAAATCCGCAAAGGGACCAAGGCGTATAATCCAGCACAGTATTTAAAGAAATAAAAAAAGCATCTGGGGTTAAAAATAAAAAACCGCCGACAAGCGACGATTTTTATTTTTGGTGGGCGCGCAGGGACTCGAACCCTGGACCCACTGATTAAGAGTCAGTTGCTCTACCAACTGAGCTACGCACCCGATGGGTCTATTCTTTCGAATACCCGCAGATTATATATCTTTTTAGAGCATTTGCAAGAAATTATTATTTCTTTCTTACATCGTGTGATTGCCGCCTGTTACACCATATACCTCGGCCGTGGTGTATGACGATGCATCAGATGCCAGCAAGACATATACCGCCGCAAGTTCAACCGGCTGGCCTGCACGCCCCAGCGGCGTGTCCATGCCGAATTCCGGTATTGAATCAGTGGCACGGCCGCCCGCGACCTGGAGCGCGGTCCATATCGGGCCGGGTGCAACCGAATTTACCCTGATGCCGCGCGGTGCCAATTGTTTGGCAAGTGCACGGGTAAAGGCAACGATTGCAGCCTTGGTTGATGCATAGTCAACCAAATCCTTGCCGGGCTGGTATGCCTGAATTGATGATGTCGTTATGATTGATGCGCCCGGCTTTAACAATGGTACCGCCGCACGCGCCATCCAAAACATTGCAAACACATTTATTGCAAATGTTCGCACCAGTTGGTCCGTGGTAAGTTTTGTTATATCCTTGCTGTATTGCTGATAGCCGGCATTCATTACAATTATGTCAAGTCCGCCAAGGCCCTTGTGTGCGCGTGTGACCAGACGCTGGCAGAAATCTTCGTCGCCGATGTCACCCGGGATTAGTACTGCGCGGCGGCCGGCTTGCTCTATGTATCGCGCGGTATCGCGTGCGTCGCGCTCTTCGGATGGCAGATATGATATGGCAACATCGGCACCTTCGCGGGCGTATGCAATTGCCGCCGCACGGCCTATGCCCGAATCGCCGCCCGTTATCAGGGCCCGGCGCCCGGCCAGTCTGTTAGAGCCGACATAACTTTCTTCGCCACAGTCTGGAACAGGCCGCATTTTTGCATCAAGACCGGGGTATGGCTGGCGCTGGCGCGGATATTTTTCATGATAGTATTTTGTTCGTGGATTTATATTGGCGTCTTTCTTTTTCATGTATTCCTCCTGGTGCATATATATTTTATATGTATAGCCGTCCGCGCCGCCATAGGCATTAAAGCCATTTTATGAGTGTGGAATAGGGGAATCCTTACCTATGTAAAGTTGTGAATTGCTTTGCTAGAATTATATTGTTGACATGAAAACACAATAAAACACAACCACAACTAAAAAAGGAGAAAAAATGAAAAAAATAGTTATCTCGACATTGGCGGTGCTGATTGCATGCCCGGCATTTGCGGGTGCAAATCAGAATAGCAGCTGGCAGCTGTTTGGCCTGGATCCGTATATCGGTCTGCGCGGCGGCATGGGCTATACCAACGTCAACGTAAAGCACAACGGTCACAAAAAATCCATGGATGATATGGTTTACCAGGGCCGTGCAGCGTTAGGTTTGGAAGTATGCGATACAGTACGCAGCGAAATCGAATGGTCCATATTCAGCAAGGCCAAAGATAACAAGCGTTATGGCGATCAGCGTCTGAAGACCGAAACAAAAATGCAGACGTTGCTGTGGAATACATACATGGAATTCGGCGCATATGAAGTTGTTCGTCCGTTCGTCGGCGTTGGTGCCGGTGTTGCGTTTACCAAAATGGACAAGCGCATAGACGGTATCGGTTCCTGGAGCGACGACAAAACTCGTTTCTCTGCGATGGGTTCGTTGGGTGTAACGTTCGACTGGCAGCGTATCGCGGTTGATTTGGCCGCTCGCTATACATATGTTGATATTCAGTCCGGCCTGCATAACATCGGGGGCGACCTGGGTATCCGCTTTATGTTCTAATAGCGAATCGCCGTCACAAAATTTTGTGACGGCGAATAATAGTTGTTTCAGAAAACAAACCGCGCGATGGCCGCGGTTTGTTTTTATAAAAAAATCCCGCATCGCGGGATTGGTTTTTTATGACAGTTGCGCCAATGCGATTTTGCCAAGGAACGCCGCCTCTATGTCGCCCAGCAGCGATTTCGTGCCTTCGTCCAGGTCGTCGTCCTCTAACAGTTCTTCGGTGCGGGATATTATTTGCTCGCACATTTTTACCAAATCGCGGTTTATCATTTTTGGCGCCAACAGGTCGGGTTTGAACACCTTTTTCTCGCCTCGTGCCATAAAATAGCTCTCGGCGACGCTGTCCGCCCATGTGTCCACATCTTCGGTCAGGCGGTCGAACAGCAAGTGCTGGGAATAGTTGTCCGTGGACCAGTGATTCATTTTGCATGCATATTTAAATGCTATCAAGTTTTGTATCAGTTCATACATTTTTCATTTCCTCCGTGGATATGATTTTATCAATATCGCCGTGTTTTAGTTATAGGACAATAAACTGGCGCTATGTGCATGAAATCCGGTATTTTTTGGGAATTCAAACCTGGCGAAAATATGAAAAAAATATTGTACAATGTATTTCGTAACCAAAAGGAAAAAGGAGACCAATATGCAAAAACTTATCAAAAAAATGTTAATGTTCACATCCGTTCTGGGTGCGGCCGCAATACTTAGCGGATGCAGCACAATGTGCGGACAGAAAAAGAAACACGTAAAGCCGGCGGCTGCGACGGAAACCGTTGTTTTCTATCAGACATATGAACAGGCGGACATCAACCGCGTATCTGCAAAAATGTACACACGCAGCAGCCATGGCGGCGAATCTAAAATGGGATATATCAAATTCATGGAAACAGACAGCGGCCTGAAAATGGATGTTGATTTGAAAGATTTGCGCCCGGGCGTAACATACACTGTTAAAATCTATCAGTGCGGCAGCTGTAACAACGACAGCATGTGCTGTGACAAATCCAGCATGCCTATCAGCCTGCCGAAGTTGAAGATTGAAAAGAGCGGCCGTCTGGAAGAAACATTTATCATCCGCGGTCTGACGGCAGCCCAGCTGAACAACGCCAAGATTTATCTGGAACGTGATGGCGGGTACAAGGCTGCATGGGGTACTTTTGATCGCGGCATGATGCTGTAATCTGTCCGGTACCATAAACAAAGTTCATGGGTCTGCGCCCCGGAATAAATCCGGGGCGTGTTTTTTATAATTTTACTTTAAGAAAAATTTCCTATATGCTAACCTTATCGCCTGATGGAGATGAGAAGGGCGATTGCTGCTTTGGTTGTAATGATTGGCGGAATAGTTTTTCCGGGCACTTCGTTATGCATGCACAATATTGTGTCAGATGTTTATGGGCCGTTTATGAATATAGACCGCGATACCTATTTGGCGGCCGGTGTTGTCGTGAGCGCCGATTCGGTTAATATAGAAAATTCTGTTCGTGTTAAAAATGCGGCCGAGATACAAAGCGACATATTTGTTTGTGACAATTGCGATTTTCATATTCAAAATTCCGGTACTGTATCCGGGATGATTCATTTAGGCAGTGGCGCCGAAATGGTTCAAGTTATCAAGACGCCGGATGATGTAACATTTCTGCGGGCGGATGCGCCGTATGTTGTGTTGGCCGATGGCGCACATTCGGTGTCGTGGAATGATTTGTACATGCTTGGGGTAAATGCCGGAACATTGGTTCTGCGTGACAGCGATATTTTGCTTGATAATCCGGGACTGCGTCTGGCATCTGTGGGCGACGGACCGTCGCGTGTGGTATTGCGCGGTGTAATAACGCTGAATCTGCCAGATGGATATGACGGTTTTGATTCGCCTGTGATACGCAATGTGGCCGGCGATGCAAATGTGGTGATTAGCGGTATGTCGCCCGGGACACTGTATGCGTATAAGGCTGACATTAGAAACGGTGATTTGTATGTTAATCTGGTCCGTGAAACCGATTACTATAAAATACTTGGGACACACGACGGGATAATGCTTAACAAGATTCGTGATATTATGCCGGGTGATGAATTATTGCGGCGCTTGGACGCTGCCAGCAACATGGCAGAGCTGCGCCATATAATGTCGCATAGCGTGGCATTGAACCCGATTCGTTTAACGCGGCCGATGCGCGTTCTTGATAAATTTATGATAAATGCGGTTTTCGTACCGCGTTGTAAAGACTGTGCAATGGTCGGATTGGGCGCCAGACCGTTTTACATATATTCCGATAATTTTTCTGCATACGGCGTATCGTCGGAATTCATATTCTCGCCAGGCGGGCATGTGGATATCGGTTTGTCGGGATATGGTGCGGTGGGACGTTTTGATGACGGCCTGAATGTTTTTGACGCCGTGATGTATGGCGGTAATTTCAATATTAATTATTCAGGCGATTTTATTCGCGCCCGTGCAGTTGCAGGCGCGACGTTTGCGGATTTTAACGTTCCGTATATTTTTGACAATGACCGCATAAAGGATGCCGCGCGTGCGATGACGATATATGGTCTCGCGGATGTTGGCCTGATAATCGGATGCTTTCGGCCATATGTTGGTGCGCAATATCATGGGGCGCGAATATTTTCTGACGCGGATACTGATTTTAATGCACGCACCGGAATCGAGGCGGAATTTGTATCCGCCGGGATAGATTTGGAATACAGATATAAAATCGATGTCGGCATAAATTCCGCAAACGACACGCATGCCGGAATAGGGCTGGGCATCTGGTCGCCATACGACATGATGGGTGGCGACATATCTATAAACTCCGTCCAAGATAGCGCGGGTATGTCTTATATGTTTTCTGTGTCCGCCAAGATTCGATTCTAATCCGAAAATTCCCCGCGCAGAGACGCCTTGTTGGCGGCGGTAATTTTTATTCGGGCCAACGACGGGGCGTCGTTGTTTGCCGCGACTATGCACTGTTGCATATATGGCGTGCGGTATACCAGGTGGCGGCCTGTTTTATCGGGGCCCTCGCACAGGCATTCCAGCGTACGTCCGACACAGCTTTCGTTAAAGTTGCGCTGAATTTCGTTCAGGGTCGCGTCCAGCTCTGCCAATCGCGCGGCCTTTATGTTTTCTGGAATCTGGTTTGGCATCAGTGCGGCCGCCGTGTGAGGGCGGGGCGAATATTTAAATGAATATGAATTTATATATTTTATTTGGCGTGCGATATTCAGCGTTTGTTCAAAATCGCCATCCGTTTCGCCGGGAAAGCCAACGATAAAATCGCTGGATATCTGAATGTCGGGTCGGGCGACGCGTAATTTGTCAACTATATCTATATATAGATTCAATTCGTACGGCCTGTTCATTCTTGTCAATACATCGGGGCTGCCGCTTTGTATAGGCATGTTCAGAAATGGTAACAGTTTGGGTTCTGTTCTAAACATATCTATCAGGTCGTCTGTCATTTCTGTTGGATAGCTGGATGTAAAGCGGATGCGTTTTATTTCCGGCAATGGCGCGATGGCGCGAATCAGATCCGACAGGCGGTATGTTTTGCCGGATGGGTCCGTGTAACGGTATCCGTTAACGTTTTGCCCCAGAAAACATATCTCTATGGCGCCGGTGTTCGCCGCATGCAGACTGTCGCGGACGACATCTTCAAACGAACGCGATATCTCGCGGCCGCGTGTGTATGGAACGATGCAGTATGTACAGCAATGATTACATCCCTCTTGGATGGGGATATAGGCCACGGTTGGCGATTGGCTCATTTGTGGCATTTCATCGAATTTTTCCAAGCCGCCCAGGTCAATGTTTAATAATTTTGTATCCGGGTCTTGCAATATGTCGGCCAGTTTGTGATAGCTTTGCGGCCCCAGTACAAAGTTTAGCTCTGGTATGCGTTTGAAGGCGTTGGCGCCGGCCTCGCGCGCGACGCAGCCAACAATTCCAAACAGGGCATCGGGCTTTTTGGCGCGGCGAATACGCCCCAGGGCGGAAAACACCTTGTCCGTTGCCTTGGCGCGAACCGCGCATGTGTTAAGAATAATTATGTCAGCATCCGATATGTCATGTGTTTGAGCCATGCCGCGTCCGGTTAACATTGACGCGATACGCTGGCCGTCGTATACGTTCATCTGACAGCCGAATGTTTGGATAAAAAATTTTTTCATTGGGGCCCGTGTGTATTATTTTTTCTTTGTGCGTTCTGCGCGCTTGAGTAAGATAGCGGCTTTTTTTGTCTGAGCTTTTTGATACTGGCGGATCAAATTTTTGCGGTTGCAGACAGTAATATTATCAGGGACTTCTTTTACGCCATATACAATACCGGTAATATGATTGTTTTCGATAATAGTTACGATTTTCATTTCTTTTCCTTTTTTCTGTAACTGTTAGCTTAGCTTTTTACGCAGCAGCTCGTTTACAGCCGCCGGATTTGCCTTGCCACCGGTGGCCTTCATTACGCCGCCCACAAAAAATCCCAACAGGCCCGTTTTGCCCGCGCGGTATTGTTCAACCTGGGCGGGGTTCGCGGCGATTACATCATCGACCGCTTTTTCGATTGCGCCGGTGTCGGTGATTTGCTCCATGCCAAAACGTTTTGCGATTTCGCGTGGCGTGCCTGTTTCGCCGTCCAGCATTTTTATAAAGATTTCCTTTGCCTGTTTTCCGTTGATGGATTTATCAGAAATCATGTCAACCAATTCAGCTAAATTTTCCGGTGTGATAATCCGCGGTGCGTCAGGCTCAGCTGTATCCACAGCGTTTTTTTCATCCCAGTTTTCCGGGTGTGCAAACAGTTCGGAAATCATCCAGTTTGCGATTTGCTTTGCGCGTGATTTTTTATCGCCAACCGCCGCGTCAAACCATTTTGATATATCCGTGTTTTCCGTCAGGCGTGCCGCATCATATTCCGCCAGCCCCAGTTCGCCCGTATATCGTGCACGCGTCGCCGCGGGCAGTTCCGGCATGGTATTCCGTATGCGCTCTATCGTTGCGTCGTCTATTTCCAGCGGCAGTAAATCAGGATCCGGGAAATAGCGATAATCCAGCGCGTCTTCCTTGCTGCGCATTACGGATGTTGTTCCGTCTGCCTGTGAATAGCGCATGGTGTCTTGGGAAACAGCGCCACCTGATTCGTATATTTCTATCTGACGGCGGGCCTCGTACTCGATGGCGGATTTGATAAATTTAAAGGAAACCATGTTTTTTGTTTCCGTACGCGTGCGGAATTCTGTGCTGCCTGCGGGGCGAACAGATACATTGACGTCGGCGCGCATAGAGCCTTCTTCCATGTTCGCCTTTGACACGCCCAGTGCGCGTGCGATTTCACGAATTTCACGCAGATATCTTTCCGCCTCGTCCGGGGATGATATATAAGAATTGTTTTCCGGATTTTTTACATCCAAAAATGTTACAATTTCCAGCAATGCCACGCCCGTACGGTTATAATCTGCGAATGATTTTGTCGGGTGCACGTCATGTTTTAGCTTGCCCGCGTCCTGTTCCAGATGGGCGCGTTCTATAAATATTTTTTTAGGTGTCCCGTCGTCGCCCATGATTTCAACCCATCCGCGTCCGACAACCGGCGGCTGGTCCGCGGGCTGTGAAATCTGGTAACCCTGGGGCAGGTCGGGATAGAAGTATTGTTTACGTGCAAACGTGCTGTGGCGTGATATTTCGGCATTCAAGCCCAAACCCATTTTAATAGCCTGTTCGACACAGTATTCATTCAATACGGGCAACATACCGGGCATTGCACAGTCAACCATTGATACCTGGGTATTTGGTGAAATGGTCGGGTTATAGTCGGCGGATGCACCACTGAACAGTTTGGAATTGGACAGGACCTCTATATGTGTTTCCAGTCCGATAACCAGTTCCCAATCACAAGTTTTGCCCTTTATCGTAAACATTTCTTCTTTTTCCTTGCTTTTTATATTTTAGTATCTTATTATGCGTCTCGCAGTTGGCTAGGTAGCTCAGTTGGTAGAGCAAGGGACTGAAAATCCCTGTGTCGGCGGTTCGATTCCGTCCCTAGCCACCAGAAAATTTATGGCGTTTGCCATTTTTTTTTATTTCCCCATTACTTTTGTCGGACGATTATCAATTGCGGCGGCGGTTTCTATATGCTTGGCCAGGCCCAATACGCGCATGTCGGCAAAACGCGGCCCCACCACCTGCAGACCCAGCGGCAGTCCGTTTTCAGCCAGACCGGCCGGAACACTGCACGCCGGAACCCCGGCCAGGTTCATTGCAACCGTAAACAGGTCCAGTGCATAATATTCCAGCGGCGACAGATCCGAATCCAGTGGCATCGCGGTACCGGCCGCGGATGGGCATACGATTAAATCGCATTGTTCAAACGCCGCGCGAAAACTGTCTGCAATCATGCGGCGGACACGTGCGGCCTGCATAAAGTAAACGTCATAGGATTCACTGCTAAGTACGGCCGTGCCTATAATCATACGGCGTTTTACCTCGTCGCCAAATCCGGCGGCCCGTGTTTTTTTGTATGTGTCTATTAAATCTGTGCCATCGACGCGCAGACCGTATTTCATACCGTCATATCGTGCCAGGTTAGAAGATGCCTCTGCCGGGGCGATAATGTAATATGCCGCCAGTGCATCCAATATGTTTGGTATCGATACCTCTACTATTTCAGCGCCCGCCGATTTCAAATCCGCAATGCGCGCGTTGAATGTTTTTTTCATGTCGGCGCTGATTTCAACGTCGGCGAATTCCTTTATTATGCCTATGCGCAGTGTTTTTAAGTCAACCGTTGGTACCGTTGCACCGACGTTGATGTCACTGTCTGCGGCACTGGTTGATTCGCGTGGGTCGTGGCCCGCCATAACGGCCAGCATTGCCGCCGCATCATCAACTGTGCGGGCAATAGGGCCCGGCGTGTCCAGACTGGATGCGAATGCAACGCAGCCCCATCGACTGCATATGCCATAGGTTGGCTTCATCCCGACCAGGCCTGTAATAGATGCCGGGAACCGGATAGAGCCGCCCGTGTCGGTTCCGGTACCCCCAATCGCCAGTCCGGATGCAACCGCCGATGTCGCCCCCCCGGACGAGCCGCCGGCCGTCAAGCGTTTTTCCATCTGCCATGGATTGACGGGTGCGCCGAAGTAACTGGTCTTGCTGAACGTGCCCATGGCAAATTCATCCAGGTTTGTTTTCCCCAGCAGTACGGTGCCGCTGTCTATAAATTTTTGTGAAATGGTTGATTCATATTCCGGAATAAAGTTTTCCAGCATGCGCGATGCCGCCGTCGTGCGTATGCCGCGTGTGGCGAACAAATCCTTCATCCCAATCGGCAGTCCGTCCAGCGCCAGTTCATTTCCCGCCGCATAGCGTGCATCGGCCGCCGCCGCATCTGCCATTGCGCGTTCTGGTGTAACTGTGATATAGCAGTTTAAATCCTGGCCGAACTTTTCAATACGGTCCAGATAGGCGCGTGTTAGTTCGGTTGCGCTTATTTCGCGCTTTTTTAATTTTTCCAATGCCTGGGTAATCGTCAAATCAATCATATCGGTCACTTTAAATTATTTCTGTTACTGTTGATGCTTTTGTCCCGTGGGAGTGCATTATTCATCCATAACCTTTGGCACGGCGAAATATCCACGAGATACGCCCGCCTTGTCGGGGGCATTTGCCAGAACCGCATCACGGATGTTGCCGTCGGTTACCATGTCGGCGCGGCGCGGTGCCACATGCTCTGCCGGGGAAATCATCGGGGCAACGCCGGTGGTGTCAATTTTCTGTAATTTATCCAGCCATTCAACGACCGAGTCTATGTTCATCTCTTCCAGCTTTTCATCCGGGATTTCAATTCGAATCAAGTCTGCGAATTTGCGCAATTGCTGCTTGCTAAACACCATGTTTCATCCTATATTAAAATTACAAAAGGATTATATAATGATTCTGCCAGATTTCAAGGCTTTTCCACGCACAGGACGCATAATCGGGCTTGACTGGGGTGCACGCCGCACGGGGGTCGCGGTATCCGATGCATCGCGCGAATTTGTGTTTACGCGGCCTGCGATTGTAACGCCGCGTGGCGATGATTCATGGGCCGCCAGGGTTGCGGAAATTGCGCGCGACGAAAACGTGGTCGGAATTGTTATTGGACGACCGGTCCATTCTGACGGAACCGTTTCAGAAATTATGGACGATATTATGCGCAATGCCACGAAACTGTGCACATACGTCGATTTTCCAATATGCTTTATAGACGAGAATTTAACAAGTTTTGCGGCCCAGGAATCAATGGGGCGCGTTCGTGTGCATGACATAAAACAATGCCTGGATTCAGAGGCCGCGCGCGTGATTTTAGAAAATGCGATTGCGCTGATAAACAGAATTCGGGATTAAAAAAGTCCCGGATTTCATGCATATAGCGCGTTTTTTATTCTTCGCGTTTGTCTGGTATTTTCCCATCTGCCGACAGCAGTACCGCAATCCATCGCGTGGAATCAAACTGGGCGGTAATTATGAACGTCGCCACCAACAGTGGTACGCTGAAAAACATTCCCGCGATTCCCCACAGCATTCCCCAGAAGACCAGGTTTATAAGTATTGCCAGTGTTGAAAGGTTTAATGTCTTTCCTGTCAGCTTTGGTTCCAATATGTTTCCAAAAATAATCTGAAGCGTAATAAGTCCCGTGGCGACCAATATGGGTTGTTGCAGAGTGGGGGCGTTTATCAGCGAATACAGTATCGGCAGGCCGCATGCCACAATTGCGCCGATTGTTGGAATATAGCTGGTTATAAATACTATGAATGCCCATACACCGGCAAATTCCAGTCCCAGCGATCGTAGCCATATATAAGACAGTATACCCGTAACCGCAGATATAAAGGTTTTTACGAACAGGTATTTTTTCATGTTGGTATCGATGCTGGATATTATATAGCGCATTTTTTTTGACTGGCGCTTGTTTGGAAACATTGATGCAAATTTGCGGTTGAATGTGCTTTGCTCTACAAACATGAACAGCATGTATACGACAATCATTCCGATTGATGTTGCAATTGATGCCGCGGACATGCCGACATTTGTTGCTATCTTGCTGACGTTTGGTATCAGGGATGCATCAAATTTGAAGCCCAGGCGTGCGGACAGGAATTCGCCCAGTGTGACAATGCGCGCCTGCATCGCCGGCAGTCCTGCAATCAGTTCTTCGGACATGGGGCGGATTTGTGTTATAAACAGGTATATCGCACCGCCAATTGTTGCCGCGGCAAGAATGTTTGATGTCCAGTCAAACACGCGCGCTGGAATTGGATATTTGGAGTCGCGCGACCTGTTGAACGGGAACACCTTGCGGTAGTATGCGCTGATTGCATTTATCAGGTACCACAGAAAAGTTGCCACCAGCAACGGGATAAATATAGTACGCCCCAGCCATAGCAAAAATATTACACCGACAAATAAAATAAGACCGTTTGACATAATGTATAATTCCTTGTACCCCAGTAAATCATGCACATAGCGCGTTTTTTATTCCGCGGTTGTGGGTTGGGTTTGAGTGATTGGTATGATATTTTCCGGCGCATGTCGGTTGCCCGGCGCCAGTGCCGAATATGTCAAGACCGATACCCACATTACGATATTTAAAATTATTGCGACAGTTGCGTATGTGCCCCCGATATTTTTACGCAGTGTGTCCGGACCTGTTATCGCGGACCATGCCGCAAAAATTATCCCCATTCCAAAGGTAAGCAAGATTGCGGCAAACCCGAATGTAAAGCCCGAGATGATGATAAGCGTCGCCAGAACGATTGTTGCAGTCATGGGCGATGACGTTATCCGGTCTGTTAACCGTGAATACCATCCCCGGGACATTTCCAAGGCGGGTGATTTTGCCGACGTCTCGTTCATTAAATAGCCCGGTATCCACAGCATGGAAAAACCGAACGGTGCAGTGGCCAGTATTTTCCACATTGATACCCCCATTGCGCGAACGCGGCGATATTTTGCATACAGATTTCCAATGAATATTCCGCATAGGTAAAGATACCCCAGCGCCAAAGATATTATAAGCGTCAGGAACATTGCAGAGGAGTGTGATTCCAAGTACAGCAGATGGATCATAATTGCCCGCGCGTTTGATATTATAAACAGGGTTGATACAATAAACGAAATGGATGTGACAACTGTTTGGGCGTTGTTGATGGCCACAAAACTGCGCCGGTCAAGATTTTCGTGCGGCAATGTCCGTATCAGCCATGCGGCCGCCCCCAGGAACGCGATTATAATCAGGCCCACCCCCAGAATGCTGGCCGTTTGCGACCCCAACATTCCGACCACCGCGGATGCCGCGGTCATGGTTATAAATGATATTACCGCGAACAGGGCGGGGCGGGTTATCATCCATGACGCCAGCCTGTTTCTTTTCTTGTTTGCCATTTTTTTAATCCTTTGTTTGCATTGGATATATTTTATCATAACTTTGACATGCTTCAAAATGAAAACGGGGCGCGCGGCCCCTGGATTAATTCTGCTGTGTCGTTCCGTTGCAGATAACTGTTTGTGACGTGGGTTGAACCAGGTCTGTAAAATTTTTCTGGTGGCTTATAAATAAAAAGGTGGTCTCTTTCATTTCATGCATTATGTCGGCGACAAGATGCTGGGTCGCGGCGTCCGCGCCTGAATCGGGTTCGTCGAGTATTGCGCACCGCGGACGCGTCATAAGCAGGCGCAACAGCATCATGCGTTTGCGTTCGCCGCCAGAGAAACCGACATTAACACTGCGATTAAGCCATTCTTTTGGAATGTCCAGTCTTGTGCGCACCGATTCCAGCGCAGATAAAAATTCGCCCATCGACAGGTCGCGCCCAGTTTGAAAATGCGCGTGTGCGGCGGCGCTGTGCTTTAAAAAGCTTAGCCAGGTGAGACCGGGTATTTCCGGGACGTTTTGCGCCCCAAGGAATATGCCGCGCAGTGCACGTGCGGTTGCATTCTCGGTTGTTATGTCGCCGCCGTCGAATATGATTTTTCCCGAATCGATCTTGTATCTGTCGTCGCCTGCAATTGCGCCGGCCAGTGTTGATTTACCAGAACCGTTTCGTCCGGATATCAGGTGGCGTGCACCCGGTGCGACGCAAAAGCTTATATCTGACAATAATTGCTTTCCATCCATTGATACGGACAGATTTTTTATTTCCAACATATTTTTATCCTGTTATATATGGTCGATTATATCATAATTTGACTGTGTTGCAATCGGGGGGAATCATGTTGTCGGGGTGCTGTGTTGGTGTGACGGCTAGTGCCCCAGCGCCATTTGTATCAGCTGTTTTGATTCAACCAAAAATTCCATCGGCAGACGCGATATTACTGGCGCGGCCGCTGCCCCTATGATAAGCGCTGTCGCAGTGTCGGATTCTATACCGCCCATTTCCAGATAACGCAATGCGTCCGCATCAATTGCACCGGTTGTCGCCTCGTGGCTTTGCGTATTGTCGGGGTTGGCGTGTATTATCGTCGGCAGAGTATCGGCCACGGCGTCGGGACCTATTATGCGTGTGTCACATTTAGAGGCGTTTTTTCCGCCCCGGCCAGAAAAGGACACCATGCTACGAAATGTCTGGCGTGAAGAATCCAGCGCGACACCATAAGAGACTATGTTTGAGACCGTCTCGTCGCCGATATGAATCATTTTTGTTCCGGTGTCGGCCATTTGTGCGCCGCGTGTGATGCTTAACGAATAAAAATCACTGTGTGCGCCGCGGCCCGCCAGAATGGTTGATGGATATTTCCAGGTTATCGCACTGCCTATTTCCACCTGGGTCCAGAGTATTTGTGCGTTTTCATCCGCACGTCCGCGCTTTGTAACGAAGTTTAGTATTCCGCCGTTGTTCTTGCCGTCTTTGAATTCCCCCGCATACCAGTTCTGGACGGTTGCATATTTTACGCATGCCCCGGGCATTGCAACTATTTCCACAACGCCGCTGTGCAACTGGTGGCCCGGGCGTCGCGGGGCGCTACAGCCCTCCATGTACGATAGCTCGGAACCGGTGTCCGCAATGATAAGAGTTCGCTCAAACTGGCCGATTTTTGCGGTTTCTATGCGAAAATAGCTGGCCAGGTCAATCGGGCATTTCGTGTTTTTGGGTATATATACAAACGTTCCGTCAGAAAATACCGCGGCGTTAAGCGCGGCAAAAAAATTATCCGCGGCGGGTACGACCGTGCCTAAATATTTTTTTACCAGGTCCGGATATTCTCGTACTGCCTCAGACATGGGCAGGAATATTATCCCCAGCTTTTCCAGTTCCGCCGTATAAGACGTATGTACGGAACGGCTGTCGATTACAGTGTCGGTTGCCATCCCCATCAGGGCGCGGCGCTCTGATTCTGGCAGACCCATTTTTTCGTATGTTTCCGCCAGGTCTGAATTATCGATGGGGCTGGGGCTGTTATAGTAATTCAGTGCGTCATAATCAATGGGGGCGTATTCGAAATCGGCCCAGTGCGGTTCATTCATGGCCCGCCATGCGTTAAACGCATCCAGGCGCCATGAAAGCAACCAGGAAGGCTCGTCCCGGGCGGCGGATATTTCACGAATAACATCAGGGGTTAATTTTGCCATGTTTCGACTATTCCCGCACCGCCAGCTGTTTTGCCTGGGTAAAGAATGTTAGCGATTGACCCAACAGCCCGTCTGTAAATGTTGCGGCCAGAATGCCGTCGGGTTCTGTTGCAGACAGATGCTGGAGAAAGTTGTCCGCGCGGCGGATGTAGTTGTCAACATGGCGTCCGATTTCGCTATCTAGTTTTATACAGCGGCGCAATTTTTCAAGGGCAAACGGATTTTTTGCATATTCATCCATTATGCCACCCAATGCGCGCCACAGGGGATGCTCGGTCGTGTTGCGCGGCATTATGTCAATTGCCGCCATTATCGGAATAAGGTTTTGTAGCAGGTCCTGGTAAATCATTTCCGCATTTTCGGCAACCGCATTCGTGGCGGACTTGTTTTTCAGTACCGACTGCATCTTTACAATTACGTTGTACTGATGCGTCAGGGTCTTTTTTATTTCGCCCAGGCGCATGCCGGCCAGTATGCAGAAAACAGCGGCGCAGACGGAGGCCGCGCATGTTGTGATTGTTACGATTAAGATTATTTCATTGTGCATTTGTTCGGTTCCTTAAAATATATCCCATCGCGGGCAGTATAGCATCTTTTGCCGATTCGTGCGATTTTATCTTTTGCGGGCTTTTTAGGTCTTGCACAGATTCGGTCAAGTTGTTATAATAAGCATAAAATATATGTAATTTACAGGAAAGGAAAATAAACATGTTCCGCAAGGTTTTGATTTTTGCCATGTTTGCAACGGCGGCCGGCTATTGTTTCGCGGCAAACGGTTTGCCCCAGGTTGTCACGTCAGAGGTTTTTTACGCCGAAGATAAAACCATGGAACGCGGGGGCGAGTACGAGAATATAACCGAAACCCAGGTTGAGGAATATTATCAGCAGGTTCCCGCACCGACGCCGGTATCTGTGCCGGCATGGCCGTTGGTCGGGTCGGATGCAGATGTCGAGGTTGCATGTGAATCGGGCCTGTGCGCCAAGGATAAGCAGAGCGACAATATTCGCATCGTGTCAAAGATAGGGGCGGATTTGGTTGTTGAAAATAATTTCAACATGGGCGCGCGCGGCGATTTCGGCGGATGGTCCGGCGGGGCGAACATGCTGCATGGCACACAGATTCCGGTCGGTTTTGACGACGAGTGCAACAATGGTTCTGAAATGCCGCTGTTACATAGGGAAGTGTTAGAGGATGATGGCGGAAATGTTCTGGCCGTGTCGCGCAGTAGTCGGAAAAATTGCGGCGGGTATGCAGATGGATATACCGCGTATGCCGCCAAGATGGGTTTTGTTCCGACCGATACGGATGCCGGCGTTGGGGGAAAGGATGATGCCATGGTGTCGGATAGTGAAATTGCGGTTGACCTGTCCGCGGATGCAGAGGCGCCGGTTACATTACAGGATCAGGTGCGTTCATGGGTTGTTGCGAATGGCCAAACCCTGCGCGAGGTTTTGCAGTCTTGGTGTGATAAGGAAGGCTGGGATTTAGTATGGACGACGCCGCGTGAATATCCTATTGAGGCCAGTGCCGTATTCAAGGGACGGTTTGTTGACGTGGCCAGTGCATTGGTGCGTAATTTTGGTCGTGCGACACCGGTGCCGTATGCGAAGTTTTATAAAGGGAACCGCGTTTTGGTGATTTCGACTAACGAAGAATAGTTGCATCCGTAACGCCGTAGGAGAAACAGATGAGAAATCCGATAAAAGTTTTTATTGCAGGTAGTGTGATTTGTGCGCTGGCGGCCGGGTGTACCACGCGCCAGTCGGCCAAGATGTCTGCGGCGGTCGACCAGGACTTTATCAACGCATACGATGCGTTTGAAATGTCCAAGACGCCGCGCGCCAAGGTTGCCAGCAGTGATACCGTATCCATGTCAGAGGGGGTGTGGCTGGGGAACAAGTCAACCGTGCTGGAACACCGTAACAATCTGCCGGGTAAATTTGAAACGGATACCGGTGTTACAATATTATTAAACGAGCCGGTCGCACTGCAGGTGGTGGCGAACGACATCAATTCTATTACGGGAATTCCGGTAAAAATTGACAGCCAGGTAAATGGCGAAAAGCTTAAAAAGACAATGAACATCGCATATACGGGGAAATTGTCGGGCCTGCTTAGCCAGATTGCGACGGATCTGGACCTGTTGTGGTATTATGACAAAGAGGCCATCGTCTTTTATGAAACAGAAACCAAAACTTTCACACTTTATGCGCTGGGGACGGATGTGTCGTACCAGTCCTCTGTCCAGACAGACGACGGAAACCAGGTTTCACTGGAATCAACATTAAAAGAGTGGGACGAGGTGGAACAGGCCATTGCCGCCATCATCGGCAAGGCGGACAATGCAGACTTTACCGTGTCGCGCAGTTTGGGAACCATAACTGTAACCGCCCCGCCGTCCGTACAGGCACGTGTCGGCGAATATATTGCACGCCAGAACAAGCGCCTGTCCCAGTTGGTAACCATAGACGTAAAGGTGCTGCAGGTATCTATTTCCAATGATTCGGCGTTTGGTTTGAATTTGGCGGCGGCTATTAATTCCACGTCCGGGCTGAATATAGTTGCAAATCCGAAAAACAACCTGGCAACCCAGGATGCCAGCTCTATGAACATTGCCGTATTGTCAAACGCGGTGTCTGCGTTGACCGGTGCCACGCATCTTGAAAACGGCGTAGAGGTTGGCGGTGCATACACCGCGGACCAGATTCGTGACGGCAGTCTTTCCAGCGTTGCGGGCAGTAATGCGCTGATTCAGGCGCTGGCAAAACAGGGCAAGGTGTCGCTGGTTACCAATGTTGGTGTTACGACGCGTAACAACCGTGTGGCGCCTGTGACAAATACACGTACAACGGGATATATCAAACGGTTTGAATCGCGTAACTTTACGACTGTTGAATCAAGTACCGTTGATCAGGATGATTTGGAAACCGGTTTTTCGATGCAGCTGTTGCCGAATGTGCTGGAAAATGGCAAGATACTGCTGTTGTTCAAGATTTCTGTACGCGAGCTGTTGCGTATGTCGACCCAGACCATAGGAGAGGTAACATTACAGTTGCCGGAGGTGGAAGAACGTAGCTTTATGCAGGAAATCATAATGGAATCGGGCCAGATGCTGGTTGTGTCCGGATTTGAAAAGCAGACGGGCAGTGACACAAGATATGGATTGGGCGACCCGGACTTTATGGCGCTGTCGGGCTCTCGCGAGACATCGGGCCAGCGTGATGTACTGGTTGTAATACTGACGCCACAGGTATTGGTAAGCCCGATGGATTCAGAACGTGCAATCCAACAGCATTGGGGCGCACCGCTGAATTAAAATGTAGATATTGTTTATATAAAAAAGAGTCCGGGAACACCCCGGACTCTTTTTTATAACCCAAGGATGATATTTATTTAATGTCGGTATTGTTCGAACATTTATAACAGTCCCGGATATACGGGGGTGGTATCAAAATTGTTGATTTGGTAAAATAGTGGCGGGCACATCAAATAAAAAATATCCCGATGTACGGCCAGATATGCCATACGCAAAAAAGCGCGCTAAAGGGCGCGCTAATTTTTGTGCCACGGCACATGCATTAAGCCATTTTTGCAACTTTCTTCGTCAGGCGAGAAATTTTGCGGGCCGCACGTTTTTTCGGCATAACCTTGCCGGCTGCCTTCATGATTTTGCTTTCCGCTGCGCGTGCCGCGGTTGTTGCCGCCGCCTTGTCGCCAGATTCAATCGCAACAACAGCTTTCTTTGTTGCGGTTTTTACCGCGCTGCGACGTGCAGTATTAATGGCGTTCTTTTTTGCCGTTACCAAAATTCTTTTTTCAGATGACTTGTGATTTGCCACTTTATTTTCCTTTTATTTAGCCATGTTTTTTGCTATTTTATAGAAAACAAACATAAAATCAAGGAAAAATAAAATGGTATATGTATTTGCTTTAATATGTTCTTATCTGTTGGGCAGTATTCCAATGGGGCTTTTGCTGGCACGCCTGGCGGGCAAGGGCGATTTGCGCAAGGTTGGCAGTGGAAACATCGGCGCCACAAATGTTATGAGGGTTGGCGGATTACGCCTGGCGGGTCTAACGTGGCTATTGGATATGGTAAAGGCGATTGCCGCGGTCTTTTTGGGTACATATCTGGGGGGCGCAGGCTTGGGCGCATGGTGCGGATTTGCCGCGGTTGTCGGACACTGTTATCCTGTTTGGTTGCGTTTCAAGGGGGGCAAGGGCATATCATCGCTGTTTGGCGTAGTATTGGCTGTTAGCCCGGTTGCGTTTATCACTTGCGGTCTTATGTGGCTGATTGTGGCATTGTCGTCCGGTTTTTCATCACTGGGGGCGGTGGTTGTTTTCTGTTTTATGCCTGTTTTGGGGTTCTGTATATCAAATGTTGTCGGATATGCGTTTTTGGCGGTTGGATTACTGTGTATGTGGCGCCACAGGGAAAATATAAGCCGCTTGATTCACGGAACGGAATCAAAAATTCAGTGGAAGTGGAAAAAATAAGTAAGAAAACGCGCGAATTTTAGCGCGTTTTTTATTTGTGCTTTATTTAAAGGGAATTTTATGATATAATACAGTAATAATGAATAGGGAAAGAGAATGATGAAAAAATTCATACCTTTTGTTGTATTGTGCATTGCGGCCACACCCGCCATGGCGCTGACTCCCGCAGGGCAGGGGCGCCGCGCAACCGCGCACCAGATGAATGCGCCGCGTGCAACCGCATCTGTAAATCAGCTTAATGCGATGGCGTCAATGGCATCGATGTCGGTCGGGGCTGACTCATCTGTGAGCAAACCCAGTATAAAGGTTGACACCCCAGAGGCAACTATCCCGACAGAAGAAGAAAAAAAGGATATGCGCGAAAAGGAAAAAGCGGCCTGCATTAATAATAATATAGGCGTGGGCAATACTTTTGTCTGGGCGTCGCGATATAGCAATATCAACAATTATGCATCCATGGTCGAAGATGTTGATGAACCGGAAAACAATACTTGTTTTGTTCGTGTTGAGATGAAGTCCGATGATGCAAAGGTAAGTGTTGCGGACATTCCGGCAAAATATTTTGAAATGGGCCAGACGATAACATGCGGATCGTGGGCGGATGAAAAATCGCTGGAAAAACGTATACTTGATGCCAAGAAAACCGCGCGCACATGGGGAACCGTTGGCGGTGCGGTTGGTGGTGCGGCACTTGGCGTGGGGGCCATGGAACTGTTTGGAAACAAGCTGATTGGCGGCAGTGTCCAGGGGCAAAAAGCGCTGAAGGACAACGAGTTGCTGTATTCCCAGCTGGCGGTGTTAAAGAAAAACGACTCGACAAGATATGGCCAGATTATGGAACAGATAAAGAGCCTGAAGTCAGCATGCGAGGCATGGGATAAAATCAGCGGTGATGCAGAGCGGCCAAAAGAGTGTACGGAAATAAATTATGACTATTTGTTGTCGCTGGATTCCGCATTATAAAATCTCCCCCCTGTACGGGGGATTTTTTTTAGGCCGGGGTGCATATTTTCCTTTCGGCGGATAGGTAAAATTTTTTATACTTTTATATTATGAACGATTTATTTGAAAAATTGCTGGTGTTGCGTGCGCCGCGTATCGGACCGGTACGCTATGCAAGGCTGGTTGCGGAACATGGTTCGCCGGCCGCGGCCGCGGCCGCCATGAATTTGGGGCAGTCCCATCGCGACATGGTGCTGCGTGAAATGGACGCCGCCGCGTCCAAGGGCATATATTATATATGTGATGACGACCCGATGTATCCGGCCGGCCTGCGTGCGGTAAAAAATCATCCGCCTGTTATTAGCGCGCGTGGGAATTTGGCCGCGCTGGGGCGTCGGGCGGTTGCGATGGTCGGCACGCGTCATGCAACCGCGGCAGGTATGGGGTTTATGCGCGATATGGCATGTGAATTCGCATCGCACGGTGTTGCGGTTGTCTCAGGAATGGCGATGGGAACCGATGCCGCGGCGCACCTGGGCGCGTTGGCGGCCCCGGGAAATGCCCAGACGGTTGCGGTGTTGGCCGGTGGGGCGGATTATGTATGGCCGATAGAAAACGAATCGCTGTATCGTCGAATCACAGAGCGCGGCGTTGTCGTCAGCGAAATGCCGGTAGGCTATGTGCCAAATGCCACTAATTTTATACAGCGCAACCGCCTGGTGGCGGGAATTGCCGAAAAACTGATACTGGGAGAGGCCGATTTAAATTCAGGCAGTATGAGCACCGCTCGATTCGTCGCCGAACTGGGGCGTGAAATATGGGCAATTCCGTCGCATCCGGCGGATTCCAGAAGTGCCGGGCCCAATTCACTGATTGCGCGCGGGGCGGCAAAATTATGCAGTGGTATATCGGATTTTTTCCCACAGAAACAAAATGAGAATGAAAAAGAAAAAAAATCCGCACCAGAAAATATTCTGCTTAACGCAATTGGCACGATTGCGGTATCCGAATCTGTATTGGCAGACGTTGTCAAAAAATCTATTTCGGAAATCAAGCGTGATTTAGTCATCTTGGAATTGCAGGGTTTGGTTAGAAAAACAGACGGCGGATACGTTCGTACATGATTCCATTCCTGTATATACAGTGTATATACAAGGCGCAGAAATCTGGCAAAAAAACGAATCGTTGTCAAAAAATAAATGTTCGAAAATTGTTTACTATTGAGTTGCAAATAGAATTTTATCTTATAACGTAACAGACGTATCCAACGATTGAGAGAATCGATCAAAACAAACAGCGAGAGAGAGTAGAAGTAGGGCAGACATAAACACTAAATTTTTATGAATCCAGATAGGGACAAGTAAAATTTAGCGTTTATGTGCAGGTGATTTTTACACTCTTGCGCGGCAGGAAACTCTTTTAGGGAAGGAAAGGAGAAACGGCATGCAGACAGCGGCAAAAAAAGAAATGACAAACTTGGAAACAATCAAGGGGGCCATTGCCGCAAAAATAGATTCTGCCGCGTTTACATCCTGGATTGCGCCCCTTGATTTTGATATTTCCGGCAACGATTTGGTGTTGGGTGCCCAGAATCAGTTCTCGGCCGATTTTATCAGCAGTGTTTATTCCAATGTATTGTCCGCCATTGCGGCCGAATTCGGCCTAGGATTAAAGGTATGTGTTCGCACATCGGCACCGGCGGCAATTATTGCAAACGACAATGCGGCGGCGGCATATGCACCAGCGGCACAGACGGCGGCGGCACCGGCAGAGAATGCGGCGGCGTTTGATGAATTTGTGGCATGTGATGAAAACGCGTTTGTTTTGTCCGCATGCAAGAAAGTTGCCTCCGGCGCGGTATCTTTTTCGCCGCTGTTTATTTATGGTGCGTCTGGCGCGGGAAAATCGATGTTGGCGGGTTGCATCAAGGCGGCGTCGGCGGGGCGCGCAATTCTGATGTCCGGCGGCCAGTTCGTTGCAGAATTCACGCGCAGCCTGCATGAAAAAAGTGTTTTTGCATTCAAGGATTACTGCCGCAATTGTGATATTTTTATTTTGGACGATGTTCAGGCCTTGTCCGGAAAGCGTGCATCGACGGATGAATTCCTGCAGTTGGTTATGGATTTGCGCGCGGCGGGCAAAAATGTTGTTCTGACCGCGTCCGGTGCGCCGAATAATCTGACCGGGTTTGACCGCCGTGCACAGTCCGTGCTGGCGTCGGGTCTGGTGGCGGATATTGCGGCGCCAAACGCGCATGTAAAGCGCGTAATGCTGCGTCGTGCCGGTGTTGCTGCAGATGTTGTAGACGCTATTTTGCCGCGCATGGCATCTGATGGCCATGTTGTAGCGGGCGTTGTTACCAAAATCAAGACATATGCAGAATTAATGGGGGCGCCGGTTGATATGGATGTGGCACAGCGTTTGCTGGCGGATACTCTGCAGAAAGCAAAAACACCGATTGCAATGGTAAAATCCATGTGCGAAAAGCTGGGCGTTTCCTATGATGCGGTATGCGGCACGGGTCGCGCACGCGGGCTGGTTATGGCGCGTCAGACAATGATGGCCGTGTTAAAGGGGGCGACAACAATGTCCCTGACGGAAATAGGCCGCCTGGTGGGTGATCGTAATCATGCCACTGTTTTGTATGCGATTGCCCAGGTTGAAAAGGCAAAGAAAACAGACCTGGTATTGGCCGCCCAGATTGCCCAGATGATTTCCGAATATAAATAAACCACCACCCCAAATGGGGCGTGTGTTTTTTCTTGATTTGTATTTAGGGCGCCGTCGTGTTGAGAGAACATTTCCGCATCAGGAAAACGGTCCTTTTTTTTAGGCAGAAAATTGAATTTGGAAAAGGGCTGAAAATATGCTAAAATGTCTAAAAACAAGGCATAGATATATGCCTAATTAAACCACCGTTTTTCAGGCGGCGGTAATTTGGGGGAAAAATGAATATAAAACAGACACTTTGCGTATGTATTCTTTGTGTGTCAACTATATTACCAATAGCCGCAAAGGCTGGAACAAATGACGATATTACAAACGCCTGCTATCTGACCAGCAAATGCGGTGCAAAATCGTCTATAAAAAATTTGGCCGCGTTAATTGGCGCCAGACGGGGTGCATTGGCGGGTTTTGTCTCTCCGATTCCGGGTGGGATGATAATGGGCGGCTATGCCGGTTATGTTGTCGGTAGCAATTTGGGTGGAAAAATATCTGTCTCTTATGAGGCGAAAGAATACTTATATTTTGGAGATCAATGTTTAGAGTGTGACACATACCAAATAGGCGAGCATTATGAGTGCCCAAACGGGACAATTGTTACAAACGGCTCAGATGTTTTTAAATGTCGTACAGGTTTCACGGATGACGTGTGGGAAAAGTTCAGCCTGCCAATCTGCAGTGACAGCCCTATACAAGATAAACAGGCCACGGGGACAAAGGCGGAAATAAAAGCAACTGTAAGCAAGTCTCTGGATGGTGCATCCGGCGTAATCGTGGCAAGCGGGGATGCCTGTCTGTATATTACATGCGGAAATAGCGGTGAATATAACAGTGCGAAAAAAGAGTGTGTTTCTTCAAGCTGTAAGGATGCATATGTATCTTGTTTGGATTCTCAAACAAAAATGGGTGCCAAGAACTGTTATCGAAAGTGTCATTACGATAAGCAGGGCTCAACAACAATGATTGTTGAATGCGAAAGCACATTTTCCCCGGCAGAGGAAAATAAAGGTTGGAAAACACACGATGGTAAGCGTCTTTACGCAAAATGTGTAAAAAAGGCTGTTTCGGCTGTTGCCGTTGCCGTTGCGCCAGTGGTAACGAATCCGAATCCTGACTCCGGCCAGCCAGTCGCGGTTTATACGTGTGATGCAACGATAATGGCTACTATTGCAAACTGGAAGGTGGCCTGCGCTGAAAACAGTGAAATCATACAGCAGATTGCCCAGATAGATACATACTGTGCGTCGGCGGACAAAACACAAGAAGGATTTATGTCGTTGTATACGGCGTTACTGGGGCTGAATCCGCAAAACTGTGCATTGGCGCCGGAACCCAGCGAGGAAGAAAAGCTGTGCGATAAAATTCCCGATGCCCATATGGTTGGTGATGAATGCAGATGTAATGACGAAAAAAAGCAATTAAATCGTACAACGATGCGCTGCGATATCAGCGCCCAGGCACAACAACAGCTTATTAGCTCGATAGTCAGCAATTTAAACAGGCTGAAGGATGGTTTAAATACGTCTGTATGGAAGAATAAGGAAGGCAACTTTAATACATCGCGCCTGGTGTCGGATTCTGTTGCAGGGGTTGTATTGGGTACGGCCGGCGGATTGATTACCAGTAATGTAATAAAAAAGAACCAGGTCAAAGGCGGGTTCGAAGATATAAAATGCTCTATCCGCGGCCAGGTGGTCGCCGGATATGGTGACGAATTTCAGGTGGGTATTCAATAGACCCGGATGATAAAAAAATATCCGCCCCGTTTGGGGCGGCTGTTTTATTTCGTGTTTTGATATGCTATTTCCAACAGTTGCTGGCGCTTGGCAATTTGAAATTTTAAATCTTTACGCGTTGGATTGTTAAGGCGGGATTCATAGTTGTTTTCGAATCCTTCACATACTGTCAGCGATGTCGGGTAAAGATAGGCCACTGGCTTGCCTGTTTCTTTGTCCAGATATTCTACCACTGTGGATGCAATATCGCCCAATAACGGCTGTAACATGTTATAGTCTGCGACCAAATGATGTGCACCCGGATTCGGAAAGTGTGTTGCCGTCATCCAGTCTGTAGTATTTTGCATGGTTTGGCCGTTTTTTATCACGATTGGCAAAGGTGTTGTTTTGCATAATGCGAAATGGATGGCGCCAGAAATAGGGCTTATGTTTACGATATATGTATTTTTCTTTTTTCGGGTATGTGCCATAGGGCGCTGGGTAATATCCTGCTTTATAGTATTGAATTGAAATGTCATGTAAAGCTCCTGTTTATTGACTTTTACAAAATACAATATAGTACATTAAATTGTTTTGTCAATATTTAATTGGTTTTTTTAGCAGTTTGCGTCGGATGCGCATTTCGCCCAGAGACGTTGTATGCAGGGCGTTGGATGGAATAGGGCAACGTTGACACATTATACGAACAGGTCTTTTACAAACTGGGCGTGTTCAGTAATAAATTTGAAACGGAATTCAGGCTTTTTGCCCATAAGCTCGGATACTATCGTCCGTGTTTTTTCCGTATCCTCGGCCCCGTCGTCGGTACGCGGTGGCAGTTCAACGCGAATCAGGCGGCGTGTCTTTGGTGACATGGTTGTTTCTTTTAGCTGATTCGGCATCATTTCGCCCAGTCCCTTGAATCGTGATATTTCGATTTTTTTGTTTTTGTATTTGCCGTTTTTAAGCTCTTCAAGCTGTTCGTCGGTATCAACATATATAGATTCTGTGCCATGCGTCAGCTTGTACAGTGGAGGGCATGATAGATATAGGTGGCCCCCATAAATCAGTTGGGGCATGTGTTGGTAAAAGAATGCCATCAATAGCGATGCAATATGGCTGCCGTCGACGTCGGCATCGGTCATGACGATTATTTTTTCATAGCGCAGTTTGCTATCGTCCCAATTTTTGGCCGTGCCGGCGCCGATGATATCAATAAGCTCGTTTAGTTCCTTGTTGTTTCCAAATCGTTCATCGGAATTGGATATAACATTCAATACCTTGCCGCGCAGTGGCATAATCGCCTGGGTCGCGCGGTCGCGCGCCTGTTTTGCCGTACCGCCGGCCGATTCCCCCTCAACTATGAACAGCTCTGTTCCCTCAATTCCGTGCTTTGAGCAGTCGGCCAGCTTGGCCGGCATGCGAATACGCTTGGTCGGGGTCTTGCGGGCGACATCTTTTACTTGCTTTGTTTTGATTCGTGCATTCGCCAGATTTATTACAAAATCCAGTACCGCGTTGGCTGTTTTCGGATCCGATGCCAGGAATATTTCCCATGGGTCGCGCAGGGCGGCCTCTGTATAGCGGGCAACCTCTGGGTTAGATAACTTTTCCTTGGTCTGGCCCAAGAATTGCGGCGTTTTATAAAAAACGGAAACAATTGCCGCAACAGAATCAAATACGTCGTCGCCGATTATATTTGCCGCAGATTTGTTGTTAACTTTTTCGCCGTATGCCTTTATCCCCTTGGTAATTGCTGATTTAAAGCCGGTTTCATGCGTGCCGCCATCAATTGTCGCGATTGTGTTACAGTATGATGAAAAGAACCCGTCGTCTGATGCGGCGCCGTTTTCATCTGTTAAAAACGTCAGTGCCCATTCCACGCGTCCGCTGTCGTCGGGGAAATCGACGCTGCCGCTGAATATTTTTGGCAGGATGCGCGGTTTGTTATCTGTTTTTTCGGCCAAGAAATCCGCCAGGCCGTTGGGGTAATAAAACGTCGTGTCGGCCGGGATGTTCATATCCTCGGTCAGCAGGGCCGGGTTACAGTGCCAGTCTATTTTTACACCCTTTGACAAAAATGCCTTGGCACGGGCCATGCGATATATTTTTATAGGCTTAAATACCGCGTTTTCGCCGAATATCTGGTCGTCGATTGTGAAACGGATTTGTGTTCCGTGCGCCTTGGTCGGCTCGCCGCGAATCATTGCGCTGGTGGGTTTGCCGCGGGCAAAAGTTTGGCGCCATGTATATCCATCACGCGATATCGTAACAATCATTTCCGATGACAGGGCGTTTACAACCGCACTGCCCACGCCATGGAGACCACCGCTGGTTTTATATACATTATTATTAAACTTGCCGCCAGAATGGAGGGTGGTTAAAATTACCTCTAATGCGGATTTGCCGGGATATTTGGGATGTTCGTCCACAGGGATACCGCGGCCGTCGTCAGTGATTTCTATGGTCTTGGAATCAATCAGGTTAACCGAAATCTTTTTGGCAAATCCGGCGACCGCCTCATCAATCGAGTTGTCCATGATTTCCACCGGCAGGTGATGCCACGCCTTTTCGTCCGTACCGCCAATGTACATTCCCGGGCGCAGGCGAACAGGCTCCAGCCCCTCTAATACCTGAATATCTGATGCGTCGTATGTGTGTGTAGATGTGTCTGTCATAGCATATAATTATTATAACATTATTCCGTTTTGTGCAAGCCTAAAGAATATTATCCGATATGCGGTGGGAATACATACTTACATAAAAGTCTTGACAAAAATATTTTTTTAGTATAAATTTAGAGAAATTACATCACAGCGAGGATATTATGCGTAAGAATATTATTATAGATTTGAATGGTATTGTTTTTGAACCGATTGAAAAAAAATTTTCTGATGTTGCCATTGCGGATTATGGCCGAACCAAGGCGACGGCATTAAATATTGCATACAGATATGGTCTGGGGCGCAATATGTTAAAGGCCGATATGGCATATGTGCTGAATAAATGTGCCCAGAATCCGACGCTGCGCCCGGGTGTATTGGCGGCGCTGGAAAAGATTGCGGCTCAACCCGAAGTTACGATAGAGTTTTACGGTCAGCTGGCTTTTCCTGAAAATGCAAAGGCGTTGGAAGCCCAGTATCGCTCTATTGCGCCTGCGATGAATGCCGCCGCGCATTACGAGATAAACAGCCCGTTTGTATCTAACCGTAACTATTTGTTCCGTTCTACGGGCCGTGACGAAGCGTCGATGAACTTTATCCTGGGGACCCAGGTAAATGATATGACCTGGCCGGCCAAGTGGCGCATTATACCGGTTCTTATTAAGGGGGCATCATCCCAAGAGTCAGAATTGTTAAATATTTGCGGCGGCAAGCGCACATTTTTTAACCTGAATGCGTTTGCAGATTATTTGCAGCACCGCCGATAGACTATATTATTGTAGTAGGTATGATTTCCCAGGATGGCATATTTCTGTTATCCTGGGTTTTCATTTGGCTTGATTTTTAGTATAATGGACTTATATATTCTTGGAAAATAATACGGAAAAATAAAATGAACAGTAATCCATATGAAATTTTGGGCGTGGCGCGCGATGCATCGGACGCTGATATTAAAAAGGCTTATCATAAACTGGTTATGAAATATCATCCGGACCGCAATCCTGGGGATAAATCGGCAGAGGATAAGTTTAAGGAGGTAAACAACGCCTTTGACATATTAAAAGACCCGCAAAAACGCGCGGCATACGACCGGTTTGGTAACGCGGCGTTCGCCGGCGGCAATGGTGCGTCGGCCGGTGCGGGCGGAAATCCGTTTGGCGCGGGTGGATTTGATTTTAATATGGGGGGTGGTGCCGGGATGGAGGACATCCTGCGCGAGGCGATGCGCGGATTTGGATTTGGTGATTTTGGCGGGGGCGGCGCCTCTGCGTCACGTGGTGCGGCAAACCGGCGCGGTCGTGATTTGCTAGACGAGGTTGTAATTGATTTAAAAGACGCGTATTTTGGCAAAACCCATACGGTTAAGTTTTCAAGTAACGCGACATGCGAAAAATGTCACGGGTACGGCACCGCCGACGGCAAACCCGCCCCCAGCTGTCCAAAATGTGGCGGCAGCGGATATGTCCGCACCCAACAGGGATTTTTCGCGATGGAGGCCCCGTGTCCCGAATGCCACGGTATCGGTCACAAGATTGAAAAGAAATGCGATGCATGTGACGGTGTTGGGGCGGTGCATAAATCCCGCACGCTGGAGGTAAAAATACCGGCCGGTGTTGAGGATGGCGCGCGTCTGCGTTTGGCGGGCCAGGGCGAGGCCGGTACAAACGGTGGGCCGGCCGGTGATTTTTACCTGGATGTGCGCGTGCGCCCGGACAAGCGTTTCCAACGTGTCGGGTCTGATCTGATTATGCATATGGATATTGCGTTTACCACACTGGCCCTGGGTGGCGAGATTGATGTTAATACAATTGATGATAAAACATTGGCGGTAAAGGTTCCGGCCGGAACCCAGGTTGGCGAGCGTCTGCGCGTGCGCGGGCATGGAATGCCGGGGCGACGCGCGGGCAGTTATGGCGACATGTATATAGAGATTGGTATACAGATTCCGACCAAACTGACGGACAAGCAGAAAAAGCTGTTGGCAGAATTTGCAGAGACCAAGCCCGGTAAAAAAGGATGGTTTTAATAAATTGAGCCGGCAGATGTGTTAAGCCTGTTAAATAAAAACATATAATGAAATTGTGTTTTTTGATGCCGACAAAAAAACATCCGCCCCTGTAAACGGGGCGGATTTCATGTACATAGAGCGTTTTTCTATTATTTTATTTTCTTTATTTTTTCGGCAAATGTGAATGTGTATTGTGTCGCGCTCCAAACGGATGCCAGCAACGACAGCCACAGTCCAAATATGCCAATCTGGGAAATGATGTTCATCGCGATAAGGCCGCTGCGCGTGATTCCAGCCGGCGATACGGTTGTCGTCATTACAAACAATCCCAAAAACGCCACAATCGTTATCATCTGCAGTGTGGTTTTTATCTTGCCCATGGAAAAGCGCGCCTTTGGTACCGGCATTTCTATTTTCTGGGTGCCCAAAAATTCGCGCAGGCCACTGATGTAGAGTTCGCGTACAATCATTATGATTACAGGTACGACAATGAACCATGTCGGCATCATAACAGTCAGCATAATCAGTGTATTTACCACCAGCAGTTTATCCCCGATATGATCCATCACGCCGCCGATTTTACTGCATACATTATATTTGCGTGCCAGAAAACCATCAAACCAATCAGATATTGCCGCCAGTGCGAACAATATAAACGATACCCAGTACCACTGGAACATCAGTGTCGGAATGATTGCAAACGATGCCGCGATACGGAACGCCGATAAAAAGTTTACAAAAAATTTCATATAATTTCTCCTTTGTATGAATAGTCTTATTATATCACGTTGGAATGAAAATAGGCATATATTTTTTCGGCGGCATTTTTTCCCAAGCCTGGCACGCGCATTAGTGCGGCCAAATCCGCATCGCCAACCGCGCGTGCGGAACCGAAATGCAACAATAATGCCTTTTTGCGTGTGGGGCCGATGCCCTCTATCTCGTCCAGGACCGATGCGGTTACTGTTTTTGCACGGACCGTGCGGTGATATGTGATTACAAAACGATGTGCCTCGTCGCGAACGGCGCGCAGTAATAAAAACAGTTTCGAATCTTTTGGCATGTCGTGACACTCGGTCCCGTCGGGCAGGATAAAGTGCTCGTCGCCGTCGCGCACTTCGCCCTTGGTTACCCCCAGGATGGGAATATTTGGTGCGGTTTTATGTGCGATGTTCCATTGGGCGCGTCCGCCGTCAACGATAATCAGGTCCAGTTTAGGGCCGCGTTCGACGGCGCGCCCGACGAATTCCGCCATCATTGCGATATCGTTTCCGGCACGCGCCGCATCGTTTAATTTAAAGTGGCGATAAGATGATTTGATAAAACCGTCCGGTCCGAATGCTATCATGGCGCCAACCGGGTTTCGCCCAAACAGGTGCGAGTTGTCAAACACGCCCGCACATTCTATTTTTATCCCCAGCCATTGCTGTAATTGAGCAACTGTTTCCGGCCAGTCTAAATTCGCGCTATGTGCACGTGTGCGCCGCATACCGCGGTTTGCGGTGTGTGTTAATGCGGCTATTTTGTCACGGCATGTGGCCGCCAATTCAAATTCCATGTTTGCCGAATGTTTTTGCATCGCCGCCGATAAATCTGCGATGATGGGTTCGCTGTCGCCGGTTAGTATTCGGCGCGCCAGTGATACGCGCGACGCATAGTCGGTCTGTTGTAATGTGCACGGGGCGCTGCATCGGCCGATTTGATGCAGCAGACAGGGCCGCGCGCGGTTTCTCATAAATGTATCGGTGCATGTGCGCAGCTGGCATACCTTTTGAATTGTTTTTATTGTCTCGTTCAGCGCCGCCACCGACGGGTACGGGCCGTATACGTCGCGGCGCTGTGATATCTTGCCGCGGAATTTGAGCAGGCGGGGAAATTCAGACTGCGTCAGCGCCAGCATGGGATACATCTTGCCGTCAGTCAGCATGATGTTATATTTGGGCTTTTGTGTTTTTATTAATTCCTGTTCGCGCAGCAACGCGTCTGATTCCGTCGGAACGGTTTCCCATTCTACGCGCGTTACCAGCGTTCGCATAACCTGTTTGTGCAGTTCCAGTTTGCCTATGTCCATATATTGTTTTAGACGGTTCGACAGGTTTTTTGCCTTGCCCACATAGAGCAGGGTGCCGTCCACGTCGTACATTTTATATACGCCGGGGGCACTGGGACTATTTTCAATCAAATCTGAAAATTGAATACTCATGCCAAATATGATATAATATTGAAAAACAAATAGCAAATGGGGGAATAATAAGTCATGAATCAGGAATCCGGACGTTCTATGATAGAGATGCTGGGGGTGCTGGCGATTATGGGGGTTATTACCGTCGGCGCAATCGGCATGATTTCAACCGCGATGCGCACGCAAAAGCGCAACAGTGTCAACGATGATGTTATCCAGATGGTAACAGGCGTGCGCCAGTTGTTGGGCGAATATGACGATTTTTCGCATATAAACAACGCCACAATTTTTGGTGCAATCGGGATGTCTAATAAAAACCCGTATGGCGGATCGTATGAGCTGAATGTCAATCCGGCAAATTCGCACCAGTTCATTGTTTCTGTGACGGGCCTGTCGGAGGGTGACTGTAAATATTTTGTGACCAAGGCATGGTCTGATTCGATTGGTTACCAGATGTCAAACGGAACCCAGGGCGGCGCCGCTGGCAACTGTAACGATTTAAACGGCAAAAACACTGTTTATATAACATACGGCGAATAGTTTTATGGCGGATATGGTAACTGTTTCCCAGGTAGAAGAAGGTGCGCGTCTGCATCGGTGGTTTTTGCGGCGTTTCCCCGCAATGCCCCAGCGCCAGTTTTACAAGCTGTGTCGCGGCGGCCAGATTCGTGTGAATTCATCGCGTGTTTCTGGAAACGAAATTTTGCGGGCGGGCGACGTGGTGCGCATTCCGCCGACGGTTGCCGGATATGCGAATGCGCCTAAAAAGTCAGAGGCCGGCGATGCATTTTCGCTGGCTGATTTGGAATCGTTGCGCCAGTGCATTATTCATGATGACAATGATATAGTTGTGTTTGACAAGCCGGCGGGGTTGGCAGTTCAGGGCGGAACGGGGATTCGCAAATCTGTGGATAAAATGGCGGCGGCCTTGTTCCCGTATGACAAGATTGCATTAGTCCACCGTTTGGACCGCGAAACCAGCGGTATATTGGTTGTGGCAAAAAATCAGACGGCGGCACAAAAACTGGCGGCACAGTTTCAAAACAAAACCGCACAAAAACAATATCTGGCGCTGTTAAATGGCCGGGTAAGTCCTGAACGTGGAATCATAGATAATTATATGCTAAAAGGTCAGGTGTTTGATTCGCCGCGGCGTCTGGATGGCGGAACGGGGCCGCGGCCACAGCATGCTGTTACCGAATATAGTGTTTTGACCCAGGCGGCGGGGATGCTGTCATGGGTATTGTTTTCGCCAAAGACGGGCCGTACGCACCAGTTGCGCGTTCACAGTGCGGTGTCATTAAATGCGCCCATTGTTGGGGATGCACTGTACGGTAACGGCGGTGCGATGCCGGGGCTGGATTCTTTGACGAATACGAAAAACTTGTTTTTGTTCGCGCATAAGATAACCTTTCAGCACCCGTCAACGGGCCGGCTGATAACGTTGCGCGCCCAAATGCCGGAATTTATGCAGCCGGTGGTTCGGCTGTTGGAACTGAAGTTGCCTTAAATAAAAATGCTGTTTCGAAAAAATTTGTTTTTTACAATTGCGCGCATAGTCTCGATATTTTTTATGGGGCTGGTGGTGGCCGTTGTTATCGCGCTAAGCCAGGTTAACCTTGAAACACTGCGTGGCGATATATTGGGTATTTTGCGCGGTGCGACAGGGGTGGATATAGAAATTGACGGCGCGGTATCGTGGAAATTTTCATTGCGTCCGCGCATAGAGTTGCACCAGGTGCGCGTTCGAAATGCGCAGTGGGCGCGCCATGAATACGCATTCAGTGCAGAATCAATCGATGTTACGCTGGATTTGGTGTCGCTGTTGCGTGACCGGCCGACGATAAAGAACGTAAAAATTAATGACGCATCGGTCTGTATAGAGCGAAACGAAAAGGGTGAATACTCCATATCGCCGCATGCCGACGAAACTGATAAAGACACGGCCGCTAATGCCGATGATGCCCCGGATGTGGCGGCGGTTCAGCCGAAATATCCATTTGCAGATCCGGGCCTGGGCGGGGTTGAGGTAAAAAATCTGACACTGCATTTGCTGGATGGAACGTATTCTCTGGCCGGGTTTGAAATTAAATACATCCCAAAAGATGATGCCCGCGAATATGCCGGATGGATAAAGCCGACTGAAAAAGTTTATCCGTTTATTGTTTCTTATTCCGAATATAACCCCGAGCGGAAAGTTTATCCCGTGCGGGTTGCAATATCTACGGGCGGCAATGCGCTGATTGCGAATGTCGCACTGGAAGGCACCAGCCGCTTGCCGATTGATTTCGTGCTAAGCGGCGATATCCCAGATGTTGCCGCACTGGGGGCGATGCTGAACCTGGAATTGGCATATATGCCGACAATGAGTGTGAATGTGGCCGGCGGATTTGATGGGCGCAAGATAACATTTCGCAAATCAACCGCATTGGTACGCGGGAACGAGATAACATTTTCCGGGGATTATAATTGGACACGGAAAAAGCCCACGTTTACGCTTAATCTGGAATCGCGTCGGATAAATTTGATGGAACTGTTCCCGGAACTGTATGCGTCTAAGCGCCGCGGTCGTCCCGACAGGGAACTGAACGTGTTCAAAGACATTCCACTGTATGGCAAGGAATTTTTGAAATTTGACATGAATCTGCGTGCCGAGATTGACAAGATGATTGTTTATCGGGATTTGACCCTGGCTGATATTGATTTGAGCATGCGCATAAACAGCGGCCAGGGACGCATTGATCTGCATGCCGGAATTGGGGGGGGCACCACAGAGGCCGCGGCAGATGTTGTGATAGAGCCTGACGGAACATTGGATATCATTGCGGCGGGTATGGGCGAAAACATTCAGGTTGGAAAGATACTCGACCAGGTGCGTGCCCCTGATTTGATATCTAATCTGCCGGTGGGACTGCGGTTTTATTTACGTGGGCGCGGGGCCGATTTATCGGAATTAATGCAGACGGCGACCGGTCCTGTTCAGATTTATTCGAATGGCTCGGGGTATGCGCATTCGGCATTGGTTGCAAATATTTATGGCACGGATTTCCTGACCAGCCTGCGTCACGGCATCCAGGATTTGTTCCGGTCCGAGAAAAAGCATAACCAGATAAAGATTTCATGTGCCGCCATTTCGGCCAAGATTCGAAATGGGCGAATAGAGACTGAAAATGGTGTTGCGGTTGAAACGAACGCTATAAATCTGCGTCTGGCGGGCAGTCTGGATTTAGGAGAAGAAAGCATGCGTCTGGCGCTGACGACGGTGCCGGTTCGCGGATTAAAACTGTCGCTGACGGGAAATGTTATGAATTCCGTAGAAATTTCTGGCAATTTGGCAGAACCTGATATAAGAATAAGTGGCGCGGCGGTTGCGGGCAAGGTTGCATCGGCAACCGGTATTGGATTACTGCTGGCGCCGTTTACGGGTGGTATCAGTTTGGCGGCCGGTGCCGGGCTGGGGCTGTTGGCGGGCGATTTGTTGGAAAACTGGCTGGCGGACGACCAGCCGTGTAAAACAGCGCTTAGCCGTGGTGCGCCCGATATGCGCGACGATCCGGAATGGATGGGGGCGCCAATCGGTGATTTAATTGAAACCATAATAGATAACTAAACAAGAGGGCGATAAACATGTTTAACTGGGTTGGATTTATTCAGATTGTTATAATTGCAGCGATGGTGCTGTTATTTTATCGAAGCTTTATACAGAATACGCAGTCGGAAAAACTGGTCCGCGGACTGCTGGGGCTGGCGGTGCTGTGGATTGCCAGTTTTGTGATGTCGTGGGCGCATCTTGATTTGCTGGGGGCGTTTTTGCATTGGACCGCGCTGTTCCTGTCGCTGGGGTTGGTTGTTATTTTTCAGCCCGAACTGCGCAAGTTTATGGCGCTGTTGGGCAATGTCCAGGGATGGGGGCGCCTGTTGCGTCGCGGCGGCGTGCGGCAAAAGGATACGCGCTCACTGGATGCGATAGTATCGGCGGTTGAATATATGTCGGCAAAGCATACCGGCGCATTGATTGTATTCCCCAGCATGCTAGACGAAAGCGCCATTGATAAAAAAGGCGTGACAATAGACGCTGTGATATCGAGTGAATTACTGTTGACCATATTTTTTAACAAGACACCGTTGCACGATGGGGCCGTGATTATTGAAAATGGGCGTATCGCGTCGGCCGGCGGGATTTTGCCACTGTCACAGAACAACCTGAACTGGAAATATGGAACGCGTCATCGTGCGGCGCTGGGGCTGTCAGAGCAGTCGAGTGCCACCGTTTTGGTCGTATCAGAAGAATCGGGCGACATATCAATCGCTGAAAAGGGTAAGTTTACCAAGTATGATGATATGAAAAAATTGCGAGCAAAGCTGGAAAAGGTACTTAACAAATAGGAAAAAGCCCCGAATGCGGGGCTTTTTATGTCGGGGCAACGTGGTGTGCATTTGGTCTTGCACCGAATCGGTGTTTTTTGATAAACTAGGTCTCAAGAATGTAGGCATCTTATTATAATATACAGGAGCACATAATATGGAATTTTCGGTATTTCGTCAGGTTTTGATACGTGCGCTGGGGCATATGCAGTCCATTGTGGAAAAGCGTGCGACCCTGCCGATATTGATGAATGTAAAGCTGGAGGTGGCGGATGATTTAGTTCTGTCTGCGACAAACGTTGACCTGGAACTGGTAGAGCATGTGGCCGCCGACATCACACTGGGTGGAAAAATCACTGTTCCGGTTCAGATGCTGTATGATATTGTTCGCAAGTTGCCCGATGATGCAGAGATTAACTTTAAACAGTCCGGCGACCAGTTGGTCGTATCCAGCGGACGTGCGGTATTTCGTTTGCCAACATTGCCGGCGGAAAACTTTCCGGCCATGGCGGGCAGCAATCTGACGACCAAGTTCCAGATGACGACGGGCGACCTGGCGCATCTGATTAATCAGACAAAATTTGCAATCCCGACGGATGATGTTCGCTATCATCTGGGGGGTATTTACTTCCACATCTCGGACGAGGGCAAGGAAAAAATGCTGACGGCGGTTGCGACCGATGCGCAGCGTATGGCACTGTGTGCGATGCCCGCCCCAGAGGGCAGCGCGGATATGCCGGCCGTTATTTTGCCACGTCGCGTTATTGGCGAACTGTCAAAATTGTTGGAGGATGCGACCGTTGACGACTGTATGGTTGAACTGTCCGATACCAAGGCACGCTTTACCGTTGGTGCTGCAACCCTGACCAGCAAGTTGGTCGATGCCCAGTATCCGAATTATCGCGTTGTTATACCAAAGGGCAATGACAAGATTGCAATTCTGGACAGAAAGCAGTTTGTTAACGCGGTCGACCTGGTATCGGTTGCGAGTGTTGATAAAACAAAATCGGTTCAGCTGACTTACTCTATGAACAAGCTGGTTGTGAACGCGTCCAGTCCCGATGCCGGTACCGCGACCCAGGAATTGGATATCGAATACAACAGCGATGCATCATTTACGGTTACATTTAATGTAAAGTTCCTGTTGGATGTCGCCGGCCAGGTAGAAGGCGAAAAGTTCCAAATGGAAATGCAGGACCCGTTGTCGCCGACAATTATCAAGTCAACGGACAAGAATACTGACGCATTGTTTATTTTGATGCCGATGCGCATGTAAAAGTGTTGCGAAAAAAATCCCGCCATGTGCGGGATGCATTTTTTTAATATGGATATATGATATGATTAAAATTGACATAACACATAACGAGAAAAAGATATCCAAGGGACGTAAATTTGTCGCCGGTATGGTATCTGGTATTGTGCCATGTCGCATGATCCGTAATCGTGTGCGCAATATAATAAAATTCGGCATATTTTCCGCCGCTCGGACAATAGTTGCGGGGGGGGGGGTAAAAATAAGTATTTTCTGACAGTTAGCGCGGTAGCGCGAAACGAAGGTCGTTATTTTAAAGAATGGATAGATTATCATCGACTGGTCGGGGTTGAAAAATTTTATATATTTGACAACGAGTCAACCGACAACACCTTTGAGATTTTAAAACCTTATATCGACGCCGGGGTGGTCGAGTATCATTATGTCCGGGGTGAGGGGGTTCAAAACCGGGTAAACTATGCCGCTGTTCGTCGCGCCGCGGCCGAGGCGCGTTGGCTGGCGGTCATTGATTTGGACGAGTTTATAATGCCGGTGAAAGATTGTACGATTCCAGATTTTCTGCGCCGTATTCCACAGCGTACGGCCCAGATTTTTATTAGGTGGTGCCTGTATGGGTCGGCGGGGCATGTGACGCGGCCCGCAGGGTTGGTTATTGAAAACTATAAGTATCGTCAACGGGATAATTCGGGTGAGGCAAACAAAATAATCGTAAATCCGCGCATGGTCGTTGGGTGTCGGTCGCCACACGTTTTCGACGTAATCTGGCGCAGTGTTGACGAGCGCGGCCACGCCGTCACCCCCAGCAATGTTATCCCCGGCCTGTCGCAGGATATAATCCGTATAAATCACTATCGATGCAAGTCATGGCAGGATTCCCAGGAAAAACATACAAAGGGCGATGCATTCTGGGGGAGTGGCTATGTTCGATACACGCGCGCCGATTTTGATAAGTTTGATACTAACGACGTATACGACAATTCAATGGATAAATATGCAAGGCTTTTGAAAAAAGAGAATGACGGCGGGCAATAAATACATTGCAAAATCAAAAAAATATGCTAAGCTGTCGGCGGTAAAAAGAGGGTAAATATATGTCGTTAGAAGAATTGAAACCGGGCAAAATGCCGCCGAAAAAAATGACCGCGATTATCGAGGTTCCGGAAAACGGTTATGTAAAGTATGAAATTGACAAGGAAACAGGCCTGTTGCGTGTGGACCGTATCTTGCATACGCCGGTTGCGTATCCTGCGAACTATGGTTATTTTCCGGGAACATTGGGCGATGATGGTGACCCGCTGGATTGTGTGGTTGTATGTAATGCGCCGCTGCGTCCGGGTGTTATGATTGATGTTCATCCGATTGGCGCCTTGCTGATGGAAGACCAGGCGGGCGGTGATGAAAAAATTATCTGCGTTCCGCGTGACCGCATTGACCCGTATTATGAAAACGTGTCTTATATGAACGAACTGCCGAAAATCATGATGCACAAGATTGAATATTTCTTTCAGCATTACAAGGATTTGGAGCCTAATTCCTGGTCGAAGATTGCAGGCTGGGCCGACCGTGATGCGGCAGATAAAATCATTATGGACTCGATTGAGCGCTATAACAAAGCCCATGGCAAAAACTAAAAACAAGAGGTACTACTATGGCATCATATGTTGCAAATGATATGCGTGTTGGCTGGGTTATTTCCCATAACGGCCGTCGCTATTCCGTTACATCGATTACAAAGGTAAAGCCGGGCAAGGGCGGCGCGTTTGTTCAGGCCGACCTGCGTGATATCGATTCAGGCAACAAGGGCGGGGACCGCTGGCGCTCGGAGGATAAGGTTGAAAAACTGATGGTCGAAGATTTTGACTGCCAGTATTTGTATGCCGACGGCAGCGATGCGTTTTTCATGAACCTGTCCGATTACGAGCAGTTTACGATGCCGGTAGATTCCCTGGGGGATATGATGAAGTTTTTGGCCCCGGAAATGACGGTAAAGGCAAACTTTGTCGAAGGACATCCGGTGTCTATTTCATTGCCTAAAACGGTTATTGCCACGGTAGAGGAAACAGAGCCCGCACTGAAGGGTCAGACGGCATCGTCGAGCGGCGGCAAGCCGGCCGTTCTTGACAATGGTGTTCGTGTTCAGGTGCCGCTGTTTGTTAACGCCGGTGAAAAAATCGTTGTTAACACAGAAACCTTAGAGTATGTAGAGCGCGCTAAATAAATAACGCATCTATGTCAAACGCCGGCAACTCATGTACGTCTTGTACACTACGTTGCCGGCGTTATAGTTAATATTTGCTTTTTCCAAGTTTTATGCTACAATTCATAACGCATCGGGTGACATCCGGTGTGGGGCTTCAAAACCTCTCATAACACTTTATTACTCCACAACCGGTTGGAGGGTTGCGAATACATTGAATAAGCAACGCTATTGTTATGATAGTTTTGAACCTCCAACCGCCCATTCGTCACGGGCGGTGTTTTTAATAACTTAAAAACTATGGAGAGAAAAAATGAATGTTCAACTAAACAAGCGTGCGCCGAATCCGGCGCGTCGGATATCTGTTACGCCATTTATTGCTAAAAGGTTTTCGAGTAATCTGCCGCCGAGTGTGCTGCTGTATCGCGCGCGCCAGATGTTGGGGGTATCGCGGCAAATACTGGCCGAAGAAATGGGGATATCGCGGGCGGTCCTGCGTAAGTACGAGCGGGGCGAGCTGAAAATGCCATCTACTTTCTTGCTTAAAATATTTATGTTTGGTTTGGATTACTGGACCGATGGAATTTATTGGAGCGTAGATAGCAAGGAAAAAACAGATAAGAAAGAAAAATAAAAAACGCCCCGTTTGGGGCGTTTATATTACAGCTTGTTGTCGCTGCCCATGATGTTTTTGATTTCATCGATACAGTTTTCGACAATCAGCTTGCGCCCCGCGCCCAGATAGTCGCGCGGATTAAAGCCGGCCGGCTTTTCAGCCAGGTTTTTGCGAACGCCCGCTGTAAACGCCAGGCGGGAATCGCTGTCAACGTTTATCTTGCAGATGTTCATTTCGGTTGCCTGGCGCAGCTGGGTCGGGTCGATGCCGCGTGCACCTGCGATGTCGCCACCGAATTCATTTATTGTTTTTACAAAGTTCTGGGGGATGGATGACGCGCCATGCAGTACCAGCGGGAACTGGGGCAGCTTTTGCGCAATTTCCGCCAGAATGTCAAAGCGCAGCTTTTCATCGTCCGATTTGCGTTTGTAGGCGCCGTGGCTGGTTCCGATTGCAATTGCCAGGGAATCAATGCCGGTGTCGCCAACAAACTTGATAACATCTTCTGGGTTGGTATAGCTGGATGTGTCGCTGAATGTGGTTTCGTCTTCTATTCCGGCCAGGGTGCCCAGTTCGGCTTCTACCGATACATCGTGGCTGTGGGCCAGGTCTGCAACACGGCGGGCCAGTTCGGCGTTTTCTGCGAATGACAGTTTGCTGCCGTCTATCATGACAGAGGAAAAGCCCAGCTTTATCGCATGCTCGCACGCCTCAAAGCTGCCGCCATGGTCCAGATGCAGGGCAACGCCGTTTTCAGGCTTAAATTTTTTACCCCAAATCATTCCCATCAGCAAATCGTCGCCCATGTATTTCATCGCCGATTCCGATACGGCCAAGATAACCGGGCTGCGTGTTTCGGTGGCGGCGGCAAGAATTGCCGACAATGTTTCCATGTTGTAAAAGTTAAACGCCGGTACGGCATAACGGCGCGCAATCGCGTCGGCGAACATCGCACGGGTATTAACTAATCCAAAATCTTTGTAGTTCATTACCTTTCCTTTTTAAGTACGTGATAAAAAGTATAACACAATTTATTTGATGTGTACATTTTTGTTTGTCTGTTGACAATGTTTGTTTTTGTGCAATAATTGTATCAACGAATCGGAGTGCGAGAGAAAAGTTTGTTAGACTAAGGACAATGGTATGAAAAAAGTACTGGTTTCTATTGTAGCGTTGGCGGGCCTGGCGGGGTGTGCGTCTTACTATGATTATTATAAGGGTGACGTTCGCTATACTCAGGACGGCGAAGACTGCATTTATTACGTAGGCGAATATGGCAATCATTTTAGCAATGAAATTCGCAATATGAATACTGGTAAAAAAATCGTGTATCGCAATACACGTTGTGCGGACTTGTATAACCGTGATATGACGGGCCAGGCGCCGCGTGCCGACCGCGTTATCATGGCGCCGGCCGCGCGCGAGGTTACATACAGCGCGCCGGTTGTATATGCCGCGCCGCGTTGCAATGCATGCCAGACAAGCGTATCTCGTAAATATGTTCTGGTTTCGGCGATGTAATTTGTTTCCGGACAATTTTATGCAGGCGCGATATGCGCCTGTTTTTTATTTGGAGCGTGGCTTTTTTTGTGATATAATTCAACCGTTAGTAGAATATATAAGGAGATTTCTAATGAAGAAAATTATTACGAAATTGAATGTTGCGATTATCGCCGCAATGGTGTCGGTGCCGGCTATGGCGGCGCCCAGTACGAATGGCCTGTGCCAGCTGATTCAGCAGATGCAGGGCGTGTTTCATATTTTGCGTACATTGGCATTCGTTGGTGCGGCGTTCGTTATCGCCGGTTGGGCCTGGGGCTATATCTCTAAAGGCGAGGTTAAGATGGACGACCTGCAGAAAAAGGGTACCGGCATGCTGGTAGGTTTTGTTCTGCTGTTCGGCTTGGGTGCTGTTTTGACGTTCTTTATGTCACAGGGTGTACAGCAGGGCGTTCTGGGCTGTGCTATAACCGGCTGGTAAAAAATCTCTGAAATATTGCCCCGCGAATGCGGGGCTTTTTTTAATTTGTTTTTATAAGCTCTCTGCGGGCTATTTTTGTTCCTCGATATTTGCCAGGGAAAACAATACGGATGATATCAGCGACTGATAGGGGACGTGCTGGGCCTCGGCCAGTTCTTTTATTTTATCCAATATCGGGCGCGGGATGCGCATGTTTATAACGCAGTCAGATTTGTTAAATGCCTTGTATGCGGCGTATTCCTTTAACAGGCTTTCGATGTTCATGATAAACAGTTGCTGCATAACGTTTGGCATAGGCAATTCTCTATACGGTTTACAATACTTGCGTCTTTACAGTTGACTATAACATTGTATTGGCGCTTGTCAATACAAATGTAGAGGCAGTTGTAATTACTGTTGTGAGGGCGGGTGTGTTGTTAGCGGGGCGCGGATTTTTTATTTGGCGGGGTGGGGCGTGCTTGCTTTTTTTTCCGATTGCGGATAAAATTAGCCCGATATTTTATAAGTAATTGTCTTGAAAGGAATAGGGGGCGTTATGCTGAAAAAAATTCTGATTGCGTTTGCGGTTATTTTTTCTGTTGGCACGGCACGGGCCGAGCTAAAAGTGGATATTGTTGCCGGGGCGGCATCGCCGATACCGGTCGCTGTTCAAAAGTTTGAAGTTATTGGCAACGCCAGCACAAAAGATGCCGCCATGATACGTGAGGTGGTTGAGAAAGATTTAAAGTCCACCGGACTGTTTCGAATTGTAAATCATGACGCATTTCCGGAATATGTTAAAATGGGCCAAATGCCTAACTTTAAATCCTGGATGGCGATAAAGGCCCAGGTGCTGGTTCAGGCGACGCTGGCGCTGGAGGATGGCAAATACAAGCTGGAATTTTATGTATGGGATGTAAATGGCAAAGAGCAGATAGAGGCCCAGTCGCTGGTGGCGTCTAAAAAATCCGTACGGCGTTTGGCGCATATAATGGCTGATGCAATATATGAGCGCCTGACCGGCGAGATAGGATATTTCGATACCCAGATTGTGTTTATTGCCGAATCCGGTCCTGTGGACGCACGCGTAAAGCGTATGGCCATAATGGACCAGGACGGATATGGTATGCGATATCTATCGGATGATAAAACCTTTGTTATGTCGCCGCATTTCTCGCCTAATATGCAGACGGTGGTATTTTTATCCTATCGCGATGATGACCCAATGGTCTGGACGCTGGATTTGGATACTGGGGCCGCCCGCAGACTGGGCCAGTTTGGGGGTATGAATTTTGCGCCGCGATTCTCGCCGGATGGAACAAAGATTGCGTTGTCGTTGGTCAAAAACGGAATAACTCATATATACGAGTATAATATGGAAGATAAGACACTGCGCCAGCTGACGTTTGGCAATTCGCTAAATACCAGTCCGTCTTATTCGCCCGACGGTAAAAAGATGGCATTTAATTCCGACCGGTCGGGCCGCCAGCAGATTCATGTTCTGGACCTGGATACGGGCGTAGAAGAGCGTATTACGTACGGCAACGGACGATATGCGACGCCGGCATGGTCGCCGGACGGCCAGTTTATTGCATTTACTAAAATGGCCGATGATACATTCTTTATCGGTATTATGAATCCGCGCGGGCGTAATGAAAAGATTTTGGCCGGGGGCTGGTTTATGGAGGCGCCATCCTGGGCGCCGGGCAGTCGGCGGCTGGTATATTACGAAACGGAAAAAGCCCTGGATGGGATGGAGCGTATAAGCCATATCCGCAGTGTTGATATCACAGGTCAGAATATATATGATATCGAGCTGCCAGAGGATGTTAACGGCCTGGAGCCGACGTGGTCGCCCAAGCTACCGTAGTGCATTGATTGCGGATGAAAAAAGTATTAGCGGTATTGTTTCTTGTTTTGTTGCCGACACTGGCCCGCGCCGTCCCGGCAACAGTTGATTATATTTTCGACGGCGATACGTTTGCCGCATATGTTAATTTGGAAGACGGTATCAGTATTTCTGTTCGTGTCAGGCTGATGAATGTTGATACGCCGGAAATGCACGGTGAATGTGAATATGAGATTACGCGTGCAAATATGGCGCGCGACAGATTGGCTCAGTTAATACCTGTTGGCAGTGTGGTTGAGCTGACCAAAATCAAGGATGACAAATATTTGGGGCGTATTGATGCATATGTAAAAGATGCCGCCGGACGTGATGTTGGTGAAATATTGATTTCTGAAAAGCTGGGGCGTCCATATGCGGGCGGACATCGCATGGGATGGTGCGACTAGATTCTTATTTATTACTTTTGTAACGAGTGTTTTATCAGTGTGCTGCTGATGTTGGCTGTCCGTGCCAGGTATACCACATTACATACGTCGGCCAGATTGTCAAAACGGCCGCGCCAGTCGTCGCCCATTACAAATGTATCAATGTTGTATTTTAATATATCGTCGCGCTTTTGCCCCCAGTTGTTTTCAGGAAATACCAGGTCGACATATTTTATTGCCTGTAATATTTCCAGGCGTCGGGAATATGGCAGGTGCGATTTCTTTCCCTTTATCGCGTTGAATTCGTCCGTTGACAATCCCACCGCCAGCCAGTCGCCCATTTCGCGGGCACGGCGCAACAATTCCATATGGCCCCAATGAAAAGTGTCGAATGTTCCGTATGTTATGACGCGCTTCATTGTTCGGTACCGATAAATTTGCGAACAGATTCCAGTTCTTGATAAGAAAACGGATTGCCGTTGTGGCGGGCAAAATCGGGACGCAGTGTCCCCCAGTCGCCGAAGCGTGTTGTCAGAACAGCGTCTACATTATTTGGGGCCGGGAACATGTGGCCACAGAATTCTATCTGGCCCAGCGGGAAAATCCATTCATGATGAAACGGGTTGGCATGGAAAAATCTGCCGATGCGTTCCGGGAATGTCTGCCAGTCAATGCCTTCAAATATGTCGCCATGCTCGTAATCAGGGGCGATGTCGTTCATGATTATATCGTCGCGAATCTGGCAATAATTTTGGTGCGTGGATGATACAATCGCCCCGGGATTTTCGGCCAGCATGCGCTGGTCTGCCTCCATCTGGCGGGCGGTATCCATTGCGTGAATATATGTGTTTACAAATTCTGTGCGCTGGTCTTCCGTTTCCATTCGGGTATGATATGTATCCCATGGAAACAGGTCTACACAGATTTTTTTTTGTGAACAGTACTTTGAATATTCCGCCACTTAGCCCCCAGCGGGTTGAAAACAGGTCATGATTAAAATGCCGGGTTAATACGTCCACGGCGCGGTCAAAATCTGCACGCATCAGGCATATGTCAATATCGTCGTCCCATGGTATGAATCCGCCGCCGCGGGCCGCACCCAACAGTGTTCCGTATCCCAGAAAGTATTCAATGCCGGCATCTTTTAACACCCGGTCAATCATTGATAACAGTTTCAGGCATCCCTGTTGTTTTAACAGTAGATGGCCCGATGCCGGTGGTATGTCGGATATGTCCGTTCGCAGCGCATAAAGGCGTGTGACGTGTTTTTTTAGTGTCTCTATTGATTGTATGATATGGTTCAGTTTTGTGTCCGTCGTGCGATAAAATTCCGAGATGTATGACAGCAGATCAGGTGTGTTTTGTGTTTGCATTACATTGAACCTTTCTATGTGTCGGCTATCTTAGCAGGTTTTTCCTGTTTTGCAATTTAAAACCCGTCAAAAGACATGCCGACAAATCGTGGCGCTCTTATCAGCTCCAATAACAGTTGCTGGTAAATACATATTGGCCCGTGCTGTCCATGTAGTGTTCAGAGCCGCCCAGTGGCGGAATATAGCATTTGTTTTTTGAATAGTTTCCGGATTCGCTTGATTTTCCAGATATTGGTCCCTGGGGGGAGTAATCGTTGATTGGGCCGGTAACATAGTTTGGACCACTGGGGCATTGGGCGCAGTTATTGAATCCGCCGTAATAGCCGCTGTCACAGTATTCACGATCGTATCCTGATGGGCACCATGAACCGCCGATGCCTGCATCCGGATCAAAATCACAACAATTTATAAGATGACCGTGGTTGCCGTCATATTGGTTAGAGCAATTGTCCGGATTTGTGTCAGGCTGGGTTGCGGAATATTTCCACCCGCTATAGTCGTCGCAAATATAAAATCCGCCGCCAGAATTTTTTCCGTATGCGCCCCCATAATGTATGTTGCTGGTGCCGTTGTAGCTGCTGCATGTGTTATCAATGCAAATGTTTTCGTCGTTTATCCAGTTGTCAATGCAACTGGTGCTATAGTTGCATTTATCATAGGCTATTCTGGATGGGACGCAAACTTGGCATGGGGTATCGCCATCCCCCGATGCCGGGGATGCGCAGTATGGGCTGGAATACAATACTTCGCCGATTGTGTAGCCTATGTCTTTTCCGTGGCTTTTATTCATCATGGCGCAAGAGGCCAATCCCGCAATAAGTAAATAAAATCTGTGTCGTGCCGCCATAAAAGTCCCCTTGTTGATGGAAAATATATGCGCCGCATTGCCAGGAAAACGGTCCTTTTTCTGGCATATTTTTGCGTTGACTTAACCCCAGGATTGACGCTAAAATCGGTGCGAGAATATATGCTTGATATAACTGACCGTTTTTTTTAGGCACTGAATTCAGTCGGTTTTTTTATTGTAAAAACAACATAAAAAGCCCCAAACAGGGGGCTTTTTTCATATTTATTTTTTTGTGTTATGTATTATGCGCTGTGTGCGTTGATTGCATCGCGAATTTCATCCAATGATGCATTGCAGGGCAACAGTGGCTCGAAATAAACATTCGCTGTTCCGGGGCGCATTTTTCCATGCTTTGGCCAGTATACACCCGCATCTGTTCCCACAGGCATAATCGGCAGTTTTAACTGATGCGCCAGGTACAACAGCCCGCGCTTTAACGCCGGACGTGCGCCTGGTTTTACGCGCGTGCCTTCTGGGAAAATAATTAATACCTGGCCGTTCATGATTTTCTTTGCAACCGCATTGGCCAGTTTGTTCATGTTTGTTTTTCCGCGTGTACGGTTCACAGGCTGTAATCCCATGCGCCAAAATGCCCAGCCATATATTGGTATCCACAATAATTCCCGCTTTATTATAAAGAAAGAGTTGGGGATGTTTGTCGACAATATTGCAATTTCCAATATCGACATGTGTTTTGCCGCAATAATCGCCTTGCCGTCCAGACGTATGTTTTCGTTCGGTTTAACCGGAACACCGTTTTCTTCGGTTGCGGGATAGTGTATCTGATATTTTATTCCGGCAATCCACCGTGCCAGCAACAGAACACCGCGTGCATCCGTGACGACGAAAAAGTCATTTAAACGCTTGTTTACCAATCCGATTAACAACAGCGGTGACCATAACAGAAAATACAGCGCCAAAATAATTTTGAATAAAATTGTACGTAACATGTTTCTTTATCCTTCCTTGATTCCAAACATTGTGACAATATATTTTATATATTCCGTGGCCCATCGTTCAAGTCTTTTTGTTGCGGGCATGTCCGTCAGGCGAACAGGGCAGGCAACAACCTCTATATCGGGCAGTTCGCGGCTTATCAGATACTGGGCCCGGTTCATGTGGTCTTCGGTTGTTACGACAACAATCCTATCCAGTCCTGTCTTTTGTACAATGGCGCGGATTGCAACAGCGTTTTGATATGTCGATTTCGAATCGGATTCAACGGTTACTTTTTTTGCCATCTCAAAAGAACCCTGGGCACCTGCGCCGATGATGTATAGGTCTGCATCCGGATATTTTCTAAGCTGGCGCATGGCAAACGGAATGCGTCGTGCATCACCGGTCAGTACAAATATGCTGTCATCAGGCAAAATAGTCCCGCATACGCGCGGCGTCATCGACTTGAACATCATTCCGCCCATGATGAATAAAGCAAAGGCTAAAAAAGACGGTGTAAAAAACTTCATCAGCTGTTTTTAAGAATTTTCAACGTGGTGCGCTTGGTTATAAATATTGCAAATATGCTGATTGCGATTGGCATCAGAAACAGTGCGAACCATGCGCCCGCAGACAGGCCCATCATCGCCATAAGGCCAACGCGTGCATGACGTGCGGCCGATAAAATCAGCATTAATACTGGCATGGCTGCAACAAACCCGGCCGCCGCCGCAACGATGGAAATTTTCCCGACAATAATTTGCATTTGGTGGGCCACAAAACTGTCCCGGGCCCCCACCTGGTTCAGTATTTCCAGCTCGCGTCGGTGTAGTTGCGCCGTGTTGCGGGCAATAAACGAAATGCATACTCCAATCGCCCCCAGCGTCAGGACCAGTATCAGTGATGCAATTGCGACCATGCGCCATCCGGCACCCGTTGCGGCCCCCAATGCCGCGGCATGGGGCAAAAAGCGGGCGTTGCCGGCAAACTGGTCTGCAAAAAACTTCATATCAGATTTTTGATTCAGTTTTATTTCGTACATTTCCGGCAGGTAATTTTTCATAGTCGCCCCGCCGCCGGAAATCCACGGCCGCATAAGCTCTGTCATTTCGTCGGCAGATACCTTTTTTACGGATGCGATTTTATCCTTGTTGGAATCGATTATTTTTTGTGCGCTGGCACCGTTTTGGCCCGGCATAACCTGAACCGTTGCCATCAGGTCCCATTGGGTGTTCCAGCGTGCAACGCCGGTTCCGATTGCAATGGCAACCCCCAATGCAATTACGGATAAAAACGTCAACAGGGCCATAATTGCCGTCATGAATACGGATTGCTCGCGAAGCAGGGAAAATACAACAGGTCTTTTCATTTATGCGTTTCCAATGTCGTCAAATTGTTTTGATAATTCTGCAAAATAGTTTTGCGGTTTCGGGCCCTTCCAGACTTTTTTTGTTTCTGTTTTTGCGGCGGCGGGGGCCTTGCCCACGAAACCCACACGATGATTTTCCACATGCAGAACAGGGAACTTGTATGTATCCATCAGTTTCTTGTTGTGGGTTGCCAAAATTATCGTCGTGCCAAACAGTTTGTTCATTTGAATAAACAGCTCCATCAGGCGCGATGCGTTTTCATCGTCAAGGTTGCCTGTCGGTTCGTCGGCCAGCAGAATTGTCGGCTGTACTATGATTGCGCGGGCGACCGATACGCGCTGTTGCTGGCCGCCCGAGAGTGCGCGCGGAAATGTGGCGGCATATTTTCCCAGGCCGACCCAGTCTAAAACCTTGGCCACCAGTTTTTTTATTTTTACCTCTGGCACGCCGCGCACGCGCAGGGGCAGGGCAACATTGTCAAACACGGTCAGGTGTGACAAAAGAGAATATTCCTGAAAAACGATTGCCATTTTCTGGCGCAGGTTGGCGATTTCGTCGCGTGATATGTCGGCCGTTGTTTTTCCAAACAGTTTTATCTGGCCGTCGGCCGGCGTGTGCAGTTGATATATAAGGCGCAACAGTGTCGTTTTTCCGGCCCCGGACGCGCCCGACAGAAAGTAGAACGCCCCGGCGCTGATGTTAAAAGAAACGTCGGTTAAAACGTCTGCACCCCCCTCGTAACGGGCGGCGACGTTTGCAAAAGATATAGCGGTATTGTCTTCCATGATTCGGATGGTAGTAAAAATTTGTTTTTGGGTCAAGAGGACATGAAAAAAACGCCCCGATGGGGCGCTTGATTATTTGTCTACGCGCGTTGTCGTGTTGCGGTTTTTTGACCAGACCTTTTCGCCTGTGCCAAAATACTGGGGGCGTTCCTTGCCGTATGATATTGTTTTTACGCGTGACGGTTCAATTCCGTCTTTTATTAAAACGTGTGCGGCGTTGCCGGCACGCAGTGCACCCAGCGCCAGATTGTATTCCGTAGAACCGCGTTCGTCGCAATGACCTTCCATGGTGACATTGATGTCGGGGTGTTTTTTCATATACAGCGACTGGCCCTGCAGGTTGCGTGCCATTTCCTGTGTCACATCGGCCGAGTCAAAAGCAAAAAATACTTTTTCTTCGTTTATGTCGGATGGCATCTTCGCGCCACTGCATGCCGCCAATGTTAATGCAGTGCATAAAAGCAAACAGTTTTTCATGTTGTTACCTCTTTCCGTGTACAATTAGTATGCTAAAAACGTAGCAGAAAAAGAGAAAACGGTCAATATCTGTTTTTTGTTGTTGGAGCATATCCTTTTTTATGATATACTTAAGGAATAAATGGAGGGGTATTTTCATGAAAAAATTAGTGTCAGTAAGTGTTTTGATGGGATTATTTGTCGTGCCGTCTTTTGCGGCGGTGCGCACCGCACAGCCCAGTCATATTTCAAGAGACGGCCGCGGTGGATACGATGTTACATATAATTATAAGGACAAAGCAAAAACAGGCTGGTATATAACTGGGCGTGCAGAACTGAGCCTGCTGAATTTCAAGAACGAATACAGTGTTTCTGAGGGGTTCAGCGCGGATGAAAGCCATAGCGAGGATAAATATTCGTTTGAGCCTGTGTTCGGCGGCTCGATTGCGGCGGGTAAGAAAATTAACTATTTCTGGCGCGCGGAACTGGAAGGCGGATATTTGGGCTATTTCAGCGACGAAGATGCGGTTGCAAAATTTTCGCTGTCGATTCCGTATGTTATGCTGAACGGATATTATGACTTTACGAACGGGCTGTATGTCGGCGCGGGTGTTGGTGCGGCGTTGTCCAATTATAAGATAAGCGGTGATTATTTCAACGGCTATGACAAGACTAAAACGGCACTGTCGCCGATGGCGGGACTGATGCTGGGGTGGACGCATCAGCTGGATGAAAATCTGGTGCTGGATTTGCGGTATCGTTTGGCCGGTATGACCGGGGCTGAATTAAAGCTGGGCTTCCAAGACACCGATGACAATGTATATGGCTTTAAAAGCAAAACAGGCATGATTTTGGATAATTCGGTATCTTTTGGTATCAGGTATGAATTTTAACCAGAAAAATGTTGTTGCGGTTTGCGTAATTTGATATCATTGACAGGTATAGAGAGAGTTATGAAAAACAGAGTTCAAATATCACGATTGGCAGTTGTTTGTGTTTTGTGCACATCGGCGATATCGGGCGCTTTTGGGGCCGCGTCGGTGCGGTCGTTAGGGGGGGCAGGAACGTATTCCAGTGCATCATCTGCGGCCGCGGGTGGCGGCGCCCCCAGTGGGGCCATAAACGCAGTGCGCGCGGGATCAATGCGCGTGGCGCCGTCGGCTGGCGGGGCGTCTGCGTCTGGGTCTTCAAATCGCGGTACGGCAACGACGGGCCGTGTTGCAACCGCGCCACGTTTGTCTATTGGCAAATATTTGGGTGGCGGCACATCTGTCAGTGGGGGCAGTTCTATCAAAAATCAAAAACCGGGCAGCGGCGTTAGCAACAGTGGCGGTGGTTCCATGGATCCAGGAATTGCCGGCGCATTGACAGACCGTGTTGGCGAACTTGAATCCCAGGTTGGTGCTTTGTACACAAATGATGAAATAGACGGTTTTTTTGCAGACAAGCAAAATGTGTTGACGGGCGATGGCTATATTGAAATAGAAGATGATGAAATTTTCCTGAATATAGATGCGCTGAAAGACGGGCTGGAAACCATTGTTGGTGCAAATGGCCGCGAGGTTGAGATTTCTAAGAATGCAACCCATATTCAGTGGCGCTATGTCGGCGATACCCAGTGGCAGGATTTGATTGCAATTAGTGAGCTGGTCGGCCCCCAGGGGCCCCAAGGCTTAACCGGTCCCCAGGGCCCGGCGGGCGAGAAAGGTGAAAAGGGTGACAAGGGTGACCCGGGCGAGGGCCTTGATTCCGCTAAGTATTCCACAACAGAGCAAATGAATCAGGCGATTAAAACAGCAATTGCGGATGCGGGGCATGTTACATCGACCGAAATGGCCAATGCATTGTCTGACAAGGCGGACAAGACACAGCTGGCGGCGTATGCCACGAAAACGGCGGTAGAAGAAAGCATTACAAACGCAACTGCGGATCTTGCACCTAAGGCATGGGTTAATACGGCGCTGGCGGACAAGGCGAATGTTTCGGATGTTTACACAAAGGGCCAGTCAGATGCAAAGTATCTGACAGAGCACCAATCTCTGGCTGATTATGCAAAATCTGCAGATGTTTACACAAAGACCCAGGTTGACGAGAAAGTTGCCGATATTGTTGCAGGCGACATGAGTGCGGCTTTATCCGAATATGCCAAAACGGCTGATGTTAACACTGCGCTTGAGAAAAAGGCAAATGTTACCGATTTGGCCGATTATGCAAAAGGCGCAACGGTAACCGCTCTGGAGGGGCGTGTAAATACACTGGCGACTGATGTTGATGAAATGGCGGTCGATGTTAGCGGCGCGGTTGCCGATGCGGCGTTGGCGGTATCAACAGCCGGGGCCGCAAAAACAGCGGCCGATGCGGCATCTGGTGTGGCGGCGTCCGCATTGACGGCGGCAGGAACGGCATCCGATAAGGCCGATGCGGCCAAGACGGCGGCTGATGCGGCAACAACGTCGCTGGCGTTAAAGGCTGATGCGGAAAATGTTTATACGAAATCAGCGGCTGATGAAAAGTTTGCAACTAAAAAAGCGCTTGAGGATGCGGTTGTAGAGGCCGGCAATATAGACTTAAGCGGATATGCCAAAACAGAAGATTTGGGCACATTGGCGGCAAAAGACACAATTACAAATGCAGATGTTGCAGATGATGCGGCAATTGCAAAAACGAAATTGGCGGCGGATGTTCAGGCATCGCTGACAAAGGCGGACCAGGCGGTTACTGTCGAAGGCGCACCAGAAGAAGGTGATTTCGTACTGGCGATTAGCAATGGTCAAAAGGGCTGGTTTGAAGTGGTTACAGAGTAACTGTCAAATCATTATAAACGGCCCTTGGGCCAAGTGTAAAAAAAGGAAGTGAAAAAAATGAAAGTAAAGAATGTCGCTTTTTCCGGATTTGCAGCGGCTATAATGGTAAGTGCTGGGATTGCCAGTGCATCGGCGGCGCCTCAAATCGCAAGCAAACAATATGTTGATAACAAGGTTTCGACAGATGTTAAGGAACTGCAGACAACAATTGAAAACAATTATACTAAAACAGAGCAGTTGCAGGATGTTATCGTAACAAATATTACAAACGAACTGCAGTCTGAAAACAGTGAACTGAAAACAGCCATTGACCAGGCACTGGACACAAAGGCGGATACATCGACTGTAAACCAGATTAGCACAACTGTTAATAATTTGAATACAACTGTTGGACAACTGGAAACGGATGTCGCAGGCAAGGCAGACAAGCTGACGGGCGAAGCAATCAAGGCCGGCAATATCGCAACAATTGATGCAACCGGTAATTATGTCGCGGGTACTGTGGCGGCGGCGGATTTGGTAACAAATGCAACCGTTACGGAAAAGATTACGAATGCATTGGAACAAAATGAATCCGTAAAAGAAATTATTACCACAATTGTCAGCAATGGCGATGTTGTGACCGACGCAATTGATAAATCTGTTGAATCTGGCACGTTAAAAACTGAACTGGATAAAAAGGCCAACGTAGCCGATGTTTATACAAAGGAAGAAGCAAACGCTAAAATTATTGACCTGGCGATACCGAAACCGACAGGGTCCTGTGCCGCAGAGTCGGGACGCTGTGTTCTGTCGGTCGATTCAGCCGGTAATAGCCTGATGTGGCTGGATGTTACGGCGCCGCTGGAAAGCACGGTTACTCCGGCAGATTAATCTTCAGATAAATAAAGTTTAAGGAAAGGAAAAAATTATGAAAAAACTTACAACTGGTATTTTTACAGTTCTGTTGGGCTTGGTTGCAGTCGATGCAAATGCGGCCGTTACATCCAGGGCCTATGTTGATCAAGAAATTGGCAAAGTACAGGGTAGCGTCACAACGTTGGAATCAACTGTTACGGAATTTCGCGACGGTATTAACACAACAATTACCAATCGGATTACAGAAGAACTGAACAGCGATACATCGGAAATATCCAAGGCATTGGATTCCAAGGCTTCGGCGGCGGATTTAAAGGATATTGATGCGCGCTTATATACGGCCGAGGATGATATTAGTGCGTTGGAGGGGACGGTTGGAACAGCCGAACTGGGGACAACGAATAAAACACTGACCGAGGCAATCAATGAATTGAATACTAGCAAAGTAACACAGGACCAGGTTAAAACAATTATTACAAACTCTATTACTGCGGAAGAGGGTGCAATCAAAGACGCTATTGATACAGCTGTTTCTGACAAGGCGGATAAAACACAGGTTGCAACAGATATTGCCAACGCGGTAAAGGTTGAAACGGACCGTGCAACAGCAGCAGAAAAAGCTAACGCTGATGCGATTGGTGCATTGGACACTGCGTATAAAGCGGCAGATACCGCATTGAACACGGCGGTTGAAAAAGCCCAGGCTGATGCGACACAGGCGCTGAACGAATCCATTAAAAAGGTTACGACAACAGGCGAAGATGGAACATATGTTTTAACCATCAAGACCCTTGGCGATGTTGCGACCTTGAAATGGGAACAAATTGAACGTGCAGACCCAGCACCAGCACCGACGCCGGGCGTTTAAGTTATAAAAAAAATCCCGGTGGTTGGATAAACGACCGCCGGGTACAGTAGATGCGTGCAACGCATCACATAGCGGATAAAATTATTTAGGTATCATATATTATGAAAAGAGCAGGATTTTTGGTAGCTTCTCTGGCGGCGTTTTTGGCGGTTGGTGCGGCACGTGCGGATATTGCATCAACAACGTATGTTGATGATATTGCCAAAACAAAACAGGATACGTTGAAAATTGACAACATGTCTTCTTATAATACCAGCAATGCTGATAATGATGAACGTATTCCAACAGTAAAAGTTGCCGAAGACATTGCCAGTGCATCGGCTGATGCGGCGGTAACGGCGGCTGCAAATATCTATTCAAGAAAAAAGGAAGATTTTGTTACGCCATTGACGGCCAGTAACAAAGGTCTTACCAAGGCAGAGATGGATGCAGAATCAGCGGCACGTACATCTGCGGATACCGCATTGGGCACAAGAATTGATGACGAGATAGCGGCGCGTACCGCGGCAGATAATGCAATTAATAAGACAATCGGTACCGTACCCGCAGACAAGACGGTTGTTGAGTTAATTGATGATGCAAAAACAGCCGCGACATATGATGATACAGAACTAAAGGCGGACATTGCAGAAAATACGTCCGCGATTACTGCCATTAATAACAGTGCGGTTATGGTCTCTGGTGCAACAAAGGAAAAAATTGATGCAATCAAGACAAACACCGATGCGATTGCAACCTTGAATGCGGCAGATACTGTTGATGGCAGTGTTGATAATAAAATTAAGGTTGCGGTTGATGCAATAAACACCGCGGTTGAAGGCAAGGCGGATAAAGCCACTACATTGGCGGGCTATAATATTGGTGACGCATATACAAAAACAGAGACAGATGCGGCGGTGGCTACGGCCAAAAAGGCGGGAACCGATGCCGCGGCGGCCTTAGACACATATAAAACATCAAATGATGCGGCGGTCCAGGCCGCGGCCGCAACGGCGAATGCAAACAAGACGGCGATTGAAAGCACAACATCTGGACTGGGAACTAAGTTACCAACCGCAACCTATGATGCAGAGGTTGGAGATGTTTCTGCGACAAATATGGGAACAACCGCGACAACCGTTGTCGCCGCGATAAAGGAAGTAGGCGGCAAGGCCACCACGGCGCAAGCCGCGGCCACCCAGGCAAATACTGCGGCGTCAGATGCCCAGGATACGGCGGACAGCGCACTGGCCAAGGCAAATAATGCAATTCCAAAACCCGGTACGAATTGTGAAACTTCTGAAGCGGGCTGTGCGTTATTGTTCCGCAACGGCGCATATGTTTGGGAAACGATTGGACGTTAACATAGGGCGGAATATATGGCGTAATTCAAAAAAGATATGGTTACGCCATATATGACCTTGTGTTGAAGTGGGGATTTGTGATAATATAAGACGGGTAGAGAGTTTTTAGGTTATGAGGAATATAGCTGGTATTTTTGCAGTTTCTTTTATCGCAATTGTGTCTGTGATACCGGCCCGTGCAGAGGTTGTATCAACCACGCTGTTAAACAAACGTTTGGGCACAGAAGGTAACTTGGCACCGGTGGCGACGTCTGGCTCTTATAATGATTTGACGAACAAGCCAGATATTCCAGCGGCACAGGTTCAGCCCGACTGGAACGCAACATCCGGCATGGGACAGATAAAGAACAAGCCGGCATTAGGTACATTGGCGGGTAAAAGTTCTGTGACATCTGGGGATATAGCAGATGGCACGATTGTAAATGCGGATATTTCTGCATCTGCCGCAATTGCCCCGACAAAGATTAACATAGATACGATTAATACATATGACACCCTGCATACAGACAATGATGCGCGTATTCCTTCTGTAAAGGTGGCAGAGGAAATTGCCGCCGCAATGGGGGATGCCGCCGTTGCGGCCGCCAAGAATGTGTATCAGGTTAAATCCACTGCAAATTACCAGATGGGTGGTCCCAATGGTGCATGGACCACGATGAGTTCTGCTCAGCAGGCCGCTCTTAATTCCGGTATTACGGCGGACAAAGTAACCCAATACAATAATTATGCCACGGGCAAGCAGGATACATTGACCGCGGGCAGTAATGGTAATATTAAAGGTTCCGGCAGTGTTACTGTGACCAAGGATGCATCTGGGGTTATAACAGTATCTGGAACAGATACAAATACAGTTACAACGGCGACAACAACCGGTGCCGGAAACGTTGTTTCGGCAATTACGGCAAATAACGGTGCGCTTACAGTTACAAAGGGTGTTACCGCGGCGACCCCGGGTGATATTACAAATGCGATAAATGCACTGGATGTTGCAGAGTCTAGCGCGACGGGTAATGTCGTTACGAATGTTAGCCAGACAGACGGTAAAATTTCCGTCACAAAGGGAACGATAAATGTTCCGACGGTAAATAACGCCACGCTTACTATTAAACAGGGGGGGGCTGTTAAGGGTACTTTTACGGCGAACCAGGCCACCGCCGCAACAATCGAGTTAACTGATAATAATACAACGTATACGGCCAGCGGTTCAAATGGTGTATCGGCCACGGTAAGTGGTACATCTGTGAATGTATCGGGTGTATCTGCAACACGTGATGCGATTGGTGTGGCAAAACTGGGGGTTATTCCGGTGGGAACCACGGGTACTGCAACCGCGACCATATGGGTTGAATAAAGTTTCCCGACAGGGATGATAGGGAGAGAAAGGCGCATGCCTTTTATGAGAAGAAAATACAGCGACACAATGTCGCTGTATTTTTATTTACGCATGCTGTTATGTAGACATATAGCAAATGTATGGCTGTATTAATGACGCCCCCCCCCAGTATGGGACACGTGCCCGGGGCTATAACAGCATCATCAGGCCGATGCCCAGTCCTGCCGCAATAATTGCAAACATGGTAAGTGGCCAGAAATATTTTTTTACGATGGTGTTTGCCTGTTCCTGGAAACGCCACAGTAACGCTGCGACGATGGCAAAACGCGCCGTGCGGAATACCGCCGATACGCCTAAGAACAATGCCGCCGGGAATCCCATGAATCCTGCGCATATTGCCATCAGCTTGTACGGAATAGGGGTAAACGCGGTCAGGACAATTATAAACAGACCATGCTTTATAAATAACGCCTGGGCCATTTCAAATTTTTCCATCGTGGCAAAATTTTGTATCAGCCACAGTCCGACCGAGTCAAACAGCCAGTATCCAATCAAATATGCAATTGCGCCGCCGACCAGCGAACCGGCCGCCGCCGCAATCGTAATCGGAATCGCACGTCGGCGGTTCGCAATAATAGGCGGGGTCATAAAAACCTCTGGCGGGACAAACAGGAATATCGATTCGCATACTGTTAAAACAAAAACTATCCATGCATAGGCCGGATGTTCAGATTTTTTAAGAATTGATTCAACAAGTTTCATTTTTCCCCCGGATTTGTCAAAAATTTTCTTGATTGTACATAAATTTAGTCTAATTTACAAATTAATAAGTATAAAAAAAAGATAAAAATATGCAGAAAAAACGTACAAACTCAAATCGGCCCGATCGTATTGCCGCCAAGGTTCAAATGCTGGTTGCACAGATTTTACGCGACAATTACGGCGAGGATGCAATTTTAGGCGGTGTGTCGCTGGTCGGGGCGGTTGCACATGGCGGATTACAGTTTGTGCGACTGTATTACTATTCGCGAAACGAAGATATTTCCGCCGTTCAGCGCCGTCTGGATGAGGTCACGCGAACAGTCCGGTTCGAGCTGGCCGCGCGCATGAATCAAAAATATGTACCAGATATTCGTTTTGAATACGATGATACTCTGGAGCGGGCATCGCGAATTGATGAACTGTTGGGGCAGATTGCAAATGAATCATAATGATATTGTAATTACCAAAATTTCTGATCTGACGGATAATTTGTTGTTGGAATGTTTTTGGATTGCGAATATGTCGCGTCCTAATAATGCGATAATGATTCATGGATTTATGCAGCGTGATGTAAATATTCATAAGCATATATTGTTTGCTTGTTTTGTGCGTGAACAGCTGCGCGGTTTTATTAAGGGGCATATTGAAACTGATGGTGCCCGGCCAGAGTCTCGGATTGATTGGGTGTTTGTTGATCCTGTTTGTGGCCGCCGCGGTTTGGGTACCCGTCTGATTAATGCATACGAATCGCATTGCCGCAATGCGGGTGTGTGCCGTGTGCTGGTACAGCCGGCGCCCACCCGTCAGGCCAAAAGCTTTTATGCCAAGCACGGGTACGCACCATGCGGTATGACGTATACGCATGCCAAAGAACTGTAGCGATAATACATACCGATATTTCCTATAAAAAACAGATTGCAAGTTGGGATATACTGGTGTACCATTGCCGCATGAGCCAGAAAAATATCAGAAATTTTGCAATTGTTGCACACATAGACCACGGTAAATCTACTTTATCAGACAGATTGATTGAATATACCGGGGGCCTGCAATCGCGTGAGATGAAGTCGCAGGTTCTTGATTCCATGGATATAGAGCGCGAGCGGGGAATTACAATCAAGGCCCAGACGGTTCGCCTGAATTATACCGCAAAGGATGGTCAAACCTATCAGCTGAATTTAATGGACACACCCGGACACGTCGACTTTTCGTATGAGGTGTCGCGTTCGCTGGCCGCGTGCGAGGGGGCGCTGGTTCTGGTTGATGCAACCCAGGGTGTTCAGGCCCAGACATTGGCCAATGCTTATTTGGCGCTGGATAATGATTTGGAAATGTTGCCCGTGCTGAATAAAATAGACCTGCCGTCAAGTGATGTTGTCGGCACGCGTGAACAGATTGCAGATGTTATTGGGCTGGATGCATCTGATGCGTTGGGCGTGTCGGGAAAAACCGGCGCCGGCGTTCCGGAATTACTGGAAGAGATTGTTCAAAAGCTGCCCAGTCCGCGGGGGGATGAAAACGCATCGACGCGGGCACTGTTGGTTGATTCGTGGTATGATTCATATCTGGGCGTTGTTATATTGGTGCGTGTTGTTGACGGGAAATTATCACGCGGTCAAAAGATAAAATTTATGGCAACCGGGGCTGAATATGTTATTGATAAAATAGGATATTTTACCCCAAAAATGGTTAATACAGAAGAATTAAAGACCGGCGAAATAGGATTTATTATTACCGGGATGAAAACCATTCATGACTGCAAGGTTGGCGACACTATCTTAGATGTTCGCGGTGGCGGGGACGCGCTGCCCGGGTTCAAGCCGTCAATTCCGGTCGTGTTTTCTTCGTTCTTTCCGGTAGAGGCCGACGATTATCCCGCATTGCGTGAGAGTGCAGAAAAACTGGCGCTGAATGATGCATCGTTTATGTTTACGACAGAAAAATCATCTGCGCTGGGATTTGGGTTGCGTTGCGGATTTTTGGGTCTGTTGCATATGGAGATTATAAGCGAGCGCCTGTCGCGTGAGTTTAATTTGACCCTGATTAACACTGTCCCCAGCGTGCTTTACAAACTGTATCTGCGCAGTGGCGAGGTTGTAGATTTGGAAAACCCGGCCGATATGCCAGAGCCTACAAAAATAGAAAGAATTGAAGAACCCTGGGTTCGTGCAACAATTATGATGCCCGATAAATACATGGGCGGGATTATGGCATTGTGCTCGGAACGGCGCGGCATTCAGGAAAATATTTCCTATGTCGGTAATCGCGCGGTTTTGGTATACCAGTTACCACTGGCTGAAATCGTATTTGATTTTTATGACCGGGTAAAGTCTATATCTTCGGGATATGCGTCGTTTGATTATGTTCTGCAGGGATATCAGGCATCGGATTTGGTAAAGGTGTCTATTCTGGTAAACGATGAAAATGTGGAACCGTTGTCGTTTATGTGCCATCGCAGTTTTGCAGAAAAACGAGGGCGCCAGATTGTGGAAAAATTAAAAGACCTGATTCCGCGGCACCAGTTTAAAATACCGTTGCAGGCGGCAATTGGTGGAAAAATTATAGCGAGAGAAACTATTGCGGCATATCGCAAGGATGTTACCGCAAAATGTTATGGCGGGGATATAACGCGTAAGCGCAAACTGCTGGAAAAGCAAAAAGAAGGCAAAAAGCGCATGCGCACATTTGGCAGTGTTGAAATACCGCAAAGCGCATTTATCAACGCACTGAAAGTAAGCTAAAAAAGGAAAAGCATATGTTCGCTAAAATCATACAAAAATGGAATATTATCAAATCCGACTGGGACGAATATAAAAAGCTGCGGCATGCCGCAGGCTGTGCATGGCGCAAACTGGAAGGGCTGCGCAAAAAAATTACGCATTTGTATTTTGCGGACGACACAGCGCCGCAGAGCCGCTGTATCCGGTCAAAACTGCTGGAGGTGCCCAAGAACATTGCACAAGACAGCGTGTTTGATTCCCGTGGGGTTACACTGTATGAGGTAAGACATTATTGCCCTCATTTTAAAGAGGAAAAAGATACCGGAAAAGTTACGCCGTGTGCTGAAAAAAATTGTCCGTATTATATGGCAAATTGTGAATATGCCGCCGCTGTTGAGGAATATGAGGCCGCACAGAACAATCGTCGTGCATTCTGGCGCCGTGACAAGTCAAACACAAAGTAAAGCAAACGGGGGCGGCCGTGGCGCATCAATTCTTCTTTAACCCTTATATCCTGGATAATCTGCCGGCGCCGAACAAGGGGTTCGATGTTGTCCAGGATATATCGGAACCACGGTTGCGGATGTATGTTACCAGTCGCGGCATAAAAACTTTTTTTGTTCGAAAAAGAATAGGCGGGCATGACCGGCGCATCATTATTGGCAATTATCCTGATGTGGATATTGAGCAGGCCCGCGGTCGCGTATCAGAGGTATTAATGCGTGCCGCAGAAAAACCAAAGGTGCGCCGCAGTAAAATAACGATGGGACGGCTGACGGATATGTATCTGGCGGCACGCGTTCGTCGCAGTGAAGACGGAATGGTAAAGTTGCGTCGCGGTATTGAGCGGCATTTGGTCGGGTTGCGGGATAAATATGTTTCGGATATATCGTATGATGACGTTTGTGCCGTGATTGAAAATATTCCCGGGCCGGCAATTGCACGACGTATGCAGGAACTGGTCCAGAGTATTTTTAAATATGCCATCGAGACTGGCTATGCAAAGGAAAATCCGGTCGCCAAAATGGAGCGCGTGGTTCAGCACAGGCGCGTTCGCCCGCTTACTAAATCCGGAATTGTTCGGCTGATTGCGGCCATCAATGCCGAGCCGTCGCCGGTTTTACGTGCCGCGTTTTTAATGCTGATTTATGGATTCGCACCAAAGTCACAGGTGTTTTCTATGCGCTGGTCCGATTTGGACTTTAATCATTACATGTGGGGCGCGCGTCCATTGTCAGATGCCGCGGTGGTGTTGTTACAAGATTTGCCTCAGGATGGGAACTGGGTGTTTTCTGTGCGTGGTCGCATGAAGCTTACCGATCCGCGTGCCAGTTGGCATCGTGTTGCCGCCGCCGCCGGTATTCCAAACCTGACCATGGATGATGTGCACAAGTTTATGATGCGACACCTGGTGTGGGCATCGGCCCCCGAAGATTTGCGTGCAAATATGAATGACCTGGTTGATGAAATAAACAGCCTGAACATATAAAATCCGTTTTGTCAAGTTTTGTTATTGTTTGTTATAATTTCTTGACACCATTGTCATAAAATGATAGCGTTAGATTATGACACGCCCAGAGCAGGGCCACACATTTAACTGAAACAAAGGAAAAAAAATGACAACTTTTGAAAAAGTAAAAAAAATCGTAGCTGATAAGCTGGGCGTTGACGAAGCAAAAGTCACCGAAACAGCTGCGTTCGTAAACGATTTGGGTGCTGATTCTTTGGACGTTGTTGAATTCGTTATGGAAGTTGAAAAAGAATTTGATATCACAATTCCTGACGAAGAAGCTGCAAAACTGGCAACAGTTGGCGATGCGGTTAAATACATCGAATCCCACAAAAAATAATTTTTGTTAGGGTATTTTATCGTGAGATAAACAAATCCGTCGCAATGTATTTTTGTCGGCGGATTTTTTTCTGTATTTTCGGCGGCCAAAGGTTTATTATATGGCCACAGACAGATAAGTATAAAAGGAATATAGAAAATGAGAAGAGTAGTTATAACAGGCATGGGCATTGTATCGCCGGTTGGTACCGGGGTTGAACATGCATGGAAAAATATTTTGGAGGGTAAATCCGGCGTTCGTAAAATCGACACGTTTGATGCGTCTGATTGTGCATCCCAGATTGCAGGTTTGCCGGTGGCGGGAACAGAGCCCGGCCAGTACAACCCCGACAGCGTGGTTGAGCCGCGCGACCAGCGCAAAATGGACAAGGGTATTGTTTACGGTGTTGTTGCCGCAGACGAGGCGATGCGCGATGCCGGGTTAATTGATTATGCCGGCGACAAAGAACGCATTGGTGTATCGATTGGTATGGGCATTGGCGGATTGAATACAATTTATGACAATTGTGTTGAATTGTATACCGGCGGTCCGCGTCGAATCAGCCCGTTCTTTATCCCGAAATGCATTATTAATATGACGGCGGGACATGTATCCATTCGCTATGGACTGAAGGGACCAAACTTGTCCGTTGTGACGGCGTGTGCATCTGCGGCGCATTCAATCGGCGAAGCGGCGCGTCTGATTCAGCATGGCGACGCAGATATTATGCTGGCCGGCGGGTCCGAGGCGGCGGTTGGTAAAATCGGTGTTGCAGGATTTTCTGCGATGAAGGCACTGTCTACGCGTAATGATGAACCGGAAAAAGCATCCCGCCCGTGGGACAAGGGCCGTGACGGCTTTATTATGGCCGAAGGCGCCGGTATTTTGGTTTTGGAAGAGTATGAACATGCAAAGGCGCGTGGTGCAAAAATTTATGCAGAGGTTGCCGGATACGGGATGTCCGGTGATGCGTATCATATCACGGCACCGGCCGAAGGCGGCGAGGGTGGCCTGCGTGCGATGAAGGCCGCGTTGCGTGATGCAAACCTGACGCCGGCGGATGTTGACTATATCAACGCGCATGGCACATCGACAGGGCTGGGCGATATTGGCGAATTAACCGCCGTAAAAGAACTGTTTGGCGACCTGCCGGTTTCTATGTCGTCTACTAAATCAATGACGGGGCATCTGTTGGGTGCGGCCGGCGCGGTAGAGGCCATATTCTGTACGTTGGCGATTCGTGACGGTGTTGCACCGGCGACAATCAATCTGGAAGATCCGGTTGACGAAGTCGGCAGTTTTGACCTGGTTCCGAACAAGGCTAAAAAGCGTAAGCTGGATGTTGCAATCAGTAACAGTTTTGGTTTTGGTGGAACAAATGCATCATTGGTTCTGAAGAAAGTTACCGATTAATAAAAAAGCCCCGTTTAGGGGCTTTTTTTATGCACAAACAATCTGTTAGAATGAAAAAAACGGTGCCTATTTAAAAGGACCGTTTTCCTATATTGTATTTTTATACAATTTTATCCAAGATTTTCGCCATATGTCAACCCCAAAAAATGCCGAAAACAAACGGTGGTTTTATGATCAAGAAAGTTCTGGGGGTTGTGGTTGTTGCGGCGTTATGTTGGGAAAATGTTGCGCTGGGTGGGGTGCTGGTACAATGCTGTTATAAAAAGAACGAGGTAACCGGCATATATGAGCCTGTTACGGCAGAATCATGTTTGAAATGTCCGGCCGGATGCAATGATTTGTGTTTTGATGGCGGCGGCGGTTTTGAACCAAACCTGGAATGTGATGACGAATGTAAGGGGCTGACAGAGTGGGGCGCCCCTAACGGTATTGTAAGGCTGCCATCGTACGAAACCCGTTGTAATGTTACGTATTGTCAATATAGATGCAAGGCGGGTTTTTACGGGTCTGGTAAAAATTGTCAGGCATGTCCCGGCAATGCTTATTTCGTAGGCGCTTTAGATGAAGAAGGAACCAGCGACGTGGGTGCGAAAAAGATAACAGAGTGTTATTCTGTATCTGGGAAAGACACGTCGGGGGATTTTGTCTTTTCGCCGCCATGCTATTATTCGGAATAAAGCCGGGGACAATCGTCCCCGGTTCATTTTTTAATCATGATGGCAGTCATTGTTTACGATTGTAAAACTGCCTGTCTGATCGCCGTATTGCGTACCCTTGGGTATATAGCAGTCTGTTTGCAGGGTAGAGCCAGGCGCAGAAGTTGCCGGCCCCGGATAGGCCGGACATCTGTTACAGGTTGATGTGGCTGATGTTGGGGTGCCGTAATAATGTGCCGCACAGCGATAATTGGTTGTCTGGGTCCAGCCAGAAGATGCGCATGTATAAATGCTTTCCTTTTCAATCATTGGTACGTTATATGTTGAATCTTTCTTTACCGTTTCCCAGTAAATGTTTTCTGGTTTGGTGTCGATATAACATTTTTGCGTACATTTTCCGCTTATGCATATATAGCCTTTTTCATTGTCGCATTGGTCGTTGTTTGTGCAATAGTTTGAAATTTGGATACACTGGCCATATGGTGCCTTGATGTTTTTTTGACACTCAAATCCACTTACGCAATCGCTGTCGGACTGGCAAGAGCATATTATATTGCTTAATACGCCTATTATACTGTTGTCGTTAAATTCTTGCAGGCCCATTACGTTTATAAGTGTGGCCTGACATGCTGCGGTAACATTTAATGCGCAGTTGCTGCCGCCCCAGCCATTTTTTGTTACCAGGCGCCAGTAGTTGTCACGATAGTTCAGGCTTTCTATGCCGTAAACATTTATGTATTTTGATGTGCATTCTGAAAAAATGCCGCCATAGTAATATGTGTTGGTGTCCACGGCCCCATGGCATGCCCCGGTTGCCAGGATGAATGCAGCGAACGCTGTTGTTAATTTTTTCATTTTCTAACTCCTTGTTTGGTAAACAAAAAACCACCAAGGATTTGGTGGTCGGGGAGTTAAGAAAATCATACAACATAATGACCCCGCCAGCTTTTGGATAAACCTGTGGTATGGCTGACGGCTCCCCGACGCTATGCGGGGTTTTACAATAGCGGACGCAGAAAAATGCGCCGCATATATGCGGATTACGATGTATCTATACACCGATGTTGTATGGGATTTCTTAAGTCCCAGAACCCACATCCCTGTAGATTCAAGGCAATTATAAAAAATATGGGGGTTTAAAACAATAATAAAAAAACGGGACGTTTTCGCCCCGGATTTTTATTTTTCATCCTTGTTTATCCCAAGTGTGTCTTTTACAGGCTCTATGATGGTTGTTTTTGCACTGTCAAGTGTTCGTATCAGCGCACGGCGAATTTTGCCGCTGATTGTCATAGGCAGGCTGTCTACGAACTCAATCACGCGTGGGTGCTTGTATGCGGCGGTGCGGGTGCGTACGTGGTCCTGTAATTGGCGTACCAGTACATCGCCGGGCTGGAAATACTTGTTCAATACAACTGTTGCCTTTACCGCCTGGCCGCGTGACGGGTCCGGAATTCCGGTAACCGCCACTTCGCGTACGGCGGGATGCTCTAACAGAACGCTTTCCACTTCAAACGGACTGATGCGATATCCGCTGCTCTTTATCAAATCGTCGTTGCGCCCAACAAACCAAAAATATCCGTCGTTGTCGCGGAATGCAACGTCGCCTGTGTGGTAATAGCCGTCGCGGTAAACCGCTGCGGTTTGTTTTTCGTTTTTGTGATATCCCAGGAACAGACCAACCGGACGACTGTCTTTCAGGTTTACGCAAATTTCGCCGACGGTACCGTTGGGAACCGGACGGCCGCGTTCGTCTAGTAATTCTATGTCCCAGCCGGCCGCAGGCATTCCCATACTGCCGGGCTTGGGTTCTATCCATTCGTTGTTGAACAGCATAACGCATGTTTCTGTTTGGCCGAATCCTTCACGCATTTTTATACCTGTGGCGCGCAGGAATCTTTCATAAACCTCTGGATTTAATGCCTCGCCGGCAATGTCGGCCTTGGTCAGGGCAGACAGGTCGTATTTACTTAAATCTGCATGCAGTAACATTTTGTAAACCGTCGGTGGTGCGCAGAATGACGTTACGTGATTTTCGGATATGGCTTTTAACAAATCGTGCGCGGTAAAGCGGCCTGCAAAATCAAAAACAAATACTGCGGCCCCGGCCAGCCACTGGCCGTACATTTTTCCCCATGAGCATTTTGCCCATCCCGATTCGGACAAAGTGAAATGAATATCGCCATCGCCCAGGCGCTGCCAGAACATTGCGGTATTTATATGTCCCAGCGGGTATGCAAAATTATGTGCAACCATTTTTGGCAAATCTGTTGTTCCGCTGGTAAAATATAGAACCATCGTGTCGCCGGTTTCATTCGGGATGCGTGTGAATGTTGTAGGGGACTGCTGTATGCCGTCGGCAACATCTGCGCAAGAAATTAGCTGAATTGGGGCGTCGCCAATTGCGGCTTTTATTTCATTGACAATGTACCCGTCATCAAATGCGATAATGTTTTTTACATCGGCGGTTTGGATGCGGTATTTAATATCCTCCGCCTTTAGCTGATTTGTGGACGGAATGGGAATCGCCCCCAGCTTATGCATCGCCATCATCAGAACCCAGTATTCCCAGCGCCGGCGCATAAACAGTAATACAGTGTCGCCTTTTTTTATTCCGCGTCCGCTTAGAAAATTTGCCGCCGCGTTTGATGCACGCGCTAGGTCGCGGAACGTAAATATTTTTTTATCGCCCGCGTCATCATTCCAAATCAGAGCGACCTTGTCCGGGCTTTCGATGGCCAGGGCATCGATCACGTCATATGCGAAATTAAAGTTGTCCGGAACGGTTGGGGCTGCGTTTTGTTTATAGTCCTGATAGCTGTCAAATTTGGATTTTGACAAGAATTTTAAAGCGAACATATTTATTCCTTATTTATATACAGGTTAAAATATGGTGCATAAAAAGATAATTACAAGTGAAAATTATAAATAAAAATAGTTGCATTTTATAAAAAACAGGTGCATAATCCCGCCATATCGGAGTGTAGCTCAGTCTGGTAGAGCGCTGCGTTCGGGTCGCAGAGGTCGTAGGTTCGAATCCTGTCACTCCGACCAAAAATTTAACCACCCCTTTGTGGGCGGTTTCTTATTAGCGTTTGCAAAATATTTTTTATCTGCAATAATATTCAGGTTATGAAGCCCAGAAGTTTTAAACAACAAAAGTTTATGATTTTTTTCGGCCTGGCATTACTGGCGGCGTTGATTGCCGGGGTGTATACGGTCGGATTTTATTCCCCGTTACGTAAAAGTGTCGTAATAAGTGTGCCGCGTGGCGCCAGTGTTGCCGCCGTGGCGCGTCAGCTGGTGTCGGCCGGCGTTATTGATTCGGTTGGGTTGTTTAAAATGTGTGTGCGCATGGCGGATGGCCGTGTGCAGAGCGGTGAATATGAATTTCCGCCGCATGTTAGCGCATGGCGCGTGGCGCGCATGTTGGCGACAGGCGATGTTGCGGCGACCACGGTTGTAATACCTGAAGGCCTTACTATTATTCAGACAAAGCAATTACTGTTGCAGGCCGGCGGTTTGTCTGGCGCGGTAGAGTGTGACAAGCCCAGTGATTTGCCGGTTTGCAATCTGCGTGATGGTGATATTTTTCCCGACACGTATCGCGTTGCACGCGGTACGGCGCGGCTGGCGGTGCTGGATTTGGCGCGCAAGAAAATGGATGCCATACATGATGCATGGGTCAGGGCGGGGCGTATTGCGCCGTCGCCGCTCAGCAGCTGGAATGATGTTCTTACGCTGGCATCAATTGTACAAAAAGAAACGCCGCGTGCGGCAGAAATGCCGCTGGTGGCCAGTGTTTATGTCAATCGGTTGAATAAAAATATGCGACTGCAGGCAGATCCGACCGTTGTATATGCCTTGACAGGGGGGGTGGGGGATATGCGGGGCGAACCGTTGTTGCGCGGACATTTGAAGATAGAGAGTCCGTACAACACATATCTGCATCGTGGCCTGCCGCCGGCACCGATTGCAAATGTGGGCCAGGCGGCAATTCGCGCTGTGTTGAAGCCGGCTGATACAAATTATCTGTTTTTTGTCGCAGATGGGCGCGGCGGGCATCATTTTTCTAATTCTTATGAACAGCATATGCGTCATCATGCCGACTGGCGCGCGATAAAAAAAAGTAGAAATTAAACAGTTGTAATCGTCAAAAACGTTAAATTTGTTAATAATTGTGTTCTATAACGAATTTTGTTAGTGAATGTAAAAAGTCCCTGAAAACCAGGGATTTTTTGATGTAAGTTAGGAAGTTTTTCCGATTCGAAAGCCGGCTTAGCATAACATATTTTATGGGTTTTTGCAAAAATCTTTTCCCTTGCGGGGGACTTGTGGGCGATAGTAAAATATTCTTAAGAACTAGAAAACAATGTCTAGTTGTTAACCTTAAGGAAAGGATAGAATATGAAAAAATTAGTTTTAACTTCGTTGATGGCTGTGTTTGCGGTTTCTGGCGCACATGCGGCAAATATTATTGATGGCAATCCATTGTATCGTCCGGACCAGGGTCGGTTTTACAGTATTACAACGGTTGGGTCTGATACAAATGATACCAAAACAGTTGGTTTGAACGAAGAATTTGCATATGGTGTTACAAACCGCCTGGCGGTGGTTTTGGCCACAAATGTATCGCAGACAGACTGGTTTGATACGGCTGACTGGGGGATGACATCCTTTGGTCTGAATTATCGTGCAATTGATATGGGTAACTGGAAGGGCGACCTGTTCGGTTCTTATGCGGTAACACCGGTTTGGGGTGATCATGTATCATTCTTGGATGAAGACACGACAGATTATATCTGGACATTGGGGGCGCGTGCGGGTTATGTGTCTGACAATGGCTGGACGGTTGCAGGACATATCGCGTTTGACTATGCCAACACAGAATCCTTTAACTGGGATGACGAGGGTCTGCATCAGTTGCGCTTTGGGCTCGATGGTCAGGTGCTGATTAGCAGCGAATGGAACCTGGTGGCCGGTGTTGAATATACAACCAATACTGATAACTGGGATGACAAACCGGGTGTATGGACGGGTAAAGTCGGTGTGAACTATAACATCGATGAAACAAAGTTTGTCGGTGCATATGTCGGCAAGGAAATGTCACATGAAGCCGAAGGCAAATGGGAAGTTCAGGACGGATTTGCATTTGGTGCTAAATTCGGTATTGATTTCTAAATTAATATATAATGAAAAAGCGGCCCCCGATATCATGTCGGGGGCTGTTTATACAAACAAGAAAATAGTGTAATTTTTTATACATACCAAATAACTTTTTGTATGATTGTGCTGTGTGTTAAATCCCCCAGAATTCGCGGGTTTGACATTTATTCCTTTATTATTTTTTCCTAGATTTTTCTTGACAATCTTAGGGGGCGCGGTTATAGTATGTTCGCTTTCCGTGTAAACAAGGAAAGAAAAAATACAGAAATCTGCACGATTGACGGATTTATAACACCTGGTTTTTCCTGGTGGGATAAGTCTGGCGGGCGGTTTTTGTGTGTACAAAAGTTGTAAGGAAAAAAAGAGATTTTGAATGCCAACAGTAAACCAACTGATTCGGAAACCGCGTAAAAAGGTTGTTGTAAAATCTACGGCGCCTGACATGGTTGAATGCCCGCAGAAGCGTGGTGTTTGCACGCGTGTTTATACGACTACACCTAAGAAACCTAACTCGGCGCAGCGTAAAGTTGCACGTGTTAAACTGGCGAACGGTCGCGAAGTGACCGCTTACATCCCGGGCGAAGGCCACAACCTGCAGGAACATAGCGTTGTTATGATCCGCGGCGGCCGTGTAAAGGACTTGCCCGGTGTTAAATATCACATCATTCGTGGTGTCTTGGATACCAAGGGTGTTGATAGCCGTAAGCAGGGTCGTTCATTATATGGTGCAAAGATAAAGAAATAATGCTAATTGCATGTGGCGGTGCCGCATGAGTAATCCGGAAAACAATAAGGCCGGGTGAAGAATAAAAGGAAAAGAAAATGTCAAGACGTAAAAGCGCAGCTAAACGTGAAATATTGCCAGATTCCAAGTATAACAATCTGGTTGTTGCAAAATTAATTAATAATGTAATGTGGGACGGCAAAAAAGAAGTTGCCGAAAATATCGTTTACGGCGCAATGGATAAACTGAAAAAGATTGCAAAAGACGGTGATGAACTGGCCGCGTTGCTTGAGGCGATTGATGCCCTGAAGCCGTCGGTTGAGGTTAAGGGTCGTCGTGTTGGCGGTGCAACTTATCAGGTTCCTGTTGAGGTTCGTCCAGCACGTCAGCAGACAATGGCTATCCGTTGGTTGGTTATGTTTTCGCGTAAGCGCGGCGAGCGCACAATGGAAGACCGTGTATTCGGTGAACTGCGTGATGCATTAAACGGCCAGGGTGGTGCGTTCAAGAAAAAGATTGACACACATAAAATGGCTGAAGCGAACAAGGCGTTTGCACATTTCCGCTGGTAATATAAAAAATAAAAGACAATTTAAACTAAGGAAAGACACATGTCTGTTGGAAAAACCGCTCCTTTACATATGTACCGCAATATCGGCATTATGGCCCATATTGACGCTGGTAAAACCACCACGTCGGAACGTATTTTGTTCTATACTGGTAAAAGCTATAAAATCGGCGAAGTGCACGACGGGGCCGCAACAATGGACTGGATGGCCCAGGAACAGGAACGCGGTATTACTATTACATCTGCCGCGACAACATGCTTTTGGCGTGATCATCGTATCAACCTGATTGATACCCCGGGACACGTTGACTTTACAATGGAAGTAGAGCGTTCTTTGCGCGTTTTGGACGGTGCGGTTGCTGTATTTGAATCTGTATCGGGTGTTCAGCCCCAGACTGAAACAGTATGGCGCCAGGCTGACCGTTATAATGTTCCGCGTATCTGCTTTATTAACAAGATGGATCGTATCGGTGGAAACTTCTTCCGCTGTGTTGATATGATTCGTGAACGTTTGGGTGCAAATCCGCTGGTTTTGAATTTCCCGATTGGTGCGGAATCCGACTTTAAGGGCGTTGTTGACGTTCTGGAAATGAATGGTATCGTATGGCAGGATGAAAACGGCAGCAACCCGATTATCGTTGATATTCCAGAAGAGCTGAAGGCAAAGGCCGAAGAACTGCACAATCATTTGATTGAAGAAGTTGTAACACTGGATGATGCGGTAATGGAAGCCTATATGGAAGGCACAGAACCAGACCATGACACAATCAAAAAGCTGTTGCGCAAGGGTACAATTGCACAGAATTTTGTTCCGGTAATGTGTGGTTCGGCGTTTAAGAACAAGGGTGTACAACCGCTGTTGGATGCTATTGTTGACTATCTGCCGTCACCGTTGGATATTCCGGCTATTAAAGGTACCAAGATGGACGGTGAAACCGTGGCCGAGCGCAAGCCCAGCGTAAATGAGCCGTTCAGCGCCCTGGCGTTTAAGGTTGCAAATGATCCGTTTGTTGGAAACCTGATGTTTATCCGTGTATACTCGGGCAAGCTGACATCTGGTTCATATATTTATAACTCCAACCGCGACAAGCGTGAGCGTGTTGGCCGTATGTTGCTGATGCACGCGAACAACCGCGAAGAAATCAAAGAAGCAACAGCGGGCGATATTGTAACGCTGGTTGGTATGAAAGAAACCATTACTGGTGATACGCTGTGCGACGAATCAAATCCGATTATTCTGGAAAACATTCACGTTCCGGAACCGGTTATCAGCATCGCTGTTGAGCCCAAGACCAAGGCCGACATTGAAAAGATGTCCCTGGGTCTGCAGGCGCTGGCTAAGGAAGATCCGTCTTTCCGTGTATCCGTTGACGAAGAATCAGGCCAGACAATTTTGGCGGGTGTTGGCGAACTGCATCTGGAAATTCTGGTTGACCGTTTGTTGCGTGAATTTAAGGTTGACGTTGCGGTGGGTGAACCTCGCATTGCATATCGTGAAACCTTCCGCAAGGCGATTACCGAAGAATATACCCACAAGAAACAGTCGGGTGGTTCGGGTCAGTACGCTCAGGTAAAGATTGAATTCGAACCTGTTGAACCGGGCGAAGGATATTCGTTTGATAACAAGATTGTTGGTGGTGCTATTCCGAAAGAATACATCCCCGGCGTTGAAAAGGGTTTGAAGATAGCCCAGCAGACAGGTGTTCTGATTGGCTATCCCACAGTAGATTTCAAGGCAACATTGGTTGACGGTAAGTATCACGAAGTTGACTCCAATGTTCTGTGCTTTGAAATTGCGGCGCGTGCCTGTTTCCGCGAAGCGATGAAAAAGGCCTCGCCAAAGTTGTTGGAACCGATTATGAAGCTTTCGGTAAATACTCCGGAAGAATACGTCGGTGACATCATCGGGGACCTGAACAGTCGCCGCGGTCAGATTAACGGTATTGAAACCCAGTTCGGCAACCAGCTGATTTCGGCGTTCGTACCGCTGGCTAATCTGTTCGGATACGTTAAGACATTGCGTTCTTTGTCACAGGGCCGCGCAAATCCGTACATGGAATTGTCGCACTATGCTGAAGTGCCGTCCAATGTTGCAGACGAAGTTATTAAAAAGTTGACAAAATAAAATAGAGTTTTAAACTAAACAAGCAAAGCCTAAGGAGAAAACTATGGCAAAAGAAAAGTATGTAAGAACCAAGCCGCATGTTAACATCGGTACCATTGGTCACGTTGACCACGGTAAAACGACAACAACTGCAGCTATTGTACAGTGTTATGGTGTTGGTGCTGACAAATCGAAGGGCGTTAACGAAATTGATAACGCGCCGGAAGAAAAGGCACGTGGTATAACAATTAACACAGCTCACGTTGAATATGAAACAGAAACACGTCACTATGCTCACGTAGACTGCCCGGGACACGCGGACTATGTTAAAAACATGATTACCGGTGCCGCGCAGATGGACGGTGCTATCTTGGTAGTTGCGGCGACAGACGGTCCGATGCCTCAGACACGCGAGCACATTCTGTTGGCGCGCCAGGTAGGTATTCCGAAAATCGTTGTATTCTTGAACAAGTGCGATTTGGCGAATGATCCGGAACTGTTGGAATTGGTTGAAATGGAAATTCGCGAACTGTTGTCTGCGAACGATTTCGACGGTGACAATGCTCCGATTATCCGTGGTTCTGCTATTTCCGCTCTGGAAGGTAAAAACGACGGTTTGGGCAAAGAAGCTATTGACGCGTTGTTGAAGGCTTGCGATGAATTTATCCCGATGCCGGAACGCCCGGTTGACAAGCCGTTCTTGATGCCGATTGAAGACGTATTCTCTATCACAGGTCGTGGTACCGTGGTAACAGGCCGTATCGAATCCGGTGTTATCAAGGTTGGTGACGAATGCGAAATCGTTGGTCTGCGTCCGACACAGAAAACAACTGTTACCGGTGTTGAAATGTTCCGCAAATTGCTGGATCAGGGTGAAGCTGGTGACAACGTAGGTCTGTTGTTGCGTGGTACAAAGAAAGAAGATGTTGAACGTGGTCAGATTATCTGCAAACCGGGTTCCATCACACCGCACACAGAATTCGAAGCTGAAGTTTATATCTTGACGAAAGAAGAGGGTGGTCGTCACACGGCGTTCTTCTCGAACTATCGTCCGCAGTTCTACTTCAGCACAACTGACGTAACTGGTACAATCACATTGCCGGCTGACAAAGAAATGGTTCTGCCGGGTGACAACGTTCGTATCACAGTGCAGCTGATTGCACCGATTGCTATGAGCGAAGGTCGTCGCTTTGCTATCCGCGAAGGCGGTCGCACGGTTGGCGCCGGTGTTGTATCGAAGATTATCAAATAATACAACCAACGGGCCGGTGTAACTGGATGAAATAGCGCCAGTGATTACCGGCCCGGATAAACATAAGGAAAACGAACAAATGGTACCTGCATCTAAAATTCGCATCAAGTTGACGGCATTTGACCACAGGGTCTTGATGGAATCTGTGGAAGAAATTGTCAAAACTGCAAAGCGCACTGGCGCGGATGTCGTTGGACCCGTTCGCTTGCCGACTTTGATTCAGAAATTTACGGTGAACCGTTCGCCGCACGTGGACAAAAAGTCGCGTGAGCAGTTCGAAATCCGCAATCATAAGGCGGTAATCGACATTGTTAACCCAACCCCTCAGACTGTTGATGCTTTGATGAAGTTGGATTTGGCGTCCGGAGTTGACGTAAAGATTAAATTGTAAGGCTGTTAGGTTGGCGTGGGATGCAAATAATAAAACACGCTAACCTCTGACATAAATAAAGGCAACAAAAATGAAACGTAGCGGATTAATTACAACAAAAATAGGAATGACGCGTCTGTATGACGACGCGGGGGCGGCCCATGCGGTGACGGTCCTGGCGGTCGGCGATTGTACAGTTATCGGAAATCGTACGACGGACAAGAACGGTTATGTCGCAAATATCGTAGGTATGCGCGAGGCCAAGGCAAAACATATTGCAAAACCCCAAGCGGTCGCAGCAGAAAAGGCGGGTGTAAAACCATTCCGCAAGGTTGTTGAATTCCGCGTATCTGACGATTGCATTATCCCGGCGGGTACTGCATTGTCGGCGGAACATTTTGTTGCCGGTCAATTTGTTGACGTTCAGGCGACAAGCAAGGGTAAGGGATTCCAGGGCGCGATGAAGCGTCACAATTTCGGCGGTAAAGAAGCGACACACGGTGTTTTGAAAGCGCATCGTTCCATTGGTGGTACGGGTATGCGCGAATGGCCGGGTCGTGTCTTGAAAGGCAAAAAAATGGCTGGTCAGATGGGAAATGAAACCGTAACGGTTCAGAACCTGAAAGTATTCGGCACAGATGCGGCAGACAATTTGATTTTTGTCGAAGGCGCAGTTCCGGGTGCAAACGGTACATTCGTATTGGTAACGGATGCCGTAAAGAAAGAACACAAAGACCTGCCGATGCCGACAAAAATGGCCGAAGCAGTAAAAGCAACCGAAACAGAAGCTGTTGCGGAATAATAAAGTAAATTGTAACAGCAAGAGTAAGGTGAAATAAAATGCAAATAGATATCGTAAATTTTGATGGGAAATCAGTCGGCAAGGTTGAATTGTCGGACCTGATATTCGGATTGGAACCCCGTGCGGACATCTTGCATCGCGTCGTAACTTGGCAGCGTGCCAAGTCGCGTGCCGGCACACATGCGGTTAAAACCGTATCTGATGTCGAGGGTAGCGGTAAAAAGGCGTTCAAGCAGAAAAAGACTGGTAATGCGCGTCAGGGTGAAAAATATAATGTTCATATGCGCGGCGGTGGTGTTGTTCATGGGCCGGTTGTCCGTGACCACAGCATCGATTTGCCAAAGAAAATTCGCAGTCTGGGCTTGAAAATGGCGTTGTCGTCCAAGGTAAAAGATGGTAGCCTGGTTGTGATTGATTCCGAAAAGCTGTCGGCGGCCAAGACAGGGGCGTTTGCAAAACAGCTGAAAAACTTGGGACTGACGTCGGCCTTGTTTGTTGGCGGTGAAACGCTGGATGAAAACTTCAAAAAATCTGCGGCAAACATTGCAAACATTGATGCATTGCCGACAATGGGCTTGAACGTTTTGGACATCCTGAAACATGAAAAATTGGTTTTGACGCAAGATGCGGTCAAAGCGGTAGAAGCAAGATTGGCATAATAAAGAAAGGTCAATAAAATGGCAGAAAAAAAAGTTAGTACAGAGAAAAAAATCGTTGCGACCGCTGATACTTATGGTATACTGCGTCGTCCGATAATCTCGGAAAAGGCAGCAAAACTGTCTGAAAACAATGGTGTTGCATTCGAAGTTGCGGCAGATGCCACAAAAGAGGATGTTGCACGTGCGGTTCAGGCAATCTACAATGTAAAACCGACCAAGGTTAACATTGTGGTTACCAAGGGTAAAGTTAAAACTTTCCGTGGCCGCAGCACAGGTACACAGCGCACTGTTAAAAAGGCATACGTTTCGTTGCCGGCAGATGCAAAACTGGACCTGTCCGCAAATATATAATAAAATAAACCGTTCTGGCAGAGAATCCGGGGTAACTGGACGTTAGTGTCAGAACAAAGCAAAGGTAAGAAAAAATGGCATTAAAGCATTATAAGCCGAATACGCCGGGTATGCGTGGCCTGACCCAGGTCGACCGCAGTGAACTGCACCGCGGCGCACCGGAAAAATCGCTGACTGTTGGTTTGAAATCCAAAGGTGGCCGTAACAATATGGGCCATGTAACCGTCATGCATCAGGGCGGCGGTCACAAGCGTAAATATCGTTTGATTGATTTTAAGCGTAAAAAGACCGGTGTTCCGGCAACTGTTGTTCGTCTGGAATACGATCCGAACCGTACTGCGTTTATCGCACTGATTGAATATACGGACGGTGTTCGTTCCTATATCCTGGCGCCGCGTGATTTGAAAGTTGGTGATACTGTTATTTCCGGCCAGCGCGAAGATATCAAGCCGGGTAATGCAATGCCCTTGAAGAACATGCCGATTGGTACAATTGTTCACAACGTCGAACTGAAACCGGGTGCAGGCGGCCAGCTGGCTCGCAGTGCCGGTTGCTATGCTCAGTTGATGGGTAAGGACGGTGTGTATGCTCAGATTAAAATGAACAGCGGCGAACTGCGCAAGGTTCACTCTGACTGTCTGGCGACGGTTGGCAGTGTTTCAAATCCGGATCAGCGCAATGTAAACCTGGGTAAGGCTGGGCGTGCACGCTGGTTGGGTATTCGCCCGTCCGTACGCGGTATGGCGATGAACCCGAACGATCACCCGATGGGTGGTGGTAATGGTCACTCTAAGGGTCACGAGCCTGTATCACGTACAGGTATTCCGGCCAAGGGTTACCGCACACGTAGCAACAAGCGCACTGCTAAGATGATTATCCGCAGCAGACATTTGGCAAAGAAGAAATAATAAATAAGTCGGCTATCTATATGGGTGGCCGACCAAAGATAAAAAACGGAGTTATTAATGTCTCGTTCAGTTTGGAAAGGTCCGTATGTTCATCCCTCTGTCTTGAAAAAGACAGCTGCGGCGATTGAAAAAGACGACCACAAGCCGATTAAAACATGGTCCCGCGGCAGCACAATTGTTCCGCCGATGGTTGGACTGACCTTTGAGGTTCACAATGGTAACAAATTTATTCCTGTATCCATCGTAGAAGATATGATTGGGCACAAGTTGGGTGAATTTGCCCCGACGCGTACATTTAAGGGTCACGCTGCAAATAAAAAGGCCGCGGCCGCCAAGAAATAAAGGTAAGTAGTTATGACAACGACAAGATATGGAATTAAAGAGAATCAGGTTCGCGCCTTTAATAAAATGATTCGCGTCAGCCACCAGAAATTGAACCTGGTGTGCGATATGGTTCGCGGGTTGCCGGTAGAGCGTGCGGTTGATGTCTTGAAGTTTTCGAAAAAGCGCGTTGCAGGCGAAGTTTTAAAGACTCTGCTGTCTGCGGTTGCGAATGCGGAACACAACAAGAATCTGCCGGTGGACACACTGTTTGTTAAGGAAATATGGTGCGGAAAAGCACTGACGATGAAACGTATCATGGCCGGTCCGCGTGGTAGTGCGCGTCCGATTTTGAAACCTTTCTCGAATCTGACAATCGTTTTGGAATCAGGCGTTGCGCCGTCCAAAAAGGCAAAAAAAGAAACAAAAGCAAAATAATAAAAGCCGGGGCCGGTGGTATGGAGAAATCCTGAATAAAACCATAACGGTTTCAAGAACACAAGGCCCTTAAAACAAGGAAAAAAGAAAATGGGACAGAAAGTATCGCCAATTTCACAGCGTCTGGGTATTAACAAGATTACAGACTCACGCTGGATTGCGGGTAAAAAAGATTACGCCGCATTGGTTGCCGAGGATATTAAAATCCGTAAATTTATTGAAAAGAAGTTGAAGAAAGCGGGCTTGGCCAAGGTTGTTGTTGAACGCTTTGCCAAGAAAGTGGTTGTTACAATCCATACATCACGCCCGGGTATGATTATCGGCAAAAACGGTGCAGATATTGAAGCACTGCGTAACGATATCAAGAAATTGGTTAAAAATGATCAGGTTGTCGTTAACATTTATGAAGTTCGCCGTCCTGATTTGAATGCCCAGTTGGTCGCGCAGAACATGGCACAGCAGATTGAGGGCCGTGTATCGCCGAAGCGCGCCATGAAAAAGGCTGTTCAGAATGCCCTGAAAGCGGGCGCACAGGGTATCAAGGTTATGTGCTCTGGTCGACTGAACGGTGCGGAAATCGCGCGTAGCGAACAAATCCGCGAAGGACGCATTCCGTTGCATACACTGCGTGCGGATATTGATTATGCGTCTATCCAGGCGAAAACAACATACGGCGTTATCGGTGTAAAGGTTTGGATTTACACAGGTGATGTTGTAAACAAGGAAAAGCTGGCATCTGAAATGGCGAGACCCGCCGAATACGCCGGCAGCAGCGAAAGAAAAAGCAAGTAAATTTTTGCCGGCGTCTATATGGCGCCGGGGAAACAAAAATTAGAACAAGTAATAAAAGGTAGTTAATTATGTTGATGCCAACAAAAACAAAATTTCGCAAACAGCACAAAGGCCGCATCCATGGTGCGACCAAAGGTGGTAGCGAATTGGCATTTGGTTCTTTTGGACTGAAGGCCATGACTCCGGAACGCGTTACAGCACGCCAGATAGAGGCGGCTCGTCGCGCAATCACGCGTCATATGAAACGTATGGGTAAATTGTGGATTCGTATTTTCCCGGATGTTCCGGTAACAAAGAAACCTGCCGAAGTTCGTATGGGTAAAGGTAAAGGTGCGGTTGAATACTGGATTTGCCGTGTAAAGCCGGGCCGTATCATGTTCGAATTGGACGGTGTAAAGCCGGAAGTAGCATACGAAGCGTTCGCATTGGCTGCTGCAAAATTGCCGGTTAAGACAAAGATTGTTGAACGCAAGGTTAACTAATAAAAAGGTTGTATGTGGTCGTGTATGGGCCAGATGCAAAAAAAGGTAGCTAAAATGGCAGACAAGAAAGTTGAAAAAGAATCTTTGACGGTGGAAGCATTGCAGAGCAAATTGGTTGATTTGAGCAAGGAACAAATGAACCAGCGTTTCCAGCATGTCGCGGGTCAGTTGCCGAAGACACACGTTATTCGTCAGACCCGTCGTGAAATTGCACGCGTCAAAACAAAGCTGAATGCAGCAAAAAAATAAAAAAAATTGCCGATTTTTGTTGAGATTTCTAAATTTTTAGATATCATATGCCGAAATTGGTTGAAAAAACAAGCAACTTAACCATCGTGTCCGGTGCCAAATGCGCCGGAAACTGGGGGTTAAAACAGGTAAGGGACATAAGTTATGCCAAGACGTATACTGCAGGGAACAGTTAAAAGTACAGCAAACGACAAAACGGTTGTCGTTGAAGTGGAACGTCGTTTCCGTCATCCGCTGTATGGTAAGTTCGTGAAGCAGAATAAAAAATACAAGGCGCACGATGAAAACAACGAATTTAAAGTTGGCGACATTGTTGCGATAGAGGAACATCGTCCGATTTCCAAGACAAAATCTTGGGTCGTAAAGGGACGCGTTGGCGTTTCCAAGAACGATGAGGTTGAAGTGGCTTAATAAAGCCGAAGCCGAGGGTTCTTTGAGGTTACACATTTGGGATGGAAATGTGCTGACAGTCGGAACTCGTAACAAAGCAGTCGGGGATTGCCCGGTTTGCAGGATATAGGGTAAAAAAATGATTCAGAATGAAACAGTTATGACAGTTGCAGATAACTCTGGTGCGCGGAAAGCAATGTGCATCAAGGTTCTGGGCGGTTCTCATCGCCGCTATGCAACGGTTGGTGACAAAATTGTCGTCGCGATTAAGGAAGCAATTCCACGCGGTAAGGTTCAAAAGGGTACGGTTCAGCGCGCTATTATCGTTCGCACCAAATTCCCGGTAAAGCGTCCGGATGGCTCTATCATCCGCTTTGACGACAATGCGGTTGTTTTGATTAACAAAAACAACTTTGATCCGATTGGTACGCGTATCTTTGGGCCGATTGCCCGTGAAGTGCGTCGTAAGTATGACGTTCAGAAGATTGTCTCCTTGGCGCCAGAGGTTATATAATATTGGCCGACAGGTAACATCAAAGATAAAAGGCGAGCAAAATGAAAATAAAGAAAGGCGACGAAGTCGTAGTTATCTCTGGGAAGTACAAGGGCGTTAAAGGCAAAGTGCTGGAAGCGCGTCCGACGGAATCCCGCGTTGTAGTTGAGGGTGTGAACCGCCGCAAATGGCACATCAAACCCACTCAGGAACAACCTGGTCATATCATTGACCGCGAGGCACCGGTTCATGTATCCAATGTCGCGCTGATTGATCCGAAAACCAAAAAGGCCACACGCGCTGGCTATAAAATGGAAGAGGGCAAGAAAGTTCGCATTGCAAAAAAATCTGGGGCCCAGATATAAGAATGGTTTCCCGCTGTTACGGGAACAATAAATGTAAGGAATAAAAAAATGCAAAGCAGATTGCGTGAAATTTATGAAAAAAATATCGTGCCTGAATTGAAAAAAGAATTCGGCTATACGAACGAGCTGGCCGTTCCGAAATTGACAAAGATTGTTTTGAACATGGGTGTCGGTGAAGCTGTTTCGGACAAAAAGAAATTGGATTCTGCCGCGGCAGATTTGACTGCGATTGCGGCTCAGAAATCTGTTATTACACGTGCGAAAAAATCAATTGCGACATACCGTCTGCGCGAAGGCCAGCCTATTGGTACAAAAGTAACCTTGCGTGGTAAAAGAATGTATGATTTCCTGGACAAGTTGATTACGGTTGCATTGCCGCGCGTAAAAGACTTTCGCGGTTTGTCCAAATCCAAGTTTGATGGCCGTGGAAACTATGCCTTCGGTATCAAGGAACATTTGATTTTCCCTGAAATTTCCGTTGACAAGATTGATGCAATCCGCGGTATGGACATTGTTATTGCCACAACCGCAAAGACAGATGAAGAGGCCCGCGCACTGCTGACAAAAATCGGCCTGCCGTTGGTTTTGAAATAATAAGAGTAAGGAAAAAAAATGGCTAAGTTAGCGTTGATAAACAAACAGAAAAGACGTGAAAAACTGGTCGCGCAGTATGCTAAAAAGCATGATGCGATAAAGGCCAAGATGTCCGTCAATGCCACGCCTGATGAACGTATGGAGGCGATGAAAAAGCTGGCAAAACTGCCACGCAATGCAAATCCTACACGTTTGCGCAATCGTTGTAGCGTTACGGGACGTTCACGCGGTTTTTCCCGCATGTTCGGTCTGTGCCGTCAGCAGGTTCGTACAATGGCGTCCGAAGGTAAACTGCCGGGCGTACGTAAGTCGAGCTGGTAAAACAACAATCGCAGCTGTGGACAATGCAGCTGTTTGAGCCGAAATTATTCGGCATAATAGGAGTAAAAGATGTCATTATCACACCCAATAGGAGATATGGTGACCCGCATTCGCAACGGGCAGAATGCAGGTAAGGAAACCATTACCGTCCCGGCCAGCAATTTGCGCGCCGCGGTTTTGTCCGTACTGAAAGATGAAGGTTTCATCACTGATTTTCGCAAGGAACAGATTGACGAACATCGTTCAAATTTAATCGTTGAGCTGAAGTATGTTGGCGGAAACGGTGCAATTCAGGAAATTTCCGTAGTATCTAAACCCGGCCGTCGTGTTTATTCCGGCAGTGCAAAAATGCCGAAAGTATTAAATGGTCTGGGTATTGCAATTGTATCAACCCCCAACGGCGTAATGACTGACCACAAGGCTCGCATGATGAATGTCGGCGGCGAAGTGTTGTGCAAGGTTATCTAATTGAAGTGAGGAACAAGTTATGTCTCGTGCAGGAAAATATCCAGTAAAAATCCAGGACGGTGTTTCCGTTGAAATGGCGGATGCGGTTCTGGTCGTAAAGGGCCCAAAGGGCGAAGTAAAACTGCCGTTGGATACCAAAAATGCAGGTTTGGTTGATATTAAAATTGAAGACGGTCATATTGTAATTACACCCAAAGACGCGGAAGACAAAGCGTCCCGTGCAATGTGGGGTACGATGGCACGCAATGTACGTGCGGCTATTGAAGGCGTTTCGGAAGGCTTTAAAAAAGCTATGTACATGAAAGGCGTCGGTTACAAGGCATCTGTAAAAGGTAACGATTTGGTATTGGTTGCAGGTTATTCACATGATGTTATTATGCCGATTCCGGCCGGATTGTCTGTCCAGATGGGCGATGCACCAACTGAATTTATCATAAGCGGTGTTGACAAGTGCCTGGTTGGTCAGTTTGCTGACAAGATTCACAAGGTTCGCAAAGCAGATCCGTACAAGGGTAAGGGCATCTTCTATAAGGGCGAAAAAATCCGCCGCAAGGAAGGTAAAAAGAAATAATAAATAGTGATTCCCGCTGTTACGGGGATATGCAAAAAGGAAACAAAATGTTGAAACATTTGTCTACAGAAGAAAGACGCACACTGGCAAACCGTGGTGCGTTGAAAAGAAAGAATCCTGGCAAAATCCGTCTGTCGGTTTTTCGTTCCGGGCGTCATATTGAGATTCAGGCGATTGATGATGTAAAGGGTCACACTGTTTGTGCCGCATCGTCAAAGGAAAAAGACTTTAAGGGTCAGGGCTGGAATGTTGCCGGTGCTGAGCTGGTTGGCAAAACATTTGCTGAACGCGCAGTAAAGGCTAATATTGCTGATAACTGTTATTTTGACCGCGGCGGATATCGCTATCACGGTCGCGTAAAGGCCCTGTGCGAAGCTATTCGCGCCGGTGGCGTCAGAATCTAATTGGAATATACGGAGTACATAAAAAATGGCACGTTTTGATGATAAAAAATTGCAGACGGATAACTTGGTAGATAAACTGGTTTCTATCAATCGCGTCTCGAAAACAGTTAAGGGCGGCCGCAACATGTCCTTCTCGGCATTGGTTGTGGTTGGTGACAAGGCAGGTCGCGTTGGTTTCGGCAAGGGTAAGGCACTGGAAGTGCAGTCTGCCGTTCAAAAGGCGACCAAGGCCGCAAAAGCAAAAATGATCCGCGTTCCGCTGAAAGAGGGTCGTACATTGCACCATGACAGCTCTGCCAAATATGGCGCCAGCAAACTGGTTGTACGCAGTGCGGTTCCCGGTACCGGTATTATTGCGGGTGGTGCCTTGCGTGCGGTATTTGAATGCCTGGGCGTTCAGGACGTTGTTGTTAAGTCTCAGGGCTCTAACAATCCTAACAATATGATTCGTGCAGCTTTCCTGGCGTTTGCGAAAATGAATTCTCCAAAGACTGTTGCGGCACGCCGTGGCAAATCTGTTGCAGAAATTATCGCAGGCCGTGACGGCAAAAAGCTGGAAGATGCGGGCGAAGATAAATAACGCGTTGCGTGATTTAAAGAAAACGGAGTACTTTAGTTATGTCTAAGATAGTTGTAAAACAAGTAAAGAGCCTTATCGGTCGTCCGGAATCTCAGCGCAAGGTTATTGCATCGTTGGGATTGGGCCGCATCGGCAAGACAAAAGAGCTTAGCGATACACCCGTTGTGCGCGGCATGATTGCCAAAGTTGCACATCTGGTCGAAGTGGTTGAGCAGTAAATATTTAAAAAACCGAGTAGGGCGGCACTTGTCGCCTTGCGAAAAAAGACTATATTGATAGTCGTAGGATAAAAGGATTATAAAATGAAACTGAATGCATTGATGGATAATTACGGCGCACGTGCAGATGCAAAGCGTGTTGGTCGCGGTATCGGTAGCGGTATGGGTAAGACAGCCGGTCGTGGTCACAAGGGTCAGAAAGCACGCAGCGGTGCACGCAAGCAGGCAACATTCCAGGGTGGACAGATGCCGATTTTGCGTCGTTTCCCGAAATTTGGATTTAACAATCCGTTCGCTAAGGAATATGTAACAATCAATCTGGGTGATATTGAAAAATTCATCGCATCCGGCAAGATTGATGCAAAAGCGCCGATTACTATTGATTCACTGTTTGCGTCCAAAGTTATCAACCGCAAAATGTCTGGTCTGAAGGTTCTGGCCAAGGGTGAAATCAAGTCCAAGGTTGAAATTGTTGCGACCAAATGGTCAAAAGCGGCCGAGGAAGCGATTGTAAAAGCCGGCGGTTCAATCAAGGCGAAATAATAATGATATCTCCAAAGCGTTACGCGCAGCACGTTAAGGATAATATGACTGCTTCTTTCTCGAACGAGGTTGCAGATATTGTTATGGCACGGGCTGCTATAGAGCCGGATGTGTTCGCGCGTATCGTTGGAGAAATTCCGCGTTGTATTCCGGCGAAATATCATAAGATACTGAGTGATATTTTAATCACTGCCTGTGTTGGTAAGTTGTGCAAAAATGCAACTTATTCTATCTCATTGCGTGAAAAGCATAAAATATTACAGCGTACGCTGTTGTACACGGGAAATGTAAGAGAGAGTTAAGCCGATGAAATTTATAAAGAACTTTTTTGGAAATCTGACAGATTTGCAAAAGCGTATTTTGTTTACACTGGGGGCGCTGGTTGTTTATCGCGTCGGTTCGTTTATCCCACTGCCGGGTGTTAACGCGTCGGCTGTTTTGCATTTGTTCAGCGGCGAAGGTAGCGGCATGATGGGCATGTTTGATATGTTCTCTGGCGGTTCGCTGTCGCGTATGTCCGTACTGGCGCTTAATATTTTCCCATATATTTCCGCATCGATTGTTTTACAGCTGTTGACGGCGACCAGCAAGTCGTTGAACGAGTTGCGTAAAGAGGGCGAGTCTGGACGTATTAAAATCAATCAGTATACTCGTTATCTGGCGGTTTTCCTGGCGGTGGTTCAGGGCTGGGCCGTGGTTCGCGGTTTGGAAATGATGGCGCCGGTAAATGGTGTCGCCGCAGTTGTTAATCCGGGTTTGGCATTTGAATTGTCTGCGATTATTGCACTGGTCGGTGGTACGGTATTCGTTATGTGGCTGGCAGAGCAGATTACGGCACGCGGTATTGGCCAGGGTGCATCATTACTTATTTTTGCAGGTATTATAGCAGAGGTGCCGGGTGGTATCGCTAAGATATTCTCGTTGGGGTCGGTCGGCCAGATGTCGCCGGCAATGATTGCACTGGTTGTGGGATTTGTTGTCGGTATTGTTGCGCTGATTGCCTTTTTCGAACAGGCCCAGCGCCGCATTCAGATTCTGTATCCGCGCCAGGTAATGGCGAATGGCGTTGCAAACACCAATGCATCATATCTGCCGATAAAGGTAAATATGTCGGGGGTTATGGGTCCGGTATTTGCGGCCAGTATAATGATGTTGCCGGCATTTGTTCAGCGTTTTGTTCAGTCTGAGAATCTGGTTGTTCAGAACATAATGGGTTTCTTTACGTATGGCGCATGGTCTTATATAATCATGTATACGCTGTTAATCGCATTTTTTGCATATTTTCAAACAGCTGTTATCTTTAATTCCGAAGAGACCAGCAATAATTTGAAAAATGCGGGTGGTTATATTCCGGGGGTTCGTCCGGGCGAGCAGACCGTTCATTATTTGGATGCGGTTGTGTCGCGTACGACGGCAATCGGTGTTATGTATCTGATTGTTGTGTGCGTCGTCCCAATTATTCTGAACACTCATTTCGGCATGCCGTTGGCAATTGGCGGAACAAGTGTTTTGATTGTGGCCGGCGTTGTGCTGGATACTATGAACCAGGTTCAGTCGTATCTGGTGGCAAAGCAGTATGGCGGCGTTATAAAAAAGTCGCAAAAGAAGGGGCGTTTCCGCGGTTAATTAAATAGCGCGAGAATGCAAACAAGATTTGACTTTTGCTGAATTTTGTATAAAATGATTTAGCAAAATAAAATACCCGAAAAATCAACTATTTGATTTTTTGGCGTTTTGGACCGGGCGGGCTAAAGCCAGACCGGACAGTAAAATAAAAAGGAAAACATAAGATGGCACGTATAGCAGGTGTAAACATTCCGACAGAAAAGCGTATAGAGGTTGCGCTGCAATACATTCATGGTATTGGCCCGGCCAAAGCCGCACAGATTTGCGAGGCACTGAAATTGAAAGATGGATTGCGCGCAAAAGATCTGACTGATGAGGATGTTGTTAAAATTTCTAATTATATTGAACAGAACTTTAAGGTAGAAGGTGATGTACGTCGTGAAGTTACGATGAACATCAAACGTCTGCAGGATTTGAAGGCGTATCGCGGTATCCGTCATCGCAACCGTTTGCCGGTTCGCGGTCAGCGTACCCAGACCAATGCACGTACTCGTAAGGGTAAGCGCGTTGTGGTTGCCGGTTCTGCGACCAAGGGTAAGTAAAATTCAATCAGATGTTGTGTCTGATTGTCGTTGGAACATAGTGTAAATATTGTACACTTTGCTTATCAACAGCGGCGCATTCACAACACTATCTTGAATTTTTGAAAAAGGTAGAGATTAACACGAAAGTTAATTGAAGACATCTAAAAAGGTAAAAAATAATGGCAGTTACAAAAGCAAAAAAGAAAGTTGTTAAGAAAGTATCGCATGGCATCGCGCATGTTGTTGCGACGAATAACAACACTCGTATCACAATCACAGACCAGTCGGGCGCCGTTTTGACATGGGCGACCGCGGGTGCAAATAATTTTAAGGGCGCCAAAAAGTCCACTCCGTATGCGGCCACGGTTGTTGCCGATGCGGTTGGCAAAAAGGTTGCCGAAATGGGTATGAAAACGGTTGACGTTTTGATGCGTGGCATCGGCCAGGGCCGTGAATCCGCAGTGCGCGGATTGGCGAACGCCGGCCTGGTGGTGCAGAGCATTACTGATACGACACGTATTCCGCATAATGGCTGCCGTCCGAAAAAGGTTCGCCGCGTGTAAGCACGTGCATCTTGAAAAAGCGCCCTGTATGGGGCGCTTTTTAATTTTTGTAATAACATTTGTCTGTATATATGAATTTTCCACTTGTATCATTTGACATAGATTGCAGGTATATAACAGCCGGGTGTGTCCGCGGGGGATTTGAAATGTCATAACTTAAAATGAGCCTGTGGCTAAGTTATAATACATATTCACACATATCAACGAACTTAAAATTCCCTGTTTGGTCCATAAAGGAATGATTGGGGCTGGCATATAAAAGACACCCGTTACAGTCATATGTGATACAGCTTGTTTCTTCGCCTTGGATTGCAATATAGTCTGTCGGGCATGATTGGCTTTGTATCAAAATTTTGCGCGAAATCATTGTATAATTATTTGGACAGCTGGTCATTAATTCTGCACATATTCCAGATATTGGAAATATAATTATACTGATAATAAGTGTTAGGGTTTTATTTTTTCTCATTTTATTATTCTTTTGTTTCCTGTTTTATGAAAGGTTTCCTAATATTTTGGTACGAAAATCGCTGTCGGTTGCCATGGCCTCTGCGCAGCGGCCGGCGCAGCTGTAAAGGCATCCACCACCGTCACCCGTAACTTCGTTTTCATCAATCAGAATCCATTTTGAAATCGCCGGATAGTACATTTTACACCAGCAGTATTTATTATTGTTACTGGTCTGCTCGGCGCGGATAGTATCGCTTAGCTCGTGGTAGTGGCCGCTGGTGCTGGCGCAAAAGAATGTTCCCTTGACCTCTGTTTGGCCGCATGTGGCCCCCCATTCGGCGCCGGATGTGGATTGCCCAGAACAGGTTTTTGTGCTGTTTAAATCGATGCAGCGTATCACGGCAAATGCAGGTATCAGTGTTGTCAGAAATATGATAGCGGATATTATAAAAGCCTTCATTATAATTGCCTTTCGGTTAGTTATTGAGAATATGGTTAATTGATTGGCCGTATGTTATGTTGACATTGATGGCGCATAGCCCCGCGCAATTAACAGCGCACGTACCAAAATCTGAATATTTACCTCTGTATACCCAAACGGATGACGCCACAGGTGCAATTAATTTGCACCAGCAGTACATGTTGTTATCTGTTATAAATAGTGTATTTATAATTGTTGCGGTGTCGCCTGCATCATTTCCTTTGCTGGTGCTGCAAAAGGCCAGTCCTTGTGTCGTGCCATTGCCCCAGTCGGCGGCCCCTGATGCAGATATGCCGGCGGTGTCAGCTTGTTTCGGAATACATAGCGCAGCATTTGCAAGGCCGGGTCCCATGCATATAGCCAGTGCTGTCAATGCTTTTTTCATAATATTGTTCTCCTGTTCCTTTTAAAGAAAAACCACCATATTCTGGCGGTCAGGAGGTTGAGAACAATTGTTGGAATTGTGTTGTGTATTTTATATTTCACAACCCTCCTGACCGGTGGCCGGTACAGGAGTTTTTTTCGTCGTGATAATATAATAAAAATAGCGCAAATTACGCGCCATAGGATATTATTCGACGCCAACACAGAGGTTCTCACACCCCACTGTCGAAACTCTCGACAGCAGATTAATTATAGTAAGAACATATATAGTATGTAAAGTGAAAAAAATTTATGTGCCCTGGGCCTTAACAGATTGACTTTCTGATATTATTGATATAAGATGTTATTCGCATGAAAAATTCATGCATGCCGAAATGGTGAAAATGATAAACTAAGCCAAATGGAGCAACAATCATGATTGAAAAAAATTGGATGACTTTGATTAAGCCGAAAAAGCTGAATATCAAAGTGGATGAGCATAATCCAAACCTGGCAACATTGGTTGCCGAACCCCTGGAAAAAGGATATGGTTTAACATTGGGTACCGCACTGCGCCGCGTATTGTTATCATCGTTGCAGGGTTGCGCACCTATTTATATCAAGATTGATGGGGTACAACACGAATTTTCTTCGTTGCAGGGTATTCGCGAAGATGTAACAGATATTATCCTGAACCTGAAGGGCGTTTATTTCAAAGCCCTGACTGAAGGTCAGCACAAGGCCACACTGAAAGTAAAGGGCCCGGCTGTTGTTACCGCAGGTATGATTGAAACATCCGGCAGCGTTGAGGTTATGAACAAAGATGTTGAAATCTGCACGCTGGACAAGGGCGCATCATTGGATATGGAAATAACATTGGGCACGGGGCGCGGCTATGTTCCGGCATCCGCACATGCAGACGGCTTGCCGCTGGGTGTGATTCCGGTAGATTCCATCTTTTCGCCGATTTTGAACGTTGCAACAGAAGTTTCTGCGACACGTGTCGGCCAGTCTACTGATTTTGACAAACTGGAACTGACGGTAAAAACAAACGGCAGTGTTTCGCCAGAAGATGCGATTGCATATGCCGCACGTATTTTGACAGACCAGTTGGTGGTATTTATCAACTTCGAAGATCCGGCGCAGATTAATGCACCGACCGAAGAAGAAAAGGCAAAAGACGCATTGCCGTTCGATCCGAAACTGTTAAAGCATGTTGACGAGCTGGAACTGTCTGTTCGTGCAAACAACTGTTTGAAGAATGACAAGATTAACTGGCTGGGTGAACTGGTTCAGAAAACAGAAGCCGACATGTTAAAAACGCCGAACTTTGGCCGCAAGTCTTTGAATGAGATTAAGGTTCAACTGGAGGCTATGGGCCTGGGCCTGGGTATGGAAGTGCCGGGTTGGCCGCCAGAAAATATCGCGGAATTGGCGAAAAAATACGAAGACCCTTATAAATAATAGGGCAGGGAAAGCAAGGGTAAAAATCCCTTGCTTTTTTTATAAAATAATTTAAAATTGTCCCGTTGCATGCTTACTGAAACGTTAATGTTTTAGGGTGTGTAAATATAACAATCCCCGTATCCGGGGCAGAAGCAAATATAAAAGGAGTAGTCGATGAGACACGCAAAAGCAGGTCGCACATTTAATCGCGACACAAATGCACGCAAGGCACTGTTTGTTGGCCTGGCGAAAAACTTGATTGAAAAAGAACAGATTAAAACGACATTGCCTAAGGCAAAAGATTTGCGCCGCGTGGTTGAAAAATTGATTACTCGTGCGAAAAACGACACCGTTGCAAACCGTCGTTTGACCGCGTCCGAACTGGGCAACAGCTCTGAAAAAACAGTCAAGAAACTGTTTGATGTTTTGGGGCCGCGTTATGCGCAGCGTCCGGGTGGATATACGCGTGTTTTAAAGGCGGGTTTCCGTTATGGTGATGCGGCGCCGATGGCGATTATCGAATTGGTTGACCGTGATGAAAATGCAAAGAAAGTAGCGCCTGTGGCGGCGGAAAAACCGACGGCGTCAGAAGAGGTTGCGGCCCCCGTAAAAAAAGAAAAGGCCTCTGCTGAGGAAAAGCCGGCGGCAAAGAAAGCGTCTGCGAAAAAGGCCGCAAAAGTTGCAAAATAATCTTGCATAATAGGACCCAAAAACATCCCCGTTCGGGGATGTTTTTTTATTGCGTTTTCCGACGGGGGTATTAAAAATCCCCCCATGCGGGGGGATTCTTTAGAATTGGGTATCCGTACAGGTTTCCACCGGGTCGGCCCAGGATTTGCAATACTTGCTGCCGAACAGTGGGTTGCCTTTCTTGGTACAGTTCTGGGCGCGTACGCATTTGTGACATACCAGGCTGTCCCATTCAAACGTCGACGTGATTGTTTCCTTATAGTTCCACTGGTTTAAAGACTTGGATCCAATCAGTTCACGTTGAATGCCGCCATCAGCACCGTTTGCGTTGCCGCCGCCACTGCTGGCCAGACCTATGCCTGCTATTGTGGCGCCAGCGGCGGCTGCAGCAATTCCGGCTGTAGAAATACTTCCTATACTGGCAATTGCCACTGTTGACAGGCCTCCTGTAAACGGTATTGCGACCGCGGCGCCGGCAATTGCCACGACCGACAGGATTTTACCAAACGGATTTCCGGGCGGGTTGGGCGATTTTGGCAGGGCGGACGCGTCCGCGAAGTTTATGCAGGCCACGCGTGCGATTTCGCGGCGGGCATCCAGTGCGTTTTCGCCGGCGATTTCTGCCATGCGCTCGCCAATCGTTGCATAGTCTTTCAGCATCTTTTCATTAAGCTCGTCATACTTCTTATAATAGTTGTCTTTTGCTATTTTTAATGCTGATGTTGCAATTACTGTACGCATCTGCTTGGTCAGTTCGGGGAAACGTGCGGCCTCGGCCGAGCGTTCGCCTATCTTGCGACGGGTGTCGCCAACCTTCATTCCCTGAACCTCTCGTCCGGTCATGCAGAACTGGACTGTCGGGTCGGATTCTATTGCCTGTATTGCGGTATCAACATTCTTTTGTAATACTGCCAGTTCAGAGTGTATTTTTTCTTTTGCGGCCGAACTCATATTTTTGGATGTGTCAATTTTAGACAGGTATTCATCGACCGATGACAGGCGCCCGTCATCGCCAATATCAACACTTTCCCAGTATATTGTGCCATCCAAAACGCCTGCGAATGGTGTTACCGGGCCCAAGCCTGACTGGGTGGTGCCTACAACGCGTCCCAGTTCGTTATCCTGGATTTGTGATACGTCTGTCCGGCAACCGGCATATGATATATCCAGCGAGTCGCCAGAGCTGGTGTATTCGCAAATTTTATATTCTAGTGATCTTGCGCCAATATTATCATCGACAGCGAGTCCGTTACAATCTTCTGTAGAGCCGCACACTTTAATCATAGCCTCATTAGCGGCATTTTGGCATTGAGTCAGCAAATTATTATCGATTCCGAGCATAATGCCTTGTACCATCTCTGCAAGTTTTTCGAAAACCTCGTTTCCTCGCACGTTGTCTTCGCCGTACACTTTTTGGCATCCGACAAGTTTGTCATAGGGGCACATTCTGATAATGGTATCGGTATCGAGCCCGATACACTGAGTATAGTCTTCGCCGCATCTGTCTTGCGACTGGAGGCATTCTTTTACTTCTTTTGTACAGCTATCGACTCTCATTGCGGCCAGTCTGGCGACTACGAAGTCCCAGATACCGGATTCTTCCGCTTTTGATGGGGAT